>JANPOS010000100.1:0-162804 GCA_031428115.1 Novosphingobium sp. | reverse complement strand
GATGATCAGCTTGGGCCGGCTTTCGCGGGCAATCCGCGCAACCTCGTCCATGTCGATCCGGTGATCGTCCTCGCGGACGGTATAGGGCACCGGCTTGAACCATTTGCCGCTCATGTTGACTGGCGAGCCGTGGGTCAGATGTCCGCCCGCGTTAAGATCGAGCCCCATGAAGCTGTCGCCCGGCTGGAGCAGCGCGAGGAATACTGCCTGGTTCATCTGGCTGCCGCTGTTGGGCTGGACGTTGGCGAACTCGCAGCCAAACAGCGCCTTGGCGCGCGCGATGGCGATCAGCTCGATCTCGTCGACATATTCGCAGCCGCCATAATAGCGCTTGCCGGGATAGCCTTCGGCATACTTGTTGGTCAGCACCGAGCCGGTGGCTTCGAGCACCGCGCGGCTGGTGATGTTTTCGGACGCGATCAGCTCGATCTTGTCGCGCTGGCGGCCAAGCTCCTTGGCGATCCAGCCGGCGATCTCGGGATCGGCTTCGGCGAGGCTCTTGGTGAAAAAGCCCTTTGAGGTGACGCTATCGAGAGTGGCTGCGGTGCTCATGCGGTCTCGCTTGCTGTGGGATTTGGGACAGGAGGGTTGGCCAATTTTTCGACCCGGCGCACGTGGCGGTCGCCGGCGAAGGGGGTGGCAAGGAATGCCTCGAGGCAGGCCTTGGCCATGTCGGAGCCGGTAAGACGCGCGCCCATGGCGATGATATTGGCGTCGTTGTGCTCGCGGGCGAGCGTGGCGGAGAGCGGCTCGGAAACGAGGGCACAGCGCGCGCCGGCAATGCGGTTGACCGCGATCGAAATGCCGATCCCCGAGCCGCACAGCGCAACGCCGCGTGTCGCCTTGCCTGCCGCGACATGCTGGGCGAGCTTGAAGCCATAGTCGGGATAGTCGACCGAAGCCTCGCTGTCCGGGCCAAGGTCAGCCACCTCATGGCCGGCTGCGGCCAGCCAGGCGGCAAGCTCGGCCTTGAGCGCAAATGCGGCGTGGTCTGAGGCGATAGCGATGCGCATAGACGTTTTGGCTAACTCTGGGGGGTGAGTCGGATTGCCGCCCCCCATAGGCGGTGGAGCCCTGCGATGCCAGCCGCAAAGCGCGCCTGTTGCACAGACAAAAGGGCAATTTGACTTGGCCTCGCGCGCGTCGCATCATTTCGGCTGGCAAGCGGGATGCAAGAAATGAAGAACTGGATCGGCTTCGTTGCCGCCACGCTCGTTGCCATCGCCCTTGGCATAGCGGGGACCACGCCGCCCGCGCCATTGCCCGCCGATGCTCCGGCCATCGAATTTTCCGCTGGCCGCGCGATGGCCGATGTGCGCCGCGTCGCCGCCGGTCCGCACGCCACCGGCACGGCGGAAAACGCGGAGGTACGCGCCTATCTGATCGCCCGGTTACGCGATCTTGGGCTGGAGGTGCGCGAGGCGGAGGCGCCGCTGCCGCCGCGTTCGATCGAACGCCTGGCGCGCTGGAGCAAGGGCTCGCATGCGCCGCAAAAGCTGGTGAACATTGTCGGCGTGCTGCCGGGCAGGGACCGCGCCTTGCCCGCCGTCGCCCTGATGACGCATCACGACACGGTCTGGGGCTCGCCCGGCGCGGCGGACGATACCGCCGGCGTGGCGACGATCCTGGAGACCTTGCGCGCTGTGTCGGCCGCCGGCCAGCCGCCGCGCGACCTGCTGGTGGTGATCACTGATGCCGAAGAGCTTGGGCTCAGCGGCGCAGAAGCGTTCTTCGCCAGCGACCCGCTGCGCCAGCGCATCGCCGCGATCATCAATCTGGAGGCGCGCGGTGGCGGTGGTCGCACCTCGATGTTCCAGACCGGGCCGGGCAATGGCGCGGCGATGCGGCTTTATGCCGATCATGTCAGCCGACCGGGTGCAAGTTCACTTGCTGCCTATGTTTATAGCGTGCTGCCCAACGATACCGACATGTCGGTGTCGCTGCGTGGCGGCTGGCCGGGCTACAACTTCGCCTTCATCGGCCGGCCGGGGCTCTATCATTCGCCCAAAGCAACGCCCGACCGGCTCGATCAGGGCGCGCTGCAGGATATGGGCGGGCAGGTGCTGGCCCTGACCCGGGGTTTGCTGGCGGCAAGGCAGTTGCCTGCGCAGACGGCGGATGCCACGTTCTTCGATATCTTCGGCCTGTTTCTGGTGATCTATCCGCCCTGGCTCGGCTGGATCATGCTGGGTGTTTGCGCGGCGGCGCTGGGCTGGGCCGCGCGCGGCGAGGGCTTGCGGACGATTGGCGGCGGCATGGCGCGAATGCTGGCAATGCTGGGCCTGGGCGCGCTGACGCTGCTGGCGTTCAACCGCGTTTCCGGGGCAGGGCCGGATGCCAATTACTACGACCGGCTGGCGGCGATCCCCCAGCTGGAGGTGATGGCCGCGCTGGCCGGGCTGGGGGTGTTTGCGCTGGTTTATGGCGACGCACCTGCCAGCAAGGCGGCACAGGTTGGCGCGGCGATCCTGATGGCGCTGCTGGCCGCAGGCGCACAGGCAGCCGCGCCGACCGCGGCCTATGTTTTCGTCGTGCCGGTGCTGATCGCGGCTTTGGCGATCCTGCTCGCCGGCTCAGTCCGCGCGCTCGCACTCACCGGGGCGGCGCTGGTTGCGGGCTACATGATCTATCTTGGCCATTTCGTCATGCAGGGCGTAGGCGCGCCGATGGCCTGGGTCGCCGCTTTGCCGCTGGCGCTTGCAGTCATGGCGCTGCTGCCGGTTTGGCCGGGGCTTGGGATGCGCGCGGCGCGGCGTTCGGGGGCCGTATTGCTCGGGCTCGCGCTGCTTGCGGCGTTGTGGGTGCGGCTTGATCCGGTGGCCGATACGGTCGCGGTCTATTCGTCGGACAAGAGCGTCGAGGCGATTCCGGTGACCAAGCCGAACTGAACGTTCATCGCTGCGCCGGTGCGGGCTTGTTCAGCAGTTCGGGGTGCTTGGCGAGGTATTCGCTCACTTCCTGGCGGACAGCTGCCGAAAACTGCTGGTTCAGCTGCTGCGCCTCGCCGATGTAAGCGGTGTTGGCCGCCGCGACATCGCGGTCGCTCAGCAGCGCGCCCGAACGCTGGAAATAGCGCCGCCCTGCTGCCGTCCGCCCGAAAGCGACGATTTCGCTGAGTTCGGCGGCGCTGAATTCGCGCGCATAGGCGGCGGCGATGGCCTCGTGCATCCGCGGCAGATGGCGGCTGATTACCGGCGCCAGCCGCGCGGGCATCGAGGCGAAAGCGCGGTCCATGATCGCCTTGAGGCCGGGATCGCTGAACATCGGCGGCAATTGCGTGCCGCCGCGAATCTGCGCCATCAGCGCCGATACCATCTCGTTCATCATCGCATCGCGCCGCTCGGGCGGATACATGATGGCGATGACCTGGCGGCCAAGCGCCAGCCGCGCCGGATCCGCCGCCTGGGCGTGGGCAGGTGTCGCCGCCAGCAGGCAGGCAATCGCCGCGCCGCGCAGCAGGGCTCGCACCTGCGGGCCCCTCACTGATCGAGGAAGCTGCGCATCTTGCGTGACCGGCTTGGGTGCTTGAGCTTGCGCAGCGCCTTGGCTTCGATCTGGCGGATGCGCTCGCGGGTCACCGAGAACTGCTGGCCGACTTCTTCCAGCGTGTGATCGGTGTTCATGCCGATGCCGAAGCGCATGCGCAGCACGCGTTCCTCGCGCGGGGTGAGGCTGGCCAGAACCCGCGTCACGGTTTCCTTGAGGTTCGCCTGAATCGCGGCATCGACCGGGATGACCGCGTTCTTGTCCTCGATGAAATCGCCGAGGTGGCTGTCTTCCTCGTCGCCGATCGGCGTCTCCAGGGAGATCGGCTCCTTGGCGATTTTCATCACCTTGCGGACCTTCTCGAGCGGCATCGACAGGCGCTCGGCCATTTCTTCTGGCGTCGGCTCGCGGCCCTGCTCGTGAAGGAACTGGCGGCTGGTGCGCACCAGCTTGTTGATCGTCTCGATCATGTGCACCGGAATACGGATGGTGCGGGCCTGATCGGCGATGGAGCGGGTGATTGCCTGCCGGATCCACCAGGTCGCATAGGTGCTGAACTTGTAGCCGCGGCGATACTCGAACTTGTCGACCGCCTTCATCAGGCCGATGTTGCCTTCCTGAATAAGATCAAGGAATTGCAGGCCGCGATTGGTATATTTCTTGGCGATGGAGATGACCAGCCGCAGGTTCGCCTCGACCATTTCCTTCTTGGCGATGCGCGCCTCGCGCTCGCCCTTCTGCACCATGTTGACGATGCGGCGAAACTCGGGGAGCGCCATGCCGGTGGCTGAGGCAATGTCGGCAATCTCGGCGCGGATGCGCTCGACGGGCTCTGCTTCCTCTTCGGCGAAAGCAGCCCACTTCTTGTCCTTGGCAGCCTGCGCGCTCAGCCAGCCATCATCAAGCTCGTGGCTGACGTAGCTGTCGAGGAAGTCCTTGCGGTTGACCTTGTGGCGCTCGGCAAGCCGCAGCATCTGGCCGCCCAGCGCAGTGAGGCGCCGGTTGAAGGCGTAGAGATTGTCGACCAGATATTCGATCTTGGTCGCGTGGAAATGCACGGACTCGACCTCTGCGGTCAGCTCCTCGCGCAGCGCCTGATACTGCTTTTCCTTGGCATTCGGGAAATCGTTGCCGAGCCCCATGTGCTCCAGACGCGAGGCCTGGATCTTCTCGAACTTCTTGAACAGCTGGGTGATGTGGGCGAATTTCTCCAGCGCCTCGGGCTTCAGCTGGGCTTCCATCTGCGCGAGGCTGAGGGTGTTGTCCTCTTCCTCGTCGTCGACCGGGCGCATCCGGCGCTCGATCTGGTCGTCGTCGTCATCGTCGCCCTTGGCGGCGGGCTCGTCCTCGACTTCTTCCTCTTCCTTGTAGGAAGGGCCAGCGATCTTCTCGCTGATCTCGCCGTCGACTGGTTCCTCGGCGTCGTCGGCCATTGCCTCGGGCGCAGGCTCCTTGGAGAGCATCGCGTCAAGATCGAGGATCTCGCGCAGCTGCATCTCTTCGTTGTTGAGCGCCTGGCTCCACTGGATGATCGCGTGGAAGGTGATCGGGCTTTCGCACAGCCCCAGGATCATCGTGTCGCGGCCGGCTTCGATGCGCTTGGCGATGGCGATCTCGCCCTCGCGGCTCAGCAGTTCGACTGCGCCCATCTCGCGCAAGTACATCCGCACCGGATCGTCGGTGCGCTCAATGGTTTCCTTCTTCTTTTCCAGCGCCGGCTTTTCCGACATGCCGTCGTTGTCATCGACTTCGTCGACTTCCTTCTCGTCGGGATCAACCGAATCCTCGTCGCTTTCGACGATGTTGACGCCCATCTCGCTGATCGCGGACATGATGTCCTCGATCTGCTCGGAGGTCATCTGATCCTGTGGCAGCGCCTCGTTGAGCTCGTCAACCGTGATGACGCCGCGCCGCTTGGCGCGGGCAATCAGCTTCTTGATCGAGGCCTCGTTGAGGTCGATGAGCGGTGAATCAACGCCTTCGGCGGCTTCACCGGTCATGTCGTCACTGGGTTCGATATCCATCATGGCGGTGTCATTCTCGTTGTCTGGCTTTTGGGGCAGCTAAAGCCGGATTATACGCAAGTCGCCGCCCTGTGCCCTATGGCGGCGCGTAATTCCAGCATTCTCTATACTATATGGTCTTGGCAACCTTGCCCTGCTCGCCAGGGCCTTGCGAAACCTCGCGCAGCCGCTCGGCTAGAAAGACTTTGCGTTGCCGCAATCGCGCCTGCTCCTCCAGATCGAAACGCTCGGTAGCTGCAGCAATCGCGGCATCGAGCGCAGGTTCCTCGGTCAGCATGGCCACTGCGGCTGCCAGCGCCTCGCACGCCTTGTCGGCATCTGCGCCGTCCCGCAGGAAAGGCCAGGGGATGCGCGCATAGTCGGCGGGCGTTGGAGCCGTCAGGCCAGTGCTCTCGAATATGGTGGCAATCGTCTCGTTTTCAAGCCGCGCGCCGGCTTCGCTCGCATCGAGCAGCAACTCGAAGCGCGGGTCGAGTCCGGGCGTGCGCACCAGCGCATCGGCATGGCGGGCGATCTGATCCGGATAGCGCATCAGCCCGGCGATCACCGCCACCGCCAGCGCCTCGCGCGCGCCGCCCTGCGCCGAGCGTTTCAGGCGCTGTGCCATGGCGGGCGAGGGGCGCGGCAGCGGGGGCGGGCGGCCACCTGCTCGGCCGGTCGGGCGCCACTCGCTCTTGCCGCCGCCCTGCCATTCGCGCGGCTCGCGTCTGGGGAAGGCAAAGGCGGAATAGCGTTCCTGCAGTTCGCGCCAGTAGAGCGCGCGGATTTCCGGGTCGGCAATGGTATCGACGTGGTCCTTGAGCCGCGCCTTGAGCCCGGCTTTGGCCTCCGGCGTGGCCAGCGGCAGGGCATCGCGCTCATGCTCCCACAGCGTATCGAGCAGGCTCGCCGCATCGGACAACAACCGCTCCATTGCCGCCGCGCCGTCGCGCTTGATCAAGTCGTCCGGGTCGAGACCGGCTGGGAGCCGCACGATAGAGAGGCTGTGCGCCGGGCGCAGCAGCGGCAGGGCGCGCACCGCCGCGCGCATCGCCGCGCGCTGGCCGGCGGCATCACCATCGAAACACAGCACCGGCGTTTCGACCAGCCGCCACAGCAGTTCGAGCTGGCGTTCGGTCAGCGCAGTGCCCAGCGGCGCAACCGCATCGCCGATTCCGGCGGCGGCGAGCGCGACCGTGTCCATATAGCCTTCGACGACCACCAGCCGGCCCGATTGCCGCGAAACCGGCCCGGCGCGATGAAGATTGTAGAGCGTGCGGCCTTTGTCGAACAGCGGCGTGTCGGGCGAATTCAGATACTTGGGAGCATCTGTTTTTCCCGCGTCGAGGATGCGGCCGCCAAATGCGATCACCCGCCCGCGCGCGTCCTCGATCGGCAGCATCAAGCGGCCGCGAAACCGGTCGTAGGGTTCCTTATCGTCAACCGCGATGCGCAGGCCCGCCTCGATCAGCATGGCTTCGGGAAACTGGCTCAGCGCTGCCTTCATCGCCTGCCGGCCTTCGGGGGCATAGCCGAAGCCGAAGCGCTGCATGGTATGCGCATCGAAGCCGCGCGTAGCAAGATATGCGCGCGCCTTTGCGCCTTCGTCCGAGGCGAGCCGCTCGGCGAACCACGCCTGCGCTGCCGCCATGACATCGTGCAACGAATCGCGCTGCTGCGCCGCCTCGGCGTCGCGCGGATCGGCGGCGGGCATTTCCATCCCGGCCTCGCTCGCCAGTTCCTTCACCGCGTCCATGAAGCTCAGCCCGCGCTGGTCGGTCATCCAGCGAATGACATCGCCATGCGCGCCGCAGCCGAAGCAATGGTAGAAACCCTTGGCGTCATTGACCGTGAAGCTGGGCGATTTTTCGTTGTGAAACGGGCAACAGGCCTTGAATTCATGCCCCGCCTTCGTCAGCCGCGTGGTCCGCGCGATGACGCCCGAGAGCGTCACGCGGGCGCGCAATTCGTCGAGGAAGGCGGGAGAAAGCGACATGCCCGGCTTATGCCTCTTCCTGGCGGCGATTGGTAGTCCTCCGGCAAATTCGCTGGACTACCTGCGGGCGGCTGGATAGCCTCGCTTTGAGGCCCGGCAACAGGGGTTGCACAGGTCTCGAAGGGGAGACCGATCATGCCGAAATGGATGCCTGTTGCCGCTGCTGCCGCGAGCCTGATGCTGGGTGCCTGTCAGCAGGCCGATGCCCCCGCCGCGCCTGCCATCACCGAAGCCGATGCCGCGAAGCTGGCCGACGCGATGGTCAAGGGCTGGGAATCCAAGGATGCGGCCGTGATCAAGGCGCTCTATGCGCCTGGCGTGGTGGCGTTCGACTATGCCTATGGCCCGCTGCAGACCGATCGCGCGACGTTTGACAAGGCGCAGGACGTCTTCGCGGCGGCGCAGATCGACAGCGAGGAGCAGGTTTCCCGCAAGATCCAGTTGCTCGATGCCGATACCTTCGTCGTGTCGGGCGTGTGGAACGGCACCAGCAAGGCGAAACCGGAAAATAACGGTCAGGTGCGCTGCACCGATGTTTTCCAGCGGGACGCTGCGGGCACCTGGACCATCATCAACGAGCATTGCTCGGTGATGCCAAAATCGACCTAGCGGGGCAGGCTCAGCTCAGCGCGGCTTTCACCAGCCCGCTGGCCTTCGACATATCCAGTTCGCTGCCATGCCGCGCTTTCAGCTCGGCCATGACTTTGCCCATGTCCTTGACGCTCGACGCACCAAGCTCGGCCTTGATCGCCTCGATCGCCGCCGAAGTTGCCGCGTCATCCATCTGCTGCGGCAGAAACTCATCAATCACCGCGAGCTCGGCTTTTTCGGCATCGGCCAGCTCCTGACGGCCGCCGCTCTCGAACATGCCAATCGATTCGCGGCGCTGCTTGGCCATCTTTTGCAGCACTTCGACAACGAGCGTGTCGTCCTCCGGAACCTGCGATGCGGTGCGCAGCTCGATATCGCGGTCTTTCAGCTTGGCGAGGATCAGGCGCACGGCCCCGAGGCGCGGCTTGTCGCCGCTCTTCATTGACGCCACTTGCGCCGCCTTGATCGAGTCTCTCAGCATGATTTGCCCTTTGAAATTTACTCGTCACCCCGGACTTGACCCGGGGTCCAGCTTTGGATTCTTCGCTCATCGAGAAAGCCAGCGGGGCCCCGGGTCAAGCCCGGGGTGACGGGAAACGGTTGGTAATCTACCTTTGGCCCAGAATAGCGGTGAAATACGCTTTTTGAAAGGTTGACGCTGCGACCCCCTGCGTATAGCGGCCACCTCTTAGCACCAACGCCAGAATCCAGCTTACGGAGCGCCACCCATGGCCGACCCCGCCTCTTCGCACGCGTCCCCCCCCAAGGGCGCGACGGGCGTTCTGGTGCTTGGCGATGGCACGGTGGTCTGGGGCCACGGTTTCGGCGCCATTGGCAGCGCAGTAGGCGAGGTCTGCTTCAACACCGCGATGACCGGCTACCAGGAAGTGATGACCGATCCCAGCTACGCCGCGCAGATCGTCACCTTCACTTTCCCCCACATCGGCAATGTCGGGGTGAATGACGAGGATCTGGAAAGCCACGTCGAGGGCGCAGTGGGCTGCGTGGTGCGCGAGGACGTTACCGAACCAAGCAACTTCCGCTCGCGCGGCGGCTTCGGCGATTGGCTCGCCGCCAAGGGCAAGATCGGCCTTTCCGGCATTGATACCCGCGCGCTGACCCGCCGCATCCGCATGGCCGGCGCGCCCAACGCCGTGATCGCCCATGCGCCGGACGGCAAGTTAGACATTCTCGCACTGGTGAAGCGCGCGAAGGAGTGGCCGGGGCTTGAAGGCATGGATCTGGCGCGCAAGGTGTCGCGGCATGAGAATGAGGCCTGGGAGGGCGGAGTGTGGTCGCTCGGCAAGGGTTATGCGCGGTCTCCCCGTGATGACAGGCCGCATGTTGTTGCGATGGATTTTGGCGCGAAGGACAACATTTTCCGCTCACTGGTGAATGCCGGCGCGCGGGTGACCGTCGTGCCCGCGCAGACCACCCTTGAGGCCATTCTGGCGCTGGAACCGGCGGGCGTGTTCCTGTCGAACGGCCCCGGCGATCCCGCCGCGACCGGCGCCTATACCGTGCCGGTGATTCAGGGCCTGCTTGAGCGCGATATTCCGACTTTCGGCATTTGCCTGGGCCACCAGATGCTGGGCCTGGCGGCGGGAGCCTCAACCACTAAAATGCACCAGGGCCACCGCGGCGCGAACCATCCGGTGAAAAGGCTGGAAGACGGCGTGGTCGAGATCACCTCGATGAACCACGGTTTCGCGGTGGACAATTCGGCGCTGCCGGACAGCGTGTTGGAAACGCATGTCTCGCTGTTTGACGGGTCGAACTGCGGGATTGCGGTGAAGGGCAAGCGGGCATTCGGGGTGCAGTATCACCCTGAGGCGAGCCCGGGGCCGATGGATTCGTTTTACCTGTTTGCGCGGTTTTTGGGGATGTTGGGGTGAAAAGATTGTGGTCCAACCCTTTAAGCATCCTGGCAGTAGCGGCAATGGCGACCCCATTGCCGGTGTTGGCCACGACTTATGTTTGCCAGAACATCTTTGGGATGGCATACTACCCAGATGACCGGCAGCCGGGATGGGGTTCCGACACAGTTACGGGTGGGCAATTCGTCATCCGGATTGGTGGCGAAAACTATGGTGACGTTACTGTTACACGTAACGGTCAATCAAAGAGCCTAACTGCTGAGGGTGGTTTTGTTATTCCAACGGGAAAAATTAACAAACACGGCTTCGACGGGTTGCAAATTTGGTACACCAACGACGGCATAATTGAACATTATGCCGTGTTCTCTGAAGGTTCAAAGTACCGTCTGGCGTGGACTACCTTCCGAGTGCGAGTTACTGCAAATCAGCCCACCAAGATTGCCTCATATACTGCGGACTGTGAGAAGTCATAGTGTCCAACCCCGCCATCCCACCAATCCACACCCTCACTTCCCCCCTCCCCGCCGGGGGGGGGCCGGGGGGGGGGGGGCGTGCCGCAGGCGCGCGTCGGCGGTGCGTTCTTGCGCTGACGGGGCGGCGTTATGCGGGGTTGGGGCTGGGCTGGCGGGGGTGCGCGCACGCTGGCGTTGACGCTCGGCTGCGCCTCGCTCCCCCACCCCCAACCCCTCCCCGCCGGGGAGGGGAGTCAGGTGAGGGAACCTCTCCCCGCCGGGGAGGGGCGTCAGGTATCGCTGTCCTCGAACCAGTTTTCGCGATTTTGGGCAATTGCGAGGTGACAGGCGATTTCCGTCAGAACGCCATCGATGTTGCTCAGCACATCGTTGTTCCAGAAGCGGATCACCCGGTAGCCATGCGCCTCGATCATTGCGGTTCGCGTCTCATCCAAGGCATTCTCGGCATGTTGCCTGCCGTCCACCTCGATGACCAGCCGCCCGCTGCGGCAGGCGAAGTCGGCGATGTGGTTGCCGATGGGAAACTGCCGGGTGAAGCGCACCCCCAGCTGGCTGGCGCGAAGGTGCGACCACAGGCGTTGTTCGGCAAGCGTCGGCTCAGCGCGCAGTTTTCTTGCGACCCGAGTAAGGCGTTTCGTCATCACGGTTTGCGCACCCCCACCCAACCCTCCCCCGCACGGGGGAGGGCTTTGAAGCCAACCCTCCCCTTCAGGGGGAGGGCTTTGAAGGTAGCATGGAAATGACAGAACTCCCCCCCCTCCAATCCCACGTCCTCGCCTATTACCTCGATCATTCCGCCAAGGAATTCTCGATGACCGGGCGCTGGTTTCCGTTCAGCGAGCTGGAATTCATCATTGCGGACAAGATCACCGTCGATGTCCGAGGGTTCGGCAAGGCGGCGCAGGAAGCGGCCAAGCCGGTGGCCAAGGCATATCTCGATCACATGATCGCGCATGGCGGTTTCGAGAACAAGACGCAGAAGTTCGGCGGGTCGATGCATCAGTTCGAGCCAGAGGGCTTCCGCGCCGCGCTGGCCGCGTTGCAGGCCGAAAGTGCCGTGCTCGCGGCGGCCTCGGTCGGCGGGGCCGACTTCTGGCAAACCTCATTTGCGGGATTGAGCGCCTGATGCCCAAGCGGACTGACATTTCCACCATCCTCGTCATCGGCGCGGGGCCCATCGTCATCGGCCAGGCCTGCGAGTTCGATTATTCGGGAACGCAAGCGATCAAGGCGCTGCGCGAGGAGGGCTACCGCGTGGTCCTCGTCAATTCCAATCCGGCGACGATCATGACCGATCCGGACATGGCTGACGCGACCTACATCGAGCCGATCACGCCCGAGATCGTCACCAGGATCATCGAGAAAGAGACCGCCGAGTTTGGCGGCACCTGGGCGCTGCTGCCGACGATGGGCGGGCAGACGGCGCTGAACACCGCGCTGGCGCTGTTCAACGACGGCACGCTAGATCGGCTCGGCGTCCAGATGATCGGCGCCGATGCCGAGGCGATCGACATGGCGGAAGACCGGATGAAATTCCGCGACGCGATGGACAGGATCGGGCTGGAATCAGCGCGCAGCGGCATTGCCCATACGGTCGATGAGGCTTTCGCAGTGCTGGAACGCACCGGGCTGCCTTCGATCATCCGGCCAAGCTTCACGCTGGGCGGCACCGGCGGCGGGGTTGCTTATAACAAGGCCGAGTTCGAGGCGATTGTCCGGGGCGGGCTTGATGCCTCGCCGACCACCGAAGTGCTGATCGAGGAGTCGCTGCTCGGGTGGAAAGAGTATGAAATGGAAGTTGTCCGCGACCGCAAGGACAACTGCATCATCATCTGCTCCATCGAGAATGTCGATCCGATGGGGGTGCACACCGGCGATTCGATCACCGTCGCCCCGGCGCTGACGCTGACCGACAAGGAATACCAGATCATGCGCAATGCCAGCATTGCGGTGCTGCGCGAGATCGGGGTTGAGACTGGCGGTTCCAACGTCCAGTTCGCGGTCGACCCGAAAGATGGCCGCCTGATCGTCATCGAGATGAACCCGCGCGTGTCGCGCTCATCCGCGCTGGCTTCCAAGGCCACCGGCTTTCCCATCGCGCGCGTCGCGGCGAAGCTCGCGGTGGGCTACACGCTGGACGAGATCACGAACGAGATCACTGGCGCGACGCCGGCCAGCTTCGAGCCGACAATCGACTATGTCGTCACCAAGATACCCCGGTTTGCCTTCGAGAAGTTCAAGGGCGCCGAGCCGCTGCTGTCGACCGCGATGAAGTCGGTCGGCGAAGTCATGGCGATCGGACGCAATTTCAAGGAATCGATGCAGAAGGCGCTGCGGGGGCTGGAGACCGGTCTCGACGGCTTCAACCGCGTGCGCGAGCTGGAAGGCGCGACCCGCGACGAGATCACCGCCGCGCTTTCGCGCCAGACGCCGGACCGGCTGCTGAATGTCGCACAGGCCTTCCGCGAGGGTTTCAGCGTCGAGGATGTGCAGGCGATCACCCATTTCGATCCGTGGTTCCTGCGCCACATCGAGGAGATCATCGCCGAAGAAGCCAGGATCACCGCCGATGGCCTGCCTGCCGATGCGGCTGGCCTCAGGCGTCTGAAAGCCATGGGCTTTTCCGACAAGCGGCTGGCGACATTGGCGGTGCGCTCGGTGGGCGTCGCCAAAGGCATGGGCGAAACCCAGGCGCGCCGTTCGGGGCTGCTCCATGATGCCTTGCGCGCGATGGCGGGGGCGACCAGCGAGGACGAAGTGCGCAGCCTGCGCCGCAAGCTCGGCGTCCATCCGGTGTTCAAGCGGATCGACAGCTGCGCCGCTGAATTCGAGGCGGTGACGCCCTATATGTATTCGACTTACGAAGCGCCAAGCTTTGGCGAGCCTGAGTGCGAATCCGCGCCAACCGGCGCAAAGAAGGTCGTGATCCTGGGCGGCGGGCCAAACCGCATCGGCCAGGGCATTGAGTTCGACTATTGCTGCGTCCACGCCTGCTTCGCGCTGGCCGAGGCGGGCTATGAGACAATCATGATCAACTGCAATCCGGAAACGGTGAGCACCGATTATGACACCTCGGACCGGCTCTATTTCGAGCCGCTGACGGCAGAGGACGTGCTCGAAATCCTGCGCGTCGAGCAGTCCGCTGGTGAGCTGGTGGGTGTCATCGTCCAGTTTGGCGGGCAGACCCCGCTCAAGCTGGCACAGGCACTGGAAGATGCCGGGATTCCCATCCTTGGCACCTCGCCCGATGCCATCGACCTTGCCGAAGACCGCGAGCGCTTTTCCGCGCTGGTCGAGAAGCTGGGGCTCAAGCAGCCGGAAAACGGCATTGCCCGCAGCCGTGATGAAGCCGTCGCGGTGGCGGCGAGGATCGGTTATCCGGTGATGATCCGGCCGTCTTACGTGCTGGGCGGCCGCGCGATGGAGATCGTCGACAGCCTCTCGCAGCTTGACGACTATATCGCCACCGCCGTGCAGGTCTCAGGCGACTCACCGGTGCTGATCGACCGCTACTTGCGCGATGCCATCGAATGCGATGTAGATGCGCTGTGCGACGGGGACCAGGTCGTCGTCGCCGGGGTGATGCAGCATATCGAGGAGGCCGGCATCCATTCGGGCGACAGCGCCTGCACGCTGCCGCCCTACAATCTGCCCACCGGCATCATCGCCGAAATGGAGCGCCAGGCCGAGCTGCTGGCCAAGGCGCTGGGGGTCATCGGGCTGATGAACATCCAGTTCGCGGTGCAAGGGGACGAGGTCTTCCTTATCGAGGTAAACCCGCGCGCCAGCCGCACCGTGCCCTTCGTTGCCAAGGCCATCGGCCAGCCGGTGGCCA
The DNA here is from genome assembly GCA_031428115.1 of Novosphingobium sp. Taxonomy (GTDB): domain Bacteria; phylum Pseudomonadota; class Alphaproteobacteria; order Sphingomonadales; family Sphingomonadaceae; genus Novosphingobium. Next base: position 148,543 of record JANPOS010000100.1, on the reverse strand, counting down.
AGATCGCCGCGCGGGTGATGGCGGGCGAAAAGCTCTCGTCCTTCCCGCCGTTCAAGCGCGAATTGCCCTATATGGCGGTGAAAGAAGCGGTGTTCCCTTTCGCGCGCTTCCCCGGGGTCGATCCGGTGCTGTCGCCCGAAATGAAATCGACCGGCGAAGTGATGGGCATCGATACCACTTTCGCGATGGCTTTCGCCAAGAGCCAGATCGGCGCGGGCACCGAGCTGCCGATGTCGGGCCTTGCTTTCGTGTCGGTCAAGGACAGCGACAAGGCTGTGATCCTGCCGGCGATCAAGCGGCTGGTCGATCTCGGATTTTCGGTCATCGCCACCGGCGGCACCCAGCGCTATCTGGCCGATGCCGGCCTGCCGGTCGAGCGGGTGAACAAGGTCGCCGAAGGCCGCCGGCATATCGTCGACCGGATTGTCGATGGCGAAGTGGCGCTGATCATCAACACCACGGAAGGGTGGCAGAGCCTCAAGGATTCGCAATCGATCCGCGCTTCGGCGTTGAAAGCCAAGGTTCCCTACTTCACCACGGCGACGGCATCAGTGGCCGCGGCGCTGGCGATCGAGGCGCTGCGGGCGGCAAAACTTGAAGTCCGCTCGTTACAGTCCTATTATGGCTGACTAGACGCGTTTTCTTACATCGCGACCAGATGATCCCTTTCCCCGGGCGGGGACGGGGCGGGTTATTAGTCGCTGCACTCCGGAAGGTGACCGGGGCGACGCATGGAGACCAACAGGGATGGCGAGTATCGAGAAATTGCCAATGCTGGCGGAAGGTTACGAGCGGCAGATTGCCGAGCTGAAAGCCTTGCGCGAGGAGCGTCCGCGGATCGTCGAGGCGATCGAGGAAGCGCGCGCCCACGGCGATCTCTCGGAGAATGCCGAATACCACGCCGCCAAGGAGCGTCAGGGCCAGGTCGAGGCGCTGATCGGCGATCTCGAGGACCGGGTGAGCCGGGCGCAAATTGTCGATCCCACGACGCTGTCGGGCGACAAGATCGTCTTCGGCGCAACCGTCACTTTGCTCGATGACGACGAAAAGCCGGTGCGCTACCAGATCGTCGGCCCCTATGAGGCGGACGCGAAGGTTGGCCGGATCAGCTATGCCTCGCCGCTCGGCAAGGCGCTGATCGGCCGCAAGATCGAAGAAGAGGTCGAAGTGACAGTGCCTTCGGGCGACCGCTGCTATCTGGTCCAGAAGATCGAATTCGTCTGAGTAATCTTATACCAACAGCCTTATGAACTGCCCCTAATCTTCGTCATTGCGAGGCCGTTGGCCGAAGCAATCCAGGGCTGGTTAGTGCCGCCCTAGATTGCCGCGTCGGCGTCGCCTCCTCGCAATGACGAGTCAGTGGATGGAGCGGTTGGTATCAAAGTGCTGCGGCGGCTTCCAGCGCCAGCAGATAGCCCTTCGCGCCAAACCCGGCGATGACGCCTTGCGCAACCGGCGAGACGAAGCTGTGGCGGCGGAAGTTCTCGCGCGCGTGCGGGTTGGACAGGTGCACTTCGATCACTGGCACCGTGATGGCCTTGATCGCATCATAAAGCGCCACGCTGGTATGCGTCAGCGCACCGGCATTGAGGATCACCGCTGCTGCGCCCACGCTGCGCGCCTCGTGCAGCCAGTCGATCAGGTGGCCTTCGTGGTTCGATTGCCGCAAGTCGACGGTCAGCCCCAGCGCCTGTGCGCGGTCATCAAGCATCCCGGCGATATCGTCGAGCGTATCGCTGCCATAGATTTCCGGCTCGCGTGTCCCGAGCAAATTCAGATTGGGTCCGTTGAGGACGAAAACCAGCTTCTTCGCCATGGCGAACTCCTGCAGGGCGGGTGGTCTGGTCGCAATAGCCGCTGGCGCGCTTCAGGCAAGCGCTGTGGTGCTATGCCTCGGGAGCGTTCGCAATAGCAGGATCTTCGTCTCTGCGATCATCGCCGCCGCCAGCCACGCCCTCCTGGTCGTTCGATGCCTCGTCGACGCCGTCGCCCCGGCGATCATCGGCTTCGGCGCGCCTGATCCGCGCAGCGGCTGACTCAGCAGCTTGCTGCGCGGCGATCGCCTTCTGCGCGGCTGCTTCGGCGCGCAGCACTCTATCGTCGAGATCGGCAGCCGAGGTCTGTGAGCCGCAAGCCGATAGCGACAAGGCAAGCATGGCCGCTACCAGCGCTGCAGCAGGCTTGCGGGAGCTGGACAGGGGGCTCACGATCAACGGATCACTCCAGGGCATTCCCGGTTGGCCCGGGGTAAGGGAGAAATAACGACAAATCCCTTCGTGAGGGTTAATTTCAGCCCTGCGCGTTCAGCCGCCCGAGCCGGCGATCTTGCCCCATTGCCGGGCGGCGGTGTAGCCAAGGTAGCCGGCGCCAAACAGGGTGTAGAGCGGCTCGGGGATTGCGCCGAGGTAGGCACCAACGCCGTGCGACACTGCCGCGGCAAGGTCAGGCCGGAATGCCGCCAACACGCCGACCGGCAGCGCCGAGAGCAGCATGACATAGATGACATAGAGGAACCCCGGCCGCGCGCGGCTGACGAAACGGTCTGGCGAGGATGCCTCCAGAGCGAGAACGGGCGAGGGATCGTCGGTGCCGGATGCTGAACTGTCTTGCATGATATCTGCTCATATCGGTTTGTAGATCTCAGTTAAATATCCCATATGGCACATGTAGGAAAGCGCAGCCTGCATTGGCCCGGCTTGCGGCTCGCGGTCGTGCAGACTACCGCAGCGAGCACCGCAGCCGGCTGGGCAGACGGGCAACCAGGATTGGAAAGCGCCGCATGATCCGCGCATGGCTCGATCGGCTGCACATCGACGGCTACATTGTCCTGCTGGCGGGCATGGTTGTGCTGGCGACGCTGCTGCCGGCGCGCGGGCTTGGCGCGCATGTCACTTCGCTGGCGGCTGACACGGGCATTGTCCTGCTGTTCTTCCTCCACGGTGCGCGGCTCTCGCGCGAGGCGATTCGCGACGGCGCGCGCCATTGGCGGCTCCACGGCGCGACCGGGGCAGTGACCTATCTCCTGTTTCCGCTGCTTGGGCTGGGGCTGGCGCAGCTTCCCGGGCTCGATCCCGCGCTGGCGCTCGGGCTGCTTTATCTCACCCTGCTGCCATCGACCGTGCAGAGCGCGATTGCCTTCACCGCTATGGCGCGCGGCAATGTCGCAGCTGCGGTGTGCAGCGCCGCCTTTTCCAACCTCGCCGGGATAATCCTCACCCCGTTGCTGGTTGCGCTGCTGATCACCGGCAAGAACGGCGGGATGTCGGGCGCGGCAGTTCTGGCGATTGCCGGGCAATTGCTGCTGCCGTTCCTTGCCGGGCACCTCGCGCGGCCCTGGCTGGGCGCGTGGATTGGCCGCCAGAAGCGGTTGACAACCGCGGTCGATCGCGGCGCGATCCTGCTGGTGGTCTATGCCTCGTTCAGCGCGGCGGTGGTGGAAGGCTTGTGGAGCCGGGTCTCGTGGGCCGATCTGGCGGTGCTGGTGGCGCTGTCATCGGCGCTGCTGGCCGCCGTACTCTGGCTGACCTGGCTGCTGGGCCGCTGGCTCGGATTTTCGTGCGAGGACGCCGTCGTGCTGCAATTCTGCGGGTCGAAGAAGAGTCTCGCCACCGGCGTGCCGATGGCGGGTGTGCTGTTTCCGGCGAGCCAGCTCGGCGCAATCCTGTTGCCGGTGATGATCTTCCATCAGATCCAGCTGATGGTCTGCGCGGTGCTGGCGCGGCGCTATGGGGCGGGGCAGGACCAGAGCAGTTAGGATCAAACCTGAGTCATGCCATCCCAAACCCGTTCATCCTGAGCTTGTCGAAGGATCGTTTTTCTTTTGGCGGTCGCGCTCACGGCACGAAAAAAAGCAGCCCTTCGACAGGCTCAGGGCGAGCGGGATTGTTGCAGGTCTGGCGCACTGCGGACTAGGCCTCGATCCGCTCGGTCAGCGTCAGCCATTGGGCTTCCAGCGTTTCGAGTTCGCCGCACAGCCCCGCCCGGCGCTTCGCCAGTTCGGCAATCGAGCTTCCGGCAGGCGGCTGGGCAAGCGTTGCATCGATCTCGGCAATCTGCTTCTGGAACCGGCTGATCGCGGTCTCGGCTTTCTTCACCTGCTTGCCCAGCTCGCGCATTTCTTCCCAGCTGGTGCCGCTTGGCCTGGCGGCTGGTGCCGCGCCTTTCGCCGGGACCTTGGGCTGGTTGCGGCCGAGCACGAAGTCGATGTAGTCCTCCATCGAGCCGGCATATTCGCTCGCGGTCCCGCCATCGACCAGCACCAGCCGGTCGGCGGTCAGCTCGACCATGTGGCGGTCATGGCTGATCAGGATCACCGCGCCCTCATAATCGTTGAGCGCCTGCACCAGCGCCTCGCGCGCATCGACGTCGAGGTGGTTGGTCGGCTCATCGAGGATCAGGAGATGCGGCGCGTCGCGCGTCACCAGCGCCAGCGCCAGCCGCGCGCGCTCGCCGCCCGAGAGCTTGACAATCTGCGTGGTCGCCTTGTTGCCCGAAAAGCCGAAGCGGCCGAGCTGCGCGCGGATCGCTTGCGGCGATTTGCCGTCCATTGCGCGGGTCATCAGCACCAGCGGGGTATCCGCGCCGGCCAGTTCCTCGACCTGATACTGCGTGAAATAGCCGATGTTGAGCTTGCCCGCGCTGCGCATGATGCCGTCCATCGGCTCCAGCTGCCCGGCCAGCAGCCGCGCCAGCGTGGTCTTGCCGTTGCCGTTGCGCCCCAGCAGCGCGATGCGGTCATCCGGATCGATGCGCAGATTGAGCCGCCTCAGCACCGGCTTGTCCTTGGCATAGCCCACGGCTGCGTGATCGAGCGTGATCAGCGGCGGGCGCAGTTCGCCGGGGCTGGGGAAATCAAAGCTGAGCGAGGGATCCTCGAGCATCGCGAGCACCGGCTGCATCTTGGCGAGCATCTTGGCGCGCGATTGCGCCTGTTTGGCGGTCGATGCGCGCGCGCTGTTGCGCGCGACATAGTCCTGCAGCCGCGCGCGCTGGGCGTCCTGCGCGGCCTTGGCAGAGGCAAGCTGCGCGGCGCGTTCGGCGCGCTGGCGCTCGAAGCTGTCGTACGCGCCGGGGTAGAGCGTAATCTTGCCGCCCTGCAGATGCAGGATGGTATCAACTACGTTGTTGAGCAAGTCGCGCTCGTGGCTGATGACGATCAGCGTGCCGGGATAGCTCCGCAGGAAATTCTCCAGCCACAGCTCCGCTTCGAGGTCGAGGTGGTTCGAGGGCTCGTCGAGCAGCAGCAGGTCAGGCTGCGAAAACAGCAGTGATGCGAGCGCGACGCGCATTTTCCAGCCGCCCGAAAAACTGTCGAGCGGCTCGGCTTGCATCGCCTCGTCGAAGCCAAGCCCGATGAGGATGCGCGCCGCGCGGGCCGGCGCGCTGTAGGCGTCGATCGCGATCAGCCGCTCGTGGACATCGCCAAGCCGGTCGGGATCAATGCAGTGCTCCGATTCGGCGAGCAGCGCCGCGCGCTCGGTGTCGGCGGCGAGCACGGTCTCGAACGGCGTTGACGTGCCAGTCGGGGCTTCCTGGGCGATATAGCCCAGCCGCGTGCGCCGGGGCATTTCGATCGCGCCCTCGTCCGGCTCGAGCTGGCCGATCATCACTTTCATCAGGGTCGACTTGCCCGCGCCATTGCGCCCGATCAGCCCGACGCGCGCGCCAGTGGGGATCGCGGCGCTGGCGCGGTCGAGGATGGTGCGGCCGCCGAGGCGCACGGTGATACCATTGATTGTCAGCATGGGCGCGCCCTTAACAGCTGTCGCGGCAAAACCCAATGGCGTTCGCGAGGCTCTGTGCTAGCGGGGCGATTATGGAGCTTTGCCGATGATCCCGCGCGAACATATCGCCAGCGCTGCCGTGCCCGATGGGGAGGAACTGCGGCTCTACCGGCATGGCCGCGATTTCATTATCGCGCTCGATCGCAACGAGCTGATGAACACCCGGATGAGCGGCTCGGAAGAGGCACTTGCGGCGATGACGATTGCACGGCTGGGCGAACGCAGCGGCCAGCGCCAGCCGCCGCAGCTGCTGATCGGCGGCTATGGCATGGGCTTCACCTTGCGCGCCGCGCTCGCGCTGCTGGGCAAGAATGCCAGCGTCACCGTGGCCGAACTGGTGCCGCAGATCATCGATTGGGCGCGCGGGCCGATGGCGGACGTCACCGCCGGTTGCCTTGACGATCCGCGCGTGACGCTGGTGCTCGAAGACGTCGCCGAGATGATCGCGGGCGCAGCGGCAGCCTATGACGCGATCCTGCTCGATGTCGACAACGGCCCGGATGGTCTGATCCGCCGGGCCAACACCCGGCTTTATACGCGGCGCGGGCTGCAACTGGCCATGGCGGCGCTGGCGCCGGGCGGCGTGCTGGCGGTGTGGTCGGCGGCCCCGGATCCGGCTTTCACCAAAGAGCTGCGCGCGGCGGGCTTTGTGGTCGATGAAGTCAGCGTCCGGGCGAGAAGCAATGGCAAGGGCGCGCGGCATGTGATCTGGTTTGCGCAGAAGGCGGGTTAAGGCCCTCTATTGCCTCACCACCTCACCGACCATTCCGGCAAATGTCCGGGGCGGCTGGCGCGCACCCCGGCTCCCGCGCGCTTGCGCAGCCACAGGATCGACCAGTCGCCGTTCACCTGCCGCGCCGTAAGCCGCAGCCCCGCGCGGCGACAGGCAGCGCGCACTTGCGGCTCCTGCGTCTCGAGCATCCCCGCCAGCAGCAGGTTGCCACCGGGCACCAGCGCGCGGGCAAAATCGGGCGCCAGCTCGATCAGCGGCCCGGCGAGGATATTGGCGATTATCAGGTCATAAGGCCCGCGCGCGGCGAGCAGCGGGTGGTCCATGCCGGGAGCCACCACCATGGCCAGTTCCCCTGCGCGCCCACCGAGCGCCACATCATTGAGCGCGGAATTATCCACCACCACGCCCGCACAGACTGCATCGATATCGCTCGCAGTCGCCAGCGCACGCGGCCACAGGTGAAGCGCGGCGAATGCGAGCAGGCCAGTGCCAGTGCCGATGTCGGCGAGGTTGCGCACCACCGTGCCCCGCGCCTTCATCGTGCTGAGCATGGCGAGGCAGCCGGCAGTCGTCGCGTGCTGGCCGGTGCCGAAGGCGCGGCTGGCGGGGATACAGAAGTCGCGCAGGCCCGCTTCGCCCAGCGGCGGATGATCCGGCGTGTGGACATGGAAGCGCCCGGCGCGGATCGGATCGAGGCCTTGCTGGCTCTGCGTCACCCAGTCGGTCTCGGGCAGGCGCTCGGTAGCGAACGGCGGGGCGTTATCGGCGAACAGCGCGGCCAGCGCGGTCTTGTCAGCGCGCGAGGGTTTGCGCGGCAGCCAGGCTTCCAGCCGCCAGTCGCCGGGGCGATCCTCGGCAATCTCGCTGCCCGAGATGACGATCTCGGGATCCCAGTCCAGCGCATCCTCGTGCGCCAGCAATGCTGCCTCGATCTGGGCGCGGGGGGCGAGGGCGGTGATCTTCCAGGTCTGGCTCATGGGATGGTCCAGCGGGCTGATGCGGGGCTCAGGCTGGGGCATCGACATCTGTTTTAGCATCCTTCGCTGCGAAAGGCTGTCCATGTCACAGCGCAGCCGCTTGCGCCACCGCACGATTTGGCTAAGGGGAAGGGCATTAGCTGACCCCAACCTCGACAGGGAACCTTGCGCTCATGGCCGAAGCCAGAAACCGCCCGTTATCGCCCCACTTGCAGATCTGGCGCTGGGGGCCGGCGATGTTCACCTCCATCCTCCACCGGGTCTCCGGCAATGGCCTGGCGGTTGCCGGGCTTGGCGTGCTGTTGTGGTGGTTGGGCGCCTTGGCGGGCGGGCCAGAGAGCTATGCCAGTTTCACCGGCCACGCCTCGGCCTGGTATGGCCTGGTGCTGCTGGTTGGCATCAGCTGGTCGTTTTTCAACCACATGGCCTCCGGCATCCGCCACTTCGTGATGGATATCGGCGCGGGCTATGAACTGGACCGCAATGCCCTTTGGTCGGTGTTGACGCCGGTGCTCGGAATTGTTCTCACCGCTGCCTTCTGGGCGGCGTTGCTGCTTCGCTAAGGGTCTGAACATGGGTAACGGAACTTCGATCGGCAAAGTGCGCGGGCTGGGCTCGGCGCACAATGGCTCGCACCACTGGCTGCTCCAGCGCTTCACTGCGGTGGGCAACCTGTTGCTGGTCTTCTGGTTCATCGCATCGCTGCTGATGCTGCCGGACCTGGGCTATGGCACGGTGCGCGAATGGCTCGCGCGGCCGGTGCCCGCCACGGCGATGGCGCTGCTGGTTGTCACCACTTTCTGGCACGCGCGGCTGGGTATGCAGGTGATGCTTGAGGACTATGTCCACACGCCGGCCAACAAGTTCGCGGTCTTTGCGCTGCTCAATCTTGCCACATTCGGCGGGGCAGCCTTTGGCCTCATCTGCGTGATCCGCCTCGCTCTGGGAGCTCCCGCCTGATGTCCGCTCCGGCTTACAAGATCATCGACCATACCTATGACACCGTCGTTGTCGGCGCGGGCGGCTCTGGCCTGCGCGCGACGATGGGCAGCGCCGAGGCTGGGCTGAAAACCGCCTGCATCACCAAAGTGTTTCCCACCCGCAGCCACACCGTGGCGGCGCAAGGCGGCATCGCGGCGTCATTGCAGAACAATTCGCCCGATCACTGGACCTGGCACATGTACGACACCGTCAAGGGGTCGGACTGGCTGGGCGATCAGGACGCGATCGAATACATGGTCCGCGAGGCCCCGGCGGCGGTTTACGAGCTGGAACACGCCGGCGTACCGTTCAGCCGCAATGCCGATGGCACGATCTATCAGCGCCCGTTCGGCGGCCACATGCAGAACATGGGCGAAGGGCCTCCCGTGCAGCGCACCTGCGCCGCGGCTGACCGCACCGGCCACGCCATGCTTCACGCGCTCTACCAGCAGAGCCTGAAATACGCGGCTGACTTCTTCATCGAATACTTCGCCATCGACCTGATCATGGACGGCGGAAAGTGCGTCGGCGTGATCGCGCTGTGCATGGATGATGGCACGATCCACCGTTTCCGCGCCAAGGGCGTCGTGCTCGCGACCGGCGGCTATGGCCGCGCCTATTACACCGCCACATCGGCGCACACCTGCACCGGCGACGGCGGCGGCATGGTGCTGCGCGCCGGGCTGCCCTTGCAGGACATGGAATTCATCCAGTTTCACCCGACCGGCATCTACGGCGCGGGCGTGCTCATCACCGAAGGCGCGCGCGGCGAGGGCGGATACCTGACCAACTCCGAAGGCGAGCGCTTCATGGAGCGCTATGCGCCCTCCGCCAAGGATCTGGCCTCACGCGATGTCGTTTCCCGCTCGATGGCGCTGGAAATGCGCGAAGGACGCGGCGTCGGCCCGGACAAGGACCACATCTACCTCCATCTCGATCACATCGATCCCAAGGTGCTGGCCGAGCGCCTGCCGGGCATCACCGAGAGCGGCAAGATCTTCGCCGGCGTTGACCTGACCCGCCAGCCGCTGCCGGTTTGCCCGACCGTGCACTACAACATGGGCGGCATCCCGACCAATTATCACGGCGAAGTGATGACCATCGGCGCCGACGGCAATCCCGAAACCGTGGTCCCCGGCCTGTTCGCGGTGGGCGAGGCGGCCTGCGTCTCGGTCCACGGCGCGAACCGGCTTGGTTCCAACTCGCTGATCGATCTCGTCGTGTTCGGCCGCGCCACTGGCCACCGCCTGCGCGACACGATTCGGCCCGGCGAGGCCTTCGAGGAACTGCCCAAGGACAGCGCCGACCTGTCGCTGACCCGGCTCGATCACTTCCGCAGTGCAAAGGGCGGCTCGCCCACCGCGCAAGTCCGCCTCGAAATGCAGCGCACCATGACCAAGGGCTGCGCCGTGTTCCGCGACGAGGCGCTGATGAGCGAAGGCAAGGCGGCGCTGGCAAAAACCTACGAGCGGATGCAGGACATCCACGTAACCGATCGCGGCCTGATTTGGAACAGCGATCTGGTCGAAACGATGGAACTCGACAACCTGATCTCACAGGCCACCGTCACCATCCACGGCGCGCATAACCGCAAGGAAAGCCGCGGCGCCCACGCCCACGAAGACTTCCCCGAGCGCGACGACAAGAACTGGATGAAACACACCGCCGCCTGGTTCGAAGGCTGGGGCGGCAAGGGCGGCGCGGTGAAGATCGACTACCGCCCGGTGCATGAGTTCACGCTGACGGACGATGTGGAGTATATCAAGCCGAAGAAGCGGGTTTATTGAGGCTAAGTTTTGGGGCCTATATATATGCTTGACCCACCTCACCTCGCCAGCTAGTCGTAAGGCTTCTTTTCCAGACAGTGCTGGTAAGAGAAATCAACGCGACTGCCATCAGTTCGCACAATCCAGAAGCATCGCTGATTTCCCCAATCCGGCGCGCTATCAACGGTAAAGTTGGCAATCCCGCATCCTACCTTTTCCTCGATCTCGTCATGGCGCTTAAGTAATGCGTGCATGTCTGTGGCATCCACATCGCTCATTTGATCGCCAAGCCCGTAGCGATGAAGCATGGTGCTAAAGAACGCAGTGGCATCACCCGCTTTGTCGAAGTGTCGTGTTTCGATTTTTATCTGCCTAGCCTTACCCATAACCTGCCTTCCGGTTAATTTTTGAAATACTCCCGGACGAAATCCATGCCCTTGTGGGTGATCTGGAAGCCGCCGGGAACGTCCTGCGCGTAGCCCTGATAGATGAAGTTTGACTTGGTGGTTTTGTGCGATTTGAGGTTGCGGACAAGTTGCGAAAACTTGGAATCTTTCCGGCTCGCATTAGCGGCAACATGCTCATCTGACAGGTTAACGTAACCGGGCATTTCAGCGATCATATTCGATGTGCTGACTCTACCCTCCGGGCGCACTGACATTATCAGCAGGGCGTATTTCCAAAGGTCTGCCCTCAGATCAATCTCGACTGGCTGAGAGGTAACCCGTCCGGCTTTTGCGAGTTCGGGCTTGGGGGCTGCGAGCACGCGCTGCTTTTGCTGCTTTCGTTCGGCGGCGGCGAGGCGTTTGACATCTTCGGCGACAGGCAGGTTTTCAGGAAGGACGCCACTCAATTCCTTCATGGTGGCGCGGACCTTCGCCCCTACCTCATAGTGAGCATCGCAAGCTGCCTCTCGCCCCATAATCCTGTCATTGCGCAGCTTCTCATCCGTCTGAGTGATGCGGAACAGGTTCGCAGCAAGTTCGGTGCTGTCCATGTGATCGAGAATTTTTGCGTTCGCAGGAAGCCTCTTGTGAGCGCGGATTTCGTCAACGCCACGTCCACCATAGAGGCCCTGGTATCCGCGATTTTGGAACTTGCCAAAATACTTGTCTTCGACGCCCGCGCCCTTGGCTGTGCTGGCAAGCTTCTTGTTTTCCTCGACGATCTGGTTTCGCAGATAGAGCCGCTGATGAGTTGCCGACAGGGTGCCAAAATCGACCCCGTTCTTGTCGGCCAATTCCTGACGACGGGTTTGGATAGCGAAGTAGGTCTGAGCGAATGCCACCTGCTTTTTACGGGACGAAGCGTTCTGAGCAATCAGGTAGCAGGCATAACGAGATAGCTCGTAATTCTTGCCGGGGCGACCGCCCTCGGGGTTTTTCCCGCTGACAGGAAAAACCTCCACAAAGTGCTGTTCTGGATCATGCCCCGAATTTTCACAGGCCGTTATCGCGCGACGGATTGCCCGCTCGAAATTCTCCCATTTGTCGAACCCAAGCAGAACCATCAAATCGCGTGCGAACCAACATTTGTCACCCTGCCCATTATCGTGGCCTGCTTCTTCAAACTGATCGATCAAACCTTCTATGGTGCTTTCTTCCACCGACGCTTGGGTAAGGGCCGTCACCTCATTTGGATTGGTTTGTGCAACGCGCTCCATTGCCTCGTCGAAACTCCAATCAAACTTGACGGGGCCGTCCAATTTGCGGTTGTCGGTCATGCGATCAGTTCCTTGTATGTAAGGCGTCCGGCCACCTGATCGAGAAGTGCATTGACCCGATCTCCATCGCCAATGCTGCGTAGGTTGAAGCGCCACGTCATTTCGGAGAGGTAGCGGCTAAGGTGTTTGGGCGACATCCAATGGTGAGTGCCGACGATCTGGCGCTTAAACAGTGCCCAAACGCTCTCAATTCCGTTGGTGTGGTTATAGAAGTCCTTCACATATTGACCGGCGCTGTGGTTCACGCGGTGATGGTGGAAGCGGCCCTCCAGCCCGACGAAGCTGACATGCTCGTCGGTCATCACGTTCGCACCGGGAGCGACAACACTGGCGATAGCGCCTTGAATGTTTTTCGCGCGCAAGTTTGGAACGGTGCCCGTCACAAGGTCGCCACCGCGTTCTAGGACACCCAGAACGATTGCCTTGCCTGCACCACCCTGCTTGCCGCCAGTGCGCTGCCAAGCGTGCTTGTTCTTTTCCTTGCCGCCTATGAACGTCTCGTCGGCCTCAACCTCACCATCCAAGGGGTGGTTGAAGGACTTAGTTTGCGCCGCAAAGCGCAACCGGTGCAGCATGAACCATGCAGTTTTTTGGGTAACGCCAATATCTTTGGCGAGTTGGGTGCTGGCGATGCCCTTCTTGTGAGCAGTGATAAGCCAGATCGCCATCATCCACTGGCGCATTCCGATTTTGCTATCCTCAAAGATCGTGCCGACTTTGATCGAGAAGCGCTTGCGGCAATCACCGCATTTGTGAGTGCGCCGATCCGAAAAGTGGTAAACCTTGGCCGACCCGCAAAGTGGGCAGAAAGCGCCATTCTTCCACCGGATTGCGGTGAAGTGATCGATGGCTGTCTGTTCGTCGGGGAACGCTGCCATCATCTGGAAGAGCGTTTCGAACTGCTGTTTTTGGGGGAAGGGCTTGTTCATAGCTCCCTTCTACACTCAAATCAGATTGGGTCAAGCATATATATAGGCCCCTAAGTTTTCGATATATTTTTGAAGTGCTCATCGAGAAGCGCTGTTGATTTTTCCTTTGCTAATTCAAAGTCTATTTCGAGATCGTCATCCACGCGCGAGTAGCAAAGGTTTTTTCGCGCGATATGCATCACTTCATCCCGAGAATGTGCCATAAGTATCCAAATTAAAACTGGTTCAGTATTAGGGTTATCTAGAAATCCCAATGCATACATTGCGCAGTAGAAAAACTCTTTTTCAGAATTTAATGTACAATTTAGATGCATGGAGCTACCGATAGCCTGGCAAATTATGTCCTCATTATTTATGGCGGATTCATCAAGAATTTGATCTTTATCTCTATCCGCATGTTTAAGAAAATTATATGACTTACGCTTATTAGTCCAATATTCTCTAATAAATTGATTTGGTCCAGACACTGTGATTTCGTCGATATCAAAGTCGGGATTTGCCTTTAGAATATCGATCGCTGGTTGAATGGCTTCGCGAGCGCCTTGACCCCATTCGACCAACTCCTCGTCGGTGAGTTCGCCATTTAGGTAGTCTCGTGCCGCTCTGAAAAACCCATACGCAACGCCATGCAGTGCCGGCTCCTTCCCTCGCATTCGAAGGAGGTCAGAGTACAAATTAAGAGCGGCGGACGCGACTGTATGGATGGCTAGAATATCTTCTTCCATAAAGTACATTCTGATTGCTGCTGAGAGTTGTCGTTCAGCCGCCGAAAGCTTGTTTACGAAGATTCGTCCGATCTCTTTGTCATTTTTGATAATTTCCACTTGTGGACTCCAAAAATTTTGTCATCCGCTGAATTGCGCTGTCAGATTATGGATTATAGTGACTGGTGCCACAACCCACAAAACTCTTGGCGCCTTTGCGCCTTGGCGTGAATCAAACCCGTTGCCGCTCCCCCCAAACTCTCCATAAGAAATTCTCACGCCAAGGCACCAAGGCGCCAAGGTAAGGATTGCGCCAACAATCCACTCAACTCAACGTAGCCCCAGTCCGCCCAAATGATCCTGTTGCTGGTGCATGATCCGTACAATCTGCACCTCATGATCATCGGCCATGTAGAAGATCGTATGCCGTCCCGCAGTGACCTTGCGCAGACCGGGGCGCGGCAGTTCTGCGTCGGGAACCAGCATCGGATTTTCGACGATCCGCCCGATTTGTGCCTCGATTGCTTCGAGATAGCGGCGTGTTTGGCGTGCACCCCATTGCGCCTGCGACCATTCGGCAGCACCCATGAAATCGCGCCGTGCCAAGGAGTGGTAACGCAGCTTTCGCTTCATGCTTCGGGGAAGTTTTCGTCGATCCATTGGCGGGCATCAAATTCGACAAGCGGACTGGCAAGACCATCATCAATCGCTTCAAGCAGCCTGTCCTTGAACTCTGCCCGTTCCTCATGCAGTCGCAAGGCATCGCGAATGACTTCACTTGTCGAACCGTATTCACCCGATTCAACCCTTTTGCGTGCATAGTCGGCGAAGTGGTCGCCAAGCGCGATCGAGGTGTTCTTTGCTGCCATGCCTGGCTGTTACCAAAATTTGGTAACATTGGCAAACCGGCTGCGATCTGGCCTATGTCATACCAAACAGATCAGGGATGCCCCGAACCATGCCCAAAACCACCCCCCGCCAGCCCCCGCTCGAAGTCGCGCGCGATACTTTCGTCATCCGCGCCGTCACGCCGTCGGTCGCGGGGACGTTCACTAATCTTAATTCTATGGTGATCCGCAGCGCGGAGCCGGTGCTGGTTGATACCGGCATGGGCATTCACCGCGAAGAGTGGTTCGAAGATGTGTTCTCGCTGGTTGCGCCTGAAGAGGTCCTCTGGATTTTCGTCAGCCACCTCGACACCGACCATTCGGGCAATCTGGTCGAGGCGCTGGCGCGTTGCCCCAATGCAATGATGGTCACCAGTCAGGGCGAGGCCTATCGCGCGTCGGCCTCGCTGGGCGTTCCGGCAGAGCGCATGCGCATGGTCGGTGCGGGTGAGGCGTTCAGCGTTGGCGACCGGGTGCTGCGCGCATCGCGCCCGCCGGTCTATGACAGTCCTTATACGCGGGCGCTGCATGATCCCGTCAGCGGGGTCTATTATGCCACCGACGCGTTTTGCGCGCCGATGCCCGAGGGTGTGGTGGACTGGTCGGATCAGATCGCGCCTCTGCTGTGGGAAAGAGGCATGGCGAGTTTTCACCATCACACTGTCTGCCCGTGGATCGCCATGGTCGATCCCGCCCGGTTCCGCGCCGAAGTGGACAAAGTCGCCGCGCTGGACCCGCAAGTGATCGTCAGTGCCCATGCCCCGCCGATCGGCAAGGCGGCGGTGCCGCGCGCGCTGGCGCAGCTGGCGGCATTGCCAAGCGTGGTGCCGGTTGCCCTGGACGAGGTTGGAGTGGACTAGCCCCCCCGGCTGACCGGGATCAGCGCGCCCGAAATCGAACGCGCAGCGGGCGAGGCGAGGAACAGGATGACGTCGGCGACGGCACCGGGCTGAACCCAGGTCGCGAAATCGGCATCGGGCATGTCGGCGCGGTTGGTGGGCGTGTCGAGAATGCTGGGCAGCAGCGCGTTGACCGTCACGCTGGTGCCCGCGAGTTCCTCGGCGAGCGCCTCGGTCAGGCGGTGGACGCCCGATTTGGAGGCGGCATAGGAGCCCATGCCCATGCCGGCCTTGATTGCCGCGCCAGCGCCGATGTTGACGATGCGGCCTGCGGATGATGCCTTGAGCAAGGGCAGGGCGAGCTTGGTGATCGTTGCGTTGCTGATCAGGTTCATCGCCTGCATTTTCGCCCAGGTCTCGATCGAGCCGTCTTCCAGCGTTTCCCAGACGAAGCCGCCGGCGACATTGACCAGCACGTCGAGCCCGCTGTGGGCCTTTGCCACCTGACCCAGCGCGGCTGCGGTTGCCTTCGCGTCGTTCAGATCAATCCCGCCAATATCGAGCGCGCCGGCCAGCGCCTTGTGGGGGCTGGGAGCAAAGTCCAGCCGTCCGACTTTGTCTCCGGCTGCGGCAAAAGCCTCGGCCACGGCCTGGCCCAGCACGCCGAAGCCGCCGGTGACGATGATCGAACGCGCCATGATGCTCTAGACCCGCATCGGCATCAGGACATAGAGCGCGGGGCTCTTCTCGTCCTGGCGGATCAGCGTCGGTGCGCCGGCATCGGCAAGGTGCAGCTCGACCGTGTCGCCTTCGATCTGGGCGAGAATGTCTTTCAGGTAGTTCGCATTGAAGCCGATTTCGAAGCCTTCCGAACCATAGTCGGCAGACACTTCTTCGGCCGCCGTGCCATTGTCGGGCGAAGTGACCGAAAGCGTCACCTTGTCGCGCTCCAGCCCCATTTTCACCGCGCGGGTCTTTTCGGTGGCAATCGTGGCGACGCGGTCGACCCCTTCATAGAGGCTGCGCGGATCGAGCTTCAGCAGCTTGTCATTGCCGGTCGGGATCACGCGGGAATAGTCGGGGAAGGTGCCGTCGATCAGCTTGCTGGTCAGCACGACGCCGTTCTCGCCGCCGAGCGTGAAACGCACTTTGCTGGCCGAAAGATCGATCAGCACGTTGGTATCAAGCGCTTCTTCGAGCAGCTTGCGCAGCTCGCCGACGCATTTGCGCGGCACAATGACATCGGGCATGCCTTCGGCGCCGTCGGGGCGCTTGATGGTGTAGCGCGCGAGGCGGTGGCCATCGGTGGCGGCGGCTTTCAGCTCATCGTCGGTGACGTGGATGAAAATGCCGTTGAGGTAATAGCGGGTTTCCTCGGTCGAGATGGCAAACCGGGTGCGGTCGATCAACTGGGCCAGCGTTGCCGCGGGCAGTTCGAAGCTGGTCGGCAGGTCGCCTTCGACAATCGTCGGGAAATCGTCGCGCGGCAGGATCGGCAGCGAAAAGCGGCTGCGCCCCGCTTTGACCGTCATGCGGTTTTCGGCGACTTCCAGGCTGACCTGGCTGCCATCGGGCAGCTTGCGGGCAATATCGAACAGCAGATGCGCCGAGACCGTGGTCGCGCCGGCGCTCTCGACCGAGACTGCCGCCATGGTTTCGACCACTTGCAGATCGAGGTCGGTGGCCATCACTTTCAGCGTGCCCGCCGCCGAGGCTTCGAGCAGCACGTTGGAGAGGATCGGAATGGTGTTGCGGCGCTCGACCACCGACTGGACGTGGCCCAGGCACTTCAGCAGTATCGCGCGTTCGATCGTGGCCTTCATGGTGGCGTGCCGTCCCCTAATGTCCGTCGATTTGTCCGCCGGGATTCGCACCGATGGGTAAATTCGGACCACATTCCTTAACGGCGGGGGCGCTTGCGGCAAGCGCGAAGTAGCCGATGGCCAAGGGTTTCTGTTGAAAAACTGGCGATCTGACTGCGGTTATCGGTCAGCCAAGGTCACGCAGGGCGCGATACATTCGCGGGGTCAGGTCAATGTAGGTCATTACCTTGCGCCAGGTCCGGGCCGGCAAACGCTCTTCCCTGATCCCGGCAGCAACCAGAGCCGCGGTCGCACGGTCAGTTTCGGCCTCGTCGCGCTCGCGCATCGGCGTGTTCGGACGGCCCGGGCCGAAGTCCATCGCCGCATCGATCCGCGCCGTCGGAATGCCAGCGGCAGCCAGTTGTCTGGCCAATGCCGCGCGCGGCAACCGCGCCAGCAGATAGTCGTAATAGGCCTCGGCCTGGGCATCGTTCATGCGGTTGGCGGCGACGCAAGGGCGCATGGCCCGCTCGAGCGTTTCCTGCAGTGGGCCAAGGCGGGCCCGGTCGGCTGCGACCATTGCGCCAGCTAGATTGGCGCCAAGCCCGGCCGGCACGCGCCGCACCGCGCAATCGAGCTGCGCCTGGGGACGCGCGATGGCCGGTGCGGCAAGCCCGGCGGCAAGGAGGGCAAGCGCGAGGCGGAGCGCGGTCACGAGAGCATCGCCATGCCGCCGTTGACGTGCAGCGTCTGCCCGGTGATGTAGCCGGCCTCGCGGCTGGCGAGATAGGCGACTGCCGCGCCGATATCCGAGCCTTCGCCCATGCGCCCCATCGGGATGCGCGCATTGAGCGCGTCCTTCTGGGCATCGGGCAGCACTTCGGTCATCGCGGTGCGGATGAAGCCGGGGGCGACGCAGTTGACCGTGATACCCCGGCTGGCGAGCTCCTGGCCCAGGCTCTTCGACATCGCCGTCAGCCCGCCCTTGGCGGCGGCATAGTTGATCTGCCCGGGATTGCCGGTCGCGCCGACCACGCTGGTGATGGTGACGATCCGACCAAAGCGTGCCTTCATCATCGGCTTTGCTGCGGCGCGCATCAGGCGAAAGGCGGCTTCGAGGTTGATCCGGATCACCGCGTCCCATTCCTCGTCCTTCATCCGCATCGCCAGATTGTCGCGGGTGATGCCGGCGTTGTTGACCAGGATATCGATCTTGCCAAAGGTATCGACGGTCGCGGGGATGAGGTGCTCGACCTGTTCGGTGTTTGACAGATCACAGGTGATTTCAACGTGATCGTGACCGTATGTGTCGTTCAGCTCCTCGCGGAAGGAACGCAGCTTGGCCGGATTGGTCCCTGAAAGCGCGAGCCTTGCGCCCTGCTTGGCCAGCGCGTGGCTGATCGCCGAACCAATGCCGCCGGCGGCACCGGTGACGAGGGCAGTCATGCCGGTGAGGTCGAACATGCGGTGTTCCAAGGTCAAAGCTCCTTTGCCAATGCCTCGATATCGGCCATCGTCACGACGCTGGCAACGCTCACGTCATCAACGCTGCGCGAAATCATCGGGCCCAGCACCTTGCCGCCCAGTTCGGCGAAATGCTCGACCCCGGCGGCCCTCATCGCGATCACGCTCTCGCGCCAGCGGACGCGGCCGGTGACCTGTTCTACCAAGAGCCGGCGCACTTCGGCGGGGTCGGTGACCAAGGCGGCGGTGACATTGGCGAACAGGGCGATGCGCAAGGCTTGCGGCGGGCACTTTTCCAGCGCCTCGGCCATGGCGTCGGCGGCACCTTGCATCAGCGGGCAGTGGAATGGGGCGGAAACCGGCAGCGCCATGCCGCGCTTGATCTCGAAGTCCTTGACCATGCCGATTGCGCGGTCGATCGCGGCCTTGTGGCCGGACAGCACGACCTGGCCGGGGTCATTGTCGTTGGCGACGGTGCAGACTTCCTTTTCCCTGCCCGGGAAGGGCCCTTGCGCGGCGGCTTCGGCCAGCCTCGTGGCCTTGTCGATATCGGCGCCGAGCAGCGCACACATCGCGCCCACCCCCACCGGCACGGCGGCCTGCATCGCTTGCCCGCGCAGTTTCAGCAGCCGCGCGGTGTCGGCCAGCGAAAAGGCACCCGCCGCACACAGCGCGGTATATTCACCAAGACTGTGCCCCGCGACGAAATCGGCCTTTTCGGCCAGCGAAATGCCGCCTTCCTTCTCCAGCACGCGCAGCACCGCGATGGCATTCGCCATGATCGCCGGCTGCGCGTTTTCGGTCAGGGTCAGGGCATCGTCCGGTCCATCGCGCATGATCGCGGAGAGCTTTTGCCCCAGCGCCTCGTCGACTTCCTCGAAAACTTCGCGCGCGGCCGCGCTGGCCCCAGCGAGCTCCACGCCCATGCCGACTTTCTGGCTGCCCTGTCCCGGAAAAACAAATGCACGCATTTTCGCGCCCCTTTTTGTGGTGGCGGGCGCCCTATGACCGCCATCCTTCGCTGGCAAGACCAAACGGGACAATCCTGTTGGCACCGTCATGGCCGATGTCCGCATCGCCAAGGTAGGGAATGTCATGCCGATCGCACCAGTAACTGGCAATTTCTTCCGCGCTGGAACCGAACGCCCGGTCGTTTTCCGGCACCTCGCTGATCCGCCCGAGCCTGAGGCCCGCAACCCCGCCAAGATGCGCGGTGGCATGGAACAACAGCCGGTCGACCGCGTAAAGATGCTCGCTGACTTCCTCGACCATGACGACATGGCCGGCAAGTCCCGGCATCAGCGGGGTGCCGCAGAGCATCGCCAGCGTCATCAGGTTGAAAGCGACTGTCGGGTGGTGATCCAACGAAGGCTCGAGGCAGCTGCGGTCGCCAGTTAAATAACGCAGCGCCCGCCGCACGGCGTCCTCGCCGCCATCGCGGCGGATGTCGGCGGGCATCGGGCCGTGGACCGGTTTGCCGATCTTCGCGCGGTAGAGACCGGCGAGCAGGTAGCCGCCGTCGGAATAGCCCAGGAACAGCTTGTTTTGCGCGGCGTGGCCGAGCCCGCGCACCACCTCCTCGGCGATCCGGTTCGCGCCATAGCCGCCGCGTGCCAACCACACGCCATCGAAAGCCGGGTCATTCGCACATTCGAGCAGTGCGGCGAGGCGCATGGCGTCCGGCCCGGCGAAGTGGCCGTCGCTCTGGAAGCACTGGGGATGGAAGTGGAGATCGACATCGGGGAACTCCGCCTCGGCCAGCGCCGAGACACGCGCGGCGTCTTCGCGGCTGAACGGGGCGGATGGTGCGCAGATGGCGATACGGGGCATTTGCGAGGGTGTAACCGGCTTGTCATTCGCGCGAAAGCCGATACCGGTGCCGGGCATGACTTCCTCCCCAACCGAGCTCACTTCTCACCCCTGGTTCTTCTGCGGCATCGGCGGTTCCGGCATGTTGCCGCTGGCGCTGATCCTGCGCGGGCAGGGGGCCGAGGTGGCAGGGTCTGACCGTAGCCGCGATCAGGGCCGCACGCCGGAAAAGTTCGCCTGGCTGGAAAGTCTCGGTTTCTCCCTGTTCCCGCAGGATGGCAGCGGCATTGCCTCTTCCGACCAGACGCTGGTTGCCTCCGCGGCTGTCGAGGACACGGTGCCTGAAATGGTCCGCGCCAAAGAACTTGGCTGCGCGCGGATGAGCCGGGCGGAATTGCTGGCGCGGTTGTTCAACGCGTCGCCTCAGGGCATCGCCATCGGCGGCACCAGCGGCAAATCGACCGTCACCGGCATGGCGGGCTGGATCATGACCCAAACGGGGCGCGATCCGACGATCATGAACGGCGCGGTGATGAAGAACTTCGTCTCGCCGGATGCGCCGTTTGCTTCGGCGCGCGTGGGGCAGGGGGGCATGTTCGTCTCCGAAGTCGATGAGAGCGACGGTTCAATTGCGCTTTACCAGCCCAAAGTCGCGGTGCTGCTCAACGTCAGCCTTGATCACAAGAGCATGGCAGAGCTGCGCGCGCTGTTCGGCGATTTCCTCGCCCGCGCCGATGTCGCGGCAGTCAACATCGACGATGCGGAGAGCGTGACATTGGCCGGGCGGGCCAAGGCGCTGGTGACCTTCGCTATTGACAGCCGCGATGCAATGATCGGCGTGGAGCCAGGCAGCATTGCGGACATGCCGACCAGCCTTGCCGCCACGGTGATCGACCGGCGCGGCGGCAGCGGACACCCGCTGGCGCTGGCGGTGCCGGGGCGTCACAACCTCGCCAATGCGCTCGCGGCGATTGCCGGGTGCAATGCCGCCGGGGTGCCGGTTGGCGAAGCGGTCGCAGCGCTGGGTTCGTTCGCCGGTCTTGCCCGCCGGTTCGATATCATCGGCACTTCGCCAGCGGGCATCACAGTCATCGATGATTTCGGCCACAACCCGGAAAAGTGCGCCGCGACGCTGAAAACGCTCAAATCCCATCCCGGCCGCGTCATCGCCTTGTTCCAGCCACACGGCTATGGCCCGCTGCGCCAGATGGGCGCGGAACTCGCCGAAGTCTTTGCGCGGCTGCTGGGGCCGGAGGATATCACGATCCTGTGCGATCCGGCCTATTTCGGCGGCACGGTTGATCGCAGCGAGGGCAGCGAGCGGATTGTGTGGCTGATCGGGGAAGCAGGCGGAAGCGCCGAATATTTGCCCGCGCGGGAGGACTGCGCGGTGCGCATCGCCGCCATCGTCCGCCCGGGCGACCGCGTGGTCATCATGGGCGCGCGCGATGATACGCTGACGCTGTATGCAAAGGATTTGCTGGCGCGGCTGCCCTGATATGTGCTCAATTACTCCCCAAAGAAAAGGGGAGATGATTATGCTTCGCACTCTGATGCTTTCAGCCGCTGGCTTGCTGTCCATATCGGCGGCCAGTTTTGCCGCCGAGGAAAAGGCCCCGCAAGCCGCTCCCGTTCGCCCGACTTTCAGCGCCGACGGTGTTACCCACGTGCCCGCCTTCGACCTGCCGGCCTCGGAATTTTCCAGCCCCGATGCCCGCACCGCACAGGCAGCCCGCGCGAGGATGCCCGGCGGCGCGCCGCCCAGCGATATCCCCGTCGATGTCATGCGCCGCGGTCTCGAAATGATGCTGGCCCCGCAAGTGGCGGAGATGCGCCGGCGCTATCCGGTCGATATTGTCGATCAGGTGATAGACGGTGTGCCGACCCGGATCGTCAAGCCGCAGGGCCGGCCCCATGATCGCACCCGCCTGTTGATCAACCTGCACGGCGGCGCGTTTTCGATGTGCGCAGATGCCTGCGCCCTGCTCGAATCGATCCCGATTGCCGCGCTCGGCGATTTCGAGGTGATCACGATCAACTACCGCATGGGCCCCGAGGCAAAGCACCCTGCCGCGCTTGAGGATGTCGAGAAAGTCTATCGCCGCCTGCTGCCGCACCACAAGGCTTCGAGCATCGGAATCTACGGCTGTTCGGCGGGCGGCTCGTTGACCGCGCAGGCAGCGGCCTGGCTGCCAAGCAAGGGCCTGCCGCAGCCCGGGGCGATCGGCATTTTCGGGGCAGGCGGGGTGCGCTTTCTGAAAGGCGATTCGGCCTACATCGCCGGTTACATCGACGGTTCCTTCCCGCCGCCGGGCCAAGCGAGCGGCGACATGACGCGCGGCTATTTCAGCGCGGCGGACTTGGACGATCCGATGATCTCGCCGGCGCTGCACCCGGAACTGGCAGCCAAATTCCCGCCCACGCTGCTGATCACCGGCACCCGCGCGATGGACCTGAGCCCGGCGATCGTCACCAATTCGGCGCTGATCAAGGCGCGGGTGCCTTCGACGCTGATCGTCGGCGAGGGCATGGGGCACTGCTATATCTACCAGTCTGGTCTGCCCGAGGCGCGCGATGCCCATCAGGCGATCGTCGATTTCTTCCGGGAAAATTTGAAGTAGGGCGGGCCTGAAGTAAGCCAAGCGGATCAGGCCGCCATTTCCGGCACCATTTCGCCGGCTGCGCGCAGCAGTCCCTGCTCGATTGCTTCGAGCCTTGAGGCGGACTCGATCTTGTCGCCCAGAATGTCGGTGACATAGAAGGCATCGACCGCGCGTTCGCCATAGGTGGCGATGTGGGCCGAATGGACGATGGTCTGCGCCTCGAACAGCGCGCGGGCGAGCCGGTTGAGCAAGGCGGGCCGGTCACGCGAGCTGACCTCGATCACGGTGAAGCGGTTCGAGGCCTGGTTGTCGAATTCGACGCGCGGGCGCACTTCGAAGGCACTGGCCCGGGGCCGGGCAAGCGGCCGCGCGGCAAGCTGGGGCACCAGTTGCACCCGGTTGGCCAGCGCATCCTCGATTGCGGTGCGCAGGCGGGCGAGCTGGCTGGCTTCCATCAAGGGCCGGCCGAGCGGATCCTGCACCAGGAAATTGTCCACTGCCATGCCGTTACGCGCGGTATGAATGCGGGCATCGATGATGTTGCCGCCCGCCAGATGGATGCCGCCGGCGATGCGGTAGAACAGCCCCGGGTGATCGGCGGCGATCACCGTCACCAGCGTTGCGCCGCGTGCAGCATAGTATTCGCAGGTGATGCTCAGCGGCGCGCCGGTTCCCGCGGCGAACTGGATGAGATTCATCGCGATGATATCGTCCGGCTCGGCGATCCAGTAGGCATCACCGAGCTGTTTGCCGAATTTGGCGACCAGGTCTGCCTTGGCGCCAAGCCGGATCGTTGCGGCCTCCTTCTTTGCCGCGACGCGCTCGGTCCGGCCATGGCGGACATGGCCCAGGCGAATGCGCTCTTCGGCGGCGTCATAGAGCTCGTGGATCAGCTGGCGCTTCCAGCTGTTCCACACGCCGGGGCCGACCGCACGGATATCGACGATGGTGAGCAAGGTGAGCTGGCGCAGCCGATCAAGCGATTCGACCGCCGCGACGAAATCGCCGATGGTTTTCCAATCAGCCAGATCGCGCTTCATCGCGGTGTCGCTCAGCAGCAAATGATAACGCACCAGCCAGCTGACCAGCGCGGTTTCATCGTCATCAAGCCCGAGCCGCGGGCACAGCCTGAGCGCGAGTTCGGCGCCGAGCAGCGAATGATCCCCGCCGCGCCCTTTGCAGATGTCATGCATCAGCACCGCGACATAGAGCGCGCGACGCGATTGCACCTCGTGGATGATCCGGACAGCAAGCGGATGCTCGTCCTTCATCTCGCCTTTCTCGATCCGGGCGAGCAGGCCGATGGCGCGGATGGTGTGTTCGTCGACCGTGTAGTGGTGATACATGTCGAACTGCATCTGCGCGTTGACCCGGCCGAAATCGGGCACGAAGCGGCCGAACACGCCCACTTCGTTGAGCCAGCGCAGCACCGTCTCGGGATCGTTGCGGCTGGTCAGCAGCTCAAGAAACAGCGCATTGGCGCGGGGATCCTTGCGGATCGCCGGGTCGATCAGCCGGGCATCGCGCGCGGCGATGCGCATGGCATCGGGATGCAACTCCAGACCTTCGGCATCGGCCACCACGAAGACCTCGAGCAGCCGCACCGGATCTTCGCGAAACCAGTCGTCGGAAGGCACCCCGACGCGACCGCCCGACACCGGATAGCCGCGAACCATGCGGGGCTTGGCTCTGAAGCCGGCAAAAAAGCCGCCGCGCTGGCGCTTGGCGAACTGGTCGTCGAGCTGCGCGAGGAACACGCCGGTGAGCGTGCCGACCACTTTGGCCTGGAGGAAGAAATACTGCATGAAGCGCTCGACCCCGCTCTTGCCGGGCCGGTCCTTGTAATTCATCCGCGCGGCAACCTCGCGCTGGACGTCAAAGGTCAGCCGGTCCTCGGCGCGGCGGGTCAGATCGTGGAGGTGGCAGCGCACTGCCCAGAAAAAGTTCTCCGCCTTGCGGAAGGCGCGGTATTCGGCGGCGGTCAGCAGGCCGGCTTCGACCAGTTCGCTCGAATCGCGCACTTTGTGGATATATTTGCCGATCCAGTAGAGCGTGTGCAGATCGCGCAAGCCGCCTTTGCCTTCCTTCACGTTCGGCTCGACGAGATAGCGGCTGTCACCGAGCCGCTTGTGGCGCTCGTTGCGTTCGGCGAGCTTTTCGGAGACGAAGCGGTCCTCGGTGCCCTTGACCACTTCGGCGAGAAAGCGGCGATGCCCTTCATCATAGAGTTCCTGGTCGCCCCAGACATAGCGCCCTTCGAGCAGCGCGGTGCGGATCGTGAGATCGCTTTTGCCCATGCGGACCATCTCGCCAAGCGAGCGGCTCGACTGGCCAACCTTGAGCCCCAGGTCCCAGAGGAAATAAAGCATCGCCTCGATCACCTGTTCACACCAGGCGGTCTGCTTCATCGGCGTGAGGAAAGCGATATCGACATCGGAATGTGGTGCCATCTCGCCGCGCCCATAGCCGCCCACTGCCATGATGCTCAGCCGCTCGCCGGAGCTGCGGTTGCTGGAGCGATAGATATCGGCGATCACGTGGTCGTGAATCACCCGGACCAGCTGGTCGATCAGGAAGGCCTGGGCTTCGGCGCAATCGTGACCTGCCGTTGGCTTTTCGATCAGCCGCCGGGCGATTTCCTCGCGCCCCTGTTCGAGCGCGCGGCGCAGCAGTTCGACGACGGCTGGGCGCGAATTGTCGGCGCCCTGCTGCTCGACGGCTTCGACGATTGCCCCACCAAGCGCGCGACGGTCAATGATCGCGCGTTGGTTGGGAATTCGGCTGATGGTCATCAGCTGCCCTTAGCGCCACTCCCATGCGCCGCATAGCGGGTCCGCAGCAGGCGGCGGTCGATTTTTTCGGTGCCGAGGCGCGGCAGCGGTTCGGTGTGCTGCCAGATGACGGCGGGAACCTTGAAGGCGGCGATGCGCGTGGCGGCAAACGCGCGCAGCGCCTCGGCGTCGAGTTCGTGGCCGTCCCTGGCGAGGAATATCGCTGCTGGCACTTCGCCGAATCTTGCGTCCGGCAGGGCGAAGACGCAGGCCTCGGCAACCCCGGGGTGGGCATAGAGCGCCTGTTCGACCTCGATGCAGGCGATGTTTTCGCCGCCGCGAATGATGATGTCCTTCTTGCGGTCGACGATGAACAGATAGCCGTCCGCATCGACATAGCCGAGATCGCCGGTGAGGAAGTAACCATCCGGGCGGAGTGCGGCGGCGCTCGCCTCGGGATTGTTCCAGTAGCCGCCAAAATTGGCGATCGAGCGGATGGCGATCTCGCCCATTTCGCCCTGGGGCACCGCACTGCCATCGTCGGCAAGGATCGCCAATTGCACGATTGGCCGGCTGGCTGGCCCGGTGCTGTCAGGTTTGGCGAGGTAGTTTTCGTTGAAATTGGCGCAGCCAACACCGTTGGTCTCGGTCAGGCCATAGCCGAGCAGCGGGAAGCCATCCGGCATCGAGTCGCGAATCCGGCCAACATGTTCGACCGGGCGCGGCGCGCCGCCGGCAGTGATGCTGAGGCAGGAGGAAAGATCGAAGCGGGGCCGCTCGGGATGCGTGGCGATCTCGTAACTCATCAAGGGAACGCCGACGAAATAGGTCACCCGCTCGGCCTCGATCAGCCGCATCGCCTCCAGCGCATCCCATTTGCCCATGATCACCAGCTTGCGCCCGATCAGGAAACTTTGCAGAAACACCGGAACTTCGCCGGTGACATGGAACAGTGGCACGTTGACCAGCGCGCAAGGCTGGCCTTGCGGGGCCTTGCCTGCACCGGCCATCTGGGTGAGCACCATCAGCGACTGGGCCGCATAGCTCATCGCCCCGTGAACCGCCGCCCGGTGCTCCGACCAGGCACCCTTGGCCGTGCCGGTCGATCCCGAGGTGAACAGGATCGTCGCGAGCTCCTCGCCCGCGATTTCAGGCAGCGCGCCGGCCGCCGCCAGCAGCAGGTCGCCAAATCCCGAAGTCGGATCGCCATGCCCGAAGATCACCAGTTCGCTGCCGTGCTCCAGTCCGTCCAGCCGCTTGGCGCGTTCGGTGTCGGCCAGCACCAGCCGGCACCCGGCCAGCGCAATGCCTTCAGCCAGCTCTGCCCCGGCCCACCAGCCATTGAGCAGCGTGGCGCAGCCGCCAGCGAGCGTCACGGCCATGTAGGCCAGGATCCAGTTGGCCGAATTGCGCGCAGCAATGCCGATGCGCTCGCCGCGCTCGATCCGGTGCTGCGCCAGCAGGCCGCTTGCCAGCCGCATGGCGAGCCCATGGGTTTCGGCAAAGCTGAGCCGCAGATCGCCATCGACCAGGAACGGGGCATCGCCGTACCGCGCGACCGAAAAGGCATAGAGGCCGGGCAGCGAAGGCGGCGCCTGGACAAAGGCGGGATAGTCCTGGCCGCCGCGGGTCACGGCCCTGGTTTCGAACTGGCCGCCCGGCGCGGTCAGCTGGTCCATGATTGCCATCAGCTGCCTGTCGAGTTCACTCGCCATAATCGCCTGCGCCTTTCGCGAATTTCCCCCGTCAAAACGCCAGGATGGCGTCAAGCCGGATGACATGCCTCATTCCCTTGTGCCACAAGCGCGCCTTCGGCTCTGCTGCGGCAGAGGCAAGGTGTAAGGGGTATTGACAGTGCTGTCACTATTAGCCGCAGTGGGTGAACCGCTGCATTGGCTCGATTTGGGTCTAAGCCGGGGCATCGAGCTCGGCTCCTTCACCTTGCGCTGGTATAGCCTCGCCTATCTGGCGGGGATCATCTTCGCCTACTGGCACACGATGCGTGCCATCAAGACGTCCGGTGCGCCGCTGGCCCAGCGCCATGTCGACGATCTGTTCTTCTATTGCACGCTCGGCGTGATCCTGGGCGGCCGGCTGGGCTATGCCACGTTTTATCAGCCAGACCTGTGGACGCAGCCGCTCGAGCTGCTCAAGCTGTGGAACGGCGGGATGAGTTTTCACGGCGGGCTGCTGGGTGTGGTGGTGGCGCTGGGCTGGGTAGCCTGGCGGGCGAAGCTCAGTTTCCTGCGGATTTGCGACTATGTCTGCGTTGCTGTGCCAATGGGTATGCTGCTGGGGCGCCTCGCCAATTTCGTCAATGGCGAGCTGTGGGGCCGGGTCGCGGGCGAGGGCGTGAGCGCCAGTGTCCCTTGGGCAATGGTGTTTCCCGACGGCGGGCCGCTGGCGCGCCATCCCAGCCAGCTCTATCAAGCGACGATGGAAGGCGCGCTGTTGCTGATCGTGATGCTGCTGTTGTTCTGGAAGACCCGCGCGCGCTTCCGCCCCGGGCTGCTGGTCGGCATTTTCGCCGCCGGGATCGGCATCGCGCGCTTCGTCAGCGAGATATTCCGCGAACCCGATGCGCAACTCACCGAATTCGCGATGCGCAGCGGGCTGTCGATGGGCCAGTGGCTGACGCTGCCGCTGATCGCAGTGGGGCTGTTCTTCGCCATCCGTGGCTTGCGCAAGCCTGCCCTCGCCGCATGACAGCAGACGCCGCGCCCGCTGATTCGCTCGCGGCGATTTTCGCCAGGCTGATCGCCAACACTGGCCCGATCAGCCTGATGCACTACATGGGCGAGAGCAACGCGCGCTATTATGCCGCGCGCGATCCGTTCGGCGAGGCGGGCGATTTCATCACCGCGCCGGAAATCAGCCAGATGTTCGGCGAGCTGATCGGACTGTGGCTGGCCGACATGTGGATCCGCGCCGGACGCGAGGAACCGGTCCACTATGTCGAACTCGGTCCCGGGCGCGGCACACTGGCGCGCGACGCGCTGGCGGCGACCAAACGCTATGGGCTGACGCCCAGTATCCATTTCGTCGAAGGCTCGCCGGAGCTGCGCGACATTCAGCTGGCGACTGTGCCCGGCGCCCAGTTCCACAACGATCTCTCCAGCGTGCCGATGTATGGCCCGGTGCTGATCGTCGCCAACGAATTTCTCGATGCCTTGCCGGTGCGCCAGCTGGTCAAGACCGCCGATGGCTGGCGTGAGCGCATGGTGGCACTTGGTGCCGATGCGTTCATTCCTGTCGCCGGCAACCAGCCGATGGATGCAGCCCTGCCCGAGGCGCGGCGGCAGGCAGCCGAGGGCACGATCATCGAGACTTGCCCGGGCGCGGCGGCGGTGGTCTATGAAATCGCCGGGCGGCTGCTCGAACAGGGCGGGGCGGCGCTGCTGATCGACTATGGCCACGATGCCTTGCGCGAAGGCTCGACGCTCCAGGCGGTGCGCGAACACCGCATGGTCGATCCCTTCATCCTGCCCGGCGAGGCCGACCTGACTGCGCATGTCGATTTCGCCACCCTGGCGATGATAGCCAAGTCGCGCGGGGTGAAGTGGCTTGGCACCGTGCCGCAAGGGCGGTGGCTGCGCGAGCTGGGGATCGAAACCCGCGCGGAAAGCCTCGCCGCATTCGCGCCGCAGCACGCCGCTGCAATAAATGCCGCGAAGGACCGGTTGATCGGTGAAGGGCAAATGGGGCTGTTGTTCAAGGTCATGGGGCTCGCCGCGCCGACGTGGCCCGATGGGGCCGGGTTCTAGCCGTGGCGGCCTATTCGCCCACACTGGCCTCGCGGGCGGTGCGCACTTTCATCCTGTGGTTGTTCCGGCTGCGCGGCTGGAAGCTGGAAGGCGCGAAGCCGGATGCCAAGCGTTTCATCATCATTGGCGCGCCGCATACTTCAAACTGGGACTTCGTTTCCTTTCTCGGCATGGCCCACCAATTCGGCATAAGCCCGCACTTCATGGGCAAGGCGAGCCTGTTCCGCTGGCCGCTGGGGCGATTCATGTTCGACATGGGCGGGGTGCCGGTGGACCGCAGCAAGCGCGGCAACCATGCCGAAGCGATGGCCGCCGCTTTTGCCGAACATGAAGAGTTTACCCTGGTGATCGCGCCGGAAGGCACGCGCAGCCATGTCGGAAAATGGCGCTCGGGCTTCTGGCATATCGCCAAAGCAGCGGGGGTGCCAATCGTGCTCGCCTGGGTAAACGAACAGGCCAGGCGCGGCGGTTTGGGGCCGGCGATCATGCCCGGCGAAGATTTCGACACCGATATGCAGCGGATTGCAGCATTCTATCGCTCGGTTATGCCGGGGCATCCGAAGTGGGCGGCGTTCGACGAAATCTAACGATACTTCTGCCCGGGCGGGGTCGGGCGGTAGTTGGGGTTGAGTTCGGGGCGCAGGTCGTTGTGGCGCGGCTCGGGCGGGGCGACGCGCGGCGGCACGGCCTGGAGCCAGGCTTCGAGCGCGGCAATGTCCAGCCCGCCGATGGTCCGGCTGCGGCCCTGGCGGAAGGCATCGAAGCTGTCGCCGCCATTGGCAAGAAACATGCTGACAGTCACGCGGTAGTCGCGCGCCGGGTCAATTACCGTGCCGTTCAGCGCCATGGCCGAGATCCGGCTGCCGATCGGCTTGCTGCGATCATAGGCGAAGCTGAAACCCTGCGACGGGGTGAGCACTTGCTCGGGGCCATTGGTATCGAAGCCTTGCTCGAGGATCGCCTTGATTTCGGAGCCAGTCAGCGACAGCGTCACCAGCTCGTTGTTGAACGGCTGCACCTGATAGATATCGGCGAAAGTCACGGTGCCATCGGCGGCGGCGTTCAGCGAGCGGCGGATGCCGAACGGGTTCATCAGGGCAATCTCGGCCCCGGCGCCCCGGGTCGCTGCGAGCTGCGCATCGGAAATCAAATTGCCCAGCGGCCCGCCGGTGTTCGACATAGGCCCGTCAAGCCGCTCGAGCGGGCTGGCAATCATGCCGATCTTGCGCTGCGAGAATGTCGCCGCCGCGGCAACATAGCGTTCGACATAGGCGGCCAGATCGGCGCGGGGCGCGAAGTTCGGATAAATGTCGGTCGGTTCGATCTGTGAAATCGAGGCGCGGTAGCCCGGCGATTGCACGATGATGTTCTTCGCCTGCTTGGCGACCACACGGCGGGTGGCGGGATCGATCTGCAGGGTGATGTCGGTCACCAGCTTGCCCCAAAGGCCGGCGCTGGTCAGCAGGAACGGCTTGGCCGGATTGTATTTCGCATAGTCGCAGACATAGGCCCAGTGCGTGTGGCCCGAGACGACGACATCGATGGTGGTGTCGAGCCGGTCGAGGATCTGCGGGATATTGTTGCGCAGCCCTTCGCAGGCGTTGGGATCGGGCTCGCCGCCAGTATAGCCGCCCTGATGCAGCAGCAGCACCACCGCGCCCGCGCCCCGCGCGCGCAGCTGCGCCGCCGCCGCATTGGCACTATCGGCCTCGTCAGTGAAGCGCACTTGTGCTGCGACATCGGTCGGGATCAGGCCGTCGGTAGCTTTCAGGGTCAAGCCGATCAGCCCGACTTTGACCTGACCTCGGCCGCGTCCGAATGTGCGCATCGCGGTCGCGGGAAACAGCGTTCGGCCATCGGGGAGCAGCGTGTTGCCCGCCAGGAAGCCGAAACGCGCGCCCTTGAACTGTTCGATCTGGCAGGGCTTGCGCGCGGTGTGCTGGGCGCAGCCGCCAGTCTGCTTGCGCAGCAATTCATCGATGCCGGAATCGAATTCGTGGTTGCCCGCTGCGTTGAAATCGAGCCCGATCATGTTCATCGCCGTGATCGCCGGCTCATCAAGGAACAGCGCCGAGGTGACCGGCGTGCCGCCGATCAGGTCACCCGCCGAGACGGTCAGGTGATTGGCGTACTTTGCGCGCACAGAATCGATCACACTGGCGAGCCAGGCCACCCCGCCAGACGGAACGACGACAATCCCGCCCTTGCCATCCGGCGCGGGGACAGCCTGTTTGGGCGGCTCCAGCGCGCCGTGGAAATCGTTGATCGCGGCAATGCCGACAGTGACCGGTCCGCGCACGCTGCCGCCTTGCGGCGTCGCGCAGGCGGCGAGCAGCGAGGCCAGCAGACAGGATGCGATAAGGCGGACGTGCATGGGCACCACTGTGCTGGGCAAAGATGACAGCGGCAAGACGAAAGTGGGCGCGGGTGGGGCGGCGGCTGGATCGCGAAGGCGCGGACCTAGACCGCCAATGTCATTTTTCTCTCGATTTGGCGAACAGCGCGGCCATGCGCTCGGCAAAATCGGGCCGGCCCGTACAGCGCAAATGGCGCGCGGTTTCGATGGCGATATAGTCACTGAATGGCAGGGTCTCGGCCGATACGACATTGGCCTTCATCATCGCCAGCGCCAAAGGATCGCGATCACACAGTTGGCGGGCCAGCCTTTCGGCTTCGTCATGCAGGCTGGCGCGCGGAAACAGGCGGGTGACGAAGCCCAACGCCAGTGCCTGTTCGCCGGTCAGCTTTTCGGGAAAAAGCAGCATCTCGCGGGCCCTGGCGCCGCCAACAATTCGAATGAGTGACCAGATCAGCCCCATGTCGCCTGCAGCCGCAACCGCAAGGAAGGCGGTTGAAAACCGCGCCTCGGGCGCGCCGAAGCGGAAATCACAGGCTGCTGCCCAGCCCATCCCCGCGCCCGCGCAGCCGCCATCGATCACCGCGATGGTCACTTGCGGCATGGCGTGGAGCAGCAGCGAGGCGTTGTAGATCGGCGCCTGATCGTCGAAGCCGGACGGCCTGGCCACAGCTGCTTGCGGGGTTGCGCCAGCCATATCCGCGCCGACGCAGAAATCGTTCCCCGCGCCGCGCAGGATCACCACCCGCGCATCGCTGGCGGCAATTTCCTGCAACGCGTCATACAGGCCGACACACAGCCCCAGCGTGACGCCATTGCGCCGCTCGGGCCGGTTCAGGGTGACAATCGCCAGCGCACCCTGCCGCTCGGTCAGCACGTCAGCCATTCATCCTGCCTTTCGTATCATCCTCGCCGCTGGTCCTGAAGCCAAGCCATCGCCCGGTCAAGCGCGCAGGCGACTTGCCGCTTGCCGCCAAACCGCTATGGGATCGGGCAAGACAATGCCTGAGAGGACAGCAATGAGAGTGCTTGCCGGAGCCGCCGATGCCGCCGCGCGCGATGCCGAGATCAACGGCGCGCCGCCCAGGATCGAGCCGCTTGCCGAAGATGAGCTGAGCTTTGATGCGCTGGAATATTGCCGCAATCTGCGCCGCGCGATGGGCGTTCCCGAGAACGGCCAGATCCCCGAAGTCACCGCCACCATGCTGCGCCACCCGGTGCTCAACGCGGCGCAGACCGATATCGGCATCATGCTCAACGCCCGGGGCACGCTGGCGGATCGCGAGCGCGAGCTGGCCGTGCTGCGTCAGGCTTGGGTCACCGGCTCGCCTTATGAATGGGGCGAGCATGTCGACATCGGCAAGCGGCTGGGGCTGACGGCAGATGAGGTCAAGCGCATCACTCAGGGGCCGGACGCCGCGGGCTGGAGCCGGCACGATGCGGCGATCCTGCGCGGGACCGATGAATTGCTTGCTGCCTACCGGATTTCGGACGAGACCTGGGCCGTGCTGGCGGAAAGCTGGGACGACAAGCAGTTGCTCGAATTTCCGATTCTGGTCGGCGTATATGCGGCGACCGCGATGCAGCAGAACTCGATTGGCGCAAGGCTCAGGGCAAGCAACCCTGGCCTGTCGCATCGCTAGGGAGGACGTTTTGGTGAACAACGGCTATGGCAAACGGATTGCAGAACGCGAAGCGCAAGTGATTGGGACTGGCCCGCGCATCGCCGCACTCGAAGACAGTGAAATGAGCGGCGAAGCGCGCAGGATCGTTGATGCCGTGCGTGCGTCAGCCGGGGCCGGGCCCGCTGCCGAAGTGCCCGATTACATGCGAACCATTGCCAAGCATCCCGGCCTGTTCCGCAGCCAGATGGACACCGGCAAGCTGTTCTTCAACGGCCTGATCCCGGCGCGCGAGCGCGAACTGGCGGTGCTGCGCATCGGCTGGCTGGCCGGCGCACCTTATGAATGGGGCGAACACGTCAAGATTGCCCAGCGCTATGGCGTCAGCCCTGAGGAAATCGAGCACGCCATTGCCGGTTCATCCGCGCCCGGCTGGACCGCGCACGAGGCAGCGATCCTGCGGGGAGTGGAAGAGCTAATCGCGGATTTCGCCATAGGCGGCGAAACCTGGGATGTTCTGGCGCAAAGCTGGGACGAGGCGCAGATGCTTGAATTTCCGGCGATGGTTGGTCAGTATGTCGCGATTGCATTCATCCAGAATTCGATCCGCACGCGCCTGGCACCGGAGAATCCGGGACTGAGTCATCGCTAAGTCATAGGATGTAACCAATCATCGTCGTTCGGCGAACAGGAGAGTCCATGGCCCACCAGAACGACACGCCTGCCGCGTCACAGCCCTCGGGCGGTGATCTGGTCAAACGCCACCGGCTCTCGACGCGCATCTGGCACTGGCTGAACGCGCTGGCGATTTTCATCATGCTGATGAGCGGGCTGATGATCTTCAACGCCCACCCGCGCCTCTATTGGGGCGAATTCGGCGCCAATCCAGATGCGGCCTGGCTGGAAATCGGCAGTATGGAAGGCATCGCCTTTCCCGGCTGGCTGACCATTCCTTCGTTTTACAGCCTGGCTGACGCGCGCATCTGGCATCTGGCTTTCGCCTGGATCCTGCTGGTCGGCGCGCCGCTCTATCTGATCTGGTCGCTGGCAAACCGGCATCTGCAGCGCGACTTGTGGTTCGCGCGCGGCGAACTGCGCCCCAGCCGCATCTGGCATGACATCACGCAACACGCCCGGCTGCGTCTTCCCACCGGCGCGGCGGCGCTTAACTATAACGTGCTGCAAAAGACCGCTTATCTTGGCGTGCTGCTCGTGCTGCTGCCGCTGGTGATCCTGACGGGCCTTGCGATGTCGCCGGGGTTCGATGCCGCCGTGCCGGTGTCCAGCTGGTTTGGCGGACGGCAAAGCGCTCGCTCGCTGCATTTTATTGCCGCTGCTGGCTTCGCGCTGTTCATTGCCGTGCATCTGGCCATGGTCGTGCTGGCCGGGCCGTTCAACGAGGTCCGCTCGATGATAACCGGGCGTTACCGTTTGCCGAAGGAGCGCGTGTGATGCGCATTGTGCTGAACCGCCGCCGCCTGCTCGGCACCGGCGCGCTGGGGGCCTCCGGACTGATGCTCTCGGGCTGTGATCGGCTCAATTCCAATCCCGCCTTCCGCTCGGCGCTGCAAGAGGCGGGCAGCTGGCATGAAGGTGCCCATCGGCTGATCGGCGGACAGGCGCTGGCGCGCGAATATGCGCCTGCCGACATGTCGCCGGTGTTCCGCGTCAACGGCACGGCTGACCCCGCCACGGCGGACTACAATGCGCACGTCGGCTCAGGCTTTGCCCGGTGGGGGCTGCAAGTCGGGGGGCTGGTCAAGCAGCCGCTCGCCCTGCCGCTGTCCGCGTTGCAGGCGATGCAGCAGCGCGTGCAGATCACTCGCCATGATTGCGTCGAAGGCTGGAGCGCGATCGGCCAGTGGCAGGGGCCGCAACTGGGCCAGGTGCTTAGCCTTGCCGGGCTGCTGCCAACCGCAAAATTTATCGTCTTCCACTGCGCCGATACGCTGGAAGGCCATCCCTACTACGAATCGATCGACCTTGCAGATGCCTTCCATCCACAGACGATCCTGGCCTGGGAAATGAACGGCAAGCCGCTCAGCGTCGGCCACGGCGCGCCGGTGCGGCTGCGGGTCGAGCGCCAGCTGGGCTACAAACATGCCAAATACGTGATGCGCATCGAGGCCCGCGCCACGCTTGCCGGGCTATACGGCGGCAAGGGCGGCTTCTGGGAAGATAACCGGGATTATCAGTGGTATGCGGGGATTTGAACTGCGTTTGCCGGTTCAACCCTTCATCACCGGCATGACCTTGTCAGCAAACAGCTTCATCTGCTTGTAGACCTCATCGGTCGGCATCCCGCCGAAGCTGAAATTGGCCAGCATGTCATATTCGCCGACCATCGAGACGCGCATCGCGTGTTTTTCCAGCATCAGTTCGGGCGTGCCGATCAGGTTGCCGTCGATGAAGCCCTTGTAGGCCTTGGTCGGCCCGCCCAGCGCCTCGGTCATTGCGCCCAGCGCGACATAGGTCGAATAGCTCGGAATGGTCTTGAAGTGGTCGCTGCCCCATTCGTAGTGGTTGACGACCTGGAGGAACTGGTCGGCAAAGTAGTGGTCGGTGTGCTCGGCGACTTTGGCCGCGTCTTTGTGGCAGACGACGAAATCGCTGATCATGAAGGGCGGGGCTTTCTTGCCGTGCTTGGCCTCGAAGGTCGAACGATAGGCGTTGATCTCGGGCATCGACTGTTCCCATTGGCCCTGGCTGAAGCGCAGCGCCTTCAGGCCATAGTCGGCGGCGACTTCGGCCGATGATGGCGACATCGAGACCATCACCATGCGGTCGCGCGTCCAGCCGGTGGGGCGCGGGCGCACTTCGGTGCGCGGCTGCTGGTAATGCTTGGTGTCGGCCTCGACGAAACCGGTCTCCAGACCATTCATGATGATGATCGCCGCTTCGTCGAACATCTCGCGGCTGTCGGCAAGATCCTGGCGGAAGGCCCTGAATTCACGCCGCGCCGCGCCGCGTCCCATGCCCAGGATCATCCGGCCTTCGCTGATCGCGTCGAGCATCGCGGCCTTTTCCACCACCCGCAGCGGATCGTTCCACGGGAGGATCACTGCGGCCGGCATCAGCTTGATCGTCTTGGTTTTCGCCGCGATCCAGGTCAGCGCCTGGATCGGATCGGGGCAGGCGGCATAGTCGGTGAAATGGTGCTCCACCGCGCCGATCATGTCGAAGCCCATCGCCTCCGCCTCGACCGCAAGTTTCGCTTCGCCCAGGTGAAATTCGTGGTCTGGCTTGCCCTGCAGGTTCTGGAAAGCGAGGTGTATACCGATTTGCATGGGGGTCTCCTTCAGGCCGCAGCCGTGATTGGTTCTTCGCCGTTCAGCGTGCAGCGATGGAATTCGCGGACGCTGCCGGCCTCGTAAGGCATGGCGCGGTGCATCGCGCCGGTGTTGTCCCATATGGCGAGATCACCCAGCTGCCACTTGTGGCGATAGGTGTATTTCTCCTGGGTGGCGTGGCGCATCAGCTGCTCGAGCAGGTCGTGGCTTTCGGCAGGATGCAGCCCTTCGATCCAGGCCGCCGAAGTGCTCAGCACCAGCGACTTGCGGCCCGACTTGTGCTGCCAGACCAGCGGATGACTGCGCTGGGGATAGCTCGCCCAGACAGCGAATTCTTCCGGCGTGCACTGGCGCATCGACGGGAACAACGCGGCCTGCATGGTGTGCACCGCGCGCATTTTCTCCAGCCGCGCCTGTTCTGCGGCAGGCAGGTCTTCGAAAGCGGCATAAGTGCTGGCGAACATGGTGTCGCCGCCCTCGCGGCTGAGGCGATACGGCATGAACAGCGTGGCGAATGGCGGCACTTCTTCGTAGGTGCCGTCCATGTGCCAGAGGAAATTACCCGGCAGGAAGCGCGCGTAATCGGGGTTGACCTCGGGATCGAGGCTGACTTTCAGCACGCCGCCGTCGCCTTCGCTGAGCACTTTGCCGTCCGAGCCGCGCTTGGCCCCGCCCATCCGCAAGTTGCCGAGCGTGCGCGCAACGGTGCGCAGTTCCTCGTCCGTCAGATGCGCCCCGCGCACCACCAGCGCGCCCCGCTTGACGAGCAGGGCGCGGATTTCTGCGGCATGGTTGCCGCTGAGCAGCGCCGCCTTGTCGATTTTCAATTCCGAGCCGATGTGCGGCGACAGGTCGATGGCCTCCAGGCCAGTGATCACGCTCATTGCCTCATCCTCTCAGCCTGGCGACTCAGCCGCTCCTTGATTGACACCCATATCGTTTCAATTCTGGCCACACAAGTCAAGTGGCCGCGCGGTTGGGGCTTGATTTCGCCAGATTGTCACCTTAATCGTTTCAATAAGTCGAGACCGCTGCGGAGAACCGATCATGCTTGCCGAAATCGCCGCAGGGGCGCAAACCGGGACGAGGCGCCGCCCCGGCCGGCCGACGCTCAGCAACGAGGAACTGCTCGATCACGCGCTCGACCTGTTTTTGGCGCAGGGCTTCGAGCGCACCAGCATCGAAGGCATCTGCCAGGCCGCCGGCATGGCCAAGCGCACAGTCTATGCGCGCTATGGCGATAAGGAGACCTTGTTCAAGGCGGCGCTGCAGCGCGCCATCCAGGAATGGATCGTGCCGGTTGAGCGCCTGCGCGCGGCGGAGGCCGAAAATCTGGAGGAAAGTCTGCTGACGATCGGCGAGATCCTGCTGACCAACATCATGAGCCCGGGCGGCCTCAGGCTGTTGCGACTGACCAATTCAGAAAGCGGGCGGCTACCCGAACTTGGCGCTTACAATGTCCAGGAGGGCACCGAACCGACCATCGCCTTCCTCGCCGATCTGTTCACCCGGCGGCTGGGTGGCAGGATGCGCGATATTGAGCCGCGCGAGGCCGCCGAAGGCTTCTTGCATCTGATCACAGGCCCCGGAATCGACGCCGCTTGGGGCGTGATGCGCGACGCGGCGGCGCTCGATCGGCATGTCAGGGTGGCCGTGCGCCTGTTCCTCCATGGCCTGCTGGCCGACGCCGCGCCGCCGCCAGCGCCGCAGCTCGATCAGGCGTTGGCCGCCCTCGACGAGGCGCGGGCGCAGCTATTGCTGGTCAAAGGCCAATAGGCCTTGCTGTCCTTCCAGATATCCAGCGAGCGCCTTGACCTGGCCAGCATCGAACTGCAGCCCCAGCTTGGTGCGCCGCCACAGCACGTCTTCTGCGCTGCGCGCCCATTCGCGCGACATCAGGTAATCGACTTCCGCAGCGGTCAGGCCGTGGCCGAAATGCGTACCGAGATCGCTGAGCGCCCCGGCGCTGCCCAGCCATTGCAGGGCGAGCGTGCCATAGGCCTTGACCAAGCGGTCAATCCATTCGGCTGCGAGGAAAGGATAGTCCCGGGCGAGACCGTCTGCGAGCGCCTTGGCCCCTTGCGCCGGAAAATCGCCGCCCGGCAGGGGCGCGCTCGCGGTCCAGTCTTCGCCCGATAGCGCCGGTAGCAGCGGCTTCAGCATGTCGACCGCTGCGTCGGCGAGGTGGCGGTAGGTGGTGATCTTGCCGCCGAACACCGAGAGCAGCGGGGGCTCGCCCTTGTCCGGGCCGTCGAGCTCGAAGGTGTAGCCGCGGGTTGCCGCCTCAGGCTTGCCGGAGCCATCGTCGATCAGCGGACGCACCCCGGCATAGGACCACACGACATCGGCAGGGGTGATGGCCTTGGCGAAGTAGTGGTTCGCGCCTTCACACAAATAAGCTATTTCTTCGTCACTTGCGCTCACATGCTCAAGCGAGCCGTGATGATCGCGGTCGGTCGTGCCGATCAAGGTGAATGCGCGCTCATAGGGAATGGCGAAGAAGATCCGGCCGTCGGCGAGCTGGAAGAAATAGGCGTAGGGATGATTGAATAGCGCAGGCACGACGATGTGGCTGCCGCGCACCAGCCGCATGGCGTGTTCGCTCGGCTCCTTTGCCCGGGCGAGCAGGGTCAGCACTGATGGCCCGGCGGCGTTGACCACCGCGCGGGCGCGGAATGGGCCTTGCGCGGTCTCAATCCGCCAGCAATCGCCCACCCGCGCCAGGGCGGTCACTTCGCAGCGGGTGCGCACATCGG
This sequence comes from Novosphingobium sp., assembly GCA_031428115.1. Lineage (GTDB taxonomy): Bacteria > Pseudomonadota > Alphaproteobacteria > Sphingomonadales > Sphingomonadaceae > Novosphingobium. The sequence continues at coordinate 108,984 of JANPOS010000100.1, read as the reverse complement.
CGCCCCGGTCCGCCGCATCGCGCGCGTTGAGCACCACCAGCCGGGCATCATCGACCCAGCAATCGGAATAGGCAAAGCCGCGCGCGAAGCCGGGCTTGAGCGGGCCGCCTGCCGGGTGGCGCGCAAGGTCGATGCTCTGGGTCGCCGGCAGCGCCTTGCGCCCGCCGATGTGGTCATAGAGGAACAGACCCAACCTCAAAAGCCAGCGCGGGCGCAGGCCTTGCACATGCGGCAGCACGAAGCGCATCGGCCAGACGATGTGCGGCGCGATCTTCCACAGCCGCTCACGCTCGCTCAGCGATTCGCGCACCAGGGCAAATTCATAGTGCTCCAGATAGCGCAGGCCGCCGTGGATCAGCTTGGTCGAGGCCGACGAGGTGCCTTGGGCCAGATCGCCGCGTTCGAGCAGCAGCACTTTCGCCCCGCGCCCCGCGGCATCGCGCGCGATCCCGCAGCCGTTCACCCCGCCGCCGACGACGGCGAGATCGTATAGAGTGTCGGTCATTGTCCCGTCACCTCAGACGCCAATCCATTTCCGTCACCCCGGGCCTGACCCGGGGTTGGGCTTCCTTCTGGCGGGTCACAGGAAGGCAGCCTGGCCCCGGGTCAAGCCCGGGGTGACGGCGGGGCTGGGTGGCGCAGTTCATTTTGCTAGATCGCCAGCGGGCCATGCGCGATGTGCGGCATCACATGCCTGGCAAACAGGTCAGCCTCGGCGGCGTGGGGATAGCCCGATAGGATAAAGGCCTCAATGCCCTCGGCCTGATAAGCGCGCAGCTTCGCCAGCACCTGATCGGGATTGCCGACAATCGCCGCGCCGCAGCCCGAGCGGGCGCGGCCGATGCCGGTCCACAGGTTATCCTCGACAAACCCGTCGCCGCCTGCCGCTGCGCGCAGTTCCTGCTGGCGCTGGACGCCGGCATTCTTCGCGTCGAGCGATTTTTCGCGGATCGCCCGGCCGATGTCGTCGTCCAGCTTCGAGAGCAGGCGATCGGCATAGGCGCGCGCTTCTGCCTCGGTGTCGCGGACCACGACATGCGCGCGATAGCCGAATTTGAGCTTGCGGCCAAACCGCGCCGCGCGCGCCGTCATATCCGCGATAATCTCCCGGACATTGGGCATGGTGTCGGGCCACATCAGGTAAACGTCGCAGCCCTCGGCGGCGCATTCGCGCGCATCTTCGGAGAGCCCGCCGAAATAGAAGGCGGGGGGCTTGCCCGAGAGCGTGGTGATCCGCGGCGGGTCGAGCTTGATCTGGTAGTGTTCGCCTTGGTGGTCGACCGCCTCGCCCGAGAGCAGCGCGCGCATGATCTTGAGCGCCTCGGTGGTGCGGGCATAGCGCGGGGCCGATGCCATGGTTTGCCCCGGCAAGTCGGACGAGATGATATTGACCGTCAGCCGGCCGGCCGTGCCGCTCGCATTGCCCCCCAGAATGCGGTCGAGCGTCGCAATCCGGCGGGCAAGTTGCGGCGGCCAGTCTTCGCCGATCCGCGTCGCCCACAGCAGTTTGAGCCGGGAGAGCATCGGCGCAATCGCCGCAGCGAAGGCCGTGGTATCGAGGCCGAGCTGATAGCCCGATGGCAGCAGGATATTGTCGAAGCCGCCCTTTTCAGCGGCAAGCACAATATTGCGGCAATGTTCCCAGCTTGATTGCAGCTGCGGATCGGCCACGCCGAGAAACTCGTAATCGTCATCGCACAGGGCGGAGAACCAGGCCATCTCGCACTGCGGGAAATGGGGCTCGGTCATGGCATCGATGCTCCTCTTGCGGCGACCAGCACGGCGTACCAGTCCTGCCGGTTCCATTGAACATTCAGCGCCGAAGCGCCCTCGGCGATGCGCGCGGCCTGCTGCGAGCCGATGATCGGCACGATCCCGGCGGGGTGCGCCATCAGCCAGGAATAGGCTGCAACGCTGCGCGAGACGCCTTGTTCGGCGCCCACACGGTCGAGTTCTGCCGCGACGGCCTTGTCGCGCGGGCTTTGCGGATTGGCCAGCCGCCCGCCACCCAGCGGCGACCAGGCGAACGGGACCAGCCCCAGCATCATCGCCTGATCGAGTGTGCCATCCTCGATTGCAGTGATGCAGAGCGGGCTGATCTCGGGCTGCACGGCAACCAATTTGTGTTCGAGAAAGTGCTGGAGCGCCGCAGTCTGCTGCAATGTGAAATTAGACACGCCGAGCGCGCCAATTTTGCCGCTGCGCACCGCATCATCGAGCGTGCGCGCTAACTCCTGCGGATGGGCGAGCAAGTCGGGCCGGTGAATGTGCCAAAGCTCGACGCGCTCGCAGCGCAGCCGGCGCAGCGAGGCATCGATTGCCTCGGCGAGGTATTGCGCGCTCTGGTCATAGGGCAGCGGCGGCATGATCCCGCCCTTGGTCGACAGCACGATGGGCCCCCGCAACCCTGGCTCGGCAGCGAAAACTTCGCCCAGCAGCGCCTCGGCATCGCCAAAGCCGCTCGTGCCGTCGAAACCATAGATATCGGCGGTGTCGAACAGGGTGATTTTGGCATCGAGCGCGGCGTGGACCAGCCTGGCGGCATCGGCAACGCTGCGGCCGCCTTCTGCGATCCGCCACATGCCCCAGGCAATCGGAGAAATGGCCGGACCACCGGGCCCGAGCTGGCGTGTTGCAAGGGGAAGGGGCAATTGGCTCATGCAGGTTTCCTGAAAGGCGGAGCGACCGAGGCGCGCTCGACGAGGGTGTGGGGCAGGCGGCGATGGCTGATGTCGCCGCCGGTAATGAGAATGTCGGTGGCGGTGTGCGCCAGATCGAACATCGGCTGGTTGATCGTCGTCAGCGGGGGCCAGACCGAGCGGGCAAGCGTCGTGTCATCAAACCCGGCGACCGAAAGCTGGCCGGGCAGATCGATGCCGCGATCATGCGCGACGGCAAGCACGCCGGCGGCCATGTCGTCGTTGGCGGCGAAGATCGCGGTGGGGGGCTGGGACAGGTCGAGCAGCAGCCGCCCGGCGCGCACGCCGCTGTCGAAATCGAACTCGCCCTCTGCGACCAGTTGCGGTTCATAGGAGATACCCGCGCGGTCGAGCGCGCGGCGATAACCGAACAGCCGGTCGTTAGAGGCCATGTGGTTGGGATGGCCCTTGATGAAGCCGATGCGGCGGTGGCCGAAATTGATCAGGTGGGTGGTCATGTCGTCCGCGGCTTGCGCGTCGTCCATGAACACCGAACTGGTCAGCGCGTGGTTGGTCCCCGGCGAAATCCGCACGAAAGGCACGTCCATCGCCTCGAGCACGCGCAGCACCGCATCGCAATCGGTGACTGGCGAAGACAGCACGATACCATCGACATGGGTCTCGGTAACCAGTCCGCGCACCTGTTCGCCCACAGCGGGATCGGCGACATCGACCGGCTGGGCGAGCAGGCGGATGCGGTCCTGCTGGCAGCGCGTCCAGCAGCCGTGCTGGATCTGGAACATGTAATAGGGGCTGTGGTTGTCATAGATCAGCGCGATCTGGTTCGATTTTGCCCCCGAAAGGATGCGCGCTGCGATGGACGGGCGGAAATCGAGCGCGCGCACCGCTTCCTCGACGCGCTCCTTCGTCTCCGCGCTGACATAGGGATGGCCGTTGAGCACGCGGCTGACGGTCTTGACGGCAACGCCGGCGCGGGCTGCGACATCGCGGATATTGGCTCGGCTTTTCATCGATGTGCCTCCCCGATCGCGGCAAACAGCGCGGCGTGCGCGCCGTCTGGCTGGTAGAACACTGGCGGCTGGCCCAAAGGTGCGGCGATCTGGTGCTGGCCAGGCAAAAAGTCTGCACCGGTCCATAGATGACGCCAGGCACGGGCTCCCGGCAAGACCACTTCGCGGCTGACTGCGCCCTGCTCGATCACCGGTGCCACCAGCAATTCCTCGCCATAGAGGAACTGGTCCTGCACCGGCCAGAGTGCCGGATCATCGGGATAGTGCAGGAATAGAGGGCGCTGGGTCGGGAGTCCCAATTCTGCCGCCTCATCGCACAGGTGCCGCACATAGGGCGCAAGCGCCATGTGGATCCGGCTCCAGCGCGCGAAGCAGGCGAGGAGGGCGGGGCTGCTGTCGTATTGCAGGTTATCGTCCGGGCGGTTGCCTTCGTGGCTGCGCATCACCGGGGCAAAGGCGGCAAGCTCGCACCAGCGCTGCATCAGTTCGGCAGTGCGGACATTGCCGAGCAGCGAGGTGTAGCCGCCGCAATCGGAATGGCTGTAGGCATTGCCGAGCAGACCAGCGGAAAGCGCGGCGGTGATCACCGTGCCGATGCCGTCATGGCGGGTGAAATCGACCGACTGGTCGCCCGCCCAGAGCAGCGGGCAATGCGCCTGGACGCCGGAGAAGCCCGCGCGCATGAAGAACAAGGCGTCGCCGGTCTTGCCGCGTGAAGCCAATGCCTGCGCGTTGACCTCGGCCCACAGCACTGGCCAGCGGTTGTGCGCTTCCATTGGGTCGGAGCCATCGGCGAGACGCAGGTCGGTGGGCAGATATTCGCCGAAATCCGCCATCCAGCCCTCGATGCCGATATCGAGCATTTCGCGGCCCAGCACCCGCTCGGCGAACCACCGACGGGTCTGGGCCCGGGTGAAATCGAGCACGCCGCAGTCGAACTCGCCGAAATCGACGAGATAGACCGCGTCGCTGTCCTGCCTCAGGCAGAAATGTCCGCCAGCGCGCGCTTCCTCGTAGAGGCTGCCATCGATTGCCAGATAAGGGTTGGCATAAGCGAGAAAGCGGATACCGCGCGCCTTGAGTTCGGCAATCTTTGCGGGCAGATCGGGATAGCGCTGTTCGCTGCGCCGCCAGTCCCAGAACAGGCGGCGCCCGAAGCTGGTCTCGCGCACGCCGGCCCAGTCCTCGCACCACAGCCCCGAGATAGCCGCGCCAGCGGCGATGAATTTTTCGAGCCGTTCAAGGCTGCGCGCGCCGTCCTTGAGGCCGAGAATCGCCCCGCCAATTGCCCAGTCGGGCAACGGCGGCTGGCGGCCGAAGCGATTCGACAAAGCGCTGACCAGAGCTTGCGGGCCTTCTGCGGCGAACAGCTCGAAGCGGGCGCACTTGCTCCACACCTCGACACCGTGCGCCGCCGGATCGGTGAAATCGAGCACACTGTAGCAACTGGCATCGAGGTGAACCGCCAGCCAGCGCGAAGTCAGGAAGGTCGGCTGCGGATAATTGGTGTTCCAGTAGTCGCCGCCGGCCATGCCCAGCGCATCCATCTGGCGGGTCAGCTCGGTCGACTTGTCGCGCCCGACGCCGGGCTCGCTGGTCCACATCGGGAAGCGCCGGCCGCCCAGCGCGAAATAGCTCATCTGCTCGCCGCCGCCCCAGACTGCTTCGCCCGGTTCGGCGCGAAAGCGCAGCCAGATGCGATCGTGGGCCGGATCCAGCGTTGTGACAGTGATCACATTGCCGTCCAGGCTCAGCCGCGCGCAGGCCGCGCCATCGACAAGGAATGTGACCGTATCGCTGGCGACCTCGCAGTGCAGCGGCGCAACCAGGCCGGTGGGCGCGTCCTCGATGCGGAAGTTGCCGCGGTACATGGTCACTTCGCTGGCGCCGCGCGCCACTGCCAGCGCCGGACAGGCGCGGCGGTGGCGCAGCACCAGCCGCCCGGCAAAGTGCAGGTCAAAGCCATCGTCACTTGTCTCGAACTGCCCAAACACCCTGCGATTCGCTCCTGACTATGCCAAGTGTGGCGGTAATGCCACAGCCCGCCGCTGTCCGTATGACACCGCTTGACATATCCGCGCAGCTGACGCAATTCAAGAGCCACGAAAGGCCGGCGGAAGGAACCACGGCCCGCTTGGCATGTATGCCGATAGCTGCCTTCGGCGCGCTTCGGCCAATGGGAGGAAACTCATGAAATCGACACTCCGCGCCACATCCGCGCTCGCGCTGGCCAGTTCGGCCATTGCCCTGGCAATTGCGACTCCGGCAGCTGCACAGGTCGAAGAAATCATAGTCACCGCTCAAAAGGTGAGAGAAAACGTTCAGGACGTACCGATTTCCGTCACTGCCGTGTCGAGCGAAGCGCTTGCCAGCGCGGGGACCACAAGTCTCGAAAATCTGGGCGACTTGGTTCCCTCACTGACCTTCCGCAAGGGCACGTCTGTGGGGAACAATGCAATGTTCCTGCGCGGTGTCGGCACGATCAGCTTCTCGATCGCCGCCGAGCCGAGCGTATCGACGGTGATCGATGGGATTGTCGTCAGTCGCTCCGGTCAGGCATTCTCCGATTTCCTCGATATCGAGCGGATCGAAGTCCTGCGCGGCCCGCAGGGCACCTTGTTCGGCAAGAACGCTTCTGCCGGCCTGATCAACATCGTTTCGAAGGGCGGTGCCGACACATTCGAGGCTGAACTCAATCTGGCCGCTTACGAAGACGATGAATATCGGGCCAAGGTATCGCTTGCAGGTCCGCTCGGCCAAGGCCTCAGCGGCCGGATCACCGGGTCATATGGCTCGTTTGACGGCCACATCCGGAACATTCGCTACAACACCGACGTGAATGGCTACAAGCAATATGCGATCCGCGGGCTGCTCGATTGGGACGTCAGTGACACGGCGCGCTTCCGGTTCATTGCTGACTATTTCAACGCCGACAATGACTGCTGCGCTGAGATAACCGGCGTTTCGCGCGGTGCGGTGCTCGATGCAGAGCTTAACCTGCCAGGCGGAGTCGCGCTTGGCGAGAACCAGCGGTTCGTCAATCACAACCTGATTTCCCGGTCGATCGGTTCGCAGTGGAGCATGACGGCGCAGGGCGAATTCGATGTCCTTAATGGCCACACGTTCACGGCCATCACCGGCTATCGCAAATACGAAAACACCGAGGTTCGTGAGGGTGACTACCTGCCGCGCGCCATTGTCGGAACGGTCGAGCTGCATGATCCCGGTACCAGGGACGAAACAGATCAGTATTCGCTCGAGCTGCGTCTGGCGTCCGATCAGTCGAAGCCACTGACTTACCAACTCGGCGGTTTCTACTGGAAATCGGAAAACTTTCAGACCCAGACGCGCAACGATATCACCTGCGCTAGTTCAACCCTGCCGGTCGATCCGCGCACGGGGGCGACGCCGTGCAACCTCGCCGACACGGTCAACACGCTGTTCCCGACGGCGACATCGGTCAGCGATGTAGATGTGGAGAACTACGCCCTCTTTGGCCAGGCAACCTATCGCTTTACCGAACAGCTGCGCCTCACGGCGGGTCTGCGCTGGACGCACGACAACGTGTCCTACGTTCACACGCGCGCGCCGGGCGTAAACCGGACCAATGGATTGCCCGCCACGGGTCCCGGCATCTCCGGCAGCCCGGCTGGTGGAACGGTTGCTTCCGGCGGGAACGGAACCAATGTGTCAACTGGCCGGTCGAGCAATGACAACCTCTCCGGCAAGGTGGTTCTGCAGTTCGACCCCAGTGACGATGTAATGACCTATGCCAGTTATACGCGTGGCTACAAGGGACCGGCATTCAACGTGTTCTTCAACCATACCCGGCCGACCAACTCGGTCCCGATCGACGAGGAAACGTCGAATGCCTATGAAATCGGCATCAAGTCGCAGTTCGCGGACAAGCGCATCCGCCTCAACATCTCGGCATTCCTGGCTGACTACAAGGGCTATCAGGCCAACAACTTCGTGCTGCTCAATGGCGCGATCATCACCAACCTGACCAATGCCGGTACCGTGCGGACGAAAGGTTTCGAAGTCGATTTTCTGGCCAATCCGATGGAAGGCTGGAACCTCACGGCCAACTTCGCCTATGCCGATGCCAGGGTGCGCCAGTTCAACCCGAACCCGCTGACCAACGCGCCCGACGCGCGCAATGGCACGAAGCTGCCGCTTGCTCCTGAATGGAACATCGCGCTGGGGACCAGCTATGAAAGCTCGCTTGAAAGCATTGGCATGAAGGCCCGTGTCTATTTCAACACGACATACAACTGGACAGACAAGCAGTTCTCCGATCTCGGAAATGGAGGACCGCTTAACAGCTACGGTATCTGGAACGCCAGCCTCGGCTTCTCGGATCCCGACGACAAGTATCGGCTGACTTTCGTTGCCCGCAACATCGGCGATGTCAGCTATGTTTTGCTCGACACCAGCGCCGGACAGCGCTTGCACATCCCCAGGGACGCCGATCGGTATTTCGGCGTGACACTGCGGGCCAAATTCGGCGGATAGGAAACGAACCGATCAGTTCTCAGCTGCCTGTCCCGCATGGACGGCGGCGGAGAGTTGTCCTTTGAGTCGTGCTGGAGCATGTTGGCAGCTGCGCATCGGTCCACGGAGGTGTGATGCAATGGCAGTCAGGCTGTTTCCTCTCACCACCTTCGTGGCCCTGTCACTCGTCGCTGCTTTTGCTTTGAGCAGCGCCGATGCGCGCGCCCAAACGGCTGCGGTGCCTTCGGGTGGCTGCCCGACTGATGAGGCAGGCAGTGTTTCACAGGGAGCGCCAGCAGCGAAGCCGGTCCGGCAACCCGGCGACTGGGCATGGCTTTGCCGCTATCGCGAGGAAAACCGGGTTTTTCTGGCTGAAGAAGCGCCACTTGTCGTATTCGTCGGCGATTCAATCACCGAGAACTGGACCTCTGCCGATCCGCAGTTCTTCGCCCGGCGATGGGTGGGGCGCGGTATTTCAGGCCAGACTTCGTCGCAGATCTTGCTGCGTTTTCATCAGGATGCAATCGCGCTCAAACCAAGAGTGATCCATCTGCTGGTGGGGGCAAACGATGTCGCGCGAAATGCCGGGGCGTTGGATGCCCAAGCCTTCCAAGGCAACATGCGGGCGATGATCGACCTGGCCTGTGCGCATAACATCACCATGGTGGTGGGCGCGATCCTTCCGGCGGAGCGTTTCTATTGGCGCCGCGAGATTCAGCCTGTCGAAGAAATTCGGAACTTGAATCGCTGGCTCCGAGAACTCGCGGTGATGCATCGTATCCGGTTCGTCGACTACTATGCTCCGATGGCGACCTCTGAAGGAGCAATGCGTCCCGAGCTGTCGGATGATGGCGTGCATCCGAACCAGGAAGGCTACCGGGTCATGCGCCGGACCGCAGAACCGGCATTGGCCGCAGCGTTTGCCCGGGCTCGAGGCTCACGAAACAATGACTGCGCTGCCGAAAGGCCTACCACTTCGGGGTGATGAGCCCGTGAATTTCTAAACCAGCCCGCGCCAGTCGGGTCGCAGGGAGGCCGCCGGGTTCGCCCGGCGGCCTTTTTGCTATGCCACCCGCTCATCCTCGGCGGTGATCCGGGGCACCAGCAAGTGGATCCAGGCGAGCGCCAGCAGATAGGCCGCCGCCGCGCCGAAGAACAGCGGGGCATAGCCATAGCCGCCAGTGAGCAGCCTACCGGTCACTTCCTGGATGCCGAAGCCGGCCAGATTGCCGGCAATCGCGCCGATCGCCATGACGGTCGCGACGCGCGAAGCCGGAACGGCATCGGCGGCAAAACCGAAGATGTTGGTGGAAAAGCCCTGATGGGCGAACAGACCCATGCCGATGATTGCCGCTGCAACCCACGGGCTGGTCGCGGTCAGCGCCAGCGGGATCGGCACGATGATCAGCGCGAAAATCAGCATGGCGAGCTTGCGCGCGGAATTGACGCTGCGTCCGCGCGCCAGCAGCGCGGGAAACAGCGAGCCGCCCGACAGTGCGCCAAGCGCGGCAAGCGTGAAAGCCAGTGCAGTCGGCCCGACCAGCTGCTCCTGGCTGAGGCTAAACACCTTGTGGAACAGATCGGGCAGCCAGAAGGTGAAGAACCACCAGAACATGTCAGTCAGCGCCTTGGCCCCGGCAATCGCCCAGGTCGTGCAGTCGCGCGCGGCTTCGCGGAAGGACAGCTTTTCCGCCGCATCCGCGCCCGCCGCGCGGGGGAGCGGCTGGAGGCGGCGGGTGCCGACGATCCAGAACAGGATCCAGATGAAGCCCAGCGCGCCGGTGACGATGAAGGCGGCCTTCCAGCCGAACATGACGGCGAAGGGAATGACCGTCAGGGGCGCGAGGATGTTGCCGAGATTGGGCGCGGTGTTGACAATGCCGAGCGCCATCGAGCGTTGGCGGATTGGCAGGTATTGCGCCGCCGCCTTGACTGCGGCGGGGGTGTTCACCGCCTCGGCAGCGACCAGCACGACCCGGGCCACGAGGAATTGCGTGACATTGGCGGCAAAGGCATGCGCCATTCCGGCCATCGACCAGATCACCACGGCCGCGCCATAGGCCAGCCGCACCCCGAAGCGATCGATCAGCCAGCCGACAAAAATCAGCGCCGAAGCGGCGGCGAGCTGCGACATGGCGGCGAAATGGGCAAATTCGGCGTCGCCCCAGCCATATTCGGCCTCAATCGAAGGCTTGAGCAGCGAGAGTACCTGCCGATCGACATAATTGAGGATCGTGCCGACGAAGACCAGCGCGATCAGGAACTTCCGCGTGCGCGCGAGTGCCGGGTTTTCGCCTGCCGAGCTCATGCTGCCCTCTCCACCAAGCCACATTGAGCTTGCACCTTACCCCGCCGGGCGGATAAGGAAAGGCGAATATGACACCGCAAGACACAAGCCAGCAACACCTCGCCCAATCGTGGTCGGGGATCGACTGGGAAACGCTGCCGCACGGCGGCGACCTGTTCGGCGAGTTCGACTATGCCGAGCGCAAGGCGAGCACTCTGGGCAAGCGGCCTTCGCTGTGGCCGGGCCTGGTGCTGTGCGGCGTCGCCGCTGGTTCGGCGGCCTGGCTTTCCGAGCATTATGGTTTTCCGATCATGCTGCTGGGCCTGCTGGTCGGTCTCTCGCTCAATTTCATCACCCGCGATCCCGCCACGCACCGCGGCCTCGACTTCGCCTCGCGCACCTGCTTGCGCGCCGGAATCGTGCTGCTGGGGTTGCAAGTCAGCGCCGCGCAGATCGGCGCGCTGGGGGCAGGGCCGTTTGCTGCGCTGCTGGCGGTGATGGGAGTGACCATCCTGGCCGGCGTCGCCGGTGCCCGCGCGGTGGGGCAGAGCCACCATGCCGGCCTGCTGGCGGGCGGATCGACGGCGATTTGCGGGGCCAGCGCGGCGCTGGCGCTCTATGGCGCGATCGGCAAGGAACGCCTGAGCCAGGCGCAGTTCGCGCTGACCCTGGTGGGGATTTCGCTCGCCAGCGCCTTTGCCATGTCGGTCTATCCCGCAATTGCCAGCGAACTGGGCCTCTCTGATCGCCAGGCCGGCTTCCTGATCGGCGCCTCGATCCACGATGTCGCGCAGGCAATCGGCGGCGGCTATGCCTTTTCAGACGCTGCCGGCTCCTATGCGACGATCGTCAAGCTCTCGCGGGTGGCGCTGCTGGCACCGGTGGTGGTGGTTGTCAGCCTGGCCATCGGCGGCGGATCCGCTGCTTCGGGCGGGGCACTGTGGCGGCGGCTCAGCCTGCCGTGGTTTATCACGGCTTTCCTGGCGATGGTTGCGCTCAACAGCCTTGTCGCGATGCCGGCACAGGTCGGGGTTACTGCGCTGGTGGCCTCAAAAGGCCTGCTGTTGCTCGCGGTCACCGCAACGGCGATGCGATCGCGCATGGACCTGCTGATGGAGATGGGCTGGCGCGCGACCGTGCCGGTGATCGCGGCAACGCTTGCCAGCTTTGCGGCCTCGCTCGGCTTTGCGCTGACCGTGCTTTAACGCGCGCTGGCGAACGTCGCGTCGGGGCCGGTGGGCAGGCTGGTGATGCGGTCGATCACCGTCTCCATGTGCGCGGCTTCGGCCCCCCAGGCGCTGCGCAGCACCAGGATCCGCTTGAGGAAGAAGTGGACGTCGACTTCCCAGGTGATCCCCATTGCGCCGTGGACCTGCACCGCGGTGCGTGCGGCAAGGTCGGCGGCGGCACCGGCGGCGATCTTGGCGTGGGCGGCTCTGGCGCGGACGGCTGGTGTGCCCAAGGGCAGTTCGGCGGCGGCAGCGTGGACCACTGGACGGGCGAATTCGACCTTGACCTGCGCACTGGCGAGCAAGTGCTTGACCGCCTGATACGAGCCGATCGGTTTGCCAAACTGGCTGCGGTCCCTGGCATAAGCCACTGACATATCGATACAGCGCTGGGCGAGGCCGATCATCTGCGCGGCAGCGAGAATGGCACCGCGTGTCGCTGTGTCGCCCCAGCCGGTGCCTGCCAGGCTGGCGGACGAGGGTGCCCAATACACCGCGAACAGCCGCCGAAACGGATCGAAGCTTTCCTGCCGTACGATCCGCGTATCGATGCGTTCGACGATATGCAGCGCATCGCCATCGGCCATGACTATGGCAATCGCGGTGTCGGCATCGGCAACCAGGCGGCCGGCCGGATGGCCGAGCGCGATGACAGTGCCGCCAATCGCCGCGCCGAGCAGGTCGCCCGGGTCGGCAAAGCCCTGATCACGCAGCCGCGCAAGCAGCGGAATGGTGATCCCGGCGAGTTCGACCAAGGGTTCGGGCAGACCGACATAACCCGCCGCCTCGGCGATTGCGATGAAATCGGTGAGCTCCAGCCCCATGCCATCCGCGCTTTCGGGCGCGAGCATACCGAGCAGGCCCATCCCGGTGATCGCGGTCCAGCGCGCCTCGTCGCGCGCTTCGCCGCTGGCGAGCAGGCGGCGCAAGTCGGCCGGGGTGCAGCTGTCCACCAGCATTTCGCGCGCGGCGAGGTTGATTGCCAGCTGGTCCTCGGTGAAGGCGAATTGCATGGTGCTCAGGCCCTCGGCAGGCCAAGCATCCGCTCGGCGATGATGTTGCGCTGGATTTCGTTCGACCCGGCATAGATCGGACCGGACAACGCGAAGACGAAGTCATCGAGCCAGCCTTCGCTTGCGCCCAGCACTTCGCCGTCCTCGCCGAGGATGTCCATGGCGGCGGCGGTGATCGCAATATCGAGTTCTGACCAGAAGATCTTGTTGGTCGAGCTTTCCGGGCCGATCGTGCCGCCGGCATCAAGCCGCGAGACCATGGCGTAGATCGCCAGCGCATAGGCTTCGGCGTCCATCCAGCACTTTGCAACCCGCTCTGCCATGCTTGCGGGGAGGTGGTCCTTGCGCGCCTCATAGAGCGCAATCAGCCGCGAAACGCCGACCTGATAGCGTGCCGGCGAGCGCAGCAGCAGCCCGCGCTCGAAGCCGGCGGTGGCCATGCAGACGGCCCAGCCCTGGCCTTCCTCGCCCAGCCGGTCGGCGGCAGGAACGCGGACATTGTCGAGGAAGATTTCGGCGAAGACCAGCTCGCCGTCCATTCGCGCGATGGGGCGGCGGGTGACGCCGGGAGCGTCGAGCGGGAACAGGATCAGGCTCATGCCCTTGTGGCGCTCGCTGCCCGGCTCGCGGAACAGGCCGAAAGCCCAGTCGGCAAAGACCGCGCGGCTCGACCAGATCTTCTGGCCGTTGAGCACATATTCATCGCCGTCGCGGGTGCAGGTCGAGCGCACTCCGGCAAGATCGCTGCCCGCCGCGGGCTCTGACCAGGCCTGCGCCCAGATATCATCGCCCGCCGCCATGCGCGGCAGGAAACGCGATTTCTGCTCCGGCGTGCCGAATTCCATCAGGGTCGGCCCGAGCAGGAAAATGCCGTTCTGATTGACCCGGGTCGGGGCTTTCGCGCGGTAGTATTCCTCCTCGAAGATCAGCCAGCGAGTATAGTCGAGCCCGCGCCCGCCGAGTTGTTCAGGCCAGGTGACCATGCCCCAGCGGCCTTCATTGAGCTTGCGCTCCCACAGACGGTGCGCCTCGAAGCCTTCTGCCGTGCGGTCGAACGAGGGCAGGGGATGAGCCGGGACATTGGCTGCCATCCAGCTGCGCACTTCGGCGCGGAACGCCTGCTGTTCGGAGGTATATTCGAGTTTCATTGCTGCCGACCTTGAGTCCCCCCTCCCCGGCGGGGAGGGGCTGTTCTGGCAAGCCCGTGATCATTCACCCGCCTGCTTTTTATTCGCCGCTGCCATTTCCTTGGCACCCAGCCCAGCGATCGAGCTGCCCATCGTCAGGTCGTTCTGGGCATGGGCGAAGTGGTGCATGTGATAGACGGCGGTCATCGCCGCGCTCTTGCCGCGCAGTTCCTCGACGTGGTTGATCGCCTGCTTGGTCAGCCAGTTGCCCAGCCGCGGCTGGGCGGCGAGCTTGGCGGCAATGGCCTCGACTTCGGCGCGCAAGACATCACGCGGCACCACCTTGTTGACCATGCCGAATGAATAGGCGCGGGCAGCGCTCATGCGTTCGCCCAGCAGCAGGAATTCCTTGGCGACGCGCGGCGGCAGCTCATAGGCGTGGGCGAAATATTCGACGCCGGGAATGCCCATGCGCACCACCGGATCCTGGAAAAACGCGTCTTCGGAGGCGATGATGAGGTCGCAGACCCAGGCGAGCATAAGTCCGCCGGCAATGCAGGCACCTTGCACCATCGCCACGGTCGGCTTGGGTGCCTCGCGCCAGCGTTTGCACATGCCGACATATTGCTCGGCCTCGCGGGTGTAGAGCAGTTCGGCGGCGGGCTTGTTGGTGTGGCCGGGGATCAGCAGGCGGTTGTCGAACTCCTTGTGGAGATCGCGCCCCGGTGTGCCGATGTCGTGCCCGGCGGAGAAGTGCTTGCCTTCGCCCGCGAGCACGATTGCCCGTACATTGTCGTCCTGCACCGCACGGTTGAACGCGTCATCCAGAGCATAGGTCATCTGCCCGTTCTGGGCATTGTTGAACTGCGGCCGGTTCATCGTGATCCAGGCGACGGCATCGATGACTTCGTAGCGCACCGGCTCGTCGGTTTCATAGGTAATGTCGACTTGCTGCGGGGTCACGAAATCAGACATGGCTATCTCTCCGTTAGCAGAACCAGCGCATCGACCGCGACGACGCCTTTTCCTTCTGGCATGACCAGCAGCGGGTTCACTTCAACCTCGCGCAAAGTCTCGCCGCCGGCAAGCACGGCTTCGCCCAGCGCGGCAATCGCCTGCGCGGCGGCGGCGACATCGGCCTTTGGCGCGCCGCGATAGCCGTCGAGCAGCTCGAAGCCCTTGTGCCGGCGCAGCATGGCCTCGGTCTCGCTGGCATCGACCGGCAATAAGGCATGGACCGCATCGTGCATCAGCTCGGTCCACACCCCGCCAAGGCCCACCGTGAGCAGCCAGCCGAACACCGGATCACGGGTGCAGCCTGCCAGGATTTCCACCCCGCCTGCGAGCATCGGCTCAAGCGTGACGCCCTCGATGCGCACATTCATTGATTCGGCCTTGGCCATCATCGCCGTGTAGGCCTCGGCCACCGCATCGGCGTCGCTCAGGCCGAGGCGGATCAGGCCGTGTTCGGTCTTGTGGGCAACGTCCGGGCTGACCAGCTTGGCGACCAGCGGAAAGCCGATCCGAGCGGCCCCAGTGCGGGCCCCGTCTGCCGAATGGACCAGCGCATCGTGCACCACGGGCACACCAAAAAGGGCGAGCGCCGCCTTGCCTTCGGTTTCCGAGAGCGCAGACTGGCCGGGGGGGAAAGGGGGCCAGCTGGCAGACGATGCGACTGACCTGGCTCGTTTCGCCGGTGCCGCGCGCTTCCACTTGCCATAGCTTGCCACTGCGCGCGCGGCGCGGTCGAAATCCTCGAACAGGCCGATGCCGCGTTCCGCCAGCGCCGCGCGGTCAGCCTCGGCGAAAGTATCGATTACAATGATCGCCTTGCCGCTCGCCGCCGCCGCGCCTTCGATCTGGCCCATCGCGCTGCGCAGGAAATAGCCCGGCGTATAGAGCAGCAGCAGGTCGATATCGTCCGGGCTGAGCGCAAGCCGGATGCATTCGCTGAGAAAGTCGTCTGAATTGACCATGTTGCCGGTGAGATCGACTGGGTTGGAGACCATCGAATGACCGGGAATCTGCGCCGCCAGCCCGGCCTGCACCTCCGCAGGCAGGGTCGGCACGTCTGCGCCGCCCAGCGACAGCGCATCGGCGAGGATCGCGCCCGCAGCGCCTGAAATGCCCAGGATCGCGGCATTGCTGCCGGCGATCTTGTGCCCAAGCGTGTGGAGATAGGCGAGGTCCGCGAGCTCGCTGAGCGATCCGGCGCGCGCGATGCCGGCCCGCGCGAATGCGGCATCATAGGCGGCGGCATTGCCTGCGAGCGCTGCGGTGTGCGACCGCGTTGCCTCGGCGCCTTTTTCCGACGCGCCGACCTTGAATACGGCGAGCAACTTGCCCGCGCTGCGGAATTTGGCGGCGGCAGCGAGGAACGCCGGGCCGTCGCGCAATTCCTCGACATAGCAGATGGCGCTGTTGGTTGCCGGATCGTCCGCCAGCCAGTCAAGATAGTCGGCCAGGCTGATCGCGGCTTCGTTGCCGGTGTTGATGACATGGCTGAACGCGACGCCCGACCGCTTGGCATAGCGAAACAGCACCGCGCACATGTTGCCGCTTTGCGTGACCAGTGCGGTGTTTCCGGCAGGCTCGCCGGGCTGGAACGACTGGCCGAATGTGGTGAACACCGCGTCGGTGAAATTGGCATTGCCCATTGCGTTGGGCCCGGCAATCGCCATGCCGCTGCTTTGTGCGAAGGCCTCCAGCGCCGCCTGCCGGCCTGCGCCTTCCGCCTCGTTTGTTTCAGCAAAACCGGCGGCATAGAGCAGGGCTGCAGGAATGCCGCGCGCATGGCAGCGTTCCAGCTGCTCCCGCGTCGCATCGGCCGAGACGGCGATGATCGCCAGATCGACCACTTCGGGCACGCTCTCGATATCGGGGTAGCAGGCGAGGCCCTGCACGGTCGCGCGCTTCGGGTTGACCGGATAGATTGCCGCGAATCCGGCGCGCTGCAACAGGTCGATTGCGGTGCCGCCAATGCGGGCAGGCACGTCGGAAGCGCCGATCACGGCAATCGAGCGCGGGCGCAGGAGTGGTGTCAGGTTCATCAAAATGCGCCTTAGCGGGGCGACGATTTATTGCAATAGGGGCTATTCATTCATTGCGCTCACGCGCGGATTTGCTAGTCTCGCTAGACGAAATGTCCGGAGAATGATCGATGCAGCAAGCGGCGCTGGATGCAAAACCGGGCCACAAGGCCGTGCGCCTTGGCGCGGATGGATCGGCCTGGGTAGAAGGCTTTCGCTGCGCATCATGCGGCGCGGTCTTCCCCGAGCCGACCATGGCCTGCCGCGCCTGCGCGGTGCGCACGCTGCCCGAGCCGTTCCGCGCGACCGAGCGCGGCGCGTTGTTCACCTGGTCGGTGGTGCACCGCTCCTATCCCGGCATCGCCGTGCCGTTCGTCTCGGCCATTGTCGATCTCGATGATGGGCTCAGCCTGAAGGGCACGCTGCGCGGAGTTGCTCCGGCGGACCTCAAGGCCGGAATGCCGGTGCGGCTGGTGATGGACGATGCCGGCGGCGCGAAAGACAAGGACGGCGCGGCCTATGTCGGCTTCCACTTTGCAGCAGCGGGAGAAAAACCATGAGCGACGCATTCATCGCCGGGGCCGACATGATCAAGTTTGGCCGATATCCTGACCGCACCTATTACGAACTGGGCGCTGAGGCGACCTTGCTGGCGCTCGACGATTGCGGGCTGTCGATTCGCGATGTCGGCGCGGTTTATGCCTCCTCGTGCTTCAATGCGATGTCGATGCTGGGGCAGAAAGTGCTGAAGGAGATCGGCCAGACCGGGGTGCCTTGCGTCAATGTCTCCAACGCCTGTGCCTCGGGAGCCACAGCGGTGCGCGAGGCGACCATGGCGGTGCGCAGCGGCATGGTCGATGTCGCGCTGGCGGTCGGCTCGGAGAAAAACCCGCGCGGCATGCTTGGCGGCGCGCCGGCATTCGGCCCGCCGGTCGAAGGCCTGTTCGGCTCCGAATCGATGCCGGCGGTGTTTGCCGAGGCGGGCATGGTCCATGCCAACATGTATGGCACGACGCTGGAACAGTTCGCGCAAGTCGCGGTGAAGAACCATTTCCACGCGACGATGAACCCCAAGGCGGCCTACCGCAAGGAAACCCCGCTGGAGGAAGTACTCGCCAGCGAGATGATTGCCTGGCCGCTGACCAAGCTGATGTGCTCGGCCAATGTCGATGGTGCCGCCGCGGTAATCGTCGTCTCCGAAAAGAAGGCGCGCGAGCTTGGCATGGGGCGCATGGTCCGGATTCGCGGCTCGGTGCTGACGTCCGATCCCTATGAGCCGCGCAATCCGGAAATGTTCGATGCCTCCTCGGTGACCCGGCTGGCGGCGCGCCAAGCTTACGAGATGGCCGGGCTGGGGCCAGAAGACCTCGATATTGTTGAACTCCACGATTGCTTCGCCACTGCCGAAATCCTGCACTACGAGAATTTGCAGCTGTGCGCGGCGGGCGAGGCCGGGCGGCTGATCGACAGCGGCGCGACGGCATTGGGCGGACGCATCCCGGTCAATGTCTCGGGCGGCTTGCTTTCCAAGGGCCACCCGATCGGCGCGACCGGCGTCGCCAATATCGTTGAGATCGTCGAACATCTGCGCGGCGAGGCTGGCGCGCGCCAGGTCGCGGGCGCGAAGATCGGCCTCGCGCATGTGCTCGGCTTCGGCGCGGCGGCCGGGGTGCATATTCTTGAGAAAGCGTGAGGTGCGTCCCGCCCCATCCACTGACTCGTCATTGCGAGGAGGCGAAGCCGACGCGGCAATCTAGGGGCGGCGCTAACCAGCCCTGGATTGCTTCGGCCTACCGCAAGGCGGCAGTTCATCCTGAGCGGCCGGCCTTCCGGCCAGCCGAAGGGGCCTCGCAATGACGAAGATTTGGGGCAGCTCATAAGGCTGTTGGTATTACAGCCCCAGAACTTTCGCTGCATTATCCCGCAAAAACTTCGGCCACACCTCGTCCCTGAACGGCACTTGGTCCATCTCGGCAAAGATCCGCGTCAGCTCCAGCCCCATCGGGAAATAGCCACCGTAGATGACTTTGTCGGCACCGCGCGAGTTGGCGAATTTGATGATTTCCTCGGGCCAGTATTTCGGCGCGAAGGCGCTGGTTGAATAATACAAATTCGGCCATTTGAGCAGCAGCTTGATCGCGAGGTCGACATCGGGCTCGGCCCCGTGGCGCATCACCACTTTAAGCTCGGGCAGGTCATAGGCCACTTCGTCGAGATGGCCGACCCATTGCGGCTTCATCGGAATGCGCGGGCCGGGAAAGCCGACGTTGATGAAGATCGGCAAGTCCAGCTCGATGCATTTGGCATAGATCGGATAGGCGAGCTTGCTGTTGATCGGCACCGGCGGCTGCTGGCCAGAGGGGAAGAAGCTGACCCCCTTGATCTTGTCCTCGGCATGTTCGCGGGCGATCAGACGCACCGCGTCCATGCCCTTGTTCGGATCGACCGGGCGGATCGCGGCGAAGCGGTCCGGATAGCGCCGCAGCGCTTCCTCGGCGCGGTCGTCGCTCATGTGGATCACGCCGATGGCAATGTTGTGGGCGTCCATCTGCGAGAGCGTCTCGGTGATCGAATCGAGCCGGTTGTCCTCTGCGCCGATTTCCTCAGGGATTTCCTTGAACATGTATTCCGCTGGATGCCGCTGCCAGTCGCCCTTGGTGCTGGCGACGCCCATCTGGTGGGTGTCGCGAAAGCCGATCAGCGTGTCGATCACGCCGATATCGCGGGGACGGGGCATCGGGTTTATCCTTTCGGCTTGCGAGTCAGGGCTTGCGAGTTTGGCCAAGGTAATGCAACAGGGCATGTGTATTGGCAAGCATGGCTTCCGGAGCGCCCGCGTGAACTTCGATTACACCGACGACCAGAAAGCCCTGAAGGACGAGGCGCGCAAGTTCCTTGCCGCCGTCGCCCCGCTCACGGTGGCGCGCGGCGTGCTCGAAGCGCCGGATATGGGCCACGACGCGGCGCTGTGGGCGCGGATCGGCGAGCAGGGCTGGTGCGGCGCGGCGATCCCCGAGCAATACGGCGGGCTGGGGCTGGGCTATGTCGAGCTGTGTGCGCTGGCCGAGGAACTGGGCCGCGCGGTGGCACCGGTGCCGTTCGCCTCGAGCGTCTATCTGTTCGCCGAAGCCTTGCTGGTGGCGGGCAGCGAGGAACAGAAGGCGGCGTTGCTGCCCGGAATCGCGAGCGGCGAGATAATCGGCACGCTGGCGGTGACCGAGGGGCCGGGCGTGCTGTGGGGCGAATTGCCTGCAACATGGTTTGAGGACGGCGCAGTGTCCGGGGTCAAGCTGCCAGTGACCGACGGCGTGGCCGCTGACCGGGCCGTGGTCCTGGCAAATTCCGACGAAGGACTGCGCCTGTTTCTGGTCGATCTCACCGGGCCGGGGGTGACGCGCGAATTTGTTTCGACGCTTGACCCGACCCGGGGCGCGGCGCGGATTTCGTTCGAGCGCGCCCCGGCGCAGCCGCTGGTCAGCGGCGACGGGCCCGATCAACTCTCCCGCATCCACGACCGTGCCGCGATCCTGCTCGCTTTCGAGGCGCTGGGCGGCGCAGACCGCGCGCTGGAAATGGCGCGTGACTATGCCTTGGAACGCTATGCCTTTGGCCGGCCGATCGGTTCCTATCAGGCGATCAAGCACAAGCTGGCGGATGTTTTCGTGCGCAACGAAGTCGCCCGCGCCAATGCCTACTATGGCGCCTGGGCGCTCTCCAGCGATGCGCCGGAACTGCCGCTGGCCGCGGCTGCGGCGCGGGTTTCGGCCAGCGCTGCCTATGCGCTGGCGGCGAAGGAAAACATCCAGACCCACGGCGGCATCGGCTTCACCTGGGAAGCGGACTGCCACTTCTTCTATCGCCGCGCCAGGCATCTCGGCCTGATCATCGGCGCACCGCGCGACTGGAAGCGGCGGCTGGCCGACCGGCTGGAAGCGCGGATCGCAGCGGAGGAAGCCGCATGAACTTCGAAGACAATCCCGCCGAAGCCGCATACCGCGCCAGGGTTCGCAGCTGGATCGAGGCCAACCGCCCGGACCTGTCGCACCTATCGCCGGAAGAAAACCGCAACTGGCATCCGGCGCACAAGGAAGTCGCGCGCAGCTGGCAGGCCACCAAGGCGGACGCGGGCTATGCCTGCCTGTCATGGCCACGGACCCGCGGCGGAGCCGGCGGCACCCAGATCGAGGAAGCCATCTTCAACCAGGAAGAAGCGCGCGCCGGCATCCAGTTCACCTATTTCATGACCGGGCTGCACATGCTGTTGCCTGCGATGATGGAATACAGCACCGACGAGGCCTCGTTGGCCCGCGTGCCGCCAGCTGTGCGCGGCGAGGAAATCTGGTGCCAGCTGTTTTCCGAACCCTCCAGCGGATCGGATTCGGCCGGAATCCGCACGGCTGCCGTGCGCGACGGTGACGGCTGGGTGCTCAATGGCCAGAAAGTCTGGAACAGCGGCGCGCAGATTGCCGACTATGGTATGATCGTCGCGCGCACCGATCCTTCGGTGCCCAAGCACAAGGGGCTGACCGCCTTCTGGCTCGACATGAAAACACCCGGCGTCGAGGTCCGTCCGATCATGATGATGTCGGGCGATAACGAGCTCAACGAAGTGTTCCTCACCGATGTTCGCCTGCCTGACAACCAGCGCGTCGGCGAGGTGGGCGGCGGCTGGAAAGTGATCATCTCGACCCTGATGAACGAGCGCGCGGCGCTGGGTTCGGGCACCGGGCTCAGCTGGCGCGATGTGATGAAGCTGGCGAAGCAGGTTCCCTCGTGGGAAGGCACCGCGCTTGATGATCCGGCTTTCCGCGAATGGCTCGCCGATCTCTATGTCGATGCCGAGGCAATCCGCCTGCTCAGCTTCCGCACACTTACCGCGCTGAGCCACGGCAAGACGCCGGGGCCGGAGGGCTCGGCGGGCAAGCTGT
The DNA here is from genome assembly GCA_031428115.1 of Novosphingobium sp. Lineage (GTDB taxonomy): Bacteria > Pseudomonadota > Alphaproteobacteria > Sphingomonadales > Sphingomonadaceae > Novosphingobium. The sequence goes on along the minus strand of JANPOS010000100.1, from coordinate 87,207 downwards.
TGTGGTCGGGGCTGGGGGGCAATCTCTCCAGCCAGGCGCTCGATATTCTCGATCATGCCGGGCTGATCGACGATCCGGCGCTGGCGCTGACGGGCGGGGCTTTCCAGCACCGCTATCTGTGGGCGCCGGGGTTGCGCCTTGGTGGCGGCTCGGACGAGATCATGAAAAACATCATTGCCGAGCGCGTGCTCGGGCTGCCCGGCGATGTTCGGGTGGACAAAAACGTGCCCTTCCGCGACATTCCGCGCGGGCGCTGAAACAAAGCGAGGTCAGCCATGCACCAGATCCCCTCTCAGATTAATCGCGGTTATGCCGATATGCCGATCCCCTTCGGCTGGTTCGCGATCGCGCGCTCTGCCGATATCGGCAACAGCGTGATCCGCACCATGCGCTATTTCGGGACCGAATTCGTCGTCTGGCGCGGCGGCGACGGGGTGTTGCGCGCGGTCGATCCATTCTGCCCGCACATGGGCGCGCATCTCGGCGTGAACAGCGATGTGACCGGCAACGATTTGCGCTGCCCCTATCATCACTGGCGGTTCAACGGCGAGGGCGGGGTGGTCAAGATCCCCTACACCGACGCGATCTCGCCGAGCATGAAGCGGAATTGCCTGCCGACCTGGCTGGTCCAGGAAGTCGATGGCGTCGCCTATGTCTGGTATCACCCGAACAGGGCCGCGCCCAAATGGGACATCGCGCGGCTGCCAGAGTGTCCGAACGGCGACTGGGTGGTGGGCGGCACTTATGAGTGGGTCATCAACATCCATTGCAGCGAAATCCCGGAAAACGGCCAGGATTATCAGCACTTCAAGGCCGTCCACGGCGTCGCTGGGCCGCCGGCAGCCGAATTCCGCATCGAGGGCTGGGTACGCCGCAACACCGTGGTCGCCGAAATGAACACGCCGCGCGGGGCCATGACCGGCAAGATCGATGCGACCGCCACCGGGCCGGGCCAGTCGATGACCGAATTCGTCGATGTGACGCATGTGGTGATGAGCCAGCAGGTGACGCCGATCACTTCCGATTGGACCCATCTGCGCTGGCAGCTCTATCACATTCCCGGCCTCAGCGACGGCCAGCTGCGCGTGACGCAGGCGCGGATGCGCGATCTGGTCAAGCAGGTGGAGCAGGACATTCCGATCTGGAACTCCAAGAAGGCCGAGCGCCGCCCGCTCCTGGTCAAGGGCGACGGGCCGATCCTGGCCTACCGCGAACAGTATGAGCGGTTCTACCAGTTCGACGCGGATGAGCCTGAAGGCGCTGGTCTGGCGGCCTGATTGGAGGCGTGGGGAAGGCCAGTGGTCTCACGCCAAGGCGCAAAGGCGCAAAGGAGTGATGTTTGCGGCAAAGCCGTTTGTGCCCCGTGCCGGGTGACTGCCGAACCCTTGATGCTGTTGATTGCACCTGCGGTGCCCATAACCTCTTTGCGCCTTGGCGCCTTGGCGTGAGCAAGATCATCCGGCGGCGAACCCGGACATACCCTTCGACAGGCTCAGGGTGAGCGGGTCGGAATGACGCGGACGGGCTGGCGGCCGGCGCGGGGGTGCCTGACGCGACAGGCTTGGCTGGCAGATCCTGAGCAAGCGAATGGCCGGACAGCGGACCCGGCGGGGGACTGTCTGGCTCGGCCCTGGCCAGCAAAGTGACGGCGGTTAGGGCTCGCGATTGTCCCGCCGGTCATCGGGGCATACCCCGAATTTCTGCGCCCGGAGATCGCTGGGCGCTCTTTGCTTGCTGGGTGCGCGGACGCTTCCGCTGGGGAGCGCCGGCCGCCGCGCGGGAATTGGCAGAGCGAAGCGCTTGATCGCCTCCCGCACCCGTCGCTGGCTGTCAGACGAATCTGACGCTGGGGCATATAACCGATATGGTTTTTTTGTCAAGGAGGAAGGTTTCTCGCGAAGATGCGAAGGGGCGAAGAAGTCGCGAAGGGGCATTGCCGCGCCGCAGGCCTCGTTCTTGCATCTATGCGAATTTCGGAGACCCGGGAATCTTCAGCGGCTTCGCCGAACGGCAAACTCCTTCGCGACTTCTTGCCTCAGTCCCTTCGCGCCTTCGCGAGAAATCTTCGATCAGCGGAAAACTTCGCGCTACCACACCCGGCCCACACGCAAAATGGGGCCGACATTGCTGCCGACCCCACTATCGCCTGCGCCGTATGTGGCCAATTGGCGGCTGCATCGAACCTGCCTGACGTTCCACCTGGCCGCTGTGATGCTGATCGAGCATCCTCGAGTGCACTGGGCACCGGAGGTGCTTCGCATCGTGATGCTCGTCGCATCGGACCTGACCGGATTCGGCATGAACCCCTAAAGGCTATGCCAGCACGCGGTCATTGGCTGTCTGTCAGGCTGCCTTGCTCACCTTGCGCCTTGCGGCCCTCAGCAAAGCTGCAACCATTGACCGGCACACTTGCACCGGCGTGTGGTCCCGTCAGGCGGTTGGATTGACTTCAGGGAAGTCTTTCCTTCCACCTGGCGGTTCCAATGGGCCGCCCCACACCTTTCCGACCGGTCTGCCTGGTCTTGCGACCCGCACTACCCGTCGGCGTCCTTCGGGTGCCTGGCTTTGCCTTGCCTTCCGGCCTTCCGGCCCGTCTGCGCAGCTTCGCTTTCGCTCCTTCCGGCTCGCCTGGAGCCTGCCGATGACCTTGCGCCTCTCGCTGCATCTGCGGTTCGCGATGGCTTGCTCCGAGAAGCTCCCCATGCTGGTTTTCCGACGCTGCTGCGGGCATCGCAGCCACCCCGATCAGGTTGAGTTTCCCTGTTATCTTTCAGGCGGTTAGGCCCGAGAGATGAGGGGATATCTTCCCTTTCGACACAGATAAGCTGCGCCTTGATTCTGAGTCGCGCAAGCGAAAAATGCGGGGGTAAAACGCAATCTTGCGCATCCCCGGTGGACAAATCCGGGAAAACCTGTGGAGCGGCGAATCGGGTGTTGATTCTGCTCGATTTAGGACGGGTCTACCGGTCCCGCTGCGCCAGCAGCCGCAACCGGAGGGCATTCAGCTTGATGAAACCGGCCGCGTCCTTCTGGTCATAGGCGCCGGCATCGTCCTCGAAGGTCACATGACGTTCCGAATACAGCGAATTGGGCGATTTGCGGCCCACGACGCTCGCCGAGCCCTTGTAGAGCTTCAGACGCACCGTGCCGGAAACCTTCGCCTGGCTGTGATCGATTGCCGCCTGCAGCATCTCGCGCTCGGGCGCGAACCAGAAGCCGTTGTAGATCATCTCGGCATATTTCGGCATCAGCTCATCTTTCAGATGCGCCGCGCCCCGGTCCAGCGTGATGCTCTCAATGCCTCGGTGCGCGCGGGCATAGATTTCGCCGCCCGGAGTCTCATACATACCGCGCGACTTCATGCCGACGAAGCGGTTTTCGACCAGATCGAGCCGGCCGATGCCGTGCTTGTGGCCAAGCTCGTTGAGCGCGGTGAGCAGGGTGGCCGGGCTCATGGCCACGCCATTCAGCGCCACGCCGTCGCCGCGCTCGAAATCGACGGTGATGTATTCCGGCGCGTCGGGCGCATCTTCGGGATTGACCGTGCGGCTGTAAACATAGTCCGGGGTCTCATCCCATGGATTTTCCAGCACTTTGCCTTCGCTGGAGGTATGCAGCAAGTTGGCGTCGGTCGAAAACGGGCTTTCGCCGCGCTTGTCCTTGGGCACCGGGATCTGGTGCTGTTCGGCCCAGGCGATCAGCGCGGTGCGGCTGGTCAGGTCCCATTCGCGCCAGGGGGCGATGACCTTGATACCCGGATCGAGCGCATAGCACGACAGCTCGAAGCGCACCTGATCGTTGCCCTTGCCGGTGGCGCCGTGGGCGACAGCATCAGCGCCGGTCTCATGCGCGATCTCGACCAGCCGCTTGGAAATCAAAGGCCGGGCAATCGAGGTGCCGAGCAGATAGTCGCCTTCATAGCGGGCATTGGCGCGCATCATCGGGAAGACAAAATCGCGCACGAATTCCTCGCGCAAATCGTCGATATAGATGTGCTCGTCGGGCACGCCCATCAGCTTGGCCTTGGCCCGCGCCGGCTCCAGTTCCTCGCCCTGGCCCAGATCGGCGGTGAAAGTCACCACCTCGCAGTTGTAGGTGACCTGGAGCCACTTGAGGATGACGCTGGTATCGAGGCCGCCCGAATAGGCGAGAACGACTTTCTTGATATCGGACATATTGAGTTCCCGAACTGGGGACGATTCCCGCGGAAAAGGTGCGGAGGCGCGGCTAGCAGGGGCGGGACGCTATCGCAACTGTTCCCAAAGCTGCCAGATGCCCAGTGCGGCAAACAGCAGCGCCGCGCCAATCCGGGTTGCCTTGAGCGAAACCCGCTTGACCAGTTCCTGCCCCAGGAAAACGGCGGGGGTGTTGGCCAGCATCATGCCCAGCGTGGTGCCGGAGGCAACCGTTAGCACGGCGCGATATTGCGCGCCCAGCGCCACCGTGGCGACCTGGGTCTTGTCGCCCATCTCGACGAGGAAGAAGGCGACGAGCGTCGTCAGGAACGCACTCCCGCGGCGTTTGAAGCCCTCTTCGTCGTCATCCAGCTTGTCGGGGATCAGCGTCCAGGCGGCCATGGCGATGAAGCCCAGCGCCACGGCAATGCGGAACCACGGCGCATCGACCAGTCCGGCGACTTGCTGTCCGGCCAGCGCGGCGAGCGCATGGTTGGCCAGGGTCGCAATGAGGATGCCGGCGATGATCTGCCACGGCGCGCGCAGCTTTGCCGCGAGCACGATCGCGAGCAACATGGTCTTGTCGCCGATCTCGGCGAGCGCGACGACGGCAGTGGAGGCAAAAAAGGCTTCGATCATGCGCTTTTTTCGCGCGCCATGAACAGCACATCACGCGTGCTGGGCACCAGATGCAGCCCGGAATCGACCATCAATGTCTCGCCGCTGGCCAGCCAGCCGTGGCTGAGGAAGAGCGCGGCCTCGCCCAGTTCGCTGGCGTCGGTGAGCCGGGCGAGCAGGTTCATCCGCCCGCTGACTTCGTGTTCGGCATCGATCTGGTCGAAGCTCGGCAAGCTGGCACCGGGGGCGAGGCCATAGATACGGTCGCGCGGGTCGCTTTGGACCACTGCCATCATCGGAATCGTCGCGGCGAGCGCATGTTTGCTCATCGTGTAGGACAGGAAATCGGCGTTGGGGTTGACCAGCTTCTGGTCGGTAATCTGGATCACCCGGCGGCCGCCTGCGCTGCGCGCCTGCGCCAGAAAGGCTTGCGTCATGCGCACCGGCACTTCGGCGTTGACCGCCATCGCCTCGGTAAAAATCTGGGGGTCGAGCGCCGCAGTGGAGTCATGGCGAAAGGTCGAGGCGTTGTTCACCAGCACCCGCCAGTCGCCCAGCCGCGCTGCAAGGCCGGCGATCATCGCCAGCGCGGCATCGGCGTTGGCGAGATCGCAGGACAGCGCTTCGGCAGAAGGCAGGCTGGCGGCGAGCGCCTCTGCCTCGTCATGCGAATCGCGGTGGTGGATAACGACGTGCCAACCGGCTTGACCGAAAGCCCGCGCAATGGCGGCACCTATGCGCCGGGCGCCGCCGGTAATGAGGACTGCGGGTTGCATAGGGTCCACATACACAACCCGCAGCCGGTTGGAACTCCGATTACATTTGGCCTCAGCGGCAGCGGGCCCCGCTGCGTTCGATCTCGCGGCCGATCAACGCGCCGCCAACTGCGCCCAGCACGGTGCCGGCCGTGCGGTCGCCGCGCGTATCGATGGTGCGGCCCACCAGCGCGCCGGCAACGCCGCCGACCAGCAGCCCGGTGGTGCCGTTGGGCTTGCGGCAATATTGCCGACCGTCATCGCCGCGCCAGTGGCGGATGCCGTTGTCGGTGGTCTGGTAGTGGCGATGGCCGCGCTGGCCGTTGTGTGCCATCGCAGGCACCGCCGTCAGGGTCATTGCGGCCAGTGCGGCGCTCAGAATGGTCTTGCGCATCGTGATCTCCTCTGTTGTGTGCGGCCTTGCGGGCCGTTCGATGCCCCGACATGTGTGCTTGCCGCGACAACCTGGGATGAACAACGCGTTGGAAACCAAAAGGTTCGATGAAGCGTTGCCGATCTGCGACCAAGCGCCCGAATAGTCAGCCCAGCGCCGCCTGCTTTTCTGCGTAAAGTCGGTCAAGCTCGGCGCGGCTCTTCCTTTCGGCGGAAGTTTTCAGCTGGCCGCAGGCGGCGTCGATGTCGCGGCCGCGCGGTGTGCGCACCGGCGCGCTGATGCCAGCATCGAAGATGATCGTTGAGAAGCGCCGGATGCGCTCGGGGTCGGAGCATTCGTAGACTGCGCCAGGCCAGGGGTTGAACGGGATCAGGTTGACCTTGGCGGGCAGCTTGTAATGCTTGATCAGCCGGACGAGCTCGCGCGCATCCTCGTCGCTGTCGTTCTTGCCCTTGAGCATGACATATTCGAAGGTGATCCGCCGCGAGTTGGACGATCGGGGATAGGCGGCGCAGGCAGCAAGCAACTCCTCGATGCCATATTTGCGGTTGATCGGCACGATCTCGTCGCGCACTACCTTGGTCACCGCATGCAGCGAAACCGCAAGATTGACGCCGATCTCGGTGCCGCAGCGCGCCATCATCGGCACGACGCCGCTGGTCGACAGCGTGATCCGGCGGCGCGAGAGGCCGAGGCCATCGCCGTCCATCACCAGTTTCAGCGCATCGCGGACATTTTCGAAGTTATACAGCGGCTCGCCCATGCCCATCATGACGATGTTGGTCAGCAGGCGGCCGTCCGAGGTGTAGTCGCCGCGTTGTTCGTCGTCTTCGTCCGCCTCGGCGAACCCGGCCATCGAACCCTTGGGCCATTCGCCCAGCGCATCGCGCGCCAGCATCACCTGGCCGACGATCTCGCCCGGCGTCAGGTTGCGCACCAGCCGCATCGTGCCGGTGTGGCAGAACGTGCAGTTGAGCGTGCAGCCGACCTGGCTTGAAACGCACAGCGTGCCGCGCGTCTCATCGGGGATGAACACCATCTCGAAATCGTGATTGTCGGCAGTGCGCAGCAGCCATTTGCGGGTGCCGTCGACCGAGTGCTGCGCTTCGACCACCTCTGGCCGGCCAATGACGAAGCGGGTCGCGAGCCATGGCCGCATGGTCTTGGCGATGTCGGTCATCGCGTCAAAGTCCGTTACACCGCGATGATAGAGCCAGTGGAACACCTGCTTGGCGCGCAGTTTTGCGGCCTTGGCGTCAAGCCCGGCCTCGGTGAACAGCGCGGCGATTTGCGCACGCGGCAGGCCGATGAGATCGACGCGGCCATCCTCGCGCGGCGTAATCCCATTGACCAGACCTGGGCGCGGCACGGTGAGGGCGTCGGTGTTTCCGGGGATTTGCAAGGTCATGGCCGCATTGGAAAGACAAGCAGCGCAAGGAATGCTCGCCGCCTTGCAACCGATGCCTTCGTGAAGCCTTCGATAGCACTGCGCGCATCAACGATTGCCTGTCGCGCGTCGTCTAGCGTCACCCAATGTGATGGATCATAGTCGGCAGCTGTTCGCTTTTCTTTTAACTGCGCCAAAAGCGATGCGTATTCAATGATGTTTGGTCCGAGTCCGTCATCAGGGAAATAAAGCAAAAATTGACCACGTGTATTTGGATTGCTAATTTTTTTGCACAAGATTGCCAAGGGTTTGTGGTCGATGCTTCGATAGACCAAAGCGTATTGTTCCGATTTTCTGTCGGCCTTGCCAACAAACTCGTCTGCTAACGCGGCCAGTGTAGAGTGAAAAACAGCATAGTAAGCCGACGAAATAGCTCTCCTGCGATCAGCTTGGCGAATGAGCCTGCTGGTTCCAGCAGGCTCAAGGAGGCGTTCGGCTTGTTCAATGAGATGACGAGGGTTGAGGATGGCCATTAATTATCGGCCTAATCTTCCTCGTACGGCACATCGTCGGCTGTGGCGTATTCGACAATGGGGAATCGGTCTTCGCCTTTCCGCGAAAGTGCCTCTCGAATGGCGACAAGCAATTTCAAGCCGTCTTGACCGGATATAGCGCCGGACGATTCGGGTGTCAGGACAAGGGTAATGCGAAGCGCAGCTTCACCGTCGCTGTCGGTGATCGGTTGTGTGAGCACGTCGTTCAAATGGATTGAAGGAAGCCGCTTATGGAAGACTTCCTTGGCAAGCTTCTGGAGTTCAAGTGCTTCAAGCATTTGCCGTCGCCAAAAAATTTGTCCCCGGGAGCAACCTTGAGCTGATACCTGCTCTTGCGAGCGCCTCAAGGGAGCAAACCGGGGACTGGATGAAAGCTCTCTGGCACAATCTGCCAAAAACATCAACCGAAATCCCCTCACCGAAGCTGCGCGCAGCCAATCATTGCCGCGTCCATTGCCGTCGCAGCGCCCGCCAGCGGCCAGGTGTTGGAAAATCCGCGACCATCGCTCCCGCGCGCGCTGACCGTCATGGAGCGGGCGGAACGCATCGCGGCGACCACGGCGGCGTCCATCCGCCGGTCCGCTGCCCAGGCATCGCCGCCGCCGCCGGTGAGTTCGAAGCGCTGCTCGCCGATGGCCAGCACGATGCGCTGGCCCGGCGCGAGCCGGCGTGAGAGGCGGAAGTGGACTTGTCCGCGCAAGGCCGCGCGCGGCCAGGTGCCCACTGCGGCATAGGGCTGATAATCGCGCTGCAGCGTGCTCGGCTCGGCCTTGGCGATGGCATAGCAGCGCGGCATCCCGGCCGAAGTGGCGGGATCGCGGAAAGCGCCCCATGACTCGAACATGCCTAGGCTGTCACGCGCCATGGCCGGCGCGGCGACGACGATTGCGGAGAGGATGGCAAGAGCGAGGCGCATTGCAGCCGCGTTAGACTTCGGGATAGGCGATTTCCAGCACTTCCCACTCCTTTTCGCCGCCGGGCAGCGTGACCCGGCGCAAGTCGCCCACGCCCGCGCCGCGCAAGGCCCGGGCGAGCGGCGCGCTCCAGCCGATCAGGCCGGCGCTGGCATCTTGCTCGTCATCGCCGACGATGGTCAGGCGGCGCTGCCGGTCATGCTCGTCTGCGATGCTCACAGTCGCGCCGAAACGCACCTTTTGCCGGTCTTCCTGCCGCGCCGGATCGACCACGCGGAGCACTTTCATCCGCCGCGCGAGGTGCGCCAGCTCGCGGTCGATCTCGCGCATGCGCTTGCGGCCATAGAGGTAGTCGCCGTTTTCCGAGCGGTCGCCATTGCCCGCCGCCCAGCTGACCACTTCGACAATCGCCGGGCGCTCATGCCCGAGCAAATGGTCATAGCGTGCGCGCAGCGCAGCCATTCCAGCGGGGGTGATCGGCGGGCCGGTGAGGGTCATCGGCGGGGCTTAGATGGTTGTGCGGATGCAGGAAAGTGCGATGTCCGGGCTTGCTGCACGGGTCCCCGCAATTCTGCCGAACCTGTAATCAACCGGCAATCTTGGCGGTCTAGCCGGCAGGGGCTGCGCATCGTGGGAAGCGCTGGACCGATGTGACCGGAGACTGATGACCAGCCGCGACACCACCGGCTTTCTCGCTCGCCGGGAAAGCAAAGATGCCCGCCTGTCTTCTGAGAAGCTGCTCGTCGTGGCCTGGGGCGCTATCCAGTGGCCGTGGCTGCTGCGCAGTCTGCATGGCGGGCACAAAGCTGAAAAAGCGGCCTTGCTCGCCGAGCTCGACTTGCCCGGCGATGCCTTGCCCAACCTCGGCAGCTGGAAGGCCGATACGGTGTTCCTGCGGCATATCGTCGATGCCATCGCATTGCTGCGCCCGCGCAGCGTGGTCGAACTGGGATGCGGCGCATCGACGCTGATCATCGCGCGCGCGCTGGAGCGCCACGGCGGCGGCCGGTTGGTGAGCTATGACCAGCACGCCGATTTCTGCCGTGCAACCGGGCAATGGCTGGGCGACCATGGTCTCCATGCGCAGATTATCCACGCGCCGCTGGCGAGGCGCGCCTCGCGCTGGAGCTCGCAGTGGTATGACCTCAGCCAGGTTCCCGCCGAGATTGACCTGCTGGTGGTCGATGGGCCGCCCTGGGCGCTCAATCCATTCGTGCGCGGCAATTGCGAGGCCTTGTTCAGCCGGATCACTCCCGGCGGCATGGTTCTGCTCGACGATGCCGCGCGGCCCGGTGAGCGGGTGGTCAAAAACCGCTGGCGCGAGGCATGGCCCGGGTTCGCCTTTAAGCTCGACAGCAGCGGGGCCAAGGGAACGCTGATCGGGCGCAAGCGATAACGGATCCGCCGCGCCTCGCGCCATCTGGCGCAACTACCCCGGCGTGCGCTTGCCCAGGAACTGGCTCAGCGGGTTCGGCCCTCTGATCCGCGCCCTTTGCGGGTTCATCGCCTCGTAAACAACCGCGTTCTCCAGCACCCGCACGACATAGCCACGCGTTTCGGTGAGCGGGATGCGTTCGATCCAGTCGATCCAGTCGATCCCGCCATAGCGCGGATCGCCATTGTCGCGCAGCCAGCGGTTCACATTGCCCGGCCCGGCGTTGTAGGCGGCGACGGCAAGCGGATAGGAGCCCGCATAGGTATCCATCATCCGCGCGAAATAGGCATCGCCGAGGCGGATGTTGTAGTTCGCATCATAGATCAGCGAACTTGCCTCATAGCTGAGCCCGAGCATGCCCGCCTGTTCGCGTGCGGTGCCCGGCATCAGCTGCATCAGCCCGCGCGCGCCCGCATGGCTCACCGCGTTCTGGGCGAACTGGCTTTCCTGGCGGGTGATCATGTGCACCACGGTCCAGTCGGTGCCGGGCGGCACCGGGATCAGCGGGAACGAGACCGTGTGGAAATTACCGAAGCCATCGGCGTGGGCCGATTGGCCCAGGATCACCGCGAGATCGCGCCGGCCGATGGCGCGGGCCAGATCGGCAACCAGCAGGTGTTCGCCGGCGGTCACCGGCTGGTCGCTGATCTCGCGGAAGAAGCGCACCGTGGTCTGCCAGTCATAATCGCGCGCAACCTCGCGCACCGCGGCGACCAGCGGCTGGGCATTGAACCGGGCGCGTTCTGCGGCGGTGGGCGTGCCGGTGGGGGCGGTGGTCATGTTTGGCAGCTGTCTTCCCAGCCGCTCGAGCGCGAGCATGCCATAGAACTGGTCGGGATAGGCGGCGGCCATCTCGAAAAAGCGCGCGGCCTCCGCTGCATTGCCGCGCAGCGCCAGGGCCCGCCCGGCCCAGTAAAAGCCCTTGGAGCGGGTCTGCGGCGTGCGCGCAGCGGCACCATAGCGATAGAACAGCTGCGATGCGGCGTTACCATCGCCCAGCGAAGCGAGCGCCTTGGTTCCCCCCAGCCAGACCAGCGAGGTATAGTCGTCGCGCAGCTTGAAGCCCATCCGGCTGACGTCTGTGCCCGGCGCGAACGCATCATCGACCGAGAGCGCGATGCGCACCGCGCTTTCCGCGCCTGCGCCCTTTGCCGAGTTGAGCAGCTCGCCGATCCACTTGGTCGGATCGAGCGGCGGGGCGGCGGCGCGCGGGCGGGTCAGCAGCAATTGTGTGACGCCGGGGTAGTCGCCCCGTCCTTTCAGCTGGCGGATGCGGTTGTAGACGAAGCCCGCATCGCGCAGCATGTCGGCGGTGGGCTGGATGCCCAGTTGTTCGGGACTGTTGCCCTGGACCATGGCGAGCCGCGCGGCGAAGGTGTTGCGCGCAGCCGCCGAGACGAAATTGAGCGCCTGCTGCGCCTGATAGACATCGCCCGACCACAGGAGTGCGTTCATCCGCGCGTCGTGGTCGGCGCTGGAGAACTGGCTGCCGAATTGCGATTGCAGCGCGGCAGCCGATGCCTCGCTCATTGCCCCGCCGCGCCAGGCCTCCAGCGCCATGGCGCGCGCTTCGGGCCGGCCGGCGGCAGACAGCGCCAGCGCATAGAGCGCTTTCGCCGGATTGGTGGTGGGCTTCACCCGGTCAAAAAAGGCGATGAGGCGCGGGGTTTCAACCGTTTCGCGGGTCAGCGCGCGCTCGGCATAGCCGCGGATTTTCGCCTCGTCGGGAAAGCCGGGATAGGAGAGCAGGAAGCCGGCATATTCCGAAAACGGATAACCATCGTTCTTCGACAGCAGCCGCCAGCGTTCGATCGCCTGGCCCATCGCGCTGCGCGGGGTGCTGGCGTTCTGGGTGCGCGCCAGGTCCCATTCGCGGCCCTCCTGGGCCAGCGCGGGCGCGGCGAACAGCGCCAGACTGGACAAGACGACAAGGTTCAAGACGCGCTGCATACTGGACATTTTGGAAAAAGGCTCCTTATCAGATGCTGAATGAAACGTGGCGGCGCGCGCGGCAAGGCCCGCCTGGCGCAAAGGTGAGGGAAAAGTCGATGTTCTCCGGCTCGATACCGGCTCTGGTAACACCATTTCGCGACGGGGCGTTTGACGAACCGGCATTCCGCAAGCTTGTCGACTGGCAGATCGAGGAAGGTTCCAGCGCGCTCGTCCCCTGCGGCACCACCGGCGAGGCCTCGACGCTGTCGAACGCCGAGCACCACCGGGTGATCGAGGTCTGCATCGAGCAGGCGGGGGGACGCGTGCCGGTGATCGCCGGCTGCGGCAGCAACGATACGAAGAACGCGGCTCTGCACATGAATTTCTCGAAGAAATCAGGTGCCGCCGCCGCGCTGGTCGTCGCGCCCTATTACAACCGGCCAAGCCAGGCCGGGCTGATCGCGCATTTCAGCCATCTGGCGGAATCGAGCGACCTGCCGATAGTGCTCTACAACGTTCCCGGCCGCACGGTGACCGACCTCAAGCCCGAGACGGTTTGCGAACTGGCGAACAGTTTTCCCGGCCGCATCATCGGCATCAAGGACGCCAGCGGCGACCTTTCCCGCATCGCCGATCACCGCATGGGCATCACCGGGCCGTTCTGCCAGATGTCGGGCGACGACGACACCGCCTTGCCGCATTTCGCCGCCGGCGGGGTGGGCTGCATCTCGGTCACCGCCAATGTCGCGCCAAGGCTGTGCGCCGAATTCCAGGCGGCGCTGGCGGCGGGGGACTACGTGCGTGCGCGGGCGCTCAACGACGCGCTCTATCCGCTGCACTACGCGATGTTCGAGGATGCCTCGCCCGGGCCGTGCAAGTATGCGCTGAGCCGGGTGCAGGGCTGGATGACCGATGAGCTGCGCCTGCCGATGGTGGCGTGTAACGATGCGGCGCGCGCGGCGGTTGATGCGGCGCTGAAGGGGGCAGGGCTGGTTTGAGGGTTCTTGTTTATCTGTTGGTAAACTAGGCATCGAGCTCATTCGCCGGTTGAGAGATTGCTCCGATTCAGAGTAGTTAAGGCTTGCGGCCACCTGCATATGTCTGCACAGTGTTCTCGATTTGTTTTATGAGGAGGCGCCCGTGCAACGCCTGACTGTGATTGATCTGTTTTGTGGAGCGGGCGGTCTGTCTGAGGGATTCCGGCAGGCTGGTTTCACTGTGCTGGCGGGAAACGATCTCTTCGAATCGGCAGGTGTCACTTTTGCGGCGACGCATCCGGAGGCCAAGTTTTTCGGTGAACCCATTCAGAGCATATCGGCGGAGCGGGTGCTTGCTGATTCCGGTTTGCGCCGTGGTGAGCTAACCTGCTTGGTCGGTGGTCCGCCGTGCCAAGCCTTTTCAGTCTACAATCATCAACGCGGAATGCACGACGCGCGCGCCAACTTGTTTCGCGAATATTTGCGCATGGTTGAAGGCCTCTACCCTGAATGGGTGGTCATGGAAAACGTAACCGGCATCTTGTCTTCAGGAGGGGGTGAGCCTGTAAGTGCCATTGTCGAGAGTTTGAACGCACTGGGGTATGCTGTTGAGTATCGCACCCTCAAGGCCGAAGACTACGGTGTTCCACAGGAGCGTCGCCGTGTCGTGTTCCTAGGCAATCGTATCGGCGCGCCCATTGTGTGGCCGCAGCCTACTCACGGCAAAGGCCTGCTGCCCCATGTCAATGTTTGGGACGCTATCGGCGATTTGCCGCGTCTTGAGAATGGCGAGGCACCTGAAGGCGCGCAAAAGTATCGGTCGCCACCATTCTCAGGGTATCAGCGGATGCTGCGCGGTAATGCCGTAGCGGTCACCAACCACCAAGCCTCACGTTTGGCACCGATCAATGAGCAGCGGATGCTACACATCCCCGAGGGCGGCAGTTGGCGCGACATTCCGCATGATCTGTTGCCTGCCGGGATGAAGAAGGCTCGCCGCTGCGACCACACCAAACGCTATGGACGTCTGCGCAAGGACGGGCTGTCTTCGACCGTACTCACCAAGTGCGACATTCATTGGGGGGCCTATGTTCACCCCGAGCAGAACCGATCGCTGACCGTACGCGAAGCGGCCCGACTCCAGTCCTTTCCCGATTGGTTTCAGTTCGCCGGACCGCGCACCGAACAATATGTCCAAGTCGGCAATGCGGTGCCGCCACTTCTCGGCCGCAAGATCGCCGAGGGCGTGCTAGGAGCCGTTGAAATAATGAGTCAGGGCGAGCTTGTTGCTGCCGAGTGAGGATGGATGAGTTTCGACCCGACCGAGGCAATTGAAGAAATTCTTGGCCGCAGGGCAACATCAGGATTCCAACCAGCCGCGCATGACTATCTCTGTCCTTTCATTGATCGCACCTGCATCAAGCGCAGCACGGCGGACAAGAAGAACCCCTATCCGGTTTGCTCCTTGCGGAAATCGTCAGGCGATGTCGTGGCAGTTTGTCCAAAGCGTTTCTACGAACGCGATTTTTTGCAAGACGTGATCGATCACGCATGGACCGGCCCCAAGCCGAGCAACCCCATCATGACCCGTGAGGTGAAGATGGAAGGCTTCGGCAACGTCGATTTTGTTATTTCCGACATTGCCGCCGACGGCAGCATAAGCCAATTTGTTTCAGTCGAGTTGCAGGCCATCGACATCACCGGTTCGGCCCGTCCCGCCTATGATGCCCTGTTGGCGGGCGAGCAGATGGAAAAGCGCCCGACATACAACTTCAACTGGAAGAACGTTGCCAAGCGATACATGAACCAGCTCATCTCTAAAGGGTATTACCACCACCACTGGGGCACCAAGATTGTCGCATCGATTCAGGACGAGGTGTATGACTACTTCCGCCGGGATGCCGATTTTTTCACGACCGAGGATTTGAGTTCCAAGAACGTGAACATCGTTTTCATGGTCTATGGCTTTGAACCTGGCGGCACGGAGGGGCGCGAACAGAGGTTGGTTTTGAAGCGGGTCGAAGGGACGCACCATTCGAATTTGCAGCAAGCCGTCCTATACAAGACAGCGCCAAGCCGCGATGCCTTCATCAAACGGATCAAGGCTGCGATGGATCGCTGATTGATCCGCCCTTAAGAATAAGACCCAAAAGAATTTTGCTCATGGCGACCATCACCCACGAACGATAAAGCAGGAGAGCGGACAATGGCAGGCGACTGGACCAGGCAGGAAGACATCACCAGCACCCGCGCACGGCTGGCGATCACTTACGGCGACAGGATGGCGCAGATCGTCAACAGCAGCGATGGCGAGAGTTTCGACGCGATGTTGCCGCTCATCGATCCTGATCGGTTCGTGCGGCGCGGCAACGAGCGCGACCAGCCGATGGATTGGCCCAGCTATCGCGCCATGCTCGAGCAATGGAATGGCGGCAGCGGGAAATACGAGAAGCATCTCCACCGCGCGACCGAGGCGGGCAATGTCGTCTATCTCGATCTCGACGAGTTCAGCACCGCGAAGGATGGCTCGAAGACTTCGCTGCGTTCGGTCTCGATCTATGAGTTCGGCGCGGACGACCGGATCATCGCAGTCGATGTGTGCATGGGGTTTCACCAGCGCTGATACGCCGTGCGTTAAAACTGAACCAAACAGCCGTCTACCCTGAGCTTGTCGAAGGGCTGCTTGTTACCTCAAGCCGCGTGCCATTGTGCACGAAGAAAAGGACAGCCCTTCGACAAGCTCAGGGTAAGCGGGTCTGGGGGCGATTCAGGTTTTGTGCAACTCGCTCCCGCGCGCCAGACCATGGCTTTGCTGCGGCAAATGCCGTGAGCCGTGTCATTGCGGGCCTATCTCCCAATTGCTTTTGCAGCCACGCTCCCTACATGCAGCCTGACTATGGCCCGCCCGACCCACGCCGCATTCGACAAGCAGAAGATCGTCGCCGAGAACCGGCGCGCGAAGTTCGACTATTTTATCGAGAGCACCGTTGAGGCGGGGATCATGCTGACCGGCACCGAGGTGAAAAGCCTGCGCTTCGGCGAGGGCTCGATCGCGGAGAGCTATGCCGAAGTGAGGGGCGGCGAGGTCTGGCTGGTCAACAGCAATGTCCCCGAATTCAGCCACGGCAATCGCCACAACCACGAGCCCAAGCGCCCGCGCAAGCTGCTGCTGAAAGAGCGCGAGATTGCCAAGTTTCACGGGCTGGTCGAGCGCAAGGGGATGACCCTGGTGCCGCTGTCGATCTATTTCAACAGCCGGGGCCGCGCCAAGGTCGAACTGGCACTGGCCAAGGGCAAGAATGCGGCGGACAAGCGCCAGACGGTCAAGGAACGTGACTGGAAGCGCGAGCAGGGACGCATTATGCGTGAACACTCATGAGAAATTGCCTGCGATGACTGCGCCGAATTCCCGCTCCTTGGCCAGCGCCTTGTCCAGCATGGGCGACTGGTTCTCGCGCCGTATGCCGACGCACGCGCAGCTTGAGGGCAACCGCTATGTGCCGCGCAGCGCGCTGCGCAGCGAATTGTGGCGCTTCACCCGCCGTTCGGTGCCGCGCGGGGTGGCTCTGGGGATCGTGGTGGGGATCATGGTGCCGTTCGCGCAGATCGTTTTTGCCGCGATCCTCTCAATGCCGGTGCGCGCCAACGTGCCGCTCGCCGCCTTGATGACTTTCCTCACCAACCCGTTCACCACGCCGCTGCTCTGGGCCTTTTCCTATCAGGTCGGCAGATGGATGCTGCGCGCCGATCCGGCGATAGTGCTGGGGCCGTATGAGGCGCTGATGCAGGTGCACGACTTCTGGAGCGGGCTCCACTGGATCACCGACGAGGGCAAGTATCTGGTTTTCGGGCTGTTCGTCGTCTCGGCGATCACCGGGGCGGTCGGCTATCTGTTGTCCGGCTATATCTGGCGCACCACGATCCTGCGCCGCAGGCGCCGCCGGGTGGGGCAATAGGCGGTGCCGGCTGCGGCCAGCACGCAAGGAGATGGCCAGCACCGCGCGCGCGACTGGCTGTTGATCAGCGCGGGTCTGGCGGCCAGCCTGGCGCTGGTCTGGTTCGTCGTCGGCGAACCGCTGGTCGCCATCGGCTTCGCCTCGGGACTGCTGGGGCTGGGCGCGCTGGTCTGGTGGCTGGCGCAGCCGCGCGATGCCCGGGCACCTGAGCAACTCGCCATGCCCGACTGGTCGGTGACGGTCGCGGCGATCCAGCGTGATGACTGCGCCGTCGCGATTACTGACCGCGCCGGGCGTCTGGTCTGCGCCAATGGAAGCTACAATGCATGGTTCGGCGCTGACCATTCGCCGCCGCGGCTGCCGGTGGATCAGCCCTCGCTCGAACGGCTGGCGCGCGCTGCGCGCGACGGCTGGCGCGACGGCGCGGGCATGGCTGACTTGCTCGAGGGTGCTGACGGGCGCTGGCAGGCGAAAGCCATGCGCAGCGGGCGCGGCGAGGATTTCCTCGTCTGGCAGTTCACCCTTGTCGCCGATGCCGAGCCCTTGGCCGATCTGGCAGGGCATCTGGCCGGCAAGCTGGGCCGGGCGCTGTCGCAAGCCGGGTTTGCCGCTGCCGTTGTCGAGCCATCGGGCGCGATCCGCGAGGCCAGCGCAGGCTTCGCTGCACGCGCGACCGGCGATCCGCTCGCGGTCGTCGCGGGCCGCGATTTTGTCTCCTACTTGCGCCAGGACGAGGGCGACCGCTTCGGCTGGGCGCGGGATGGGCGTGAGAGTGGCGGGCTGACGCTGCATTACCTGCCGCTGACCGATCCCGATCTTCCCGGCGGGCACGATCCCGAAGCGACGGCTTCGCTGATCCTGGTCGCCGATGCCGGCGCGGGGCTGGGCGGGGGCGGCAGCGATGGCTCTGCCGCCGCGCCGCATCTGGAATCGCTCCTCGCGCAATTGCCGCTGGGCCTCGCCATGGCTGACCGCGATGGCCGGCTGCTGTTCGCCAATGCCGCTTTCATGCGCGCCGCCCTGCGCGAGGGCGAAGCGCCGCCGACCTATCCAACCGACCTGGTGGTGCAGGAAGACAAAGGCCCGCTGAGCGATGCGATCCGCCGCCATTGCATTGGCCCGGTGGGCACCGGCGACATCGCGGTGCGGCTGGCGGGGCAGCCCGAGGAGCCCGTCACGCTCAGCCTGGCGGGCGTGCGCGGGCTGGGCGAGGCGGCGGTGCTGCTCGGGCTGACTGACAGCAGCGAGGAAACCCGGCTCAAGCGGCAAGTGGCGCAGGCGACCAAGATGCAGGCGGTCGGGCAACTCGCGGGCGGCGTCGCGCACGATTTCAACAATGTGCTCACCGCGATCCTTGGCACTTGCGACCTGATGCTGATGCGCCATATGCCCGGCGACAGCGACTATGACGATATCCAGCAGATCCGCGCCAATTCGAACCGCGCCGCCTCGCTCACCCGGCAATTGCTGGCTTTCTCGCGCCAGCAGACGCTGCGTCCGCAAGTGCTGCAATTGCCCGACGTGGTCAGCGAAGTCTCGCACATGCTGAAGCGGCTGATCGGTGAGAAGATTCAGCTAACCGTGCGCCATGACCGCGATCTTGGCGCGGTGAGGGCCGATCCGACCCAGCTTGAGCAGGTCATCGTCAACCTCGCGGTCAATGCGCGCGATGCGATGCAGTCGCTCGCCGAGAAGAAGGGCGGGGATGCCAGCGGACGGCTGACCATCGCGACCCGCCGCATCGGCCCGGCAGAAGTGCGCGCGTTGCGCAGCGAGGTCATGCCGCAGGGCGACTATACCGCGCTCGAGGTCGAGGATACCGGCGGCGGCATCGCGCCCGAGCATCTCGGCAAGATCTGGGAGCCGTTCTTTACCACCAAGGAGCAGGGCCGTGGCGGCGCCCTGGGCGGCACTGGCCTCGGGCTTTCGACGGTCTATGGCATCGTCAAGCAATCGGGCGGCTTCATCTTCGCCGACAGCGTGCTGGGGCAGGGGACCAAGTTCACGGTCTATTTGCCGGTGCACCACGCCGGAGCCAATTCAGACCCCGCTCAGCCTGAGCTTGTCGATGGCCCAGCCGAGCCGCCCAAGGCGCAGTGGTCCGGCGGCGGGCGCGTGCTGCTGGTGGAAGACGAAGACCCGGTGCGCATGGTCGCCGAACGCGCGCTCGTCCGCGCGGGCTTCGAAGTGACGCCGGCGCGCGACGGCGAGGAGGGGCTGGAGCTGGTGACGCAAGGCGGCAAGTTCGACGTCGTGGTTTCCGATGTCGTTATGCCGGGGATGGACGGCCCCGCCATGGTCCGCGAAATCCGCCGCATCGCGCCGCAGATGCCGGTGCTGTTCATGTCAGGCTATGCCGAGGAGCAACTGCGCGACCAGATCGGCATCGACGATGTCGCCTTCCTGCCCAAGCCATACTCGGTCCAGCAGATAACCGACAAGGTGGGCGAAGTGATTGCCGCGGCGCGGGGGTGAACCTGCGGGCCTGATGGCGGACTACTTGGCGCGCGGCGTTCGCTTGGCGCGGGCGCGCTTGGCCGGTGCGCTGGCATCGGAAGCGGCCTGGGGGCTGTCGAACACGTTCTCGCCCTTGGCCTTCTTGCCGATCGAATATTTGTAGATGACATAGACCGAGGCTCCGGCCGCCGCCCAGCGAAATAGCTTCATTCCATAACTCCAACGTGGCCTCGCGGCGAATCGAAGCGCCCCCTTAGCCGCTCATTGTGCCAAAAGGCGAGAGGCGGGACAATCAATCCGCGATTCCCGGGGTTAGGCCGGGCCGGTTTTCTTGCTGCTTTGCGTCAGCGCGGTCTTCACCCGTCCGGCGTCATCGGCGAGCCGGAGGCGGCGAGAATGGCGCGGGGCGGACGGGCGAATTCATTGCTGCCGCGCTGATCGGACGAGAGGTTACGCGCAAGCGGACCGGCTGTTAATCGGGATTTTCGCGGTCAATCATATCCATGAAATCGCGCGCGGAATTGCGGTCGGCTTCGTCCTTGAAGGCGACATCGAGGCTTGGTGCGGCGCCAAGCATGTGCATCAGCGCCCACAGCGCGAACCGCCGCCCGCGATCCTTCTCCAGGCCAAGGTCCACCGCCATATGCTCGATCCCGCCCGTCATCACGGCAGGGGTGATCGCGGAAAGTTCGCTTGTGCCGAAATAGCGCCTAAGCTGGTCATCGAAGTCCATCAGGGGGTCTTGGCCGAGATTGCGAGCCAGGTCGATCCCGCAAACAGGAGTGCCAGTGCATGGTCTTGAGCAAGGATCAGCGACATATCCTGGGTGCCGACGAAGCCGCACTGCTCCGCCAGCTTCGGGGACTACGCCGCAAGCAGCGCGCGCACGAAGCACCGGCAGACGCCGACCGGCTGACCACCGGGCAGCGTATCGCCGACAGCGTCGCGGCGACCATGGGTTCGTGGCGCTTCATCATCATCCAGAGCACCATCCTGCTGTGCTGGATTGCGCTCAATATCACCGCCTGGATGCAGCACTGGGATCCCTATCCCTTCATCCTGCTCAATCTGGCGCTATCCTTCCAGGCTGCCTATGCCGCGCCGTTCATCATGATGAGCCAGAACCGCCAGCAGGATATCGACCGCAAGGAAGCAGCCGCCGATTATCAGATCAACATCAAGGCCGAGCTGGAAATCGAATTGCTCCACCAGAAGATCGACGAATTGCGCGAGAAGGAAGTGCTTGCGCTGACCGAAGCGGTGAAGTCGCTCACCGAAGCGTTGCAGGCGCGGAGTGAGGGCGTTGGTGTAAGATAGCGGAGCGGGCGAAGCCCCGCAGATCGAGTTGATCGGGTGCGTCGCCGCTCAGCCCTGATCGGCGCGCGATATGCCCTCGCCGTCAAGGTTTTTCGCAACGAATGGCCAATTGACCAGATGGCCGAGCACCGCCTTGGCATAGTCCGGCCGCGCGTTGCGATAGTCGATGTAGTAGGCATGTTCCCAGACATCGAGCGCGAACAGCGGCATCATACCGGCATGGGCCACCGGGCTGTCGCCGTCGTGCAGCGAGACGATCTTGAGCGCGCCGCGCTCAAGCAGCAACCAGACCCAGCCGCTGCCGAAATGGCCTGCAGCTTCGTCCGCCAGCGCACCGATCAGCTCTTTGCTGGTCCCATAGCCATCGGCGATGAGCGCCGCGAGCTGGCCGGAGGGCGGCCGGGCATCGGGGGCAAGGCACTGCCAGAAGAAACTGTGGTTCCACAGCTGCCCGGCATTGCTGCGCAGCGCGCCAGGCTTGGTGCTGCGGATCAGTTCGACCAGCGATTGCTCGCCGAGACCGGCTTCGGCGACCAGTTCGTTGGTTTTGTCGACATAGGCCTGGTGATGCTTGCCGTGGTGGATATCGAGGGTTTCCGCCGACATGTGCGGCGACAGCGCCAGTCGGGCGAATGGCAGCGGCGGCAGTTTGAACGGCGACTTGAGAGGCATGGGGCGGTCCTGGGGTCTGTTGCTCTGGACCGTTCAACGCGCCAGCACGGCGAAAGTTTCATCGTCGCCCCCCGGAAACCTATCCGCCAGCGCCGATAAGTTCCCGCCCGATCAGCATCCGCCTGATCTCGTTGGTGCCCGCGCCGATATCGAGCAGTTTGGCGTCGCGCCAGAAGCGCTCCACCGGCCAGTCCTTGGTATAGCCCGCGCCGCCCAGCGCCTGGATCGCCTCGCCCGCAACCTTGACGGCGTTTTCCGAGGCAAACAGGATCGCGCCGGCGGCATCGAAGCGCGTCGTCGCCCCCGCATCGCAGGCGCGCGCGACCGCGTAGATATAGCTGCGCGCCGAATTGAGCGCGACATACATGTCGGCGACCTTGCCCTGCATCAGCTGGAACGAGCCGATGGCTTTGCCGAACTGCTTGCGTGTCCGCACATAGGGCAGCACGACATCAAGGCAGGCCTGCATGATCCCGGCCGAGATGCCCGAGAGCACGACGCGCTCGTAATCCAGCCCCGACATCAGCACGCCGACGCCGCCATGCAGCGGACCCATGATCTGCTCCTCCGGCACGAAGCAATCATCGAACACCAGCTCGGCAGTCGGCGAGCCGCGCATACCCAGTTTGTCGATCTTCTGGCCGATCGAAAAACCCGCCATGCCTTTTTCGATGAGGAAAGCGGTGATCCCGCGCGAGCCTTCGCCGGGCGCGGACTTGGCATAGACCACCAGCGTATCGGCATAAGCGGCATTGGTGATCCAGAACTTGGTGCCATTGAGGCGGAAGCCGCCGGGGACGGCTTCGGCGCGCAGCTTCATCGAGACCACGTCCGATCCCGCACCGGCTTCCGACATCGCAAGGCTGCCGACATGTTCGCCCGAAATCAGCTTCGGCAGATAACGCGCCTTCTGCTCGTCCGAACCCCAGCGGCGGATCTGGTTGACGCAGAGGTTCGAGTGCGCCCCATAAGACAGCCCGACCGAGGCGCTGGCGCGGCTGATCTCTTCCACCGCGACCATGTGTTCGAGATAGCCCAGGCCCAGCCCGCCCCATTCTTCCTCGACCGTGATGCCATGCAGCCCCAGCGCCCCCATCTGCGGCCAGAGGTCGCGCGGGAACCAGTCCTCGGCGTCGATCTTGGCCGCAAGCGGAGCGATCTTGTCGTCCGCAAACCGCGCGGCGGCATCGCGGATCATGTCTGCCGCTTCGCCGAGGGCAAATTCCAGTTGCATGGGCACATTCTCCCGGCCCGCCAGTCGCGGACCTCTGCGCCCATCCTAGGCCGGATCGAAGCAGATGTGGAGATCGGAAAGACTGCGGAACGAATAGGTCGGCTCGAATCGGTAATGCCGGGAACCGGACGGGCCATGCCTGGCCTCATCGATGCGGATATTGGCGATCCGGCTGAGCAGCCGCGCAATGGCGATGCGCGCTTCCATCCGCCCCAGCGGCGCGCCGAGGCACCCGTGGATGCCGCGGCTGAAGGCGAGGTGATCGCGCACCCCGGGCCGCTCGATGTCGAACGCCGCAGGATCTGGAAACTTCGCCGGATCATTGCTCGCCCCGGTCAGGCAGACAGTGACCAGCGTTCCGGCTGCTACCGGCAGATCGCCGATCCGGGTGTCGATCAGCGCGAGGCGATAGGCGACTTTGACCGGCGCATCATAGCGCAGCACTTCTTCGAGGAAGTCGGGAATGCGGGCAGGATCGGCGCGCAGCCGGTCCTGCAACGCGGCGTCTTCGGCGAGGATCAGCACGGCCATCGCGATCAGCCGCG
This sequence comes from Novosphingobium sp., assembly GCA_031428115.1. Lineage (GTDB taxonomy): Bacteria > Pseudomonadota > Alphaproteobacteria > Sphingomonadales > Sphingomonadaceae > Novosphingobium. Next base: position 63,885 of record JANPOS010000100.1, on the reverse strand, counting down.
AAGTGGTGTCTTGCCCCGCGCCGAACAGGAAGCGGGCGAGGTTGGAAATGGCGCTGAATTCGGGCTTGCTGCCGTCTTTGAAGGTTGCATGGACGAGCTCTGACATCAGGTCGCCGCGCGGCTCTTCGAGCCGTTCGCGCAAGTATTGATCGAAGCGCGGCTTCATGAAGATCAGCGGATCGGGGCCGACTTTATGCGGCGCGTCGCCTGCCACCTGGCTGGGCGGTGCGCCGATCAATTCGAGCAGCTCCGCCCGGTCAGCCATGGGGATGCCCATCAGGTCGGATATGGCGTAAGTGGTTGTGGCATGTGCATATTCGGGCATGACATCGCACACGCCGCTGGCCGCGAACTTGTCGATCAGCCGGTCGGCAAGATCGTGCAGGTAGTCCTCGTTGGCTTTCAGCCGCTTGTAGGTCAGCACTCTGCCCAGCAGTGCGCGAAGGTCGGCATGCTGCTTGCCGTCCATGCAGGCGAGATGGTCTGACCATGGCATTTCGTGGCGATGGGCATCGAGCTGGTCACGGATGTCGCTGCCCTGCGGCGTGAACGGCAGGCCGGGGATCGGGCCGACCACCGAGCAGGCGGAGGACCAGACATCACCCTTGCCATTGAGCACTTCGAGCGCAGCATCATAGCCGGTGACCATCAGCGTGCCATGATGAGCCTCGCGCACCACCGGGCCAGCGGCGCGCATGAGGTCGTAATAACTGCGCGGATCGGCGATTACCGCGGGATCGGAATAGAAGTCGGCTGCGCTCATTGCTCGGTTCCTTGCGAAGCATCGGGTTCGGCCAGCGCGAGGAATGCGCTGATTGCGGCCATCGCCTCGGCATGGCCGGATGAGACGCCAAGCTGCTGTTCGCGGGTCAGCGTCAGCGCGAGGCTGGTCGCGAGAATCGCCAGCGCGGCAGGCGGCAGCGGGCTGGCTGCCGGCTGGGCGCGCAAGGCGGCTTCGAGCATCCCGACCTGGATTCGCCGCGATTCCTCGATGAAGTGGGTCACTTCCTGACGCAACCCCTCGATGCGGTGGGCGAGCGCGGTGAATTCGGAAATCAGCTGGGCGTCGGCGGTGTGGATGCACAGGTCCCAGATCTCGCGCAGCGGCGCGGGCGACAGCGCCGCCTCCGCAAGCCGCGCCAGTTCGCGGGTCGATAGCCGGTGGAACATGGCGGTGATCAGCTCATCCATGGTCAGGAAATAGTAATAGACCAGCCGCTGCTTGGCGCCGATGCGATCGGAGATGCTGCGCGATGTCAGCGCGGCGTGGCCTTCCTCGCGCAGCACCGCCTCGGCGGCATCGAGCATCGCGTGCCAGGTTTCGCTGCCCACCGGCCCCATGCGCCGGGTGGCCTTATCAATTGCAACGACTGTTTGCATTGTCGATTCCTGCCTTTCGATCAGTCGCGGAAGTACGGCATGACATGTTTTGCGAACAGCCGCAGTTCGCGGATCTGCTGCGCGGGTTCGGGCACGCCGGTGGGGGTGATGAACAGCCATTCGGGATTGATGATTTCATGGATGCGGTTCATCTCGCGGATGCAATCGTCAGGATCGCCGACCACAGCGCGGTTGGGGGCGAAGTCTTCGAGGCTGACCTGTTTGCCACCGAACATGACCTCATCCGCCAGCGGATCCCGGTCCGCTTTCGAGCCGAGATCGTCATAGCTTTGCCAGACCTTGATGATGTTGGGCAGGAATTGCGGATCGAGCTGGCTGCGGGTTTCGGCAATGTGCAGGTCGCGCATCAGGGCGATGGTGGCTGGCCGGCCATGTTCGGCAGCGATGGCCTTGTAGGTTGCCACTTTGCCCGCCAGTTCGATCAGGTGCTCGGCAAAGCTGACGATCCAGCCGTCGCCGAGGCGGCCTGCGCGCCGCATTGCCGGATCGCTGACCGCGCCGATCCATAACGGCGGGACAGCGCCGCGCAAGGCAGGCGGGGTGATCATCACATCGTCGATGTTGAAATGCTTGCCGTGATAGGAAAACGGCGCGCCCGGCATGGCAAGCCGAAGAATTTCAAGGCATTCCTCAAAGCGGCTGGCACGCGACTTGAAGCCCCAGCCGCAGTTTTCGAACTCGTCCGGCTTGTAGCCGATCCCGGCGCCCAGGATGAAACGGTTGTTCGCCATTTCGTTCAGCGTGTTGATTTCCTCGGCCACCTCAAGCGGATGGCGCGAGGGCAGCAGCATGATGTTGCTGGCGAAGCGCATGGTCCGGGTCCGCGCGATCAGCGGGGCCAGCATCAGCAACGGCGCGCTTGGTTCGGATGCCTGATCGCCGCCGAAAGCCGATGTCGGCGCGAAGCGGTGGTGGCCGCACCAGGCGAGATCGTAGCCCAGGTCCTCCATCTCGTTGAGATAGCTGAACAGGGGCCCATATGGATCGCTGGAGGCTGTAGCGATCATCTTGCGATTGATGATGATCCCGAATTTCATCGTGGCAGCCTCCCGGTGATCGCGGCAATTGACCGCCCGTCCGACCGTTGCTAACACTGTGACGAACAACACGCAATCGGGAGATCGAACATGGCTGAAACGAGCGCAAGGCTGGCGGGCAAGGTCGCCATCATCACCGGCGCGGGGCAGGGCATCGGCGCAGCCATTGCCGAGCTGTTTGCGCGGCAGGGCTGCAAGGTGCTGATTACCGGCCGCACGCTGAGCAAGCTGGAGGAGGTGGCCGCAAAGATCACGGCGGCGGGCGGGGTCTGCACGCCGCTGGTGGCGCTGGCGGGCGAAATGGACCAGTCCGAGGCGACCGTCGCCCGGGCCATTGCCGACTGGGGCCGGGTCGATGTGCTGGTCAACAACGCCCACACCTTCACCGACTATCTGCCGATCCTGGACCCGAAGATGGAGGCCAATTGCAAGATCGACTTCCAGTCGGCCTTCTTCGGTTCGCTCCAGCTGATGCAACTGTGTCATCCGCACATGGTGGCGCAGGGCGGCGGCGCGGTGCTCAATTTTGGATCATCCTATGGCCCGCGCAGCGAGCCGGGCTTCCTCGCCTATTCGGCCAGCAAGGAGGCGATCCGCTCGCTCACCCGCACGGCGGCGAAGGAATGGGGGCCGCAGGGCATCCGGGTGAACACCATCCTGCCTTCGGCGCTGACGCCCAAGTCGATCTGGTATCTGGAAGATTCGGGAACTTATGAGGCGGAGCGGGTCAAAGTGGCACTCGGCCGCTTCGGCACCCCTGAAGACATCGCGCCCACGTGCCTGTTCCTCGCCAGCGACGAGGGCAATTTTGTCACCGGCCAGACCATCGGCGTCGATGGCGGCAGCACGATGTTCTAGCGGAGCCGGACACATGAAAAAATTCATCAACCACGTCGATCATGTCGCCTGGCTGTCACGCCCGGATACGCTCGATGCAAATGTCGCGCGGCTGGAGTTGCTGACCGGCGCGACGCTCACCCGTTTTGTCCGCGAGGACATGGGCTTCACCATGTGCATCAGCTGGGAAGCCGGGCTTGAAGTGGTCGCACCGATGGAACGGCGCACCGATTTCAACCAGTGGCTGTGGAGCGAGCTCGAGCGCAAGGGCGAGGGCGTGACCTCGGTGGTTTTCGGGGTGAAAGACCTTGATGCCCACAAGGCGCGGCTGGCTGCGCTGGGTATTGAGGTCGGCCCGCTGATGGACGATCACCCTGCATCGCCGTGGCACGACAAGCTGGTGCTGTGGGAACGCGTGGCAGGGGAGGCGATCGGCACCAACATCGTGCTGGGCGACATCGACTATGCCGACGACGTTATCCCGTTTGGCGATGCGGCGCGGCCATGAGCGGCATGGCCATCGCCGACGTTTCGGGCAAGAGCATCGCCGAGCTGGTTTCGCTCGCAGGCCGGACAGCGGTCGTCACCGGTGGCGCACAGGGGCTGGGCAATGCCATGGTGCGGCGGCTGGCCGAGGCAGGAGCTGCGGTGGTGATCGGCGATCTCAAGATCGATCAGGCGCGCCAGGCCGCAGCCGGGATATCCGCCCGTTATGGCGCGAAAGTCATCGCCACCCGGCTCGATGTTACCGATACAGCGTCGATTGTCGCTGCGGCGGACCTGGCAATCGGCGAGTTTGGCGGTCTCGATATCTGGGTGAACAATGCGGGGCTCTACCCCAATGTGCCCCTGCTCGAGATGACCGATGCGGTCTGGGATCAGACGCTCGACGTCAACCTGCGGGGAGTCTTTGCCAGTTGCCGCGAGGCCGCCCGGCGGATGATTGCGGCAGGCACCAGCGGCGTGTTGATCAATGTGGTTTCAACTGCCGGTTTCAAGGGAGTCGCGCCCGGGGTCGCTGCCTATGTTGCCTCGAAGCACGGTGTGCGCGGGCTCAACAGGCAGCTCGCCATCGAACTGGCTCCGCATGGCATCCGCGTGCTGGGCGTCGCTCCGACGTTCTGCGAAACCGAAGGCAATATGGCCGCACTCGCCCAGCTTCCAGAGCGCGTGCGCAGCGAGATATCCGCGACGCTGTCATCCGCGCTCGGCCGGGTTGGCGTGCCCGACGACATCGCCCGCGCGGTGCTGTTTTGCGCATCGGACATGGCGCTGTTCATGACCGGCAGCACCTTGCTGGTCGATGCAGGCGAGACAGCGTGACCCGAGCCAGGCAGACTGGCTCACCTCGATGAGCGGCCACTCTATCCCCGGGCGAGGAGAGAGTGGCACAACCCATATCTCGCGCAATCAGGACTAGACGATCTCGCCGATCTCGGTGCCGACCGGATAGGTTTCGCCGTCTGACACTTTCTGGATCAGCGTACCGCTGGCCGGAGCTTCGATTTCGCGGGCGGTCTTGTCGGTTTCCAGCGTGTAGATCACGTCGCCCTCGTTCACGTGGGTGCCGCTTTCCACCATCCATTCCGCAAGCGTGCCCTCGCTCATCGACATTTCAAGTTTGGGGATGGTCAATGTTGTCGCCATGACGGGTAACTCTTTCTGGATCAGGATTTGACGATATCACGCACGCGCGCAATGATGGCAGCGGCGTTGGGCACCTGGTTCATCTCGATCGTATTGGAATAGGCCATTGGCGCATATTCCGCACCCAGACGGACCGCTGGCGCCTTGAGCTGGCCAAACAGTTCCTCATTGATCGTGGAGCAGATTTCCGCACCAAAGCCGCAGAATTCGACTGCCGCATGGACGACGACCGCGCGGCCGGTCTTCTTCGCCGACGCGAGCACGCGGGCATAGTCGATCGGCACCAGTGAGCGCAGGTCGATGACCTCGACGCTGATGCCTTCCTTGGCCAGTTCTTCCGCTGCCGCCATGCAGTTGAGCAGTTCCCAGCCATAGGAAACCAGGGTCACGTCGGTGCCTTCGCGCTTCACCTTGGCGACGCCCAGCGGCACCCGGTAGTCGCCGGTCGGCACTTCGTCCTTCTGCGTGAAGAGCAGCATCATCGATTCCATCACCACGACCGGATCAGGATCATCGATGGCCGAGAGCAGCATGCCCTTGGCGTCCACCGGGTTCGACGGATAGAGCACCTTGAGGCCGGGAATATGGGTAAGCCAGGTTTCGAGGCTCTGCGAGTGTTGCGCGCCGAAGCCGCCCATGCCGCCGCCGAGCTGCACGCGGACCACCATCGGGGCATGGGTCGCTGCGCCTGACATGTAACGCTGCTTGGCGGCATGATTCGCCAGCTGATCGAGGCAGACGCCGAAGAAATCGACGAACATGATTTCCGCGATCGGGCTCATCCCCGCAATCGAAGAGCCGATGGCCGCACCCAGGATCGCCGATTCGGCAATCGGGGTGGGGCGCACGCGGCGATCGCCATGTTTGGTCTGGAGGCCCTTGTTGGTGCCGAAAACGCCGCCTTGCGGATCGCCGACGTCCTCGCCCAGGATGAAGACTTCGGGATTGGCGTCCATCGCCAGTGCCTGGGCACTGCAGATGGCTTGCACCATGGTCATGGTCTCGGTGGGCCCGGCATGATCGCCCTCGGCCGCACGCAGCGGATAGGAACCACGCTTGGGCACGCAGGTAGCATCGGCGAACACGTCGATCAGGGTTTCGCTGACCGGGGTCACCGGGCTTTCCAGCGCGCGGGCGATGGCGTCGTCAACTTCCGCCTTGGCAGCGGCTTCAACTGCGCTGAGTTCGTCCTCGCTGCAGATGCCGGCGTCGATCAGCAGCGCGCGGGTCTTCTCGAGCGGCGCGCGTTCCTTTGCGGCGGTGAGCACTTCCTTGGCGGCGTTGTAGTTGTCACCCACGCCTGCATGCGGCCCAAGGCGATAGGTCAGCGCCTCGACGAAGACCGGGCCCTTGCCGGCGCGGACATAGTCGATCACGTCCTTCATGCCGGCATGGAAGGCTGCGGGATCGTTGCCGTCAAGCTGCACGCCGCGGAAGCCCAGCGCCTCGGCGCGGCCATAGAAGTTGGGGCTGGCGGTGTAGGTCGGGATTTCGGTATATTCGCCCCACTGGTTGTTCTGGCACATGAAGATCACCGGCAACTTCCATGCGCCGGCCAGGTTCATCGCCTCGTGCACCGAGCCGATCGAGGTGGCGCCATCGCCGAAATTGACGATGGTGACGCGGTCCTCGCCGCGCTCCTTGGCCGAAATGGCCAGGCCGTTGGCAATCGGCGCGCCGGCGCCGACGATTGCCGTGGTGACCATCGAGCCCGAAGTCGGATCGGAAATGTGCGGGCTGCCGCCCTTACCCTTGTTGAGCCCGCCTTCGCGGCCCAGCGCCTCGGCAAACATGCCATAGAGATCGACGCCCTTGGCGACCTGATCGTGGATGCCGCGATAGGTGGTCACCATGTAGTCACGCTTGGTTATCAGCTGCGAGATGGTTGCGGGGATGCATTCCTGCCCGGTCATCGGCCAGTAGGTGAACTGGAACTTGCCAGCGGAAAGCCCGGCCTGGACCGCCTTGTCCACCGCCCGGATTCTGGCCATCTGGCCGTAGATCGCCTTGAGTACTTCCGGTTCGATGCCCAGATTGCCTTGTGTCATTATCCTGCTCCCGCTTGCGCATTTTGATTCTGGCCCAAGGCCATCGTGAGGTAGGTTGAAATGGTGCACATGAATCATGCGCTGCGGCAGATGCAGTGCATAAGTCGGACGCCCATGTCCATCACTATTGCGCGCCTTACAGGGCAATCAGACCGGCAAGCGGGGCGACTGCGCGATGAGCGGCATTGACGAGACCATCGGGTGGCCATTCAAGACCCAATCGAAGTTATGAAGCGGAGTGTCGCGTCAAATCAATACAGCCGCGCCTGCCATGGCAAACTCCTCGGCGGAGCAAGGTTTTGGGCAAAAATGGGGTCCGGCCAAGTATGAAACCGTGCCGCTTGCACGATATCGCGAACACGAAGTTCAGCCCGTTCATGGCTGACGGGGAAGCGTTCGGCGCGATTGAGAATCGCTGGCCGGTGATGGGCAGATATCGCCGCAGCGCGCCGGTTTCGCCCGGGCATTATGGCGCAGATTTCGGGGTCGGGCGAGACCCAGCCGAAGCGGGCGGCAGCGCTTTATCGGCACGGCCAGCCAGGTGCGCGATGCTTGCCTCGCGCTGTCCGACGCGGGGGCGGAACAACTCGTGCTGCGTTTTGCCGTGCCGCAGGACCCGAACATCGGCCCCCGAAGAACATTTCGAGCAGCGGCGTCGGTTTGCCGACGCAGTAGTGCCCCACCCTTGAGGAAGGACGACTTACATGGCCAAGGTATGGCACACCGCGCGGCGGCCAAGCGGCGAATTGCAGGACGCGGATTTCGAACTTCGTGAAAGTCCCGATCGGCCATTGGCCGAGGGCGAGGTACGCGTGCGCAACCTCTGGCTTTCGGTCGATCCTTATGTGCGCGGGCTGCTCGACGATGAGGGCAGCTATATGCCGACAATGCCGCTGGGCTCCGAGGTGCCGGGCGGCGCTGTGGGCGAAGTGACCGAAAGCCGCGCGGCGGCGCTTCTGCCTGGCGCAATGGTCCTCCACGACGCTGGCTGGCGCGACAGTGCGGCGCTGCCTGCAGCGCAGTGCCGGCCGATTGGTCATTCCGGACTGCCTTCGCAGATATTCCTCGGGCATCTCGGCATGCCTGGCCAGACTGCCTATTTCGGTTTGCTCGAGGTGCTCGAACCGTGCGCGGGCGAAGTGCTGTTTGTCTCGGCGGCGGCCGGCGCGGTTGGCACCGCTGTTGTCCAGATCGCGAAAATCAAGGGTATGCAGGTGATCGCATCCGCCGGCGGCAGCGAGAAATGCGCGCTGTTGACGGAGCTGGGTGCCGACATTGTGATCGACCGCAAGGCGCCGGGCACAATGCGCGAAAAGCTGGCCGCCGCAGCACCCGGCGGCATCGATTGCTACTTCGACAATGTCGGCGGCGACCATCTCGACGCCGCAATCGAGAGCGCCCGGATCGGCGCACGGATTTCGCTTTGCGGCATGGTCAGCGGCTACGGCCATGGCGGCGTGCTTCGGCTGCCCGACCCGATGCGGCTGGTCGTCCGCCAGATCCGGCTGCGCGGCTTTGTGGCCCCTCAGTTCGAAGACCGGAGGAGCGAATTTGACAGCGACATGCTGGCATGGGTGAAGGCAGGACGCCTGCGCAGCCCCGAGACTGTTCTGGACGGCCTTCAGGCCATGCCCGAAGGCCTGCGCAATGTGCTGCGCGGCGGCAATATCGGCAAGCTGCTAATTCGCCTTTGATCCCGCCGCGTCAGGCCCCGCCGCATCGGGCAGGGCATAGGCAATCAGCGAATCGCCCAGCCGGGTGTTCATCAGTTGATGCCCGCCTGCCGCGACCACCACATACTGCTTGCCCGTCCGGCCGGACACATAAGTCATTGGCGCCGCCTGTCCGCCGGCCGGCAGCCGCGCGCGCCACAGTTCCTTGCCGGTTCTGGAATCGAATGCGCGAATATAGTTGTCGATGGCCGCGCCAATGAACACCAGTCCGCCTGCCGTTGCGACCGACCCGGCGATGTTTGGCGCACCTGGCACGGCAATGCCAAGTGGTGCCTGATCGCGCGAAGAACCTAGCGGACGCTGCCATTTGATCGTGCGGCTGGCGAGATCGATGGCCGTTATCTTGCCCCATGGCGGCGCGTTGCAGGGAATGCCGATTTGCGAAATCATCGGTTGCGGATTGGCCGCATAAGGCGTGCCGCGCTGGGGTGAGAACATCTTGTTGGCACTTGCGGGCAACTTGGCCATCTCTGCTTGCGGGATGAGATGCATCACCATGGGCAGGTGAGACGAATTGACGAACATGGTGCCGCCGACCGGATCGATCGAAACTGAGCCCCAATCCATCACACCGAAATTGCTGGGATACTGGATGCTGCCGCGAACCGACGGCGGGGTGTACATGCCGACATAGTCTTCCGAGCGGAAAGCGATCCGGCACAACAGCTGATCGAGCGGGGTTGCGCCCCACATGTCGCTCTCGCGCAGTGGCTTGCGGTCATGGGGCGAGGGAAAGCCGGTCGAAACCGGCTGGCTTGTGGCGTATGGCTCCGTGGGAATATTGCTGCGCGAAACCGGCAGTTCCCTGACTTGGGTCAGCGGTGCGCCGGTGCGGCGGTCAAGGATGTAGATGTCCCCTTGCTTGGTCGGCTGGGCCAGCGCAGGAACTTTCGTGCCGTCAGGCATCGGCATGTCGAACAACACCGGCTGCGAGCCGATATCATAATCCCACAGGTCGTGGCGGACGGTCTGGAAATGCCAGCGGCGCTTGCCCGTGCGGCTGTCGAGAGCGACCACGGCGCTTGAATAGCGACCGAGTTCGGGGGTGCGGTGCATGCCGACGAAGTCGGGCGTGGCGTTGCCCATCGGCACATAGACCATGCCGAGCTCGGGATCGGCGCTCATCACGGTCCAGCTGTTGGGCGAGCCGCGCGTATAATGCTCGCCGGCTTTGGGCCGCCAGTTTTCGTCGAGCGCGCCTGAATCCCATGACCATGCGAGTTTTCCGGTCACCGCATCGTAGCCCCGGATCACGCCCGAGGGCTCCTTCACTTCCAGCCCGTCGAAAATGAAGCCGCCGACCACCGCGATGCCATTGACGATGGCGGGCGGTGAGGTGACCAGATAGAGGCCATCGGGTGCAACACCCAGGCCATCTTTCAAGGCAACGGTGCCGTCTGTCCCGAAATCCTTGCAGGGCTCGCCGGTCAGCGCATCAAGCGCAATCAGCCGCGCATCCATCGTCCCCATGATGATCCGGCTGCGGCATTGGCTGATGACACCTGGCCCGGCGTTGAAATGCGAAACGCCGCGGCAAGCGAGCATGCCGGGGGCGGTGCTGTTGATCCTGGGGTCATGGCGCCAGCGCTGCTTGCCGGTATCGGCATCGAGAGCAATCACGATGTTGTGCGGGGTGCAGGCATAGACAAGGTCGCCGATCTTGAGCGGCGTTGCCTCGAAGGTGTGGAGTTTCATCTCGCCGGGATAGGCGGCTGGCAGATCGCCGGTCTTGAACTCCCAGGTCACTTCCAGCGCGCCGACATTTTGCGTGTTGATCTGGTTTGCCGGGGAAAAACGCGTGCCCTCGGGAGTGCGACCGAATGCGGTCCACTCGTCGCCGGGCAGGGCGGCTGCCTTGAGCTGCCCGGGGCTGGCTGGCATTTCCGGCAGCCGGGTCAGGCTCAACACGAAAAGGCAGAAAGCGACAGCCGCCAGTCCGGTCGCGCCCCAGGCCAGATTGAGGCCACTGGGGCGGCGAAACAGGCGCTCAAGAATGATCAGTCCGGCGAACACCGCAGGGCCGAAGACGCGCGGGACCAGCGGCCAGAATTGACTCCCGACTTCGGAATAGGCCCAGATGCATGTGCCCGCAAATACTGCCAGGTAGGTCCAGAATCCGGAATTTGGCTTGCCGCTGACATAGAACCTGGCCGCGACCAGGCAGCCGATACCGGCAAGCAGGTAGTAGGCCGACCCGCCGAGCCAGAGCAGCCATGCGCCTCCCCCGGCCAGCCAGAGCCCGATGAGGCCAAGCAGAATCCCGATTATCCGGGCGAACCAGTTGCGGTCCGGATCAGGCGCGGCTGCGCCTTGCGCTTCTGACAATTCGCTTCCCTCCTCCCGTTCTGCTGTAGTCAGAACCCGACGCTCACTTCCAGGCCATAGGTCCGCGGCACGCCGGGATAGGCCGAGTTGAAGCCGGCACTGAGCCCCGTGCCGTTGCCGCCTGTGTAATACCGCCGGTTGAACAGGTTGCGGGCAAAGGCGGCGGCGGTGATCTTGCTGCCCAGCATATCGGCCCAGGTCAGCCGGCCATTGACCAGTCGATATCCGGCAATGTCCGTCCCGGGAATCAGGGTCGCGTTGAGATTGCTGAAATAGGTTCTGGACTGCTCGTAGTAATCCGCCCGCAGGCTGAGCGTGCCCTTGTCATCCGCGAATTGATGGCGGATTTCGGCAAAGGCCGAGCCTGCCCACTCGGGAACGTCAGCATAGGGACCATAAAGCAGCGGCGGGTTGCCGGGGACGATCACCCGGTTGTCGGTGAATCGCGCATTGGTATACGAAAGCGAGCCCCCGAACGTCAGCCACTCGGCCGCGCTGAGCGTGAAATCGGCCTCGACGCCGGTGATCACCGCCTTGGGCACGGCAATGGTGGTCAGGATCGAGGTGCCGGAGATCGGCGAGACGATATTGGCACCGCGCTGGATATTCTTCACCCACTGGTTGTAGAAGTCGAGATTGAAGGTGACGGGAAAGCCGAGCCCGCGTCCGCTGTACTTGAGGCCGACTTCGACGTCCTGCGTCGTTTCCGGAGCGAACGAGCTGCCGCCAGCCTCTGCGGAGAGCGGGTTGGGCGGCAGGGTATAGTTGAACCCACCCGAGCGCCAGCTGCCCCGGGTTGTCACATAGAGCATCAGGCTTGGCGTGGCCTTGTAATCGAGGCTGACATTCCAGCTCGGCTTCGATGCCGTTTTGCTCTGAAGGTATTCCGGTGCTGTGCCGACTGCCTTGCAGACGTTCGGAACCCGCTGTCCGCAGCCATACCAGTCCGATCCGGGCAACTGGCGCGCCTGCGTCTTGTCGCTGGTGTATCGCAAGCCGGCGGTCAGATTGAGCTGGTCGGTCAGGGCATAGGTTCCCTGGGCAAAGCCGGCGAAGGAATCGCTCGTGGACTCCTGCGCATAATGGACTTTGATGTCTGGCCCGACCGGGAAGAAATTGAAGAATGACACTTCGGAATCAAAAATATTGCTCTGGTGCATGAAGTAGAAGCCGACCGTGTAATCCAGGCGCGAATCGAATGCCTTGCCCTGGATCTGCAACTCTTCGGACAGCTGCTTGGTCTTGTTGTAGAAGCGACCTGGATTGGTGACATTGGTCAGATCCGGGGTCAGGTTGCCGGTTATCCCGATCAGCGGGAAAGGGCTGCCATCATAATCATTGGCCTCGTTCGACCATGATTCGTTATACATGAAGATATTCTTCAGCGTCAGGTTGGCCGAGACCTCATATTCGGTCGTGTTGATCACAAATGTGCTTCTGGCCTGATGCCGCAGGTCGGTATTGTTGCCGATGGCTTCCCAGGGGCCAAGCTGGTCCTGCCGATTGGACAGTCCGACAACGCCGAGCGCCAGGAACGGTGATGCCTTGGGCAGCAAGCCATAGGGATAGCCAGCATAGAAGCAATCGGCGATGGCCCGCAGCTTGCCGCAGGCATAATCGGACGAGTGGTAGATCAAGCTTGGCGCGTTTGTTCCTCCGTCTGACGTGTGCTGCACCACGGTCGTGTTCTTGAAGCCGGACGATGGCTCGATCTGCAGCGTTCCGCGCACCGAGGTCTGCTCGAGATTGCCATACATCTGGTCGGTATCGAGCCGGTGGACATAGGCGCCGCCTCCGGTTCTGCTCGCGGCAACCCGCAGCCTCACCGAATCGGAAAGCGGCAGGTTGATCGCTCCCTGAACCTGGTAGGCGTCAAGATTACCATAGCGTCCCTGGACATATCCACCCAGCGTGTCCTTCGGCTGGGCAGTCTGATAAAGCACCGCGCCGCCGGTGGTGTTGCGCCCGAACAGCGTGCCCTGCGGCCCCTTGATGACCTGGATACTCGCCAGATCATAGAAGCTTGAGGCCGAATAGGACACGATCTGCGCTTCGTTGATATAGGGCAGCACGCCAGGGGGTGAGTTGGTGTAAGTGTCGATGGTCTGGCCGCGAATGACATAGTTGAAGGCATTGGCGCTGCCGTTCTGCTTGATCACCAGGCCGGGCACCGCAGATTGCAGGTCGTTCTCATTGCGGATCGACTTTGCTGCCAGCAATTCGCTGGTTATTGCGGTGACCGCGAGCGGGACTTTCGACAGGGCTTCCTCGCGCCTGCGGGCTGTTACGACGATGTCGTCGCTGTTGCCTGCGGCATCTGAAGCCTGCTCTGAATTGGCCACTTGCGCCCACGCACTGCACGGCATGGCGGCAGAAATCAGCAGTCCGGCAGTTGCGGCTTTACCCAGTTTCGTCATGTCCAACCTCCCATTTTTCAGTATGCCGCACTGCGTCTGATTGCGCATCTCTGGCTTGCTACTGCATCCCCTCTTGTCTTGCCGGTTCAAGCCAGCGGCAGCGTTGCCCCGCGCTAATCTGCTTTGCTGTGGCAATATAAACAACGGTTTGAAACTAACACAGGCGCTGGTGTTGCGTTTGATCGAATGCGCCAAGCCTGCAGCGGCTGTCGCTGGGTCGGGCACAGCGGCACCTTGCTTCATCGGACAAACCGGTGGCGGAAGCGGCAGACCTGATCGGCCATCTGGTGATGGGGCCGATACTGGAATACTGAGAGCCCGAATGCGGCGAGCCCGGAGCTGAAACGAAGCTCGCTGAGCTGAGAAACTTGCTAGATATATGTCTAATTGGTGTTAGGCATATGAGGTCTCACACGAAGGGCGATTCTGGGTTTGGAACGCGAAGTGCTTCTTTCGGGGATCGGCGGACAAGGCTTGCAGCTTGCCGCAAAGAGCCTGGCCACGGCAGCCATGCGCGAGGGGCGGCGGGTGCTGATGTTCGGCACTTATGGTGGGGTCATGCGCGGCGGCGATACTGACGCGACGGTGGTCATTGGCGATGCTTCGCTTTTGACTCCACCTATCGTCGACCATGCCTGGGCCGTGCTGGCCATGCACCACATGAGCTGGAATTCGCTGAACGTGAAGCTGCGACCGCATGGCTTCCTGCTGACGGACAGCAATGTCTTCCAGGGCAGGATTGACCACCCCGGGCCGGCGCTCGCCATTCCGGCAATCGCCATGGCGACCGAAGCCGGTATGCCGCAGGCGGGGTCGATGGTGGCGCTGGGCGCTTTCGCGGCGGCGACCGGAATTGTCGCGCTGGAAACGCTGCTCGCCGTGGCCGAGGAGGTTCTCCCCCCCTATCGCCGCCAGTTCGCCGAAGCCAACCGCAACGCGCTCGCGCTGGGGCACGGCGCGGTGCCGGAGGCGCTGTGCAGCGCATGGCTGCTTGCCGAGCCCGCGCTGTGACCCGGCTCTCGCGCGGCACGCTGGTGATCGATGTGGAGCGCTGCAAGGGCTGCGAGCTGTGCATCGATGCCTGCAAGCCAGGCGTCCTCGCCATGACCAATGAGCGGCGCAATGACATGGGCTATCTCTATCCCGAACTCACCCCCGGCTGCACTGCCTGCCATGCCTGCGCGCTGATCTGCCCCGATTTCGTCTTCCAGGTGTGGAGATACGACGAGCCCGTGGCCGCAGGAGACGCGCTGCGATGAAGCCCGAGCTGCTCGAAGGCTCAGAGGCGATAGCCCGGGCGATGATTTCGGCCGGATGCCGCTTCTTCGCTGGTTATCCGATGACCCCGTTCACCGAAGTGCTGGAAGGCATGGCCGAGCATTTGCCCGAAGTTGGCGGCACTTGCGTCAATGCCGAAAGCGAGCTGGAAGCCATCGGCATGGCCTGGGGCGCGGCGGCGGGCGGCGTGCGTGCGGCGACGGGATCGGTCGGGCAGGGGCTTTCGCTGATGCAGGAGTCGATTGCCGAGCTGTGTTTCGCCCGGGTGCCGCTGGTCGTGCTCAACATGGCGCGCGGCCAAGGCGACTATTTTCAGGCAACGCGCGGCGGCGGCCACGGCGACTACCGCACGGTCGTGCTGGCGCCGGCCGACCTCAGTGAGGCGGTCGAGCTGGTCCAGCTGGCCTTCGATATTGCCGACCGGTGGCGCAACCCGGTGATGTTCATGGGCGATTACTACCTCGCCCATGTCGTCGAAGCCGTCGACACCGGGCCGCTTCCGTTTCCGCCTTTGCCGGCCAAGGACTGGGCGCTGGATGGATCGACCAGCGGCACCGGCAAGGCGCGGATCGTCTCGCCAATCATGCCGACCAAGCGCGATGCCAGCCGCTTCATCGAATATGGCGAATACCTCGAAGGCATTGGCGACCGGATGGCTGAACTCGCCGCTGGGGTCGAGCCGCGATTCGAACAGGGCGGCTGCGAGGACGCCGACTATGTCGTCGTGGCCTATGGCACGCCGGGCCGGATCGTGCGCTATGTCGCCGAAAAGATGCGGCGCGACGGCGCGAAAGTCGGCTTCTTCCGTCCGATCAGTCTCTATCCGTTCCCTGCCGAGGCGCTTGTCGCTGCCACCCGTTCGGCGCAAACTATCGGGGTTTACGAACTGAATGCGGGGCAGATGATCGACGATGTGCGCCTGTCGGTGGGTGACCGCAGAATCGAATTCATCGGCGGCATCAGCTTCGATGATTCCGGCTTCGGCATTGCACCGGAGCTGACCCCCGCCAGGGTTGAAGCGCGCATTGGCGCCGCCATGGCCCCGGCCATTGCGGAGAACGCCGCATGAGCGGGATTGTCGATACGTCTGCTGCGCCCACCCGCCCGGCCAGGCTGGTCGATGATTTCGCGCCGCCGCTGATCCTGCCCGGCGCGCACAAATTATGCGCGGGCTGCGGCGAGCCGGCCGCGATCCGTTCGGTGGTCGAGATGATTGACGAGCTGGGGCTGACCAATCGCGCGGTCGGCGTGTTCGGCATCGGTTGCTACACATCGTTTTCGCCCGGCATGGACGTGGAAGTGCTCCAGGCGCTGCATGGCCGCGCGCCGAGCCTGGCGACGGGTCTCAAGCGGGTCCAGCCGCAGAGCATTGTTTTCACCATCCAGGGCGATGGCGACATGGTCAACGAGGGGCTGCAGGAAGCGATCCACACCGCCGCGCGCGGGGAGAATGTCACCTGCATCATGCTCAACAACGGCGTGTTCGGCGAAACCGGCGGGCATATGACGGCAACGACAGTGCTGGGCCAGCGCACCAAGAACTCGCTCGAAGGGCGCGACCCGAAGAAGCATGGCTACCCGATCCGCATGGCCGAGATGCTGGCCCCGCTCGATGGCGTGGCATACGTGGCGCGCGGGGCGACCAACAATGCCGGCAACATCTTCCAGTTGCGCAAGATGCTGCGCAGCGCATTCAACGCTCAGGCAGCGGGGCTTGGCTTCAGCTTTGTCGAGATCCTGACCATGTGCCCAACCGGCTGGTTCATCCAGACCGGCGAGGCGCCCGATTACCTTGAGGACAAGCTGCAAGGCTTTCACAAGCTGGGCGTCATCAAGGATACAGCCGGGGAGCCAGCAGCATGAGCCAGCTGCTCATCGGCGATGTGTTGAGGAGCAACGCGGCGCGGTTGCCCGATGTCACTGCCGCCTGGCTCGATGGCGAGGCGCTGACCTATGCCCAGCTCGAGGCACGGACCGAGGCCCTGCTGCCCGCGCTCGCTGCCGCCGGTCTGCGGCGCGGCGACCGCGTGATCTGGCAGGCGGAAGTCTCGCTTGAGGCAATTCCGCTGTATTTCGCCACGGCGCGGCTGGGCGCGGTCTTTGTGCCGATCAATCCGCGCTACACTGCCGCAGAAGCAGGGCGGATCATCGACCATGCCGATCCGCAGCTGGTGCTGGGCGACAAGGCCAGCGGCCACGATGGTCTGGCGCAGTTGCTCGCCGGCAAGATCGGCGACCCAGGGCGGCTCGAGGTGCCGCACGAAGACGACGCCCATGTCATCTTCTACACCAGCGGCACAACTGGCGAGCCCAAGGGTTGCATCCTCTCGCAGCGCACCCAGCGGCTGCGCGCGGGCAATCGCTCGCCCTGGCCGCAAGGCGGCGAGCTATGCATGTTCCCCCAGTTTCACATGGCCGGCTGGGCCCGCGTGCTCGAACACTGGGTCGAGGGCAACGAAGTCTCCTATGTCCGCCGCGCCGATGCGGGCGAGCTGCTGGATGCGATAACCCAGCGCCGGCCGCGCTCGACATATTGCATCCCGGCGGTCTGGCAGCGGCTCATCGATGCCGACAGGCGCGGCTTTGATCTCTCGTCGCTGAAGGTAGCCGATACCGGCACTTCGCAGGTGTCGGTGGAATTGCTGGCGGGGCTGGCGGACCTGCTGCCGGGAGCCACCACGTCGATTTCCTATGGCTCGACGGAGGGCCACCTGGTTTGCGTCGCCGGGCCCGGCGAAGGCGACCGGCGCGCGACCACCGTGGGCCGGCCGACCCCGGGCGTGATGCTGGAAATCGACGAGAGCGGCGAATTGCTGGTCGACAGCCCCTACCTGTTCAGCGGCTATTTCCGCGACCAGGCGGCGAGCGAACGGGCCATGGCGGGCAGCAGGTATCACACCGGCGACCTGGCGATGCGGGATGAACACGGCTGCTATCGCATCATCGGCCGGGCCGGCGACCTGATCCGGACCGGCGGCGAGTCGGTTGCCCCTGCCGAAGTCGAAGCGGTTCTGTTGCGCTGTCCGGGCGTCGCTGAGGTGGCGATTGTCGGCGTCCCCGATCCGGTCTGGGGCGAAGTGGTGACGGCTTACGTTGTATCGCAGAACGGCGCGGACATTTCGCTCGAAACCCTGCGCGCCTTTGCCGAAAGCCGGCTTGCCCCGCACAAGCTGCCGCGCCGTCTCCGCAGCATCGATGCCTTGCCCCGCACGGCCGCGACCGGGCAGATCCAGCGGCGCATACTGGCGGCGGCGCCATGAGCACAAAGCCCGGCCTGCTGATGTTCTATCCCTACATGGTCCACATGGCGGGAGAGGCCGCCGAGCGCTTCGACCTGCTCAAAATGTGGGAAGAGAGCGACGTTGATAGAGCGTTCTCGGCGAAAGGCGCATCGGTTGTCGCCGTGCTGACGACGGGACAGGACTATCCCATCAATGCGGCGCTGTTCGACCGGCTGCCTGCGCTGAAGCTGATCGTTGCTGTGGGCAGCGGCTATGCCGGGGTCGATGTCGCGGCGGCGCGCGCGCGCGGGATCATGGTTGCCAATGCCGGCGACACGCACAGCGGTGATGTCGCCGACCATGCGATCGGGCTTGCTTTCGGTCTGGTCCAGCAACTGGCGCCGGGCGATGCCTATGTTCGCGAGGGAACCTGGGCTGAAAAGGGCTTTCCGCCGCATCGCGGGGCGCTTTCAGCGCAGCGGTTCGGCATCCTTGGCATGGGCCTGATCGGCCGCGCGATTGCCGAGCGGCTGGTGCCGTTCGGCTGCGAGATCGGCTGGTGGGGGCCGAATCCCAAGGCCGTCCCCTGGCAGCGCCATGATAGCCCGCTGGCCCTGGCGAAGTGGTGCACGACGCTGATGGTTGCGGCGCGCGGCGATAGCCTCGGCCTGGTCAACCGCGATGTGATCGCTGCAGTCGGTGCGGATGGCTTTATCGTCAACATTTCCCGTGGCGGCGTGATTGACGAAGACGCCCTGATCGAGGCCCTGCGCGAGCGGCGGCTGGCCGGGGCGGGGCTTGACGTGTTCCGCGAAGAGCCAACCCCCGCTGCGCGCTGGCGCGATGTTCCGGGCACCATCCTCTCGGCCCACATGGCGGGCCAGACCACCGAGGCGATTGCGCGATTGCGCGGCGCCGCCGCACGCAACCTCCTGACCGCGCTGGACGGCGGCGCGGTGGTAAACGAGATAATGGCATGACACACCCGATTTGCGACGGACCTTTGGGCGATGTGGGGACCAGGCTGCTCCACGAGGACGACCAGGTGAATATCTGGGAAATGGCGCTTGCGCCGGGCGAAGAGACCGCGCCGCACGAGCACAAGCACGACTATATCCTGGTCATCATCGAAGGCGACCGGATCGCCGGGGTGCCGCATGTCCTCTCAAAGGGCACGTCGGCTAATTATATAGAGGCGGAAGTTGAGCCCGGCGCCTGGTACAAGCTCGAGAAAGGCGGGATCGAGCTGGCCCGCAACATCGGCACGAAATACTATCGTGAACTGGTCATCGAACTCAAGAAATAGCGCCGAAAGCCGGCATGGGAGCAACTGTCATGGATGCAGAAGGGCAATCAAAGACTTATGGACACCTTGCGGTCCACTATCGCAATCGCGACGAGGGCCACCTTGCTGCGCGCCTTTTGCGCGAACTGGGCTTCACCGAGTGTTATTCGATGGAACAGCCGGGGGAGGGGGGAACCTTCTTTCATTTCGTCATCGATGCGGCGGCCAATCGCGGCACTGACCGGATATTCTACCTGCTCTCGATGCCCGATGTGCTGCGCTCGCTTTATGCCGAGCTGCGCGAGCGCCTGGGCGTTGGCACCGCCGATGAAGCGGCCGAGGTCAAGGCATTGCGCGCGGCGCAGGCCGAAGATCCGGAATTCAATTTTCACGCTGCCATCGTCTATCCATCGCTGGAGGAGCTTGAGGAGATGGTGCTGCGCGTTCAGCGGCTGGCCGCCGACGACCCGGAGCTGCAAGGCCGCGTCAAAGTCACGCTGAACCGCGCCCGTCCCGGCACCTCCGAGGTCGATGCGCGCATGGCTGCATCGCCCGTGTTCGGCACAGTCACACGCCACACCTATGGCCCGAACGGGGTGCAGGTCTTCGTCGAGACCGACCTGATCTGCGGCGGCCCCTTGGGCGACAACTGGGCCTTCGAGTTCGACTATGTGTTCCCGGGCTACAAGGACAATATCCTTAATGCCCCCTCGGTCGAGGCGGAGGCGGCCATCGCAGCCAGGGAGCACGCCGGGGTCTGAGCGTAGTCCCAATTATCTGGTCCAAACCCGTCTGTGCTGAGCTTGTCGAAGCACTGACCTTTGCTTCGTGCGTCACGCACAACTGCTTGAAGAAAAAGCAGTCCTTCGACAAGCTCAGGATAAACGGAGTGGGGGTGAGGTGATTCACAATTCCCGCTCTATGTTGGCCCGCTCCATCAAGACAGCCTCTTCGCCGGGGATTAGGCTTCCAGGACGTAAACGCAGGATGACCCAGATGATCAGCGCCAATCAGGCCGAGACGCCGATTACCGAATCCGACGAGGAATTGGCCGCGCTGGTCGGCGATCTCAGCCCGCTGCTGCTGGCCCTGACCATTGTCCACATGAGCGGCGACATGTCGATCATCCGGTCGGGGATCAAGACAGCACCGCCGACTTTCAACGGCGACACCTGGGGCTCGATTTCAGCGGCGGACACCGCGCGCATCCGCGGCGAAGCCGTGCAGGTTATCAAGGCCTGGCGCGATGCGGGTTGCCCCGAGCCCTATCGGCCGAATGTAGCCGAATTGCACGAGATGATCAATTTCCTCGTCGGAATGCAGTTGTCGGCGGAATATGTTCCGCTGATTTGCGAGGACATGTCATACAACAGCGCCGATGACCGCGCCTTTCGCTGGAACAAGCCGGTTTCGGACGAGGCGAAGGCGCAGTGCCCCGCAGTGATCGTCGGCGCGGGCATGTCGGGGATCCTGCTTGGCATGAGGCTCAAGCAGGCGGGAATTCCCTTTGTCATCGTCGAAAAGCGCGATGGGGTAGGGGGCACCTGGTACGCCAACCAGTATCCTGGCCTCAGGGTCGACGTGCCGAGCCACGCCTATTCCTATTCTTTCCTTCAGGACCACAAGTGGCCGCATCTCTATTCGTGGCAAACCGATCTGCTCGGCTATTTCCGCAAATGCTTCGCTCGTTTCGGCATCAGCGATCATGTCCGCTTCAACACCGAAGTGACGGGTGCCGAGTGGGACGATGCTTCGGCAAATTGGAACGTGGCAGTCCGGCACAAGGATGGCAGCAGCGAGATATTGCAGGCGAGGGCGCTGGTCAGCGCACAGGGCTTTTTCAACACCACCCATACGCCCATCTTCGAAGGGGCGGACCGTTTCAAGGGCGCCAGCTTCCATAGCGCGGAATGGCGCCATGATGTCGAGCTGGCGGGCAAGCGCATCGCCGTGATCGGCAATGCCGCAACGACGCTGCAGATGGCTCCGCCGCTTGCCGAACAGGCCAGTCAGCTGACCATCTTCCAGCGTTCGCCAAGCTGGACTTTCATCAATCCCGAATATGCGCGCGAAATTCGCAGTTCAGAGCAATGGGCGATCGAGCATCTGCCATATTATTCCGGCTGGAACCGGACCGCCGTGTTCAACTGGACGCTCGACAAGGCTGCGATGGTCATGGGCTATGATCCCGAATGGCCTCAGGACGGCCGCTCGACCAGTGCGCTCAACGAGATGGCGCGGCAACGGGGCCTGGCCGATTATCAGCGCCATCTTGCCGACCGTCCGGACCTGCTCGCAAAGATGCTGCCCGACTATCCGCCCTATGTGAAACGCCCGACCATCGGCAGCGGCAACTTCTTCGATGCGATCAAGCGGCCCAATGTCGAGCTGGTCACCGATGCCATAGCAAGAATGACCGAGGAGGGCATCGTCGATGCGACCGGACGGCTCCACGAATTTGATGTGATCATCTATGCCACCGGCTTCAGGGTGCAGGAATATCTCTCGCCGATGGTGATCCGCGGGCGAGGCGGCACCGAAATCAACGAATACTGGCAGGACCGACCGGGCGGCTATCTCGGCATCACTGTGCCGAATTTTCCCAATTTCTTCATGATGTACGGGCCGGGCAACAATCTGGGCTATAACGGCAACCTGATTTTCAGCTCGGAAACGCAGTCCAACTACATCGCCGCGAGCCTGCGTTACCTGGTCGAAAACGATCGCAAGGTGCTCGACGTGCGCGAGGAGGTGTTTGACGATTACATGGAGCGCACGGGCGAGAAACTGAAGAACTTCGTCTGGTCGACGCCCTATGGCACCACCTATTATCGCAATGCCAGCGGCCGGGTGACAACCAATACCCCATGGACCTTGCTTGAGCAGTGGCAGTGGACGCGCGACATCGATCCGGCAGATTACCGCGAGGAGGTGAAGGCCGGGCCTGCGCGCAGCGTTTGACGATCAGACGGTCGCGACGGGGGTCGCGGGCGAGCCGGCGGCTCCTGGCAGGCGCAGCGGCGGGGCAGTCAGCAGGAAGGCATGGCGCCCGGCCTGATCCAGATATTCGGCCAGTTCCTTGAGCCAGAAATATTCGCCCAGATGCACGCCGAGCTTGAACAGGCAACGGTCGTGGAGCGGCAACAGTCCGTTGTCGCCGGCCTGCAGGTCGGTGCTGAAGCCTTCGACTGCCTGGTTGTCGGCGATCAGCACGGAAATGCCGCTACTGTCGATCCAGTCGAGCAGGCGCTCGTCCGAGCCCTTGAGCACTGCGCCGGTCTGGTGCAGCTTTTCCTCGTCGGGCTGTTTGTTCATCGCCATCACAGCGTCGCAATAGCCGGTATAGAGCAGCAGCATGTCGCCTTCGCGCACTTCGACGCCCTGATCGTCGATGGCCTTCATCAGCATGTCATAATCGACCCAGGTCCGCGCCGTGCCGTATGGCTTGACCAGATTGACCAGCACGCCGCGGCCCTGGACGCCAGTCTCGGCCATGTTTTCGATGCCGAGCTTGTGGGCATAGGGGCCGCTCTCGCCGCTGCCGCAAGCGACATCGCTGCCCGCGCGAAAACCGTTGTAATATACGGGCACTTCCTTGCCGCTGCCATCGACGTCGAACTGGCGGCCCCAATGGCACAGTGCGTCCCACTGGGTCGAATATTGCAGGGTCAGATCGACGCTGTCGTCGCAGCAGATGTCTTTGGGGGTGAGCGCGGCGTTGCACATCGCCATATCGCCGATGCGGTTCGAATAGAGACGCGGCGCATGGCGGGCCGCTCCCGGCTCTTCGCCGCCGGGAAAGTCGAGCGGCAGGCTGAGCACGAAGGCCTTGCCATCCTTCACCTCCCGGATCGCCGCCAGGCGCCGGGCGTCGGTCAGCAGGTTCAGGCGCCCGCGCTGGTCATCGGGGCCGAAATCGCCCCAGTTCGAACCCTGCGGTCGCTGGGTCCAGCGGTTCTGTCCGGTCGCCGTGGTCATCAGTGGAAACACCTTCCGCCGTCGACGGCAAGCGCCGAGCCGGTGATAAATGAAGCCTCGCTGGAGAGCAGGAACAGCACGGCATTGGCTATCTCGATCGGCTCGGCCGCGCGCTTCATCGCATATTGCTGAAGGAACGGCGCTTTCGACAAATCGTTGCGATATTGGTCGAGAAACACTTTGGTCATGGCAGTATCGGTTGCTCCGGGGGCGACCGCGTTGACCCGGATGCCCCGGGTGGCGAATTCGGCTGCCATAGCTTTGGAAAAGGCAATGAGGCCGCCTTTGGTGGCGCAATAGGCCGTGTTGTTGGGAGCATTCGGCAGGATGCCTTGTCCGGAGGCTATGTTGACCACCGAGGCATCTTTGTTCTTCGCCATATGCGGCAGTGCTGCCCGGCAGATCAGCATCGGCGCGACGAGATTGACCGAGGTGAATTTGGCGAGGATATCCTGGGACATGTCCTCAAGCGGGCCGCCGGCGGCATAGGCCGCGCAATTGACGATGCCATCCAGCCCGCCAAGTTTTGCGGCGGCATCGTTCACCATGGCGTCGATCTCGCCCAGCTTGCTGAGGTCAAAGCCCACGGGCACCGCGCCGATCCGCTGGGCGACCTGCCCGGCCCCTTCGGCATTGAGATCGAGCGCGGCGACCTTCGCGCCTTCGCGCACCATCAGCGCGGCAATTGCCTCGCCGATCCCGGCCGCCGCGCCAGTGACGAGCACATGCCGCCCCGCCATTCGCCCCTGGCCTGGTTCTGCCATTGCTGCCTCCTCTCCTGACGATGCAACATGGGCATCGGGTGATGCGATGTTTCCGGAAAATGAATCAGTGCGCAAGTTGAGAATTGACGGCATATCATATCTGGTGGGACAAGCGGGCAGAAAACGATGGAGCGAGCAGGATGGAACGGCGCCAATACCCGGCAGAAGCGGTTCGCGACGACTTTGTGCCCAAGGAAGATTACCTCGATCCGGACTTTGCCCGCCATGAAGCCGAGAACCTGTGGCCGAAAGTCTGGCAGATCGTCTGCCGGCTGGAGGAAATCCCCAATGTCGGCGATTATATCACCTACGAAATCCTGACCGATTCGATCATTGTCACGCGCAGCGCCGAGGACGAGGTCAAGGCATTCCACAATGCCTGCCCCCACCGGGGCAACCAGTTGGTCGATGGCTGCGGCAATGCCCGGCAATTCGTCTGCTCATTCCACGGCTGGCGCTTTCGCCTCGATGGCCGCTGCGTGAAAGTCATCGACCGGGACGACTGGGGCACCTGCCTGTCGGATGACGATACCAATCTCAGCCCGGTGCAGGTCGGCATCTGGGGCGGCTGGGTGTGGATCAACATGGATCCCGATTGCCAGTCGTTCGACGAGTTCCTCGAACCGATGAAGTCGCATTGTGACAAGTTCGAGTTCGAGAACATGCGTTTCGCCTGGTATAAAACCACGATTGTTGCGGCCAACTGGAAGACGGTTTGCGTGGCATTCACCGAATTCTACCACGTGCAGACGACGCACGCCCAGATGCTGCCCTATACCGACGACTATTCGATGAGCCGGGGGATGGGCCGCCATGGCTGGATTTCATACGATTCCGGCTCCGGCGTGCCGCTTGGCCGCTCGCCGCGCCTGCCGCCCAAGGAAGAGCCGGACTATCGTCGGCTGGTGCTGGAATATGCCGAACAGTTCAAGGACACCTTGAAGGCCCTGCAACCTGACCGCGCTTATGCTGCAACCCAGCGGCTGCGCGAGGAAGTCGCCGCAGATGCCGCGCCGATGGAAGTGCTGACCCGCTGGAGCGAGTTTGTTCGCGAGGCTGCCGACGCCGAGGGATCGGGCTGGCCCGAGGGACTGACGCCTGAATATGTCGCGGCATCGGGGTTTGACTGGCACGTGTTTCCCAACACCATCTTCCTCCATACGCCCGAGGCTGTGCTGTGGTACCGGATGCGGCCCAATGGCGATGACCCGGAAAGCTGCCTGTTCGACATCTGGTCGCTCGAACGCTTTGCGCCGGGCAAGGAGCCGCCGCTGAAGCGCGAATTTATCGCCGATTGGCATTCGGCTGATTGGCCGCTGATCTATCTTCAGGACCTTGAAAACATCCCCCGGATACAGAAGGGCATGCGCTCGCGCGGCTTCAGGGGTTCAAGGCCGAGCCCGGTTCAGGAGCGGGCCATCACCAATTTCCACCGGGTGTTGCGCCGCTTCATGATCGATCCGCATACCGATGACAATCTGGGCCCGGAGCCGCTGAAGCGGCCCTAGAGCTAGCTGCGGCGCAGCATCCGCACCAGCACCCGCGCTTCCGCGCGCAGCAGCGTATCGGTCGAAAGGCTGTCGTCCGGCCAGAGATGGAGCGCCGCTGCAATCCTGTCGATCGCGCCGATGAAGACCACAGCTTCCGCGTTGGCATCGCTGCGGCTGATCGGTTGACCCGGCGGCGATGCTTTGACGATGCGATCGGTCAGGCCCTGAAGGATCGGCAAGGCGATCTTGAGGACCAGCTGGTAGAACCGTCGGTTGCCCCGGTCAGACTCCATGTTGCGATAGAGCAGCAGCATCCCGTCTTTCGACCAGATGTCGCAATAGCCATGGACGAATTCGAGCGCATCCTGTTCCAGCCGGTCATCGTCGCGCAGATAGCGGTCATGGAGGAACAGATCGGAAGTCTCGTTGCTGATCTCGCTGCACAGCGCCCAGAGGATATCCTCGACGTTGTCGAAATAGACATAGAATGTCGCGGGCGAAGTGCCGGCTTCCTTGCTGATCGAGGCGGCGGTCAGGCTGATGGGGGAGATGGTATCGAGCAACCGCGAGGCAGCGTCCATCAGGCTGCGCTTCGTGGCCTGGCCCTTGCGGCCCAGCAAGACGGCGTTTTTGGCAGAACCGTTTCGGACCGCAGGCTTTGCAGGCGCGATTTTGCCGGGATTGCTTGCGGCTTGGTACTCCATGGACCCACTTCCACCCAATACCAGAGATCGACTTCGGCTGCCTGGGAGGCCAACAAAGTTGATATCCATTCAATTTATTCATGACGCTGATAGGACATGCAATTAGATATCGCAATGTCGTTCTCCGGATATCACTCGGGACCGGATCGAGCCTGGTTGCGTGTGCTGCGACCAGGTGCATTTGCGTCAGGCGAAATAAAGTTGACAGATCATCAACAAGCAATCCAACCTTTGCCATACGGCGCAGCCTCACGCAGTGAGTCGCCGTGCCTGTCTCACCGCAACTGCGGGAGGCGCATGAGTTTGGATCTCGACAGAGGGGATTTCATTGCCGACGCTCGAAGGCCGCATTGCGATCGTTACCGGAACCGGCCGACCGGGCAATATCGGACAGGCGGTCTGTGCTGCTTTCCTTGACGAAGGGGCCGCTGTTTTGGCGAGCGATATGCGCGAGGATCAGGCGCAAGTGCTGGTCGATCGATTTGGTTCTGACCGGTTTGTCTTCGCCAGACACGATGTGGCCTCGATCGAAGATTGGACCCGGGTTCTTGGCATTGCGCTGGAACGCTTCGGCGGGCTTGACGTGCTGGTCAACAACGCTGGCGTTGGCAAATCGGGAACCAGCGCAACTTTGTCGCTGGAGGACTTTCGCCAGACCATGGACGTCAATCTCTATGGCGCGTTCCTGGGCACCAAGATTTGCGCGCCGGCGATTTCCGAACGAGCGCAGGCGCGCAGCGGCACCGGGGCGATCATCAATGTCTCATCGATGGCGGCTTACATGCCCAATGCCTCGAACATTGCCTACCATTGTTCCAAATCGGCCCTGCGGATGCTGACCATGTGCACAGCGGCGGAGCTGGGCCCCTTGGCGATCCGGGTGAATTCCATACACCCCGGTCCGATCGTTACGCCGTTGTTGCAGAGCGCGTTTCGCAGATACGCCGAGGCCGGCATGTATGCCTCGGCCGAAGATGCCGAGCAGAAAATCGCCGGCCTGAGCGCGCTTGGGCGAACCAGCAGGCCGGATGAGATCGCCAGGATGTTTGTCTACCTCGCATCAGATGACGCAGGCTACGTAACCGGTGCCGCTTTCCCGCACGCCGGCGGCGTGGGCATGCAGTTCTAGGGCGACCGGAGCGATGGCGACCTTTGTTCTGGTGGCAGGGGCCTGGCATGGCGCATGGTGCTGGGAATATGTCATGCCCCTGCTCGAAGCGCGCGGGCATCGCGCGGTGGCGGCTGAGCTGCCGGGGATGGGGACAGACAAGACACCGCTTGCCGAGGTCGATTTCGCCGACTGGGCGCGGGCCGTTGCCGATGTGGTGGCGGCCTCGCCAGAACCGGTCATTCTGGTCGGTCACAGCCGCGGCGGGGTAGTCATCAGCCAAGCCGCCGAGCTTGTGCCGGACCGCATCCGGCTAAACGTTTATCTGACGGCAATCCTGATGCGCAATGGCGAGAGCGCGCTTGCTTCGGCCGGCATGGTGCCCTCCGAAACGCTGCGCGAACGCAATCATGAGCTGACCGGGGATGGGCTGGCGTTCAAGGTGGTCCCCGATCTTGCGTTCTCTTATGGCCGCTCGCCGCCGGACCTGGTCGAGCGCGCATTGTCGCTGATGACACCAGAGCCGCAGTTTGCACTGCTGACGCCGCTGAGCCTTACTCCGGCGCGCTATGGCAAAGTGCGCCGCGCCTATGTTGAATGTCTGGGCGATGAAACCGTGCCGCCGGCCCTGCAGCGGGCAATGCAGGCGCGCGAGCCCTGCGAGATCGTGCGCGCAATCGATACCGATCATTGCCCCGGCTATTCTGCGCCCGGGAAAGTTGCTGCCGTGCTCGATGAGCTGGCGGCCCTGGTCTGAACCATGCCATCCAAGGAAGTTGCCATGACTGATGCCGCAAACAGCATCATCGATGTTGAGGAGTTAAAGCAGCGTTACGCCGAGGAGCGCGAAAAGCGGCAACGCAATGCGAACCGGGGCGAATACACCAGAGTGATTGGCACGGCGCTGGCCAGCAAGTTCGATGTCGATATCTGGGCGACGGGCAACGGCAATCGGGAGCCTGTCGCGCGTGAATTCGAGGCAGTCATTGTCGGCGGCGGGTTCGCCGGGATGATCGCGGCGGGCAAGCTGCGCGAACACGGGGTCGCAGCCGACCAGATCTGCATCATCGAGCGCGGGGCAGACTTTGGCGGCACCTGGTATTGGAACCGCTATCCGGGCCTGTCTTGCGACACCGAGGCCTATTGCTATCTGCCGCTGCTCGAGGAAACTGGCTACGTTCCAAAAGAAAAGTATTCGCAAGGACCCGAACTGTTCGCGCATTCGCAGCGAATGGGTCGCCATTTCGGCCTCTATGACAATGCGCTGTTCCAGACCCGGGTGAACCACGCCGAATGGCACGAAGAGAGCTGCCGCTGGATCGTCAAAACCGACCGGGGCGATGAACTGCGCGGCCATTTCCTCTGGCTTTGCGCCGGTGCGACCAACCATCCCAAGCTGCCGGGCATCCCCGGCATCGAAGACTTTGAAGGCCATTCCTTCCATACCATGCGCTGGGACTACGGCTACACCGGGGGCGGCCCGGACCAGGCGATGACGGGCCTTGCCGACAAGCGCGTCGGCATCATCGGCACGGGCTGCACGGCGATCCAGTGCGTGCCGCAGCTTGGCGAATCTGCCAAAGAGCTGTTCGTCTTCCAGCGCACGCCATCGCCGGTCAATGTGCGCGCCAATCGCCCGACGGACCCGGAATGGGCGGCATCGCTCCAGCATGGCTGGCAAATGGAGCGCATGGAGAATTTTCTCAATGTCGTCGCCGGTGCGCCGGAGGAAGTCGATCTGGTCGATGACGCGTGGACCTGGAATTTCAAGAACGTGCGCCGGGTGTTTGATGCCAGCAAGTCAAGCGGGGCCGACAAGGATCAGGTCGATCTTGCTGATTTCATCGGCATGGAGCGAGTGCGCGCTCGAGTCGATTCGATCGTCAGGGACAAAGCTACGGCCGAGGCGCTCAAGCCCTGGTACGGCGCGCTGTGCAAACGCCCGACTTTCCATGACAGCTATCTGGGCACCTTTAACCGGGCCAACGTCACGCTGGTTGATACCGAGGGGGCCGGCATCGAGCGCATCACCAGGCGGGGGATTATTGCCCATGGCAAGGAATACGAACTCGACTGCATCATCTTCTCGACCGGCTTCGACCTTTCGGCTGGCATTGCCGGCGGCATGGGCTTCGATCCCATCGGGGTGGGCGGACTGCGCCTCACCGAGCGCCTGCAGAAGGCGTTCACCACCCTGCATGGCCTGCACTTCAGCGGCTTCCCCAACATGTTCATGATGGGCTTCTCGCAAGGCACCCTGGCAACGACCCGGACATATGACATCACCATCCAGACCGAACAGTGCGCCAGGATCATGGAATACTGCCGGATGCACGGCATCGATCGCGAGGAAGTGAAGCCCGAGGGCGAGGCTGCCTGGCAAGCCGAAATGGCCGCCAGCCGGGTCGATCATGGCGACTATTTCAACGATTGTACGCCCGGCTACCTGAATCTCGAAGGCAAAGGCGATCACGTCTACAACTATTACTATGGCGCCGGATCGGTGGCCTATCGCCGCCAGCTGGACAGCTGGTTTGCGGAACGGCTGGAACAGGACCTGGCTTTCGGGCCCGCTCCAGCCTGAGCTGCAATTTCCGAATTGCCGGTGTCAAACAGCCAGCGGCAGGTTGTAAAGCTCGATCACGGCTCTCTCCTTCACTTCTGTTGGCGCAACGACTTCAGTTCGGCGAGGATTTCCTCGCGATTCTCGTTCAGCCGGGGAGGCATCCGCACCGGCGGGCGAACGCCGTCGAAAGTCACCGGAACCCCCGGGAAGCGCAGCGCTCCCATGGCCGGATCCTCTGCCTCGGCGAAGAAGCCGCTGCCGGCAAGCTGCGCATCGACCACGATATCTTCGAGCGAGAGGACCGGCCCCGCCGGAATCTGGCTGCGCTCTGCAAGTGCGAGCCATTCGGCGGTGGAACGGGTGAGCAATATATCGCCAAGGATTGTGTAGAGTGCGTCGATATTGTCGGTCCGGCCCGCCATGCCGGTAAACCGGACATCCGCGATCAGATCCTCGCGGCCGGCGGCGGCAAAGAATGATGCCCATTGCTGGTCGGTATAGGGCATGAAGCTGACGTGCCCGTCGCGCGTCCGATATGGCCCGCGCGCGCCTGCCAGTGTCCGGCCATAGCCCATCACGCCTTGCTCGCTGGCAAAATGGCAGCCCAGGAAGTTCTCGACCAGGTTGAAGGCTACCATGGTCTCGAACATGGGCACTTCGATCGCCGTGCCCTCGCCGGTGCTGGCGCGCCGGGTCAGCGCCGCACAGATCGCCATGGCGGCGACAATGCCGCAAGTCTTGTCGGCAAGGGCCATCGGTGCGTAGCGCAGCTCGCCGGTCTGGCGGCGGACGAGGTCGGCCACTCCGGTCATGCCCTGAATGATGTCGTCGTAAGCCGGTCGGCCCGCATAGGGCCCGCCCGAAGCAAAACCTCCCAGGCTGGCATAGACAAGGTGTGGGTGCCGGCTTCGCACGGTCTCGGCATCCAGATCCAGACCTTGAAGTTTTTGCGGGCGGATGTTGTGGATCAGCACATCGGCCGAGGCGAGCAGGCGGTGCAGGTCTTCCCTGCCGGCGGGGTCTTTCAGGTCGATTGCGATGCTGCGCTTGTTGCGGTTCAGCGCGAGGAACATTGCGGCCATGCCTGCTTCGCGCGCTGGCCCGGTCGTGCGGGTCTGGTCGCCTCCGGGCGGCTCCACCTTGATGACATCCGCGCCAAGATCAGCAAGCCACTGCGCAGCATACGGTGCCATCAGCACCGTGCCGACCTCGACAATCCTGATCCCTTCCAGCGGCAACATCGGGCCAAGCTCCCTGATGAGGGCCGATTGGCGGCAATGTAGGCAGTAGCGGGCAATTCCGTCTAATATGAAGAATCAACCGACTGATACTCAATTGATTTACC
This sequence comes from Novosphingobium sp., assembly GCA_031428115.1. Taxonomy (GTDB): domain Bacteria; phylum Pseudomonadota; class Alphaproteobacteria; order Sphingomonadales; family Sphingomonadaceae; genus Novosphingobium. Next base: position 32,701 of record JANPOS010000100.1, on the reverse strand, counting down.
CGGCGCCGGGCTCGGAGGTTTTTCGCCTGCTTCATGATCCCTTGCGGACATTTCAGCGGGGGCGCTGGCAAGGGATGGCAAAATTCTGTCGCGCTGGATCATTGCCATCGGCCCGCTTGTGCCTACCCTCGCGGACGGGCTCAGCGGTGCAAGGGAGCAAGGAGTGGCATTGCAAGCGACCAGTGCACGCAGCGAGTTCGCCAGCAACTGGACTGTCGTTCTCGCTTCCGCGCTGGGCATGGCCTTCGCTTCGGTGGGGGTTTATGCGCTCGGTGTGTTCATGCTGCCGCTCGAACAGGAGTTCGGCTGGAGGCGGGCTGAAATTGCCGCAGGCATGACGATCTCCTCGCTCTTCTCGGTGGTCACCGGCCCGTTCATCGGCATGGTCGTTGATCGCGTCGGGCCGCGGCGGATCGGGCTGGCGGGGCTTGTCATGGGTTGCCTGTCGCTGGCGTCATTCTCGCTTGTCGGCCCGTCGATCTGGATGTGGTGGGCGCTGTTCGTGCCCGGCGCAATCGCGGGCGCATGTCTGAAGCCGACTGTCTGGGCGACCGCGGTATCCAGCCTGTTCGATTCCGGCCGCGGGCTTGCCCTGGCCTTCATGCTCAGCGGGACCGCGCTGTGTTCCACGCTGACGCCGATTGTCGGGCACTATTTCGTCGAGAGTCTCGGATGGCGGCATGCCTATGTTGCTCTGGCGGCGTTCTGGGGCATTCTGGTGATCCCGGTGGTCTGGCTGTTTTTCACCAGCGCGAAAGATCGCAACCGGGTGCTGGCCCAAGCTGATCGGGCTCCTCTCATCATTTTGCCGGGGCTGGACATCAGGGAGTCGCTGCTCTCCTGGAAGTTTTTTCGGCTGGCCATGGCGGGGTTTCTGGCGTCGCTGGTTGTCGTGTCCTTCGTGACCGGGCTCGTCCCCGTCCTGACGTCCTTTGCGATTGACCGGCAGTCGGCAGCCTATATCGCCGGGCTGATCGGCATTTCGACGCTCGTCGGGCGCCTGACCGGCGGCTATCTGCTCGACCGGGTCAACGGCAACATGATCGGCGCGGTCAGTATGCTCCTGCCGATCATTCCGTGCACCCTGCTCCTGATGTTCCCCGGCTCGATTCCGGTGGCATCGTTGGCCGTGGTCGTGCTGGGCCTGTCGCTGGGAGTGGAACTCGATGCGGTCGCCTATCTGGTGGGACGGCACTTCGGGATGCGCAATTATGGCACGCTGTTCGGGACGATTGCGGGACTTCTGGCGCTGGCGACGGGCCTGGGCCCGGTCCTGCTCAATCTGGTCTATGATGCGACGGGCGCCTATACGATTGTCCTGCTGGCCTATATCCCGTTGAGCCTGCTGTCAGCGGCAATGTTCGCAAGCCTTGGTCGCTATCCGGTATTTGCCCCGATCGATGATGCTTTGGCCGCGCACTGATCGCCGATTGGCCTGCTGCGGCGCAGTCAACTGGCGGAACAGCCGCCAAACCGAATTGATACTTATTCAAAACCCTGTATTGTTCGGCCCTGCCAGATCAGGGACACCGGGAGAGGATATGTTGGAAACCCAGGCCAGGCCCAGGGCGCAGGAGCAGGTTTCCTGGCTGGACAAGGCGCGCGCGATTGGCCCGATGATCGACGCAGAAGCTGCGCGCAACGAACAGGCAACGCAGCTGTCGGAAGCGGTGGTCCGCGCCATCGACGAAGCCGGGCTGTTTGCGATCATGGTCCCGCTTGAACTGGGCGGGAGTGAAGCCCATCCAGACGATGTGATCGATGCGATCAGCGAGCTGTCCTATTGGGACGGATCAGCCGGATGGTATTCGCATGCAGTGATGACCGGCGGCGCAGTGGCCGGCGCATACCTGGGCCCGCGCGCCGCAGCGGCGATCTTTCCCGGCGGCCGGTTCCTGAGGGCAGCAGGCCAGGCCGCGCCGACCGGCACGGCAGAGCGTCAGGGCGAAGGCTATCGCATTTCCGGTCGCTATTCGTTCGGATCGGGCACGCCCCATGCCGAGTTCATCGTTGGCGGCTTCATGCTGCAACAGGGCGGCAAACCGGTCACGGACGACAATGGCCAGCCCGTGATGCTGATCGGCCTTTCCCGGACGGCGCAGACCCGGCAGCTGGGCAATTGGGATGTGCTCGGCCTGCGCGGCACGGGCAGCTATGATTTCGAAGTTCTGGACCATGAGCTCCACGAGGACTTCTTCTTCAATGCTGCGGCACCGGTGCAGCGCCGGGGCGGGGTGCTCTATCAGATGGGCTTCATGGCGATCCCGTGTCTTTCGCATGCTTCCTTCGCGCTGGGCGTGGCGCGCCGACTGCTCGACGAATGGCGCGCGTTTGCGCGCGGAAAGCCGCGCGGGGCTGGGCTGGCCAGCGACCTCGCTACCTTCCAGCTGGAATTTGCCAATGCGACAGCAGATCTCCGCGCCGCCGATGCCTATGTCCGCTTGACCTTTTCCACGCTCTACGATGCCGCGACCAGCGGCACGCCAACTGCGCAGCTGCGGCTCGAAGGCCAGCTTGCCACCAGCCATGCCTTCACGGTCGCCAAACGGATAGCCCGGGCTGCCTTTGACGGCTGCACGACCCGCGCGGTGCGCGATGGCAACCCCATCCAGCGCTGCATCCGCGACATCATGGCCGGCTCCGCCCATGTGCTGAACAGCGAGCAGGCGCTGATTGATGCCGGCAAGATGCTGGCGGGCGACGATGATGCCGGCACGCCGCTGACCCGCGAGGGCTATTCGCTTTAGGCAGTACCAGTCGTTTTTCGGCAAGGGGAACCAATGGATCGAAATTTCCTCATGGGCATCGACCTTGGCAGCAGCGGCGTGCGCTGCGTGCTTGTCGACGCGCGCGATGGGCGATGCACCGTCGCCTCGCGGTCATGGACATTCCCCAGGGCGGCACATCCATCCGGGCTTGCCTACGATATCGATCTTGATCTGACCTGGATGCTGGTTGGCGAGGCTTGCCGCGAGGCTATCGACATGGCGGGGGCAATCGGGGACCAGATAGCCGGGGTCGCTGTCTCGGCGATCCGGTTGGGGACCGTGATTATCGACAAGCACGGGAGGGTCCTGTTCGCATCGCCCAATCGGGACGCTCGCGCCAGTGCGCAAGGCGCAGAGATAGCCGCCGAAATGGGCGAGGAGCTCAATCTGGAGACCGGAACCTGGCCTTCCGCGCTCCACCTTCCTGCGCGTTTTCGCATGTTGCACCGGGAAATGCCCGGCCTGCTGGACGCTGCCGATTGTGTCTTCAGCTTGGGTGATTGGCTCAATTTCAGGCTCTGCGGGGCGCGGGCCACGGATCACTCACAGGCCGGCGTCACCCAGCTTTATGCGCTCGCCTCGCGCGAATGGAACCGGGAGCGGATTGCAAGTCTCGATATTCCTGCCGCAATTTTCCCGGAAGCGCGCAATTCGGGGAGTGCTCTGGGCACTGTCGGTGCCGAGGCGGCGGAGCATATCGGCGTGTCCACTGCGACTGTCGTCGGCCTTGGCGGCGGAGATTCGCAATGCAGTCTGCTGGGCGTCGGCGCAGTGTGCTCCGGCGACATTGGCTGCATTGGCGGCACCACTGTGCCGGTCATGGCCATCTCCGACCGGCCTCTGGTCGATCCGCAGGGGCGCACCTGGGGCGGCCATCATGTCGTGCCCGGTCAGTATGTGCTTGAGAGCTCGGCAGGCATCATGGGCGAGACGCTGACATTCATGGCCCGCCTGCTGTTTCCCGATGCGCCCGAACCGGAACTGCGCCTGCTGGCGGAAGCCGGTCTGTCGGAATATGGGGCGAAAGGCATGGTCTCGACCTTCGGTGCCGACGTAACGAATTTCTGCAACCCAGCGTTGCCAGCGGGCACGATTGCGCTGAGCCACTTTACCTGTTCCGCCGACGAGAATCCCCGCAGCCACCTGTGCCGGGCATTAGTGGAAGGGTATGCCTGTGCGCTTCGGTTGAATATCGATGCAGTGGCGGAAATCGCGGGAGTTCGCCCTGCCGCCGTTTTTCTGTCAGGGGGAATGTCGCGCAGCGGGGTCCTGGCACAGGTTCTGGCTGACTTTGCCGGCGTGCCGGTGACACGTGCCGGAGAACCGAACACTTCGGGGCTTGGCGCGGCGATCTGCGCCGCAGTTGCCTGTGGTCTCCATGCCGATTTCGCCTCTGCGACCAAGGCGCTCGTCCGCAACTTCGAGGCCGCGCGTCCCGCCCCGCAGGTGCGTCAGGTCGCGGAACAGACCTATGCGCAGTGGCTCGCTCTGCGCAACGCCGCGGCCGGGGAACTGACACCCCGGCTCAGCGAACATTTTCGGGCCACTCTGGTCGAACAGGCCAGGGCTGCGGGCGGGGGCGCGGCGGCGCAGGCTCCCTCGGTCAGCGCGCTGGTGACCGCGCCATTTGATCCCCTTTCGCTGGCAAGGCTGGGCAGGTCGGTCGGCGTCGAATATGCAAGCATTCGCGAGACCCGCAAAATCCTGAAAGGCGATGATTTGGTCGCGGCTCTCGCGGGCAAGCAGATATTTATAACCGAAGCAGACATCGTCGATGCCGCCGTGGTTTCGCGGCAGCCCAGCTTGCGGCTGGTCGTCGCCTGCCGGGGCAATGCCGTGAATATCGATGTCGAAGCCTGCAGCGCATTCGGCGTGCCGGTCCTGTTCACCCCGGGCCGAAATGCAGGGGCGGTCGGCGATCTGACGGTTGCCTATATGCTGGCGCTCTCGCGCAAGCTGACCACCGCGGCGCATTTCCTGAAGCAGGAAAAAGTCAAAGCGGGCGAGCCGGCGTTGCTGGCAGAGGCATTTTCCACCCTCAGGGGGCGGGAACTGTGGGGCAAGACCATCGGCCTGGTCGGCCTCGGCGCAGTTGGCAGGGCGGTCGCCAGCCGCCTGCAGGGCTTTGGCGCCCGTCTGATCGCTGCGGACCCGATGCTGACCTGCGAAGCCGCAGCACTTGCAGGCGCCGAGCTGGTCAGCCTTGATGCCGTGCTGACGCAGTCCGATTTTGTCAGTCTGCACGCTGCTGTTACTGCTACGACGCACAACATGATCGGGCCCCAGCAATTCGCGAAGATGAAGCCGGGGGCATTCCTCATCAACACGGCGCGCGCGCAACTGGTCGATGAAGTGGCCCTGCTCGATGCGCTCAACCAGGGCACGCTCGGCGGTGCCGCGCTGGATACTTTCCTCGAAGAGCCACCCGGCTTCGATCATCCGCTGGTGCAGCATCCCAATGTGCTCTGCACTCCGCACATCGGCGGCAACACTGCCGAAGTGGCGCAGCATCAGGGCGAGATTGTCTGCTCGGCGATCGAGCAGCTGATCGCCGGCGGGAAGCAGCTGGCCTGCCTCAATCCCGAGGTGCTTGGCAGTTTCGATTGGACATCACCCCGGCCGCAACCGGACCCCGAAGTACTGGCGGCCTTGTTGCGCAGGCCGCCTCCCGGCGTCTCGGATCTGCAGCGCGACCAGAATGCCGGAGTGAGGCACCGCGGCGTCAGAGAAGTACAGAACTCAGCCGCAACTCCAGCGAATAAGGACTGAATCGCAATGCCAGACGTGTCCAGGCCCGATCAGCGTCAGCAACTGATCGACGCGGTCAATGAACTCTATCAGTTCCACATCATCACTGCGACCGGCGGCAACGTCTCGGTGCGGTGCGACGATAATCCCGACGAATGCTGGATCACGCCCAGCGGCATCTTCAAGGGCGACTTGCGGCCCGAACTGATGGTGCGCATCAGGATGGACGGCGAAAGGCTGGCCGCCGATGGACCAAAACCATCGTCGGAATGGCCCTTTCACACGCAGACGCTGATCAAGAAACCAAAGGCCATGGCGGTGATCCACGCGCATGCGCCCTATGCGACGATTATGGCAAATACCGGTCTTCCCTTCCTGCCCGTTTCAAGCGAAGCGGCGTTCTTCGGCGAAATCCAGCGCATTCCGTTCACCATGCCGGGCACCGATCGGCTGGCAGAACTGGTTTCCGACGGGCTGACATCGGAATCGGTCGTCCTGATGGAAAACCACGGTATCGTTGTCACCGGGACGACGTTGCGCCGCGCCTGCGACACCGTGCAGATCATCGAGCGCACCTGCGAGGTGATCATCGGTTGCTATCAGGCGACCGGCAAGCCGCCCAAGGTGCTGCCGCAGGAGGCAGTCGATCTCCTGCGTACTTATGCCGATTACATGGCCTAGTTCCTAGAGCCCATAGAGGTCGATGGCGTTTCGGCCGACGATCCTTGCCGCATCGGCGCTGCCGGCAGCGTCGATCACGCACTGGATGGCACGTCGGCTGTAGCCAAAGCTGCCTTCGCTGTGCGGATAGTCGCTGGCCCACATCACGCGATCAACACCGAGGTGGTCGAGCTGGCTCAGGCCCAGCAGGTCGTTCTGGAAAGTCGCATAGCAGTTGCGATGCCAATAATCGCATGGCCGCAGTTGTATTTTGTCGAACAGGTTGCCGTTGCCATAGCTGTCGAACACCATCTCGGCATCCTGCAGTGCCGGCGCGATCCACGCGAGGCCGCCTTCCGAGAAGACCACCTTGAGCCCGGGGTGCCGGTCGAGAATTCCCCCGAAGATGAGTTGGGAGAGCGGCTGGCGGAACGGGGCGAGCGAGGTCATCACGCGCGTGGCGATGCCGCCGCGCTTGGCTGTTGCCGATCCTTCGCCGACATGGAAGTTGATCGGCAGTCGCGCCTCGGCGACCACATCCCAGAACCGGTCCATCGCTTCGTCGCTGTAATTCAGCACTGTGCCGTCCAGTGGGCTTGTGCCGGGGTTGATCGGCACCACGAAGGTCTTGAGCCCGAGATCGACGATCTGCTGCATCGATGCTTCGGCGCGGGCCGGATCCCACCAGTTGGCGAACACACCGACGCCGAAAAACGTGCCGGGCCGGCGCGCGGAAACTTCGGCAATGTAAGCGTTGTAGACCCGGAAAATCTCCTCGGTTACTTCAGGATTGGCGTGACGAATGAAAGATAGAATACTCTGTGGAAATAGAATTTCCTTCTCTACACCTTCCGCTGCCATGTGGCCAAGCCGGATATCGATGTCCGCTGCTCCGGGGCCGACATTGAGCTGCACCCCGCGCACCACTTCTTGCGTGGTCGGATAGGTCTCCATGGTTCCTTTGTAGCCGACACGGATAAACTGGTCGAACCAGACCCTGGGGGCCTCGTCCTTCAGATGGGCGGGGAAGGCATCGATGAAGATGTCTCCGTCAAGCTCCCAGTGCCCATCGGCCGAAACGATGACCGTGTCCCCGGGCAGATCGAGATCGATGAATGGCTCGACCTCGCGCGGCGTGGCCGGACCGATTTCGCGCATCAGCGGATTGGCCAGCGACTTGAACTGTATGGTCATCTCTCGTCTCCCGTCCGATGTTGCAGTCAGGGGGTTTCCCTGCCGCAGAGCAATCGCTTGACCGTGTAACTGAGCACATGGCGCTCATCCTGATCGAAGACCTCGACTGCGAAACTGACCACGGCCCGATTGCCGGCCGAGGTCGGACGCAATTCGGTCACTTCGACGCTCGCCCAGACCGTGTTTCCGGCGCAGACCGGCGCGCGGGCAACCAGCGACAGCTCCAGCAGCGCAAGGCCTGTGCCCTGAAGCAGCGATTGCAGCTGCATGCCCTCGATGAAACTCAGGGTCAGCGCCGCCGGGACCGGACGGCCGGGCAGCAGCCCCTGGTGCGTCGTATCAAGGAACATCGACTCCAGCATACCCGTCGCTGAAACAAATGCGACAAGATCACTCTCCGTTATGGTGCGGCGGCGCGTGCGGGCTTTCCAGCCGACCGGCAGATCCTGCCAGAAGGCGCCCTGGCAGAAATGCGGCAGATCGCTGGCCGCCATCACGAAGCCAGCGGCAAACCATAGAAGTCGATCGCATTCTGGCGGCTGATCATCAACTGGTCTTCCATCGGGATGCCTTCAAAGATGCCCGCCAGAATGCCGGCGCAGCCCGGCCATGCGCCGTCGAAATGCGGGAAGTCCGAGCCCCACATGATGTTCTTTTTGCCGATGATCTCGCGCGACAGGACTGCCGTGCGGTCGCGCATGAACGAGCAGGCGACCTGATCGTGGAACACCTGGCTCGGCATCCTGCCTGAGCTTAGCGAAGCGCCGCGCGACCACTTGCGGTCATGGGTCCAGCGATCGTCCATCCGTTCAAGCACCGCGAGCGGCCATGAGGCGTCGTTTTCGACCGAGATGACCTTGAGCCCGGGATGACGATCGAACACGCCGGAAAAGATCATGGCGACGACGGTGTACATCGTCGGACCGAAGCCGCAGGAGAAGTCGGCGAACATGTTGCCGGTCACGCCGAAACCGGTTTCGCTGGCGGCAACATGGAGGCTGATCGGCATTTTGAGATCGGCCGATGCCGCCCACAGCCGGTCGAATTCGGCGTCGCCATAGCTCCTGCCGGATTCCTGGTTGATGGCGATCATCGCGCCGCGCAGCCCGGCCTTGGCGCAGCGCTCCATTTCGGCCACATCGCGCGCGATGTCATCGGTCGGGATCATCGCCACGCCAAACAGCCGGCTCGGCGATGCGCGGCAATAGTCCTCGATCCAGCGGTTGTAGGCGCTGAAGCAGGCGTAGCGGAATTCGCGGTCGACAATGTTGTACATGGTCAGGCCGAGGGTGGGATAGACCAGCTCTGCCTCGACCCCTTCGGCATCGAGTTCAACGACGCGCTTGTGCGGATCGAAACTGCTCTCGGGGATATCCTCCCAGCGGCCACGGTGGCTGAAACTGCAGTTTTCCGGATCGGTATATTTGGCTTTCGTCGCCAGCAGGCCGATGCCGCCACCCGGCTCGCGCTGCCCTTTCGCCGCCTGCCGATCGATCACGAAGAAGTCGGTCTTCTCGCCATGGATGATTGCCGGCGCGCGCTCGGCAAATCGCCTGTCGATCCGCTCCTCCCACAAGGTCGGTGGCTCGACGATGTGTGAATCAGCTGAAACCAGCTTGAAGGGAAAGCCCATGCTCAATCTCCCACGTGCGGCTGCGAGTGCTTAAGTTCCGGAAACTGTTCAACCCGGGTCTGAATCAAATTCCGCAAGTTGCGGGGCGAGCTTGCCCCAGTTGAGGAACAGGCCGTTTGCCGCATCGGCCATCCGGTCCAGCCATTCACGGTCGCCCCAGGGCGGCTCGACCATCTGCGAGCCCGGGATCAGCGCATGGACCTGTTCGGTCGTGTAGCGCGGGTGATGCGGGTCGGATTCGCCAGAGCGGAATACCAGCACCGGCATTGCCAGTTGGCGGAAATCGTCAGGGAGCAGGCCCGGGACCGGCGAGCCGCCTTCGGGGAAGAAGGAACGCCCCCAGCGCTGCATGGTTGCGCAGAATGTGCCGAGATCCTGCGACAGGATGCGCTCGCGGTTGCCGGGGTTGCGTGCGATCGACTCCGCAAGGCCCGGATCGTCTGCGACCGCCGCCATGCCGCCGATCTTCGCGGAAGTGTAGAGCCCGCCGCAATAGACGCCGACCAGGCCAGCCAGCCCGATGGCATCGCCGGTGATCCAGACCAGCGCCAGCCTGCGGACCACATCGGGATGGCGGCGCGCGGCGATCAGCGAGACGCGCGAGCCGGCCGAACCGCCGATCACCAGGGCGGGTGCCATGTCCAGCTTCTCCAGGAGCCCTGCCAGTGTATCGGCATTGAGGATGGATTCAGTCTCGCCATCGAAGGCGACATCGGATTCGCCGCAGTTTGGCCGGTCCCAGATCACGGTCCGGTAATCCTGCTTCGCAAGGTTTTCGGCGAGATCACGAACCCCCGGGGTTTCCTTCGGGAACCGGCCGCCCGGCGTGATGATGGCGGTCTTGCTGCCATTGCCGATGATCTCGTAGCCGATCGAGAGTCCGTTAACATCAATCCGGGCCATGGTCGAAACTCTCCTGCTGCATGTTTGGTTTGTGGCAGATTGCAACGCTGGCTGGACGCCAGTCAAGCGCCTCCCGAAAATATTTGACGAATTGTCAGAATCTGGAGTTGTCGCGATCAGCGCCATGTCTTCAGACGTGATGTTGCACACGGAGATGAATACCGACAGGATGCCCGTCGCGCTGGGTCAAGCGAAAGCCTGTTGCCGCCGATAGAACGCAAAGGCGCTGCGGACCGGTCGCAGCGCGGGAGGAACAGGCATGACAGAGGATTCGCAAACCCAGGCAACGCGCCGCGCGCCGCAGGTGCCAGCGCATATTCCCGGGGAACTGATCCGCCCGTTTCCCTTTTACGTGGGCGCCAGGACTTCCGAGAATCCGTACAGCCTGATCGCCGCTGTGCATGAAAATCCGCCGGTGTTCTGGGGGGAGATGACCTCGATCGGCAGCGCATGGGTTCCGCGCCGGATGGCGGAGCTGCGCCAGATATATCTCGATACCGAGAATTTCAGCGTCGGCGGGGGCTCTCATTTCGCCAGCATGATCGGCGAAACCTGGGTCAACGTTCCATCCGAAATTGATCCGCCGCTGCACACCACGCTGCGCTCGGCAATCAATCCGCTGTTCATTCCCAAACGCATGGCGGCGCTGGACGAGCGGGTGCGTCACTATGCCCGCAGCGCGATCGCCCGGTTCAAGCAGCAAGGCGCTTGCGAGCTGATGCAGGAGTTCGCCTTTGAATTTCCCATCCGCGTGTTCCTCGAGCTGATGGGCCTGCCGCAGGAAGACATGGAGCAGTGCCTCACATGGGAGCATTCGCTGCTGCACGCCACCAGCCTTGAACAGGCGCAGCAAGCAACGCGCGGCGTAACACGCTATCTGCGCGAACACATCGAAGCGCGCCGAAAGCAGCCGAGAGAGGATTTCATCAGCTATGGCGTCGCGCTTGAAGCAGGCGGTCGCAAGCTGACTGAAGATGAGCTTATGGGCTTTTGTTTCAATCTCTTCGTTGGTGGACTTGATACGGTTTCGACCAATATTGGCCACCAGTTCCGGCATCTGGCGGAGCGGCAGGATCATCAGGCTTTCCTGCGCGAGAACCCTGAGCAGATCGACGCGGCTATCGAGGAATTCATGCGTGCATATGCATCCTCGGTGACCCCGCGCACCTGTGTGCGTGAAGTGGATATCGGCGGCGTCACCATGCGGCCGGGCGACCGGGTGCTGATGGCGACATTTCTCGGCGACCGCGACCCCGAGGAATTTGCTGATCCCGATGAAGTGATCCTTGATCGCAAACCGCGCCATATCGGCTTCGGCTTCGGCCCGCACATGTGCATCGGCATGCATCTGGCGAAGCGCGAGATGCGGATCGCCATCGAGGAGTTTCTCGCCGAGATCCCGCCATTCCGGGTGGCGCCAGGGGTTCAGGTCGAATCCTGGCTGGGCGGAATGATCACCCCGATTGCGCTGCCGCTGGTCTGGTAGGGCCGCTCAGAGCTGCCAGTGGTCGCGCGCCAGGCGCTCGGTGTGGAAATGGTCGTCGCCCAGCAGGTCGCCGGCGCACTGTCCGCGCTTGACGAAAAAGCCGATGTCATAGGCATCGGTCACCCCGATCCCGCCGTGCATCTGGACAGCTTCTGCGAGCAGTTCGCGCGCCAGTCTGGTCGTCACTGACTTGGCGAGACTGGCGAGCCAGGTCGCGTCCGCAGCCTGTTCGTCGATCGCGCGCAGAGCGGCAATGACCGTCCCTCGCGCGATTTCGAGCCGGCCATAGAGCCGCGCTGCCCGGTGTTGCAGCGCCTGAAACGAACCGATCAGCCGACCAAATTGCTTGCGCTCCTTGAGATAGGCGACGGTGCGGGACAAGGCCTCGTCGCTGATGCCAAGCAGCTCTGCGGCGAGCAGGGCCCGCCCGAGGTCCAGCGTGGCGGCGATCGCGGCAGAGGCATCGGCTTGCCCGAGCCGCTCTCCGGGCGTCCCCTTCAGGCGCAGCCGCGCATAGTTCCGGCTATCAACAGCGGCAAACCGTTCCACTTCGAGGCCGGCGGCATCCTTGCTGACCAAAAAGACCGCGATTGCGCTGCCCGCGCGGGCTGAGACCAGCCAGCCGTCGGCGCCGAAGCCTTCGATCACGGCGGTCTTGCTGCCCGAGAGTCGCCATTCGCCACCGTGTTTTTCGGCCACGCATTCAAGGTGATCGGGCCAGTGGCGAGGGGCTTCGTCGAGTGCGAGTGCAATAACGCTTTCACCTGATACGACGGCGGGTATCAGCCGCGCCTTCTGCTCTTCGCTGGCGGCTCCGGCAATCAGCGAACCCGCCATGGCCGAGGCAAGCAGAGGGACGGCGGCAAGCACATGCCCGCTCTGCTCGGCGATCACCCCGGCGGCAATTACACCAAGGCCAAGCCCGCCGCCGCTTTCCGGCACATTGGGCGCGATCAGTCCGCTTTCGGCGAGCAGGCGCAGCAAATCGCGATCCCAGGCCAGCGGGTCTTCGCTGTCACGCAGCGCGCGAAAGGCGCTGACCGGCGCGTGGCGGGCGAACAGTCCGCCCGCCGTCTCGGCGATCATCGTTTCGTCCGGGCTGAGCACAAGGGCCATATCAGACCTCGGGCAGTTCAAGCGCGCGCTTGGACAGGATGTTGAGCTGGATCTCATTGGAGCCGCCCGCGATGCAATTGGTCGGCGCATCGAGCCACTTGTAGGCCGGCGAGCCTGCCGCATCGAGATGGTCAAAGCCCCCAAGCGCCATCAGGGCCCGTGTCCTGCGCAATTCCAGTTCGGTGGCGAACACTTTGAGGACCGAGGGCGTGAAGGGCGGTGCGCGTTTTGCGTTGACCTGATCCATCAGCCGCCGGTTGGCGATCCGAAGCGCCCAGCTATCGGTCAGCACTTCGGCAAGATCCTGACGCAGGCGCGGCTCGCGCGCGAGGCCATCGCGGCCCAGCAGGCGCAGCGCGGCGGCTTCAAGGCTCTCATCCGATCGCCCGCTGCCCGAGCCGCCCATCGTCGTGCGCTCGAAAGTGAGCAGATACTTGGCCACGTCCCAGCCGCGGTTGAGCTCGCCGATGAGATTGGCCTTGGGCACGCGGACATCAGTGAAAAAGGTTTCGGAGAAATTCGTGTTGCCGCTCAGTTGGCGGATCGGCCTGGCCTCGACGCCGGGGCTGGCCATGTCGATCAGCAAGAAGCTGATGCCCTGCTGCTTGGGCGCATCGGGATTGGTGCGCACCAGTGTGAAGATCATGTCGCACTTGTGGCCATAGGTCGTCCAGACCTTCTGGCCATTGACCAGGAAATGGTCGCCCATGTCTTCGGCGCGGGTCGAAAGGCTGGCGAGGTCTGATCCTGCACCCGGTTCCGAATAGCCCTGAGCCCAGCGGATTTCGCCGCGCGCAATTTTGGTGATCTGCTCGCGCTTCTGCGCTTCGGTGGCGAATTTCAGCAGGGCAGGGCCGAGCATCATGATGCCCAGGCTCTGTAGCGGTGATGTCGCCTTGATCCGATCCATTTCCTCGGCAAGCACGCGGGCCTGCGCGGGGGCAAGCCCGCCGCCGCCGTATTCCTTCGGCCATGTCGGCACGGTCCATCCGCGCGCTGCCATGCGCTCGAACCAGAGCTTGCGGTCTGCATTGGGGTATTCGGGATTGCGCCCGCCCCAGAACGAATTGTCAGCACTTTGCAGGACGTTCCTTGCACCGGGCGGACAATTCTCTTCAAGCCAAGTGCGAACTTCGGCCCGAAAACTATCGAGATCACTATCTGATTCGGGCATCACTCAACCCTCCAGACCCAGTAGTTTCATCGCATTGCCGCGCAGGAACTTGGGCCAGACCTCGTCCTTGAACGGCACCTTTTCGAGCTCGGAAAAGCTTCGTTCCAGGCTCAGCCCCATGGGGAAGTAGCCGGCATACATGATCTTGTCGGCCCCGCGCGTGTTGGCGTAGTTGATGATCGCCTTGGGGTAGTGTTTGGGGGCGAAGGCGCTGGTGCTGTAATAGAGGTTGGGATATTTGACCATCAGCTTGACCGCCATGGCCTCCCACGGCTCGGCACCGTGGCGCATGACAAATTTGAGCTCGGGGAAAAAATAGACGACTTCCTCGATAAGTTCGGTCTTCTGGCACAGGCTCGGAAAGCGTGGGCCGGAGACCCCGGTGGTGACGAAGATCGGCACGCCTTCCTCGGCGCAAGCGGCATAGATCGGGTAGAACCTGGCATCGTTGATCGCGACCTGCGGATAGGTTCCGGCGGGAAAGGCGGTGACTGCCATCAGATTGTGGGCACGCTTGAGCTGGCGGATGCGTTTGACTTCATCGAGCCCGCGATTGGGATCGCATTCGTAGCTGTAGAGCAGGCGGTCCGGATAGCGCGCCATGGCAGCCATCCGCTCGGCATCGACGTGGTTGCCGCCCACCAGCGCCTTGTCGATGCCGAACTTGTCCATCTGTTCGACCAGCCAGGCGACCTTGTCCTGGCTGGCCTTGGTCCTGGGGATATCCTTGAACATGTATTCGGCGGGCATCTTGAAGCTTTCGAGGCTGTCCTTGTCGCGCAGGCGTGGCTTCAGGAACTCGTAATATTCGGCGTTGTCGTCGGAGATGGGGATGCTCATCATCAGGTCGATGACGCCGATATCCTTGGGCATGGGCATGGGGTCTGTCCTTCGTTGAACTGCCGCGGGATGGCCGTCTATCCAGCTAAGCCTTGGTGGTAGCGTGCGATCAGCCGGGCCTTGTCGACCTTGCCGAGAGCATTGCGCGGCAAGGGGCCGAGGCCGAAGCAAACCTGGGAGGGTGCCTTGTAATCCGCAAGATGGGCGCGGACATGAGCAATGACTTCGGCCTGGCCGAGCCGGATTTCGGTATCATCGCGCCAGACCACGGCTGCCACCGCGCGTTCACCAAGGCGATCGTCCGGAACGCCGAACAGCGCGACTTCGCTCGTGCCGTCCAGCATCGAAAGCACGCGCTCGACTTCCGCGCAGTAAATGTTCTCGCCTGCGGAAATGACCATGTCCTTGGCGCGGTCGGCGATATAGACGGCACCAAATTCGTCGAAATAGCCCATGTCTCCGGTGCGCAGCCAGCCATTGCGGAAGGCGTTTGCGGTGGCTTCGGGATCGTTCCAGTAGCCTTGCATCACCATCGGACCGCGCACTTCCAGTTCGCCGATTTCGGGCGCCGGCAGCACGCGGCCAGCGGGACCGGTGACCCGGACTTCGGCCAGTGTGGACGTGATGCCAACCGTGCCCGGAAACATCGCATAGACGGCAGATGTCCCGAAAGTGACCGGCCCTGAACATTCCGTCTGCCCCCAGCCGCCGGTCATGCCTGAGCCGGTGACCGTGTCCGTCAGGCGGCGCGCAAGGCTGAGCGGGGTGGACTGTCCGCCGACGGCGAAACTGCGCACACTGCGCAAGCGTTCGGCCGCATTCGGCAAAGCGAGCAGGTCGGCGAAAATCAGGCTGGGTCCGGAAAGCGCGCTGACCCGGTTGGTTCCGATGATGTCGAGCGCTTCTGCCGCGTTCCAGCGCTGCATGACAGCCATCAGGCCCCCGCTGGAAAGCGCCATCAGCACCATGGTTATCCCGGAGATGTGGAACATCGGGAAGACCAGCAGCGATGCCGGCGCGCCTGCCGCCTTTCGCAGCAGTTCCAGAGGTTGCCCCATTTGCCCGGCCACGATGGTCAACGCCAGATCGCGCCTGAAATCTCCCTCGCGCGCGACCTGGCACATGTTGCGGTGGGTCATCGTCGCGCCCTTGGCACGGCCGGTGGTGCCCGAGGTGAACTGGATGAGCGCGGGGTCATCCGGTTCGGGATCGGGCATCTGCGGCATGTCGGCCTGCGCATCGGCATCCTTGAGTGCGTGAAATGCGGCCAGATCGAGCACCGGGCAGGGGGCCATGCCAGCGAGTTCGGCGGCGCGCTTTTCGTCGCCGAGGATCAGGCGGCAATCGGTGCGGCGGGCGGCATCCGCAATCTCTTCCGCGCTGCCGCGGCTGTTGAGCAGGGCCGCCACCGCGCCGGTGCGGATGATGGCGAAGAAACCGACAAACCATTCGGCGCAGTTGCGCATGGCGAGGCCAACGACATCGCCCTTGCCGATTGCGTGGCGGGCATGGAGGCCTGCGGCGAGCCGGTCCGCAGCATCGAACACTTCGCCGAATGTCATGCGTTTGCCGCTGAATTCGAGAAAATCGCGGTCTCGGTGAGCCTGCCTCGCGCCTTCCAGAAACACATTCAGGTTGCGCGGCATTCGGGCATAGCCGCGCCGGGCGGGATCGTCGCGGTGGACAATTTCAAACAGACCGCCGGGGCCGGTCAGTTCGGCCACGGCGCTCAGGCACTGATCGATGGCGCCTTGCTTATCCATCACAACCTCATCCCAGACAGGCCCATCCCAATCAGGCCATGCGGCCACTACTTACGCTGCCTTTGCAGCCCTTTCCGCAAGCGCGGTGGCGAACAGATAACAGGCGGAATCGCGCGGGATGTCCTCGAAAGGAAGCGGTTCGTTGATTTGCGCTGGCAGGAGCCCGACTGCGGCCGCTCGCGGCTTCAATGCCTCGAGATCGAAGTTGTAGAGCCGGGCTGCGTTGAGCCCGAACAGCTTGCGGCGGCGATCGTCAGGCATCTTGGCGAAAGTCAGCCGCAGCGATTCCAGGTTATGCGGGAAAGTGCCTTCGAAATGGGGATAGTCATTGCCCCACAGGACGTTGTCGTCGCCAACTGCATCGATGCCCGCAAGGTCCGCCATGCTCGGGAAACTGGCACCATAGAAACAATTGCGCTTGGCATAAGTGCTGGGCAGTTCCTTGAGCGCCCATTCGCCGCTGTATTTGATTTCCCCGGTCTGGCCGCGAACGAGATTGCGGTGTATGCCGTCAAGGTTCCGCAGCAGCGGTCCGGCCCAGGCGCAGCCGCTTTCGGTGAGGATGTACTTGAGCTTCGGGAAGCGCTCGAAGACCCCGCTCAGGATCAGGTGGCGATAGCCGGTCTGCGCTGCCCAGGTCACTTCCGAGACCCAGATTGCCTGTCCGACCAGCGAATCGCCGTGATCGGCCACGCCAGCGCCGGTGTGGTGGTTCATCACCAGATCGTGATCCTGGATGGCGGCATAGACGCGGTCCCAGGCTGGATCGTAAAGCTGCTTGAGCCAGGTTGCATCGGGCGCGATGAGCGGCAGCAGCACGCCGCCGCGCAGGCCCGCCTTGGCTATGCCCTCGATATCCTTCACCGCCTGATCGAGATCGTTCGGCAGGATCACCCCGATCCCGGCATAGCGCACGGGATCGCTGTCGCAGAAATCCTTGAGCCAGCGGTTATGGGCCTGGATGCCGGCATGATAGAGCTCGAAATCCTCAGGCCGCACGGCTGAAGGCGGCATAACCAGCGGCTTGGCCCAGAATGGCGGAACCGTGTTAGGAAACACCACTTCGCCCACGACCCCCTGGCTGTCCTGATCCGAACCGCGCAGTTCCAGATCCCAGTTGCGCAGCTTGCGCTTGCCGAAGTGTTCCTTCTCGGGGTTCTGGTAACCGCCGCGCCATTCATCGAACTGCGCGCGATATCTGGGATCGAGGTATTCACGATACTGGACGTGGCTGCCGCCTGCATGGGCGTCAGAGGTAATCATGATGTAGGGTTCTTCAGACATCCTCAGCTCTCCCGCTTGCCACGCATGGTCCTGTGCATTTGACACTTCGTCAAGTGACATTTCCCGAGCCACTGCTTGCGTCCATGCGCCTGTCGCACTGGATCATGGACTATAGCGCAAACGACTGCCTAGTCTGGCTTACGCTGGCCGGCATCTCCGCCAGGACAGTTTCGACCAGCGCCAGCGCTTACGCCTGACACGTGCAGGCAAAAATCGAAGGAAAAGCCCGATGACCCGCATGGACTGGAACGCCTATTGCGAGCGCCTGAAGGCTGGCGGCGCTCTGATCGATGCGAGCTGGCTGGGCGGCGATCCGCTCAACGCCGCAGAGATTCACCGGCAGCTGATCCTCGATCTTGGGCTTGGCTACATGATCAATGTCGCGACCGATCCGCGCTATCCCGATCTCGTCCCTTTCCTCAACAACGTCTTCCTCAACCAGCCTAACCCGGACGACACCTATGTGATGTCTGCGCTCGACGGGAACGGCACCTACCGCCTCACTGGCGACCGCGGCAGCGTGCATCTGCTGACCACCAATCTTGGCCGCGGCATCATGGGTTCAAAAAAGCTCGAAGGTGGTTTCGGCGAATACAACCTTGGCGACATGGCACCGATCGACGGCAAGCTGGACATCGTCTTCGCAGCCGAGCGGCCGGCGGGATATGCCGGCGACTGGCTGCATCTCGACCCTCTTGCGGATTACATCATCATCCGCCAGCGTTCATACGACTGGGGCGCGGAGCGCGATGCGCGGCTCTCGCTGACGCGGCTTGATCCGGTTCCCCCGCGCCGGCGGCTCGGCGTGGCCGAGATCGAACACTGCCTTACAGAGACCATCGACTACACAAGCCGTCTGAGCTCGCAATGGTTCGCCTTTCTTGACACGTTGCAGCGGGAGATGGCGCCGAACACCTTCCGCTTCACCAATTTCACCGAATGGGGAGGGGTGAAAGCGCAGGTCTATTGGGAGGGCTATTTCGAGTTCGCTGGCGACGAGGCGCTGATCCTGGAGGCTGAAGTGCCGGAACAGGTGCGCTACTGGAACATCCAGCTCAATGATACGCTGTTTAACACAATCGAGTATCTTTACTGTCAATCGAGCCTCAACGGTCATCAGGCGAGACTCGACAGCGATGGCAAGTTCCGCGCGGTTATTGCGCTGGAGGATCCCGGCATTGCCAATTGGCTCGACCCGCAGCAGCGCCAGATCGGGCATCTTGTTGGGAGGTGGTATGAATCGTCGAGCGCGCCTATGCCAACGCTGCGGCGAGTGAAGGCCAGCGAGGTTCTGGACCACTTGCCCCCCGGCACAGTCTGCGTCACTCCGGAGCAGCGGCATGAGGCCATCATGCAGCGCGTGCGCGGCGGCCAGATCCGCCGGCGTTGGTGAAGGGGAAGCAGGGCATGAGCAAGCCGACCGCGGCGGCCATGAAGCAGCAGATTCTGGACGAGGCGATCGCCGCGACCGGGTATGATGACTTCGGCAACCCCGCATTCCTCGAAAACATGGACCGCCATCTGGCCTCGATCGATGAGGAAGGGCGCGTCACGGCCAATGGCCTCAAGGCGACGGCGGCGCAGCACGCGCTGGCCCTGCGCGCGCTGCTGCACGCCCAGGCCGGTTTCAAGGCCCGGCCGGACGCACTGGCCCAGCCCATCGTCAAGCCGCTGATCATCGCCGGCATTCCCCGCTCGGGAACGACGGCGCTGCACCGGCTGCTGTCCATCGATCCGCAGTTCCAGGGCTATGAGCACTGGTTGACCCGCGCGCCCATGCCGCGCCCGCCGCGTGCGACCTGGCCCGGCCTCAGGCCTTATCAGGAGGCGAAAGCGGGGCTGGACGCGGTCGTCGCCGCCGCCCCGGAACTGCTCAACGATCACATGCACGAAGTGGATGCGGTGGAGGAATCGCTGTTCCTCCTCGCCGCGACGTTCTGCAGCAATCATTTTCCAGAGCAGTGGCACGTACCGAGCTACGACGCATGGTATCGCCAGTCGGACGAAGTGCCGAGCTATATGTGGCTGGCTGATACCCACCGGCTGATCGGTGCCGACACGCCCGGGCGGCGCTGGCTGATCAAGAACCCGACCGATATCTTCTCGATTCGCGCAGTGCTGACGGCCTTTCCCGACGCGATGATCGTCCAGACGCACCGCGATCCGGTCGAGGCGACGCCGTCGCTGGTCAATCTGCTCGCGAATGTTCGGCGAATGTATGAAGAGGAAAACTTCGATCCCGAACTGCTGATCCGCCGCGATGCGGAGTTCTGGGAACTGGCGACGCGGCGGGCGGATGCAGCAAAGGCACGCGAGCCCGCGCGCTTTCTCGATATCGATTTCCGCGACTTCACCCGCGACCAGATGGCCACGATCCATCGCATCTACGACCACTTCGGCCTTGCTCTGGCATCACTGGTCGAAGATGAAATGCGGCGCTGGCTGGCCGACAACCCGCGCCGCGAGGCCAGCACGGGCGGCCCGAAACATCGCGCGGAAGATTTCGGCATGGCTTCGGGCGAACTGGCAGAGATCTTCAGTGATTACCGAAAGAAATATGGTTACGCCTGATCGCGCGCACTTTGTGCCAGGTTCCGCAAATGCATGAATGGAGAGGCCACAGCCGATGAAGTTTTCCTGCTCGCTCCCGCTCGACGAACCCGCTCCCGGCGAATTCATCACCATGGAAGCAATCACCGAAATGGCGATCGCGACCGATCGCGCCGGGCTGGATGCGATGTTCGTGACCGACCATCCGGCACCGACAGATCGCTGGCTGGCAGGCGGCGGCCACGCCACGCTCGATCCCTTCGTCGCCCTGACTGCGGTGGCGGCAGCAAGCCCCAGACTGCTGTTGCACACCCACATTCTCGTGCTGGCCTACCGCAACCCTTTCGTCGTGGCCAAGGCGGCCGCGTCGCTCGATGCGCTCTCGGGCGGGCGTTTCGTCATGGGCATCGGCACCGGCTACCTGAAGCCCGAATATGGCGCAGTTGGGGTGTCGTTCGATGACCGCGGCGAGATCACCGACGAATCGATCGCCATCCTGCGCAAGGCCTGGACAGGCGAGCCGGTGGAATATGAAGGCGCGCGTTTCAAGGCCCGGGGCATCCAGGTTCTCCCGCGGCCTGCGCGGGAGGAGGGCATCCCGATCTGGGCTGGCGGGAACGCCAGGCGCGCGATCCGCCGCGCGGTCGATGCGTGCGAAGGCTGGTGCCCATTCCCCGTCGCAGGCATTGTCACCAGGACCGCGCGGACTGACGAGCTTTCCAGCATGGCCCAGCTTGAGGAAAAGCTCGCGTTTGCGCGCGGATATGCCGAGGAAATCGGCCGGACAAAGCCGCTCACGATCTGCATGGGACGGTTCAGCGGCGCGTCCTTGAGCCCCTCGGGCAAGGACAACGCGGCCCGCGCGATCGACGACTATGGCCGGCTGGCCGAAGCGGGTGTCAGCTGGACCACAATGTCGGTGCCTGCGCCAAGCCGCTCCGCTTTCATGGAGAATGTGCAGTGGTTCGGCGAGGAGATTGCCGCAAAAGTGCGCTAATCCCTGCGCTGGCGTTCCTGCGCGGCCGACGTGGCTTCGAGCAGCTCGACGAACTGGCCGTCAGGATCGCGGATCATGGCCGCGCCCTCGCCAAGCGTCGAGACCAGCTCGCCGCCATATTCATCGAGGCGCGCCAGAATTGCCGGAACACTCTCCACGCCAAGTGAGATGTGGGTGAGGCCGGTTTCGCTCATCTTGCGCCCGCGCACCCGGTCTTCTCCGGTCGGCTCGTAATGCAGCAGTTCGAGCTGGAAGTCGCCAAGCGAGAGGTAATGTGCCTTGAGGTCGTGGCCTGGTGGATCGAAAGCAAGGAAATCGCTGACGAGCTCGGCGCCCATTGCCAGTCGGCGGCAGTGCTGAAATCCCAGCAGTTCGCTGTAGAACCGGGCAGAGCGGGCCATATCGGTGACGCAAAGGCCGATGTGCGCAACAAATGCCATTTCTTGTCTCCCGGAGTGCCCGCCGCAAGGTGAATGGTTATCAATTCTGCCGCTGGCAGGTCAAGGCGGTAGTGGCAGTCATCACTGGCGCGGCTTGGCGAAATCTCAGGGTCTTCGGCAGGGAATGGAGCGGGAGACCAGCATCAGCACGGACGCCAGTATGGCCATCCCTGCCAGAATCAAAAAGCCGAGATCGTAGTTGCCGGTTGCATCGTGCATTTCGCCGATGAAGCGAACGCCAACCGCTCCCATGGTTGCAGTCACTGGCGCCATGATGCCGCGCACCGTGCCGAAATTCGTCAAGCCGAACCGGTCGGCCAATAGCGTATAGAAGATCGGTGCGACCACGCTGGCCGATAGGCCAAGCACGATGGCGAGGGCAACCATCGCCGGGAACGCAGTACCGTAGACAAGGCCGGCGGCAGGAATCATGGCCAGCGCTATCAGCAAGGCGAGCAGATAGGTCCGGTCGATCTTGTCGGCCAGCACGGCCATGGCAAATTTTCCCAGAATCGCGCTGGTTCCGCTCGCTGCAATCAGGCTGGCGCCCTGCATCGTCGAAAATCCGCGTTCGAGCACGAGGGGAATGAGCGAGACACCGATGGCCTGCGGCACGGCCAGGCCCAATGCGGCCGCCATCCCCACTGTCCAGAACAGCGGCATTTTCAGCATCGCCACAACAGCGAGTTTGTCCGTCGGCGCACCATGCTGGTTTGGCCGATTCGGCGAAGTATCTGGGGCGGAGGCCGTCTCTACGTCGTCCGGGCCCGGGCGTTCGCGGATCAATATAACCAGCGTCACCAGCAACACGGTCATCGCCAGACCGATCAGGGTGAGCGTGGTGCGCCAGCCTTCGCGCTCAATCAGCCAGGCAGTGACCGGGGCGATCGTCAGCCCGCCGGTCGAAGTGCCAATCATCGCAAGTGTCATCGCGCGGCCGCGATGGGCGGTAAACCAGCGTGCGATAAGCACCGACATGGTAAGCGTGCCCGAGCCGATCAGACCGATCGACAGGGGCACAAGGATAATCAGCGCGCTCAACGGCAGCGATTGCGACTGACCAAGGGCAACCAGGCTGCTGCCGAACAGCAGTGAACTGACCAGCATCATTCTGCGCGCAGGAACGCGGTCCAAAAGCCGCCCGATCAATGGGGCGACCATTGCACTGCCGAGGTTGAGGCAGATGATAGCGGTGTTGATGTCTGCCCGCGAGAGGTCGAATTCTCGCGAAACCGGCAGCACCAGCAGGCCGAAAATCGAAAAAGTGCTGCCCGTGACCGCAGTGAAAACCAGAGCGGCATAGATGACGACAATCCATCCGAAGTATGGCCTGCCAGCCGGCATTGTGCTCTCCTCCAAAGGTTGGATCTGTAACCATCACAAAGCCGGTTGGGCACCTTGCTTTCATGGCTGCCCGTTGCTGACCCTAGACGTATGGTGAAGTGAGGGGCTAATATTGATATTCCGTCAAGTGATAGGTTTTGAATATGATCAAGCTCGCCCAGGTCAGGCAATTTGTCACTCTGGCCGATGAGGGCAGCTTCCATCGTGCGGCAGGCGTGCTCAACATGGCGCAGCCCCCGCTCTCGGTCGGCATCCGCAAGCTCGAGGAGGAACTCGGAGCCCCGTTGTTTGTCCGGGGCCCTCGCGGGGTCAAGCTGACCTCGGCCGGGGAACTGGCATTGGTCAGCGCGCGGCAGACGCTGCTCCACGTGGAGGAAATGCGCAACGCCGTGCGCTCCGCGCTGATTGGTGAACGCGGGCGTCTGCGCGTCGGTTTTGTGGCATCGGCCACGCTCGAGCTGCTGCCGCGGTTGCTGATCGCCTATCGTGCACGGTATCCGCAAATCGAACTCAAGCTGGACGAATCCCGAACTGCCGATTTGCTGGAGGACGTGGAGCAGGGCCGGATCGACCTGGCCATTGTGCGAACGCCGGTCATGCAGCAGGCCGGCGTGATGATAGAACAGCTGCAGAGCGATACACTATGCCTTGCCGTCCCCAAAGGCAGCAAGTGGAGCGGGCGCAAGCACGTCGATCTTGGCGAATTGCGCGATGAGCCCTTCGTTGTCTTTTCACGCGAACGGGTGCCTAATATGCACGCGATCACGATGCTGATGTGCCAGAGCGAGGGCTTTGTGCCGAAAGTCGCCGAGGAGGCAGGGCAGTTGCAGACAATCCTGTGTCTGGTGGAGAGCGGAATAGGCGTGGCGCTGGTTCCGGGAGTAGCTGCCAGACAGGCAGGCAGTTTCGAGCTGCTCGGTATCGGCATGGACCCGGGCGACACCGCGATCGGGCTGAGCCTGGTGACGCGCTTGGGCGAGATCAGCGCTGCGGCGCAGAACTTCAGGACGATCGCGCGGGACGTTTGCAACTCCGGCAACTGATAGCCCCACCAACTGATAGCCATTGCATATGGCGACTGAGCGATTCGATATTGGACATCGCGGCCACCCGGCATAGACTTCATTCAGAAAATCCGGGAGAATGCCATGAACGCCCTATCAGCCTGTGTGCCCGATGCGGTCAGGCCGTATGCCGGCCGCATCGTGGATGTCGACAGCCACGAGATGTTCCCCGCCCAGATCTGGGAGGAGATGTTCGGCGAGATAGCCAAACCGATCGCCGATCTCATCAAGTCGCAGCCGCCGCGCCCGAACCATGCCAGCATTCCCGACTATGTCGGCGATGTGCATCCGATTGACGCCGACAGCATCTACAAGGTCAAAGGCCCTATTGCGCCCGGTGCAGTCGATATCGATCGCCGCCTTGAAGTGATGGACATGATGGGGATCAAGAGCCAGCTGCTCTTCCCGACCTCGATCGGGCTGTGGGGCATTCAGCTTGCCACTGCCGAGGCCAACAGTCCGATGGGCAAGCTGTTCGGCGAGACGCAGGAAGAATACCGCGCTTATGGCCGGCGCCTCGTTGATGCCCATGTTGAATGGCTGAAAGGGGTGGCGCGCAAGTCGAGCCGGATGAAGGTCATTGCTCCGGTCTATGGCGATACCGTTGCCGAACTCATCGCCAATGCGAAAAAAGCGATCGAAGCGGGCATGGCGGGCGTGTGGATCGGCAACGGCGATCCTCCCGGCGGCGTCTCGCCGGCACACAGCGATCTCGATCCGTTCTATGCCATGCTGGCCGAAGCGAAAGTGGGGCTGCATTTCCACATTGGCGGGGCCGGATCGTTCCTGCGCACGCACGAATGGAAGAATGCGCCGGCCTTCGAAGGCTACAAATGGACGCAGGAAATCAGCCTCGATCCCTGGTGGCTCTCGGCCGTGCATCTCGCGGTGCAGAATTTTATCGCGACCATGGTTACGGGTGCCGTGTTTGACCGCCATCCCGAGCTCTATGTCTGCTCGCAGGAGCATACCGCGCACTGGATCGGCCCGCTCGCGCACTTGCTGGATATCTGGCACCACAACAACCATTCGCTCCACGAGAAGGAATACATGGGCGGCGTGATGCGCCGCAAGCTGCCGATGCTGCCGTCGGATTATATCCGCCGCAATGTCCGGGTGATGGCATTCGATTTCGAGCCGCTGGGCGAATACCTCGACAAATACGGGCTCGAGGAAGTCTACTGCTTCGCCAGCGACTATCCCCATGTCGAGGGCGGTTCGGACTTCTATGGTAAGTTTGTTACCCAGATCGAGCGCTTCGGCCCCAGGTTGATGGAGAAGTTTTTCGTCTCTAACGCCGAAGTATTGTTTCCCGCCTGATCGCGCAAAGGACGACGGCATGAGCGCAGGCACTGCAAATTGCGACGGTCCCAGGCCAAGGCCGCATTTTGTGCTTGATGCCGCTGCACGGCCGATGCGCCTGCCGGAAGGCAAATGCATCGGCTCGGCGCTTGATGCAGCCTACGGCCCCGATGGCCATCTCTGGGTGTTGCAACAGGCGGTGAGCGGGGTTCCGGGTATGCTTGCCCACGTTGTCGAGTTCGCTGCTGACGGCACTTACCTGGGTGACTGGGGCGGGCCCGGCAGCCTGCCTGCGGTGGGCGGGGTGTCGCAGTGGCCCGAAGGGATGGAAGGCATCGAGGTCGATGCCGAAAACACTGTCTGGATCTTCGGTTACAAGCCAGGCGATTACGCCACACTGAAGTTCTCGCGCACCGGCGAGCTGTTGCTGCGCATCGGCGAGCGCGGCAAACTTGGCGACGATGCGAGCCGCACGCACCTCGGCCGCGCGACCACGGCGTATCACGATGTCGCCGCGCGTGAGGTCTTTCTCTCGGATGGCTATGACAATCACCGGATCATCGCCTTCAATTCTGACACCGGCCTCTTCACCCGCATGTGGGGCGCGAACGGCGCGGACCCGGTAGGTCAGCCGCCCAGCGAGGCCTTTAGCAACCCGGTGCACTGCGTCACCTGCGGGCCTGACGGAATGCTCTATGTCGCCGACCGCATGAAAAACCGGGTGCAGGCCTTTGAGCGGGTGCCAGGCGGGGCGCGATTCCTGCGTGAAGTCGTCGTAGGTCCGGGCACGGGCCAATGGGGCGCGGCTTTCGATATCGCATTCTCGCCTTGTGGCGATTTCATGTACGTTTCGGACGGCTCCAACAACCGCGTCTGGATCGTCGCGATGGACAGCTTTGCGGTGCTCGGCTGGACGGGCAGCTATTGCGACGCGGAGGGCACCATCAATGCGCCCGCAGCAATGAATCTCATTCACCGCTTCACCATGGACCCGTCCGGAAACCTGCTGCTGGTGATGCCGGCCAAGGGGCTGCGCGTGCTGAAATTCGAGGGGGTGTGGTAACTGGAACTGAATCCAGCATTGTCGCGCTGGATCAAATTAATTTCGCCGCGATTGTGATAGTCAATGAGCCGTAGCCATAAGGCACGGAAAAACTGGGAGGTAACGATCATGCGTAAGATCACTCTGAAGGCAATTGCCCTGGCGGCTAGCGCACTCGCACCGCTGGCTCCGGCCTTTGCGCAGGACGCGGCCGAGCGAGTTGATGCCGGCGATATCGTCGTGACGGCGCGGCGCGTCGAAGAGCGGCTGCAAGATGTGCCGATCTCGATCACCGTGTTCAACCAGGAGCAGCTGGCGAGCCGCAATATCGTCAACAGCACGGATCTGGCCATCTACACGCCTTCGCTCGCGGTAAACAGCCGGTTCGGCACGGAAAAGGCCAGTTTCGCAATCCGGGGCTTCACCCAGGATCTCAACACGGCTCCGACTGTCGGTGTCTACTTCGCCGACGTGGTCGCGCCGCGCCTCGCCTCGAATATCACCAGCGGCGGCGGCGCTGGCGTGGGCCAGATGTTCGATCTGCAGAATGTGCAGGTGCTGAAAGGTCCGCAAGGCACGCTGTTCGGCCGCAACACCACCGGTGGCGCCATCCTGCTGGTCCCGCAGAAGCCGACTGACAGGCTTGAAGGCTATGTCGAGGGGACTTACGGCAGTTTCAACACCCGCCGCGTGCAGGCCGTGCTCAACATTCCGCTTTCGGACACGTTTAAATTGCGCGCCGGGGTCGATCGCAACGTGCGCGATGGCTACATCAACAACCGCTCGGGCATCGGCCCGGACAAATTCAATGATCTCAACTACTGGTCGGTGCGCGTGAGCCTGCTGGCGGACCTGACGCCTACCCTTGAAAACTCGACGATCTTCACCTGGTCGAAGTCCGACACCAATGGCATGCTGGGCCACATGGTCGCATGCAACCGGGGGGGCGTGCCCGGATCGACCGGCCATTTTGCCCCGACCCGGGCCGGGGCCTGCGCCCAGCTTGATCGCGAGAATGCGGCGGGCTTCGGCTTTTATGACGCCGAAAACAACTTGCCCGATCCGTTCGTGGTCCAGGAACTGTGGCAAGTAATCAATACCACCACCTGGCAGGCCAGCGACACGCTTACCGTCAAAAACATCGCCAGCTACGCGAGTGCCAAGGAACGCTATTCCTTCAATATCACCGGCGACAATATCCCCGGGGTCTACGTCACCAATACCTTCCCCGGTCCCAATACTGGGCAGGACAATCGCGGCAACTTCACCGAGGAGCTGCAGTTCCAGGGGCGCACTTCCGATGATCGCCTGACCTGGCAGGCGGGAGGCTATCTTGAACGCAGCACACCGCGCGGGGGCCAGTTTGGCTCGCAGCAGCAATATACTGCGGTCTATGCGGTTTGCCCCGACGGCACCGTCTACGCATTTCGTTGCACCACGGCCTCAGTAGCCGGCAGCATATCGATCGCCAACAATGTCTACACCTATCGCACGCATGGCATCTATGCTCAGGCGACCTACAAAATCACCGACCAGTTCGCCATCACGGGCGGCATCCGCAACACCTGGGAATATGCCCATGTGGATGCCAACAACGTGCGCATCGTCCCCACACTCAGCGGCGTTCCGGCATCGGTGGTCTGCTCGCGCGCAGTCACGCCTTCGCCCAACCCCGGGCTGGGCCTGATCAACAATCCGGCCTGCACCCGCTCATTCACAGCGGAGTCCAACCGGCCGACCTGGCTGATCGACCTCGACTACAAGCCGAGTGAAGACTGGCTGATCTATGCCAAATGGGCGCGCGGCTATCGTGGCGGCGGCGTCAACGAGGCCAACTTCGGCATCGAAACCTGGGCTCCTGAAAAGCTGAATACTTATGAGATCGGCGTCAAAACCAGCTTCCGTGGTGCCGTTTCGGGCAACCTCAATATTGCCGCTTTCTGGAACGATTTCACCGATCAGCAGGCCACTGTGGGCATTCCCGCCTGCACCAATGCACCGACTTGCGCACCGACCGGCATCAACGGCATCCAGAATGTCGGCAAGTCACGCATCAAGGGCGTGGAGATCGATGGCACGCTCAATCTGTTCAGGGATCTTCGCCTCGATTTCGGCTATGCCTACCTCGATGCGAAAGTGATCGGCGGCAGCGTTCCTTTCTGCGACAGCACCCGCTTCCTTTGCGCACAAGCAACCTTCCTGTCAGCTGGTTCGACCTTGCTGTTCGCACCGAAGAACCGCTTCACCATGTCGGGTACCTACACCCTGCCGCTGGATGAAAGCATCGGCAAGATTTCGATTGGCGCGACATTCGTCTATACTGACCAGCAGTTCCAGACGCGGGGTGACGCCGCTGCCTTCGCTGCCGGCGTGCTGCCGGAGGATTATGGCCTGCTGCCAGCGACCAGCCTACTTAATCTCAACCTGAACTGGAAGAGCGTCGCCGGCAGCCCGATTGACCTCTCGGTCTATGCCACCAACATTACCGGAGAAAAATACCGGGTTGCGTCGGCCGGCGGAATTGCGTCGACAGGCGGCGAATTCATTCTCGTCGGCGAGCCGCGCATGTACGGTGTCCGTGTGAAGTACAACTTCGGTAGGTAAGCAGAAAAAAAGCCCGGCAGTGCCATTTGGCGCTGCCGGGCATTTTGTGTTTGCGGCTCAGGCTCTGCGTCAGGCCACTTCGCGGAACACCTCGCCAATCTTCTTGCCGTCCTCAAAATAGCCGAGGCCATAGTCGCCCTTGATCGTCGTGCGGATCGTGTGGCGCTCATATTTGGGGTCACAGCCTTCGACCGCGTGGAGCATCCGCGTGTTGTCCCAGATCACCATGTCGGTGGGCGACCAGTTGTGCCAGTAGGCGCATTCGGTCTTGCCCAGGCGGTTGACTTCGTGGAACACGGCATCGACCAATGCGTCGCCATCGGGGTCTTCGTGATGCTCGAGCCCTACGGCCATCCAGGGGGCGGCGTGCAGCACCTTTTCGCCGCTCTGCCTCGTCCAGACTGCCGGGTGCATGGCGCGCGGGAAAATCGCGACTTCCTTGAGCAGCTCTTTGGTGATTGGCGGGTCATCGCCGATAACCTTGAAGTTCACGCCCAGGCGCATCTTTGAAAGGCGGGTGTCGAGCGTATAAACGATGTTCTTACCCTCGATCCGGTCGCGCAGGTCACGGGCGAAGTGTTTGTAGACCTCGATCCCGTCCATGAAGCCCGTCCGCCCGCGCTCAGGCGTGGCAACCGGCGAACGCAGCACGCCGGCATAGTTGAGCTCGTCATTGTAGCAATGATCGAAATGCCATGGCGAAAAGCGGGTGAGTTTGATCCCGTCCACCTCGACGAAGCCGCCGGCATATGCATCAAGATCTGAATCGGGCACATAATGCATGTCGATGACGCCCACGGCATCATCGCCGGTTTCATCGTCGCGCGGGGTCGCCTTGGTGGGATGATCCTTGAGCGGACCGAACACCTTGCTGAGCGCAATCTGCATCTTGGCAGTCGGCTCCATATTCTTGAAGACAATCAGGCCGCGCTCGCGGAACAGCTTGCGGAGCTGCTCGCGCACGCCCTCATTTGCAAGGCTGTCCCAGTTGACCCCATCGACTGTCGATCCGAACGACAGTTTCGGATCCAGATCCTTGATTTGAATTCCAGCCATCGCTTCCTCCATCATGTGCCTTGTTCAAAAGGCTACTCCTGCTTTGCTTAGTTTGGCTTGCCCGCAAGCAGGCCCGACAGGTTGTCGCTGAAGACCCTGCGCACATCGGCAGCTGAGAAATTGGTGAACTCCTTGAGATAATCCAGCGGTTCGGCGAGTCCTTCGGGATGGGGGAAATCGCTGCCGAACAGGATGCGTTCGGCCGGCATCAAGGCTGCGAGCTCGTCCATGTCGTCCTCGTAAGCGGGTGCGACGAAGAAATGCTTCTGGAACAGGTCGCGCGGGTGCTGCCCGAAAGAGCGGGGCATCTGTCCGAAGCACCGGTCGAAACGGCGGAACAAGGGCGCAATCCAGTCTGCGAGTTCTCGACGCAAACCACGCGAAGGTCCGGATTTCGCGCCAGCGCGCCGTGCGACAGCAGCGAGGAGACCATGTCGGAAATCGGGCGACCGAGATAGTCGATCATCACACTGAAGGCGTCACGCTCGAAGGGCAGGAATTCGCCGCTGCCGGCCGTCCACCACTGGTTGATCTGGTCATAGCCCGAATCCGACGAATGCAGGCAGACGAACACCCGCGCTTCGGCGCAGCGGGCCCAGAACGGATCGAATTCCGCCGAACCGGGCGCGCGCCCGCCGCGCAGGCCCGCGACCGGTCCGGGCCGGATGCCGACACAACGCGCGCCGGCCTTTATCACCATCTCCAGTTGGGAAACCGCATCGGCGACATCGCTGAGGCTGATCATCGGCACCGAGAAAATCCGGTCCTCGTGGGCAAGTCCGCAGTCTTCGATGAGCCAGGTGTTATAGGAGCGCATCAGCGCCGAGATCACTTCCGGCTTCTTGTCAAAGCGCGCTTCGATGACGGAAACCAGCGTGGGGAACAGCAGCGTCGCGTGGATACCCTGCTGGTCAAGTGCATGGAGCCGGCCTGCGGAACCGCGCCATTCGGGCTGCGGCGCAACTGGCCGGCCGGACAGCTCGCGCATCGTCAGCCCTGCGGTGTTCTGCGCACGGTACCACGTCTCGTGGGTTCCGGGGGCCGCGACCACGGCGAAAGTCGGGTTGGGAATATAATCCGACAGCTGGCCGTTGATGACCAGCTTTGTGCGGCCTTTTACATCGGCGAAATAGAATTCTCGCTCAAACGCCTTGGGAAGATGGCGCAGCAATGATTCCGGGCCTTCATAGAGGTGCTGGTCGGCATCGTAGACCGGATAGGGCAGCGTGGTCATGATCGGTCGTCCCGCGATTCCAGCTGAAACAGAGCCACAAAATTGATAGAGTGTCAACTGCCGCCGCACCGGCCCCGGCCATGGAACTTTCGTGCTGGCAACCCACCCGAAACTTGATAGAAGGTCAATTATTGCAGTGGCGGGGACCAGGCAAAAAGAGCTGGCCGCGTCCGAATGAAGCGAGAGGACTGGCCTTGGTAAAACAGGATGACAGCGAACCGGGCGTCGATTTTGACGAGCTGAACCGCAGATACGCCGAGGAGCGCGCCAAGCGCCTGCGCGATGAAGCGATCGGCCAGTACCAGCCGATGACCGGCAAGTTCAGCGCCTATGCGCGTGATCCCCACGCCGATGCCGCGTTTACCCGCGATCCGGTGCGCCGCGATTGCGATGTGCTGGTGATTGGCGGCGGCTTTGGCGGATTGCTCTCCGGAGTGCGCCTGCGCGCGGCCGGGGTCGCGGATATCGTCTTCATCGACAAGGCAGGCGATTTCGGCGGGACCTGGTACTGGAACCGCTATCCCGGCATCCGCTGCGACATCGAATCCTACATCTATGTGCCCTTGCTCGAAGCGACCGGTTTCATGCCCAGCGAGAAATATGCAAAGGGCGCTGAGATTTTCGCGCAATGCCAGCGGATTGCCCGGCAATGGGAGCTTTACCAGGGCGCGCTGTTCCAGACAGCGGTCAAGGATCTGGTCTGGAACGCGGCGCGCCAACGCTGGATCGTGACTACTGATCGCGGTGACGAAATGGCGGCGCGGTTCGTCATCTCCTGCACCGGCCTGCTCAGCAGTCCAAAGTTGCCCGGCATTCCCGGGATCGAGACCTTCGCGGGCAAGAGCTTTCACACCAGCCGCTGGGACTACGGCTATAGCGGCGGCGATGCCGACGGCAATATGACCGGGCTGGCGGACAAAGTGGTCGGCGTCATCGGAACGGGTTCTACCGGCATCCAGTGCGTGCCGCCGCTGGCTGCAAGTTCAAAGCATCTCTATGTCTTCCAGCGCACGCCCTGCTCGGTGGACATCCGCGGCAACCGGCCCACCGACCCGGCCTGGGCAGCAAGCCTTGAGGCAGGCTGGCAGGACAAGCGCACCTGGAATTTCACCTACTGGACCTCCGGCGTGCAAGACGGCGAGGACATGATTGCCGACAGCTGGACGAACCTGCTTGGCGAGCCGACTGCGGTCACCGGCGGGGCGAGCGAAGCCGCCGATCCGGTGGCGATGCAGCAGGCGGAAATGCTGAAAATGGAAAAAGTGCGTCGCCGCATCGATACGCTTGTCGAGAACCGCGCGACCGCCGAGGCGCTCAAGCCCTATTACAATTACTTCTGCAAGCGCCCCGGCTTCAGCGACGACTATCTCCAGACCTTCAACCGGCCCAATGTCACGCTGGTCGATACTGCCGGGCGCGGGGTCGAGCGCATCACACCCAAAGGTGTCGTCGTCGCCGGCAAGGAATATCCGCTTGATTGCCTGATCTTTGCCACCGGC
>JANPOS010000099.1:0-9502 GCA_031428115.1 Novosphingobium sp. | reverse complement strand
GGATCAGCGTGATCTTCCCCACCCGCCGCAATCTTGACCGGCTGGCGCTGTTCGCAACATTCGCCGAGGCCAAGGCGCACTGTGCGGCGACCCCGGTCGTCACCGTCTCGCCCAACATGGAAGAGCGCGGCGGCGAAAAGTGGCTGGTGATCCCGGACTATCAGGCGCGCGGCTATCCGGTCGAAGGCGAGCCGCTGGCTTCGGCCAAGCGCGGCTAGAAACTGGCGCGCCCGGCAGGACTCGAACCTGCAACTCCAAGCTTAGAAGGCTCGTGCTCTATCCAGTTGAACTACGGGCGCGCTGTGCACTGTCCTTAAGCGTGTCTTGCGCGCGGCGTAAACCCGGTTAGTCATGTTGCTCATGGATCAGTCGCTCACGCCCCTCGATGGAAAAGCCGGCGCGCGCCGCCATTTCCGCTATTTCGACTATGTTATGGCGGGCTTCGTCGCCATCCTGCTGCTGTCAAACCTGATCGGCGCGGCGAAACTGTCGACTGTGGCCGGCTTTACGTTTGGCGCAGGCATCCTGTTTTTCCCGGTATCCTATGTCATCGGCGACGTGCTGACCGAGGTTTATGGCTACGCCAATGCCCGCCGCTGCATCTGGGCGGGTTTTGCCGCGATGATCTTCATGGCCTTTATGAGCTGGGTCGTGGTCGCCATGCCGCCCGCCGCCGGGTGGGAAGGGCAAGCGGCCTATGAAAGCGTGTTTGGCCAGGTACCGCGCATCGTCATTGCCTCGATGCTGGGGTTCTGGGCGGGCGAATTCGTCAACTCGTTCGTGCTCGCCAAGATGAAAATCTGGACCAAGGGCAAGCACCTGTGGAGCCGCACCATCGGCTCTACGGTGTTCGGCCAGGCGGTCGACAGCGCAATCTTTTATCCGGTCGCGTTCCTGGGCGTGTGGGAAACCGAGGCGGTGCTCACCGTGATGGTCACCAACTGGGCGCTCAAGGTGCTGTGGGAAGCGCTGCTGACCCCGGTGACCTATGGCGTGGTCGGCTGGATCAAGGCCCGCGAAGGGGTGGACGTGTTCGACACCGGCACCGAGTTCTCGCCGTTCGCCAAGACCGGTTCGGTCTGACGGTAACGTGCTTGACCGCATCCAGCTGACCCAGTTCCGCAATCACCGGACAAGCGCGCTGGACGGCGCGGCGCGGTTCAACCTGCTGGTCGGCGAAAACGGCGCCGGCAAAACCAATGTACTGGAAGCCCTGTCGCTGCTCGCGCCCGGGCGGGGCCTCCGCCACCAGCCGCTCGCCGAAATGGCGCGCCAGGGCGGTACCGGCGGCTTTTCGGTCAGCGCCGAACTTGGCTTAGGCGAAGATGCCGTGCGGCTGGGCACCGGCGCTGCGCCCGAAGGGCCGGGCCGCCGGCTGGTGCAGGTCAACGGCGCCAGGGCCTCCGCGCTGGGGCTCGCAGAATGGCTCACCATCGGCTGGCTGACCCCGGCGATGGACCGCCTGTTTGCGGAGGGCGCGAGCGCCCGGCGGCGGTTTCTCGACCGGATGGTGCTGGGCCCCGCCCCCAGCCACGCGCGCAATGCCTCAAAGCTGGAGGCGGCCCTGCGCGAGCGGGGCAAGCTGCTCGCCGACCCGCGCGAGCCCGAACCCGCCTGGCTCGACGGGATCGAGGCGCAGATCGCCGAGGCCGGCGCGATGGTGGCGCAGGCCCGCCAGATCATGGTTCGCCGGCTCGACCGGGCGCTCGAGGCGCTGCCCGATGGACCGTTCGCGCGGCCAAGCCTAAGCTATGTGCCCGGCGGCCCGATCATGCAGGCTGAACTTGCATCGGCGCTGAGGCAAGGCCGCGCCCGCGACCGCGCCGCCCAGCGCACGCTGATCGGCCCGCACCGCGACGAATTGTCGGTGACCATGGCCGGAAAAAACCAGCCCGCCGCCGCCTGTTCGACCGGCGAGCAGAAAGCCATGCTGATCGCCATCGTGCTGGCCCATGCCGGGCTGCTGGGCACCGAACGCCCGCGCCTGCTGCTGCTTGATGAAGTCGCCGCGCATCTCGACCCGGTGCGGCGCGAGGCCCTGTTCGACCGGCTGCGGGAGAGCGGCGCGCAAATCTGGCTGACCGGGACCGAGCTGGCGCCGTTCGAAGCGGTTCTGGCTGAGGCGGCGGTGTGGCGGGTCAGCGAAGGAAGTGTTGTGCGGGAGGGCTAACCCCCAATCCCCGCTCGTCCTGAGCTTGTCGAAGGACCGCTTTTTCTTCGGGCAGTTGAGCCGGCAGCTGAGTGAAAGGACAGTCCTTCGACAAGCTCAGGACGAGCGGAAGAAAAAAAGTGGAGCAGCTACTCCGCCGCCCGCGCGACCTCGCCAACCGTCGCCGCGACAATCTCCTCGATCCCGGTCGCAGTGGGATGAATCCGGTCCGCCTGCACCAGATCGGGCTTGCCCATCAAGGGCTGGAGGAAGAACGGCACCAGCACTGCGCCGTGCTTCTGCGCCACCGCCGGATAGATCGTATCGAACTTGGCGCGATAGTCCGCGCCCAGATTTGGCGGAGCTAGCATACCCATCAGCACCACCTTGATGCCTTTCGCGCGCAGCTGGCCGACGATGGAATCGAGATTGGCGCGGGTCTGTTCGGGCGGCAGTCCGCGCAGCATATCGTTGCCGCCCAGGCTGATGATCGCCAACTGCGGCGGCTGGCTCTGGCTGGACAGCGTGAAAGCGAGCCGCTCCAGCCCGCCCGCCGTGGTGTCGCCCGAAACGCCTGCATTGGCGATCCGCGCGTTGACCCCGCGCGCGCGCAGCGCCGCCTCCAGCCGAGTGGGATAGCTCTCGTCACGCTTGACGCCGTAGCCGGCAAACAGGCTGTCGCCCAAAGCCAGCACGCGCAATTCCGGCCCCATCACTGGCACATCGGGCAAGGGCTCAGGGCGGGTGGTCGCCGCCGGCGGGGCTTGCGGATCCTGCTCCTGACCGCAGCCGGCGAGCAAAAGCGCTGTCAACATGGCAAAAGGGGCAGCAAATCCATACAATTTCATACAGCTGTCTCCTTGCCGCCGGCCCCCTAGCTATGTCATCTAGCGCGCGTGACAAGCCCCTCCCCTGCAATCGCCGCGCTAAATCTCACCCTCACCCTGGGCAATGGCCCGGGCGCGGTGGAAATCCTCAAAGGCATCGACCTTGCCGTGCCGGTGGGCCAGGCGCTCGCGCTGCTCGGCCCATCGGGCTCAGGCAAGAGCTCGCTGATGGCGGTGCTCTCCGGCCTCGAGCGCGCGACATCGGGTAGCTTGAGCGTTGCCGGCGAAAACTTTGCCGCGATGGATGAAGACGCGCTGGCGCTCGCGCGGCGCGGGCGGATCGGCATCGTCCTCCAGGCCTTCCACTTGTTGCCGACGATGACCGCGCTGGAAAACGTCGCAACGCCGATGGAGCTTGCCGGCATGGCAGACGCCCAGCCCCGCGCGCGCGCCGAACTCGAAGCGGTCGGCCTCGGCCACCGGCTCAGCCACTATCCCGCGCAGCTTTCCGGCGGCGAGCAACAGCGCGTCGCCATCGCCCGCGCGCTCGCCCCGCGCCCCTTGCTGGTTTTCGCCGACGAGCCGACCGGCAATCTCGACGCTGCCACCGGACAATCGGTCATCGACCTGCTGTTCGCGCGCCGCGCCGAAATGGCCGCGAGCCTGGTGATCGTCACACACGATGCCCAGCTGGCGACGCGCTGCGAGCGAGTGATTACGCTGGCCGACGGGCGCATCGCCAGCGATACCATGGCGTGACAGCGGCGCTGCCCTGGTCTGCCGCCTGGCGCATCGCCCGGCGCGATCTTTCCGCACGGTTCCGGGGCCTCAGGCTGCTTCTGGTCTGCCTGTTTCTGGGCACCGGCGCGCTCGCCGCAATCGGCACGCTCACCGCCTCAATCGAACGCGAGCTGGCTGGGCGCGGCGCCGCAATTCTGGGCGGGGATATCGAGGCCGAAGTCTGGCAGCGCGGGGCCACGGCAGCGGAGAGCAAGGCGCTCGCCGCGCTGGGCACGCTTTCCGCCGGCACGCGCCTTCAGGCCATGGCCAGCGCCGGGGAAGCCGACGCGCCGGTAGCGCTGAAAGCGGTCGATCAAAACTGGCCGATGATCGGCGCGCTGAAGCTGAAGGACGGAACCCGCGTCCGCGCGCCGCCGCCGGGCGGGGTCTGGCTGGCCGAAGGCGCGGCCGAGCGGCTGGGCGTGGCTCCCGGCGGCGCGATCCGCATCGGCAGCCAGACGCTCAAGGTCGCCGGCATCGTCGCCGAAGAGCCGGACTCCTTGAGCGAGGGCTTTGCGCTAGGCGCTGTCGCCATCGTGCGCAGCGACTTTCCCGCCAGCGCCGGGCTGATGGCGCCCGGATCAATGTATCGCACCAAGCTGCGCGTGCTGCTGCGCCCAGGCACCGAGCCGAAGGCTGCGATCGAGCGCCTCAAGGCGGCCTTCCCCGACGCCGGCTTCCGCTACCGGACCCGCGACAAGGCCGCGCCGGGGGCTGAGCGGTTTATCGAGAACATGGGGCAGTTCCTCGTGCTGGTCGGCCTCGCCGCGCTCGCGATTGCGGGCATCGGCATCGGCGGCGGCGTTTCGTCCTACCTTGAGGCGCGGCGCGGCAGCATCGCCACCTTCAAGGTGCTGGGTGCGACCAGCGGCGACATCGCCCGCATCTACCTGCTCCAGATCGCCGCCGCGGCGCTGGCCGGATCACTGGCGGGGCTGACGGCCGGCGTGCTGATCACCCCGCTGCTGGCCTCGGCGCTCGGCACGCTGCTGCCGGTGCAGACCGGCTTCGTGTTCGAGCCCGGGGCGCTGGCCCGCGCGGCTCTGTTCGGACTGCTGGTCGCGCTGGTGTTTGCCGCGCCGCCGCTGCTGCGGGCGAAGCTCTATCCGGCGATGGCGCTGATGCGCGCGCGGGTCTCGCCGCTGGCGCCGGCCTGGCGGGCCATGGCCATTCCGGTTGGCCTGGGGGTGGCAGGCATCGTCGCGCTGGCGCTGGTGACGGCAGCGGACTGGCGCTTGACCGCCGGGTTCCTGGGCGGCGCCGCCGCGCTGCTCGGCTTGCTTGCGGCGCTCGGCTGGGCAATCTCGCGCGGAGCTGCGCGCCTGCCCCGCCCGGCTAATCCACTGCTGCGGATTGCGCTGTCCTATCTCCACCGCCCCGGCGCTCAGACCGGCGCACTGGTCACCGCGCTCGGCTTCGGGCTTTCCGCTTTCGTGCTGCTCGCGGCCATCGAGACCAGCCTTTCGGCCAACATCGCCAAGCGCATTCCCGCCCGCGCGCCCGACTATTTCGTGCTCGACGTGCCGCGCGCGCGCGCTGCTGAATTCGTCGCGGCGGTTCGCGAGACAGTGCCGGGCGCGGACGTACGAACGGTGCCGGCGATGCGCGGCGCGATCCTGGCCTATGGCCCGCCGCAGCAGATGACCTGGGTCGCCGACCTCAAGGCGCTGCCGGAGAACGCCTGGGCGCTGCGCGGCGAGCGCGGGCTGACCTATTCGGCAGACGTGCCCGAAGGCAATGTCGTGACTTCCGGCAAATGGTGGCCGCAGGACTATGCCGGGGAGCCGCTGGTTTCGGTCGACGAGGATCTCGCCAAGGCCATCGGCCTCAGGCTGAACGACCGGATTGTCATCTCGCTGCTCGGGGTCGAGCGGGCTGCGCGGATATCCTCATTCCGCCGGATCGAGTGGGATTCGCTCGGCTTCAACTATGTGCTGGTCTATTCGCCAAATGCCATTTCGGACGCGCCGCATAATCTGGCGGCGACCATCGACCTGCCGGCGGGGGCGGCGAAGACCGGCCTGCTCCGCAAGTTGGTCCGCGCGTTTCCGGCGAGCTCAGTGATCGAGACCGGCGCCCTTTTGCGCGATGCGCGCGCGCTGCTCACCCAGATGAGCGTGGCGATCCTCGCCGCGGCATCGGTGACGGTGCTCGCCGGCATCGCCGTGCTGCTCGGCGCGATCGCCGCCGCGCGCGCTGCCCGGCTTTACGACACGGTGATCCTGCGCGTGCTGGGCGCCAGCCGGCGGCAGCTGCTGCTGCTGCAGCTCGCCGAATATGGCCTGCTGGCGCTGATTCTGGCAGGCGTCGCGCTGGCACTGGGCAGCTTTATCGGCTGGCTGGTGATGACCCGGATGTTCGAATTCGACTGGTTGCCCGATTG
Organism: Novosphingobium sp.; assembly: GCA_031428115.1. GTDB lineage: Bacteria > Pseudomonadota > Alphaproteobacteria > Sphingomonadales > Sphingomonadaceae > Novosphingobium. The sequence continues at coordinate 3,363 of JANPOS010000099.1, read as the reverse complement.
GCCATCCGTGCTTGGCGTGCTCGGCGGCGGGCTGGCCATGGTGCTGGGCTTCGCGCTGGCCGGATCGCTGCCGCTGCTGCGGGCAAAACCGGCGCAGGCCTTGCGCGATCTGTAGAGCGGCGGAGGTGAAATCGGATCACCCCCAAATCCGCTTACCCTGAGCTTGTCGAAGGGCTGTCCTCTACTTTTTGCCCCACGCACTGCCTCAAGAATAAGGACGGCCCTTCGACAAGCTCAGGGTAGACGGGTTTTTTGACGTGCGCCGCTCTAGCTGAACACGTCCGCCGTATTGCCAAGCAGTTCAGGCGCGCGTGCCTTGTAGACCAGCGTGCCGGCGAGCTTGTCGTGCAGCCCCTGTTTGCGCTCGGTCCAGCCGATCATGAAGAAGCCGATCAGCAGGATCAGCGACGAGAGGATCTTGCCGAAATAGCGCCCGGTGGCGCGGCCAAAGCCGATGCGCCGCCCGGCCTCGTCGGTCACCACCAGGCCGAGCGCCTTCTTGCCGACGGTCCCCTGCCAGGACGAGCTTTCCAGCATGGCGCTGTAGAGCCAGTTGACCACCAGGCTGAGCGCGCCCGCGCCGATCGTGCTGGCCGTGACCACGTCGCTGCCCGCACCCATCGCGCCGATGCCAACTCCGACAAAGGCGCCGATGACCCCGCCGGCGATATTCATGATCACCGCATCGATGATATAGGCCACGAAGCGCAGCCAGAATCCGCCATAGGGTTGCATCGTGGTCTCCGCTGCGAGGGTATTTCACTTGCGGGACCATGCCCGCAACAGGCGCGGACAAGCGGGCTGCGTGCTGCAGCCGGGCCTCTGTCCGGCGGGGCTGTGTGTGGCCCGCCCCGCAAGGGCGGACCACATCACAAATTCAGGAAAATACTTCGCTTCCGGCCGAATCCTTGGGATCGGGACCGAAACGGTTGGCGCCCTTGGTGCCGTCCAGGAACAGGAAGACTATGTTCACGATCGGAAAGAGAATCCACCAGCCCGAACGATCCTGATCATGCATGCGGCGAATCGCCACAGCGATCAGGGGAATGAGAACACCAAGATAAAACAGCGCAGTGAGCGGTCCGTAGGCACCACCGATCATGCCGGTGAGGCCGAGAATGCCCTCGATGATCGACAGCGCAATCATGACGATCCAGACGCCAAGCACGAAAAACCAGTATTCCTTGCGCCGCGAACGGCCCGAGAAATCGGTGTACCGCTTGAGCGGCATTGTCATCCAATCCAGCATATGAATTCCCCTACTCCACGGCCTGCACCCCGCAGACAGAGGGAAGGCACCACAAACGCGCGGGATTGGCAAACAAAAAAGGGGAGCCGAAGCCCCCCTTTCCGTTTCGCGAATGGCGCTAAGCTCAGAAGCGGAAGCGCACCGAACCGCCGAATGTCCGCGGCTGGTTGGGATAGCCGGAGACCGAGAACTGCTGCGCAGGTGTATCAAAGATCGTGCTGATATACCGATTGTCGGTGATGTTGCGGCCCCAGATCGTCAGCTCAAGCCCGTTCTGCATCACATAAGTCAGCGACGCATTTAATTCATCCACCCCACGCGTAAATGGCTTGGCCGCATCAAGCCCGGCCTGCAGATTGCGCACACCGTTCAATGTTGTGACGTGGTTGGGCAGGCCTTCAACGATCTGCACTTTCGATTCGTGGTGGAAATCGGTGCGGAAGATCAGTTCGTCTCCGCCATTGAGCTCGTGCTCATATTGCAGGGAAACCGTGCCCGAGAACTTCGGAATACCCGCCGGAGTGGTGCCGGAAGCATCGCCGAAAGCCGACAGCTTGAAATCGTCGTATTTCGGCTGGAGGAACGTGGCCGACAGTCCGATCGTCAGCCCCTTGGTCGGCTTGAGCGTGGCTTCAATTTCCTGGCCCCAGGTCGATTGCTTGCCAGCATTGATAAGCGTGAAGCCGGTGCCAATGAACGTGTTCGACTGGAAGCCCTTGATTGCCTGATAGAACACCGCAGCGTTGATTGAACCCCACGGCCAGTTGCCCTTGAAGCCGCCTTCGTAAACGGTTGTCCGTTCTGGCTCTGCAAAACGGGTGCCGGTGCCGAGATTAGGCACCCCCCGCCCGGCGGCAATCAACGCCGTGCGGTCTGCCACCGTCGGCCGGGCATCACGCGAAAGGTTGACCGAGGCCGCTTTGTAGCCAGTTGCAACGCTGGCATAGACATTGATCTGATCGGATGCCTGGAATGCCAGCCGTGCAGTGTAGGAAACGTTGCCGGCGTTCAACCGCCCGGGCTCGACCGCGTTGGGCAGATTGACGAACTGCGGAAAGAATTGCAGCGGTTTGAGCCCGTTAAGCGGGTTCGCCGCAGGGTTGTTCTGGTTGCCAGCGGCAAAAGCCAGCGAACCGGCATTGATCGCGTTGAAGATTGCATTGGTAGCCGGATTTGCTGCAAAGCCGCCGATTTCGGGGGCTGTGGCATTGCGACCCAGCCCGAGTGCTGCACCGACTTGCTGCGCCAGCGCGCCCTGATAGAGAAGCTGGTTGCGGAACGGCGCATATTGCGGTGCATCGAAATTGACCGCAGCGAACACGTCGTTCGAGACGACATTGGTCGACCAGTTCTTCTTGTCGTTGGTATAGTTGATACCGCCAGTCAGCGTCAAGCGGTCGGCGAGCTCGAAATCGACTTGCGCGAAAATCGAGATCGCTTCGTTCTTGAGGCGATAGGTCTCGTTGAACCCCTGCCCGGATGCGAAGAACAGGTTCTGGTAACGGGTCGGAGCGCCTTCCAGCGCGCCGAAGGTGTTTTCCAGCAGCTGAATGTTGAGCGCACCGCCACTGGCGCCCTGCGTCAGCAGGTTGGCAAAAGCGCGCGCGGTCGTGCCCCAGCCGACCTGGTTCGCCTGATCAATCTTCTCGTTGAAATAGAAAACGCCCGCCAGCGCGTTGATCTTGTCAACCAGGTTGGCTGAAACCCGGAATTCCTGGGTGAAGGTCTTGATCCGCAAATCCTGGAAATTGCGTCCCAAGAGGTCGGCGCTGGAAAAATCCGAGTCCTGATTGGTTACTGCCTTGACCCCGCGATAGGCGGTGATCGAAGTGAAGTTCAGCGGCCCCATCTCATAGTCGATCTGACCTGAAATGCCGTAGTTGTCGATATTGTTGGTCGAAGCAAAACTCTCATAGACGTTCTTGTCAAACTTCTGGTCGGGCGTATTCACCCTGGCGCCCAGCGCCACCAGCGCCTGCGTCGCAGAGCCAATCTTCAGATTGACCACGCCGCAGCAATTCTCGTCGATCTTGCCATAGTCGCCGATAATGCGGACCTTGAGGCCGCTGTCGCCCTGGAACAGCAGCTGGCCGCGCACAAACCAGCGGTCACGC
>JANPOS010000098.1:0-47347 GCA_031428115.1 Novosphingobium sp. | reverse complement strand
AACAGCTTGAAATCGGCCTTGGGGAAAGTCAGCCCTTCGCGCGCGCCGATCTTGCCGATGCGTGTGTAGGCATCGAGCATGACTTGCGTCGGCCTGGGCGGATTGGGATTGGTCGGCAGGGTCTGGCTGCGGTGCGGGCCGGAAAAGCCATAGGCGACGGGATAGCCGAAAGGGTTTTCGTCCCAGCAGGTGCTGGCGCTGGTGCGCGGATGGACGAAGCGCAAGTGATAGTTTTCCTGGAAATTGTCGAAATTGGTCTTCCAGTTGGCGGCGATCTCATAGGTGCATTCGGTGAAATGGGTGGCGCGCGCGGCCGGCAGTTTCTCCATCTCATCGGCGATCGGGCCGAAGAATTCGCGGCATGTCTGTTTCGGCTGGTGCGCGAAATTGATGAAGATGTAGCCGCCGACCACCTCGCAGTGGACCGACTTCAGCGCGCAGTCCTTCTTTTCGACATAGAACCGCTCGAAATCGGGCGCGGAAATCAGCGCGCCGTCGGTGCCATAGGTCCACATGTGATAGGGGCACGAGAAGCTGTCGCGCTTGCCTTCGCTCTCATCGCTCACCAGCTGGGTGCCGCGATGGGTGCAGGCGTTATGAAAGGCGCGCACCGCGCCATCCTTGCCGCGCACGATCAGCAGCGAGGCGCGGGCGAATTCCACCTCGCGGCGGATGAACATGCCGGGCTCGGCAATCTCGCAAACATGGCCGATGTGCAGCCAGGTGCGCATGAAGATCGCCTGGCGTTCCAGCTCCCACCATTCCGGGTCCCAATAGGGCCGCGAGGACAGCGGGCCAGTGCCGCGCAGCTTTGCCGCTTCTTCAGTGGGCAGCATGGTGATGGCGGACTGGACATTCATGGCGCGCTCTCCCGAACGATTTTCCGTGCTGTCGCATGAAGGGGTTTGGAGGGGAAGGGCAAAGCAGGCTGGGTTGATCTGCCCTGGACTCCTCAAGGTCCCGCTCAGCCTGAGCTTGTCGAAGGCCCGGCGTGAGCGCGCAAAGGTTTCCTAACAGGCCTGTGCTTCGACAAGCTCAGCATGAGCGGGTATTATTGCTGTTTCGGCATCTGGCTTGGCGGGATCGGAAACGGCGACATGGCATACATATTGGGCAGCAGCGAACGCGCGGATTTGCCGCTTGGCGTGGTCATCGGCGCGGGGACGATGGGCATGGCTGTCGCGCGGCGGCTGGCGCAGCGCCGCCGGGTGCTGCTCGCGGATATCGACGGGGCGCGGGCAGCGGCTGGCGCTGCCCGGATGCGCGAGGAGGGCTGCGATGCGCGCGCGATGGCCTGCGATGTTACCGATCCGGGCGCAGTTGCCGCGCTGGCCGCGCGGGTCGGCGAGCTGGGCGGCCTTGGCACTCTCGCGCATGTCGCGGGGCTGTCGCCTTCGCTGGGAGATTACACCGCGATCATGCGGGTGAACCTGCGCGGCGTGGCGCTGGTCGCCGAGGCGCTGTTGCCCCATGCGCGCGCCGGGAGCGCGGCGATCCTGATTGCCAGTCTTGCCGCGCACAATTTCCGCCCTTCGGACGCAGCCATCGCCGTGCTGCGCGATCCGGCTGCGCCCGATCTGGCCGAGCGGCTGGCGGCGGTGATCGGCGCTGAGCAAGCCACACCGCAGATGGCCTATGTCTATTCGAAATGGGGCATTCTGTCTTATGCGCGCAAGCAGGCCGCCCGCTGGGGTGAGCGGGGCGCGCGCATCGTTTCGCTCTCGCCGGGGCTGATCGCGACCAGCCAGGGCGCGCTCGAATTCGAGAAGAGCGCAGGCAAGCGGGCGATGTATGCCCGCACCCCGCTGGCGCGCGAGGGCACCATGCTGGAGATCGCCGATGCGGTCGAATTCCTCGCCTCGGCGCGGGCGAGCTTCATTTCGGGCACCGACCTGCTGGTCGATGGCGGGCTGGCGGGGACGCTGGGAGTCGATTAGCGCGCCTGCCAATCGGCGAGATCGCCGGGCGTGTTGATATTGGCGGGATGAGTGAGCAGCGCCACTGCCCGCGCTTCAAGCGCCTCGGCGAAGGCGCGCATCGAGTGGCGGCCGGGGCCAGTCAGGATGGCCTCGATGACCGGCGCGGCGCTGGCCGGCCACAGCCCGATCACCGGCTGCTGGGGAACAAAGGCCGGGGCCGGGCTGAGCAGCGCGGGCAGGTCGTCGGGCAGGCCCAGCGAATCCACCCCGCAGGTCAGCACAGCCTCAAAGCTATGGTCGGCCGCATAGCGCAGCGCGGCGGCGATCCCCCCGAGCGGGCCCATGCCGGGCTGCGGCCAGTCGGGCAGGCATGGGGCAGGCGCGACCTCTCGCCCCACGACGACGACATGATCGCACCAGCCAGAGAGCCTCGCGACCGCGCGCACCAGCAGCGTCTGGCCCTCCATCACGGCAAGCGCCTTGTCGCTGCCGAAGCGGCTCGACACGCCGCCGGCGAGCACGCAGCCGAGGATCCGGCCAAGGATGCGCTCGCTCAGAACACCACCACGCTGCGGATAGACTTGCCCGCGTGCATCAGGTCGAAAGCCGTATTGATTTCCTCCAGCCCCATGACGTGGGTGATCATCGGGTCGATCTCGATCTTGCCGGTCATGTACATGTCAACGATCTTCGGCACGTCGGTGCGGCCTTTGGCCCCGCCGAACGCGGTGCCGCGCCAGTTGCGCCCGGTGACCAGCTGGAACGGCCGGGTGGACACTTCCTTGCCCGCTTCGGCGACGCCAATGATGATCGAAGTGCCCCAGCCGCGGTGGCAGGCCTCCAGCGCGGTGCGCATCACTTCGGTGTTGCCGGTGGCATCGAAAGTGTAATCCGCCCCGCCGTCGGTCATCGCCACGATCCTGGCCACGGTATCCTCGCGGCTCAGACCGCGCGAATTGAGAAAATCGGTCATGCCGAACTTGCGGCCCCATTCCTCCCTGTCCGGATTGATGTCGACGCCGATGATCTTGCCTGCGCCTGCCAGCCGCGCGCCCTGGATCACGTTGAGCCCGATGCCGCCGAGCCCGAAGACGGCGACATTGTCGCCCGGCTGGACTTTCGCCGTGTTGAGCACCGCGCCCACCCCGGTGGTCACGCCGCAACCGATGTAGCAGCTGGACTGGAACGGCGCATCCTTACGGATTTTCGCGACCGCGATTTCGGGCAGCACTGTGAAGTTCGAGAAGGTGCTGCAGCCCATGTAGTGGTAGATGGTCTGGCCCTTGTAGCTGAAGCGCGAGGTGCCGTCGGGCATCAGCCCTTGGCCCTGTGTGGCGCGGATCGCGGTGCACAGGTTGCTCTTGCCCGACAGGCAGGTTTTGCAACTGCCGCATTCGGGGGTGTAGAGCGGGATCACGTGATCGCCGGGCTTCACGCTGGTCACGCCCGCGCCAACTTCGCGCACCACGCCCGCGCCTTCGTGCCCCAGCACCGAGGGAAACAGCCCCTCGCTGTCGAGCCCGTCGAGCGTATAGGCATCGGTGTGGCACACGCCGGTTGCCATGATTTCTACCAGCACTTCGCCGGTCTTGGGCCCTTCCAGATCGAGTTCGACGGTCTCGAGCGGCTGCTTCACCTCGAAGGCAACGGCGGCGCGGGTTTTCATGGGGCTGGGTTCTCCTGGCGATTTGCAGGTGTGCCAGATACGAAGCGCGGCCCCTTCGCGTCAATGGCTTGCTGGGTTTGCCCTGCCAGCAGCTTGCATCGGTGCAGTGAGCGTGTAGCGAGGCGGGCATGAAAGCGCTGCGCGACCCCCAATTCCTGCTGAGCGACGGGCTGGCGGCAATCCGCACACAGTTCCAGGTGCCCGCTTCGTTTCCGGCAGCTGTGCTGGCCGAGGCGGAGGCTGCGGCCCGGCGCACGCCCAGCGAACACCGCGACCGCACGAGCGAGAATTTCGTCACTCTGGACCCCGCCAGCTCCACCGATCTCGATCAGGCTTTTGCCATTGAAGCCAGCGGCAGCGATCTGATCCTGCACTATGCCATTGCCGATGTCGCCTGGTTCGTTGCCGATGGCGGTGCGCTCGATCAGGAGGCCTGGCAGCGCGGCACCACCAGCTATCTTCCCGATGGCAAGGCCGGTCTCTATCCGCCGGTCTTGTCGGAAAATGCCGCGAGCCTCTTGCCCGATGGCCCGCGCCCGGCAGTGGTCTTTTCGGTGCGGGTCGCTGGCGATGGCGCAGTCTCGCTCGATGGCGCAGAGCGGGCGATGATCCGCAGCCGGGCCAAACTGGCTTACGACACGGTCCGCGATGCCGATCTGCCGGCAGGTTTTGCCGATCTGGCAGCGCGCATGGACGCTGCCGAGGAAACACGCGGCGCGGCCCGGGTCGATGCGCCCGAACAAGAAGTGACACGCGGCGCGGATGGTCGGTTCGTCCTGCAATTGCGCCCGTTGCTCGCCTCCGAGCGGCGCAATGCAGCCATGTCGCTCGCCACCAACATGGCAGTCGCCGACGCCTTGCAGGCGGCTGGAACCGGGCTGTTCCGGGTGATGGACCCGCCCGATGCCCGCGCCGAGCAGCGCCTGCGCCGCACCGCCGAAGCCTTTGCGCTCGATTGGCCGCAAGCCGAGCCGCTGGGCGCTTTTGAACGCCGGCTTGATCCCGCCGAACCGCGCGCTGCCGCGTTCCTGCTGGCCGTGCGCCGTGCCGGCAATGGCGCGGGCTATGTGCCATGGCGCGCCGGCGTGGTGCCCTGGCATGCGGCCATGGCGGCGACCTATGCCCATGCCACCGCGCCCTTGCGCCGGCTTGCCGACCGCTATGTCGTGCGCGCGGCGCTGGCTGTCGCCAATGGCCAGCCGGTCGGCGACGCGGTGAGCGAGGCATTTGCGCGCCTGCCCGCGGTCATGGCCATGGCCGAGGCGCGCGACGGCCAGATCGAGCGCGCCGCCATCGACCTCGCCGAAGCGGCGATCCTGTCAGGCCGCGAAGGCGAAAGCTTCGCCGCCGTGGTCACCGATCTGGGCGAACAGGGCGCGCGCATCCAGCTGTGCGATCTGCCGGTGGTTGCCCGCGTGACGGCGCATGACGTGGTGCCCGGCGCGCGCATCGTCGTCGGTCTGGATGAGGCCGACACCGTGCGGCGCAGACTGCGGTTCAAGCGCCTGTCCTGATGCCGTCCCGCCCGAATCCGATTGCGCGTGAAGCCTTGCTCGGTTAGGGGCCGCGCTTGCAGCACTTGCCCCGGATGGCCCGATGGCGGAGTGGTTACGTAGCGGACTGCAAATCCGCGCACGCCGGTTCGATTCCGGCTCGGGCCTCCAACATCCGCACAGGCAATGGTGAACCGGTCACTGCCTGCGGGCAGCCGACCATCGATGCAGCTCAGGCTGGCTCGGGAATGAACGCATCAGGCTGCAAGCGGGCAGCTTCGCCAACCGCTGCGAGGAACTGGTCGGTGGCGAGATCCCAGCCGAAGCGCGACCCGAATACCGCAGCGGCCTGCCGGTCGAGCCTCAGTGCCCGGCCAATTGCCACTGCGAGGTCCTGGTGCAACGCGCCCACGGTGGCGGGGAAATTGCCGTCGACCCCGCGCCCGTCGCGTCCCAGAATGTCGAGCGGACCGCTGACCGGGAAAGCCGCTACGGGCAGGCCGCAGGCGAGCGCCTCGAGAATGACCAGGCCGAAGGTATCGGTGTGGCTGGGGAACACGAAGCAATCGGCGCTGCGGTAAACCGAAGCGAGCTCTTCGCCGGACAGCGATCCGAGAAACACTGCATCCGGAAAGCGCGCGCGCATTTCGGCGAGGGAGGGGCCATCGCCGACCACCACTTTGGTTCCGGGCGTGTCGGCCCCCAGGAAGGCCTCCAGGTTCTTCTCCGGTGCCACCCGACCGACATTGAGCAGGATCGGGCGCGCCAGGTCCTGCATGGCAGGGTGGGGCTCGCCATCCGGGCGGAACAGCCAGTGATCGATCCCGCGACCCCAGGGCTTGACGCGGGCGAAACCGCGGCCCGTGAGTTCGTTTTCCAGGCTGCGGGTTGCGGTCAGCACCGCGCGGGCCGGCGCATGAAAGCGGCGCATCAGCGGCCAGAACCGTTCGGCACTGATGCCGGTGCGCACCGAGGCATAGTCTGGAAAGCGGGTGTGGAACGCAGTGGTGAAGGGCACTTGCCGCGCCTTGCACCAGCTGCGCGCGCTCCAGCCGATCGGGCCCTCGGTGGAAATGTGCACCACGTCCGGAGCAAAATCGTCGAGCATGCGGCGGGCGCCGAAGCGCGGCGCCAGCGCCAACCGGATCGCCGAGTAGCCTGGCATGGCGATCGTGTTGAAGCGCTCGGGGGTGATTAGCTCGACTTCGTGCCCCCTCCGGTCGAGCTCGACCACGGTCGCCGCCAGGGTTCGCACCACGCCGTTGACCTGCGGAAACCAGGCATCGGTGGCGATGGCTATTCTCATGTCACGGACTCCAGTTGCTTGGCTGCGGCGGCATGGCTGTTCGATTCTTTGGTCCAGTCGATGATCCGCATCGCGCCGCATGCGTCCTCGACCAGCGCCGTGCAGCTTTCGACCCAGTCGCCATCGTTGTAATAGGTGACATTGCCGATCTGGCGGATTTCGGCGCAATGAATGTGGCCGCAGACGATGCCATCGAAGCCCCGCTCGACTGCCTCGCGGGTGACCGCTTCTTCAAAGCTGCACACGTATTGGACCGCGTTCTTGACCTTGAGCTTGAGATGGTTCGAGAGCGACCAGTAAGGCATTTTCAGGCGGCGGCGCACCGCATTGAACAGGATATTGGCGCGCAGCAGCAGGCCATAGGCCTGGTCGCCCAGCACCGCGAGCCAGCGGGCATAGAGCACCACGCCGTCGAAGCTGTCGCCGTGGGTAACCAGCAGCCGCCGGCCGTCAGCCGTGGTGTGGATCGCCTCATCCACCAGTTCGACGCCGCCGAACCGGAAGCCGGCATAGTCTCGCAGCACTTCATCGTGATTGCCCGCAACGAACACGACGCGCGTGCCGAAATGCGCTTTCTTGAGGATGCGCCGCACGACTTCGTTGTGCGAATCCGGCCAGTACCAGCCCTTCTTCAGCCGCCAGCCATCGACGATGTCGCCCACCAGATAGAGTGTATCGCATTCGAACGAGCGCAGGAAATCAACCAGCATCGCCGCATTGCAGCCGCGGGTGCCAAGATGGATGTCGGAGATCCAGACCGTGCGGTAGCGCTGCTTGGGCCGGAACGCTTTCGGATCGGGGCTGACCAGCCATTTGGGAAAGCCTGGCTGAGCTGGCTTGCTGTCCTCCCGCTCCTGCAGGCTGGTGAATTTATCTTGCCGCATGGAGTCTGGTTCCGTTCATTGACTGCTGGTGCATTACCCCGGCCAGATTGCACCTGAATGACGCGCGAGGGTCAGTTCGGTGACAGCGGGGCGGCGAAAGATAAATGTTGCCGGCGACAGAGCATTGTCTCCGAATCGTCACCGTCGCGTCACATCTATCGGGCAGTCACGGCCTCGAAACGGGGTTTGAACCGATGCGCAGGACCGACATTCTGCTCACCAGCGAAGTCGAAGGGGGTGATTCCCCCTTCGAATACGGCGACATGCGAATTGTTTTTCATCGCTGGTCGTTGCGCGGGGAGCTTCCGCTGATCGAAGGGGCACTGTGGGCCTTTGTCGACTGGGTGTTGCCCGAGATTTCCGGGCTGGAGCTGTGTCGCCGGCTGAAATGTCATCCGCAGACGGCGCAGGCACATATCACCATTGTCCTTGATGAAGACGATCCCGATGCCCGCCGGCGAGCGCTTAAGGCCGGCGCCGATGACTATATCGTCGGCACGCTGAGCCGCACCATGGTGCTGGACCGGGTGATGGCGCTGGAAACGCAGGATCAGGGCGCGGGCGCCATCCGGACGATTGCGCTGGGCGACCTGTCGATCGATCTTGCCGCCTTCCAGGCGCGCTGGCAGGGCAAGGCGATTGCCCTGATGCCCAACGAATTCCGCCTGCTGCGCTATTTCGTCGAACATCCTGGCCGGGTGTTCACCCGCTCGCAGCTGATTGCGGCGCTCGGCAAACAGGAGCCGCCAGTGGACGAGCGCACGGTCGATGTCTGGATCGGGCGCCTGCGCCGGGCCTTGCGCGCGGCCGGTGCCGGAGAATCGCTGCGCACTGTGCGCTCGCTGGGTTACGCGCTCGATAAGCCCTGATTTCGGCAGTTGGTTTCTGAGGAGCGAGAACCTTGCAGTTCCCGCCCCAGCAGATTTAGCCTCAGAACTTGACTGTCGCCGACAGCGAGAAGCTGCGGCCCTGGTCGTAGCTGTTGGTCTGGATGCGGTTCTTGCCCGATTCCTGGAACTGGATATTGCCGCGTCCGGTCAGGTTGCGCGCTTCGAACTTGCCTTCGATGGTCTTGCCGAACAGCTTGAATTCCTCACGGACAACGAAGTCAACGCGCAGACCCGGGGTTTCGACGACATCGGGCTGCGGTGAGCTGCCGCCCAGGCCGCGGCTGACCACGCGCTTGCTGGCATAAGCGATCATCAGCGTCTGTTGCGAGAGGCGCTCGGTATTCTCTAGCCCGATCTGCAGGTTGGCGATGTGATCAGACTGCCCGGTCAGCGGCACGCCATTGCGGAAATAGTCGGTTGCCTTGGTCGACGACGAAGCAAAAACTGCGACGGTGTCGTTCGCAGCCACCTGAAGCTTCGACCTGGAGAACGTGTAGTTGGCCACCACCACGACGCGGCGATTGGCCATGAAGCTGCCTTCCGTGGCATCGATGCCGACATCGAGGTATTTCACTGCTTCGAATTCCGCGCCCCACAGCGTTGCCTTGGGGGCATTGGCGAAGCTGGTGGTCAGGTCGCCTCCGGAAATGAAGGCCTCGATCGGGTTCTTGATGCTCTTGTAGAAGCCCGAGACCGAAAGGCGCTGTTCCGGCGCGAAATACCATTCGAACCGTGCTTCGGCGTTGTTGAGCTGGCTGTCGACGAGCAGCGGATTGCCGAGATACTGCCGGTTGTTTTCCGGATCGAAATACGGCTGGTAGATCAGCTCGCGAAACTGCGGCCGGGCAATGGTCTTGGAGGCATTGATGCGCACTTGCATGTCCGGCTGGAACTGCCAGGTCACGGTCGCCGCAGGCAGCCAGTAGGAGCGTTCGAGCCGGGTCGAGGCGGTTGAAGCACCCGGCACCTTGAACACCTGCACCGGCGCAACCAGCTGGTTGGCCTGTTCATAGCGCACACCGGCATCGATGCTCAGCTCGGGCGTCGCCTGGACGTTGAGCTTGCCATATCCGGCGTAGTTGCGCAGCTTGGCGGTAAAAGCCGGATTGCCCTCATTGAGATCGACCAGGGTGATGCCGAAGGTGTTGATCACGCTGGGCTGGAGCAACAGGTCAGGCCGGAACAAGCCGATGGCCGACGGGAACGAGCTGGGCGCACTGAACTGGAAATCACGGCGCGAACTGGTGCGCTTGGTGTCCAAGAAAGCGCCGCCGACTGTGGCAGTGATGTCCGGCGTGACCAGATAGGACGCGTCGATGCTGCCCGCCCAAAGATTTTCGTTGAGGTCGGAGAAGCTGATCTCGGCGTTGCCGCGGTTGCCGTTGTTGAGGATGTTGATGAAGCTCGCGCCGAAGGGATCGGAGGGGACATTGGTGCGGGCATATTCGAACGACAGCTCGCCCGGCGCCTGGCGCTGCGAATTGGCATAGGCGGCACGCACGTCGATCTTCATGCCGGTGGCCGGCTCGAATTCGCCAACAAATTGCGTGTTGATCAGCTGGCGTGCGAACCAGGCAGTATCTTGTTGCATGAATTGCGTGGTGGTCGCCTGACGATTGCCCAGGCCAAGGCGCGCCTGCTTGATGGTGTCGCGGATATAGAGGTTGGTCCAGCGGATCTTGTTCGAGCCGAACTCGAGCCCGAGGCCAAGCAACCCGTTGACGACGATGCGGTTGTCGGTGGTGACCCGCTGGAAATCCGATTCCAGCGTCGAAAGATCGGAGCTGAGCGAGCTCTGCTGGCGCGCGTCGCGGGTGGACCACTTGTTGCTGTATCCCGCCGCGAAGATCACGCCGAGCGTGGAGCTGCCCATGTCGAACGACTTGCCGGCCGATAGGTTGGCCGAGAAGTTCGCCGGCAGGTTCTTCCAGCGCTGGAGTATGGCATTGCGGTCGTTGATCAGTTGCGAGGCAATCTTCTTGGTATCGACGTTGCCAGAGCTGATCCGCTCGCCGCTGGCGAGGAATGAGGCGAGGGCAGGCGGAATGTCGCGCTGGCCGTTGTCAAACCCGGTCCAGTCGCTCTTGCTGCCATAATAGACATAGCCGAGCTGGTTGGTGGTTTCGGTATCACCGGAAATGCTGCCGCCGACCGAAACGAAGCCGTCACGCGGAACCGCGCGGGTGGTCAGGTTGATCACGCCGCCGCCAAATTCGCCCGGGTAGTTCACCGAGTAGCTCTTCTGGACGAGCGAGGAGGAAATCACGCTGGAAGGGAAAATATCGAGTGGAACCACGCGCTTCAGCGGTTCGGGGCTGGGCAGCGGCGAACCGTTGAGCAGCGCCAGCGAATAGCGATCGCCAAGGCCCCGGACATAGACATAGCCGCTGCCGACCACGCTGAGGCCGGTGACGCGGCCAAGTGCGCCGGCGATGTTGCCTTCGCCGGTACGGGCGATTTCAGCGGCCGATAGCACCGAGATCACCTGATCGGCGGACTTGGCGATGTTGCGGTCGCGGTTTCCGGTAACGAGGATTTCTGCGCCGGTCGTCGAGACATCGACTTCTTCTTCGGCGGGCGCTTCTGGCGGCGCGGGCTCGGGAGCAGGGGAGGCGACCGGCGCATCGCTGGCTTGCGCGAAGGCTTGATAAGGCGCCACCAGCGCCGATGACAGCAGCAGGACGCTCGCTAGCCGCGACGACTTGGACATTGAAATTCCCCTATTTGCAAATGGCAATTCGGGGGCAGCCAGATTGTGGCCGCCCCCGTCATATCGGTCGGAGGACAGGCCTCAGGTCGTCGGCAGAGTGGTGCAGGCGCCCGAGTTGCCAGTGCCGAAGTCGGCTGTGGCGCTGTTGCAGGTCCAGCCAGCGTACCAGTTGTCCGAGCTGTTCCGCACCGCGCCGATCCAGGTCGTGGTGTCGAAGAACGTCGCCAGGGTCTTGGCATCGATGCCGGCAACGCCGGTCTCATTCGTGCCGTTGATGAACAGGCCGGTGAGTGTTGGGGTGAAGGCATCGTTGTTGCCGTTCGAGCCCGAACCGAAGAAGCCGGAAACCTGCGAGGCGGTGTAGGTGCCGGTACCGAGGAACTTGGTGGCGTTGCACTGCATCACCACCGCACGCGGGATGAGCGTCGCAGGCGTCGTGCCCGAGCCGTTCATCCGGATGCATTCGTTGTTCGGCACGACGAACAGACCGTTGATCAGCGTCACGTCCGAGTTGCCGCGGAACAGGTTTGCGGCCTGGTCGGCGGCTTCATTGTCCGAGCTCACCACCGGCTGGATGGCAGTGAAGTTGGCGACCCGCAGCGTAGTGCGCGGCGTGTCGGCTTCGTTGCCGTTGCTGTCGATTTCCATCAGCGCATCGCCGCGGCCCGAGCGGGGCAGGAGCAGGGCATACTGGACGTTCATCTGCGCGCCGGTGTCGACATCGAGGCTGTCATCGTCAGCGCCTGTCGCAATGTAATGCTTCAGGTTGACGCTGCCGCCGAAGAATTCCGCGCCGTCATCCGAGCTGTTGTGGCTCTGGATGTGATCGAGCACGGTGCCGCTGCCGATGCCTTCGGTGGTCAGCGCCTGCAATTCGACGTTGGCACCCAGGATGAAGCCCGAATAACGGATCTGCACGAAGCTCATGCGGCCCGAATTGTCGGCATCAAGGATGCCACCGAAGCGGGCCGGATCGGCTGAGCCTTCGGTCTGGCGCTCGCAGGTGTTGGCTGCAACCGTTCCGGTGGTGCAATCGGTGGTCCGGGCGCGGCCCATCAGCACAACGCCGCCCCACTGGCCTTGCGAGCTGTCGCTGTTGAGGCCGAGCACGTTATCGCGGCTGGTGAAGATGATCGGGCGGCTGGAAGTGCCGATCGCGCTGATGCGGTTGCCGCGGTTGACCGCGAGCCAGGACTGGCCAGTCGCGCCATAAAGGATCGCGCCGGGCTCGATGGTCAGGGTAACAGCCGTGTCCGCGGTCAGCGGCGTGGTGCAGCCAACGGTCGACGAGGTGAAGGGCGCAGCGGCGGTGGGCACGGTGAAGCCGCCGTCACAACCGACATCGGTGCGGCCATTGAGCTGATAGAGCACGCCGGCGACCTTGGGCAGGGTCAGCGAGGCCTTGATCCGCGAGGGCAGCGAGCAGACGCGCCAGGTGCCGGTCGGGCCGGTGATCGTGCCGCCGTCGGCGAGGGCATCGGGGCCCTGAACGGTCGGGCAGCCAGCCGCTGCGGTCACGTTGCCGCCGGTTGCGGTTGGCGTCGGCGTGGGCGCAGGGGCCGGGTTGTTGATGGTGATGTTGCCGCCGGTTCCCGGCGAGGCAATGTCCTCGGGACCGCAGCCCGCGAGCGCCAGCGCGCTGCAGCCGGCAAGGAACAAGCAATAGGTGGTTTTCACGTCAATTTCCCCTTGATCGTCGGCGACTCAGGCTTGGGCGCCATCGCGACTTGCGATCTAGGATTGAACAGTGACAGTTTGGCTTCGTTCCTATGACGAAATCAGTGACTATTACATGACCATTCTATGACTATTACGACCACTGGGCCAGAATCCAGTCAGTTCGACTCGAGGCAATGGTCGCATGAGGAGTTCATTGCACTTTTATGACAATATTACAGATTTGTTGCAAAGCGTGCGATTGGGGCATAGCTTCCTGGTTATTGGAACAGAGAATGGGAGATTCTCATGGCAGCTACATTCCTCTTCGCAGGTGTGCTCATGGCGCAGGCAGCCGGAGCAGTCGGCTCTGCGGGATCTGAATCGGCGCAATCGCTGGATAGGGTCGATGTGGGTTACACCGAGTTGGCCCAGGGCCGCCCGCAGGACGCAATCACCCGGATTCGTGCGAATTCCAGCCTTGAGGCAAGCGATCCCGCAGCCCTGATCAACCTTGGTGCCGCCTTCGCGCGGCTTGGCCAGGCCGACAAGGCAGAAGCGAGCTACCTCGCCGCGATCGCCAGCGACAAGCGTTACGATCTTGAGCTCGCCGATGGCAGCTGGATGGATTCGCGCCGCGCCGCCCGGCTTGCGCTCAGGCGTCTCGACAGCGGACAGGCACTGGCACTGCGCTAAACTTTCAGCAATACCGCGCGCGCAGCAAACCACGCCTCGCGCGCGCGGACTTATACAGCCCCAGAACGTACAGCCGCAGAACGGCCTGATCTTGCACAGGTTTCGTCACGGAACTGTCACCTAACTGGCGCAACGCGCTCCCAAGGAGTGCGCAGTGAGTCGCCAGTGGATCATCGACACCATAGTATTGGGTGGCGCAGTACTTGTACTGGTGCTGCCTGCTACTGCATTGGCCGATGTGCTGGAAGTCAGCGGCGCAGGATCAGCCTGGATCGCTGGCGGGCCGAGCCGCGCTGAGGCCCGGTTCACCGAAGCCGTGTTGCCAGACCAGGTCGGCAGCGCCGCAGCGGGGGCAGTGCCGATCACCCATATCGCTGACTCAGCTGGTCCCGATCAGTGGCAGCCCCGGGTTGCGCAGCTTGCCGCGAAATATGACATCAGCCCGCAATTGCTCGAGGCGCTGGTCTGGCAGGAAAGCCGTTGGCGCACCGGCGCCGTATCCAGCGCCGGTGCGCGCGGCCTCGCCCAGCTGATGCCGGGCACTGCCCGCCAGCTCGGCGTCAATCCGCATGATC
Organism: Novosphingobium sp.; assembly: GCA_031428115.1. Lineage (GTDB taxonomy): Bacteria > Pseudomonadota > Alphaproteobacteria > Sphingomonadales > Sphingomonadaceae > Novosphingobium. Next base: position 33,552 of record JANPOS010000098.1, on the reverse strand, counting down.
CCAATGCCAATCTCGAAGGCGGCGCGCGATATCTGCGCCAGCAGCTCGATGCTTTTGGCGGCGATCTGGAAAAGGCGCTTGCCGCCTATAATGCCGGGCCCGGCCGCGTGACGCGCGCTGGCGGCATTCCAGCCATCCGCGAAACCCAGCTTTATGTCGCCGCGATTCTCGGGCGGCTTTCCCAACCTGTCCGGAGATGACTGCCATGCGCTTTGCCCGCATCCTTCCCCTCGCTGCGATCCTCGCGGCTGTGCCACAAACTGCCTTCGCCCAGGGCGCCGATCCGCAAGGCTCAGGCCCGATTGTCGCCGCGCTGGTCTGGTTGCAGGGCACACTGCTCGGCAATGTCGCCACTGCTGTCGCAGTGATGGCGGTCGCCGCTGTCGGCTTCATGATGCTGACCGGTCGGATGAACTGGCGCTTTGGCGCGACGGTGATCGTCGGCTGCTTCATCCTGTTCGGCGCCGGCGCGATTGTCACCGGCATCCAGTCCGCAGCCGCTGTCGGCTGATTGCCCGTGGAAATTGCCCGCTATGCCGTGCACCGCGCGCTGACGCGTCCGCAGATGTTTGCGGGAGTGACCTATAGCTATTTTATCATCAATGCGGCGGTGACCACCGAGATGTTCCTGATCACCCGCAGCTTTCTCGCGCTGCCCGCCGCGCTGCTGATCCACGTGATCGGCTATCTCGCCTGCCTGCGCGAACCGCGCATTTTCGACCTGTGGATCACCAAGGTCAGCCGCTGCCCCCGCGTGCCCAACTGGCGTCGCTGGGGCTGCAACAGCTATTCGGCATGAAGGAGCGCCTGTAATGGCCCAGTTTTCCGGAGCGGCGCGCTGGGCGAAGCAGGAAGCCCATGCGGGCGACCGGCTGCCCTATGGCTCCTTCGTCGATGAAAACACCGTGCTGCTGCGCGACGGTGCGCTGATGCTCTCGCTCGCCGTGCCGGGCTTTGCCTTTGAGACCGCTGACAGCGACGAGATCAACGTCCATGCCGCAACCCGCGAAGTGCTGCTGCGCTCCAGCCTTGATGCGCGTTTCGTGCTCTATCACCACGTCATCCGCCGCCGGGTCGAGGTCGAGCTGGAAGCCCGTTTCGAAGACCCGCTGTGCGCCCATATCGACGCGCGCTGGCGCGACAAGCTGGCCAGCGGCGCGCTCTATGTGAACGACCAGTTCGTCACGCTGGTGCGCCGCCCGGCACGTGGCAAGGCCGGCTGGGCCGAGCGCATTGCCCGCCGTCTGAAGCGCGGCGGCAAAGAGCAACCCGAAGCCGATCCCGCCGATCTGCGCGCATTGCGCGCCGCCGCCACCGCGATGGTTGCTTCGCTGGGTGCTTATGGCGCGCGGTTGCTGGGGGATTATGAGGGGGCAGGGGGCAATTGCTCGGAAGTGCTCGAGCTGCTTTCGGCGCTGTGCAATGGCGAAATGCGCCCGGTGCGCCGCCCGGCAGACAGCGCCGACATCGGCCGCATGTTGCCCTACAAGCGGCTGAGCTTCGGGCTCGACGCCATGGAACTGCGTGGGCCAGGCTCGAACAGCTTTGCCGCTCTGGTCAGCCTCAAGGACTATCCCGACAGCACCGCGCCCGGGCTCACCGACCCGCTGCTACGCCTGCCGCAGGAAATGGTGCTGACCGAGAGCTTTGCGCCCGCCGACCGCCAGCTGGCGCGCGAGCGCATCGACCTTGCCTTGCGCCGGCTGAAATCGGCCGACGAGGAAGCCATGTCCGAGCGCCGCGAAATGATGGCAGCGCGCGATGCGCTGGGCACCGGCGCGGCGGCATTCGGCGATCATCATCTCTCGGTGCTGGTGCGTAGCGACGATCTGTCAGCGCTCGACGATGCCTGCGCAACTTGCGCTGCGGCGCTCGCCGATGCCGGGGCAGTCGCAGTCCGAGAGGACGTCAACCTCGAGCCGTGCTTTTGGGGCCAGTTCCCCGGCAACGAGGGCTATCTCGTGCGGCGCTCGCTGATCTCCACCGGCAATATGGCCTGCCTCAGCTCGCTCCATGGCTTCGCGCTGGGCCAGGCGGAAGGCAACCACTGGGGGCAGGCAGTCACCCTGCTGCAGACCACCAGCGCGACGCCGTTCTTCTTCAATTTTCACCACGGCGACCTCGGCAATTTCTCGGTTATCGGCCCGTCGGGCTCGGGCAAGACCGTGGTGATGAATTTCCTCGCCGCGCAGGCGCAGAAGTTCAGCCCCCGCACCATTCTGTTCGACAAGGATCGCGGCGGCGAGGTGTTCCTGCGCGGCATCGGCGGGGCCTACAGCCGGATCGCGGCGGGGCACCCCACCGGTTTCAATCCGATGGCGCTGCCGGACACGGCGGCAAACCGCGCCTTCCTGCGCGACTGGCTTGGCGTGATGCTCGAGGCGAAAGGCCCCGAAGAGCACGCCACACTCGCCGCTGCCGTCGATGCCGCCTATGCCAACGATGCGCGCCTGCGCCGCCTGTCGCATTTTCGCGAACTGCTTGCGGGCGCTCAGCGGCCCCAGCCGGGCGATCTCGCCAGCCGGCTCGATGCCTGGATCGGTAACGGAGAGCATGGCTGGTTGTTCGACAATGCCGAGGACCGGCTGGACCTGACCCAGCGCGTGCTCGGCTTTGACATGACCGCGCTGCTCGAAACGCCGCGTTTGCGTACCCCGGTGATGATGTATCTGTTCCACCGCATCGAGGAGCGGCTCGACGGTGAGCCGACGATGATCCTGATCGACGAGGGCTGGAAGGCGCTCGACGACGAGGTCTTCGCCGCGCGCATCCGCGACTGGCTCAAGACGCTGCGCAAGCGCAACGCGCTGGTCGGCTTCGCCACGCAAAGCGCGCGCGATGCGCTCGACAGCCGCATCGCCACCGCGCTGGTCGAGCAGACCGCAACGATGATCTTCATGCCCAATGCCCGCGCGCGGGCGGAGGACTATTGCGAGGGCTTCGGCCTGACGACACACGAACTCGATGTGATCCGCACCCTGCCAGCGCACAGCCGCTGCTTCCTGGTGCGCCAGCCCGACGCCTCGGCAGTCGTGCGGCTCGATCTTTCGGGCATGCCCGAAGTGCTCGCCGTGCTCTCGGGCCGCGAGAGCACAGTGCGCAGGCTCGACGCCTTGCGCGCCGAATACGGCGATGCCCCGGCGGCCTGGTATCCGGCGCTCACGGGCGAAATGTGGCCGGGCGGCGAAGAAGAAGCGCTCTGGACCGAGGCAGCGGAATGAGCGCCTGCGAACAGCTGACCGCCAATGCCTCGGCCGGGGTCGCGCCAGCGCTGCGCGCGGTCGACTGCCTGTCGAACGAGGCGACGGCGGCGGCGTTCGGCCGGCTGTTCGGCGGGCAGGGGGCGCTGCTGCCCGCGCTGACTGTGTTGCTCACGCTCTATATCGCGTTTTTTGCCATTTCGCTGCTCACCGGCCGCAGCCGCATCGGCATTTCGGCGCTGACCCCGCGGATGATGACCTTGGGGCTGGTGCTGACTTTCTCGACCAGCTGGGTCGCCTATCAAGGCGTGGTCTGGACGCTTGCGACCGGCGCGCCTGACCAGATCGCCGGGGTGCTGATGGGCGCGAAGGGCTCGGCGACGACGATGTTCGCCGACCGGATCGACATGATATTCGGCGCGATTGCCGAAGTCGGGCAGACCGCAGGCAGCGCCGAAGGCGCGGCCAGTTCCGCCGCCTCGGGCAGTTTCACGCCGGTTAACCTGATGTGGCTGGCGGCGTTGCTGCTGATGCTGGGCACGGTCGGCGTGCTGCTCACCGCGCGGATTGCGCTCGCGGTGCTGCTGGCGTTGGGTCCGGTGTTCGTCGTGCTCGCGCTGTTTCCCGGAACGCGCGGGCTGACCGCAGGCTGGCTGCGCGGGCTGGTGCTCACCGCCATAACCCCGCTGTTCGTGGTGCTGGGCGGCGGCTTGATGATCGAACTGATCGTGCCCGTCGTGGCGGGCCTCGCCAATGGCCAGGGCGGGGTTGATGGCCGCGCGGCCCTGGCGCTGTTTCTGATTGCGGCGGTGCATGTCGCGCTGATGGCCATGGTGATGAAAGTTGCAGGGACCATTGTGGCGGGCTGGCAGGTTTTCGGGCTCGGCTCAGCGGAACGATCTGCTGGAGGTGACCTGGCGGCTGCGGCGAACGGTCTGGTGCCGATCGCCGAATACCGCATGGAAAGCGCCCATCAATCCGCCGCCGCGCCGCGCCGGGCGATTGCGATTACCCAATCGAGTATGGAGGCGGCGCAGGCCGCAACCGCGCCGTCTGCCAGCCGAACCACCACGATCCGCAACCAGCTTGCCGCCCCGCCGGCGCATTCGTCCGCCTTGCCGCCGCTGCGCGATGGCGGCCGGGCGCGCGGCATCGGCAGCCGCTTTCGCACATCGGCCTCCGGGCCCAGGGAGATGATGAGATGATCCGCCAAACGCTGCTTGCAGCTTGTCTGCTGTCGGTGGCCCCCGCCGCGCTCGCAAACGACGCGCGGCTCGCCTCGCGGCTCTACAACCCGGACGAGGTCGTGCGCATCGAAGGCCGTCTCGGGGTGCAGGCCTCGATCGCCTTTGCCGAGGATGAGCACATCGAAAACGTCGCGATCGGCGATTCGGCGACCTGGCAGATCACCCCGAACAAGCGCGCCAACCTGCTGTTCGTCAAACCGCTCGCCGCCAATGCGCGAACCAACATGACCGTGGTCACCGACCGGCACACCTATTTCTTCGACCTTGCCGCATCGGCTGGCGGGCGGCCGCTCTATGTGCTGCGCTTCACCTATCCCGAAGCGCCCGCTGCTGCTGCCGCACCCCAGCCCGCGAGCGCCGCGCTGACCGAAGAAGAATCGCGAACGGTTTCCGGCGAAAAGCCGGTCGACCCCGCAGAACTCAATTTCGCCTGGGAAAAGAAGGGCGACCGCGCGCTGTTCCCCGAGCGAATTTATGACGATGGCCAGGCGACCTACCTGTCCTGGCCGGCCCGCGCGCAAGTGCCCGCCATCCTGATCCGCAACGAGAAGGGCGAAGAAGGCCCGGTGAATTTTGCGGTCCGGGGCGAAGTGATCGTCGTCGATGGCGTGCCGCAGAATATTTTCCTGAAAGCCGGGCGCAATGCCGCCACGCTCGAAAACCGCGGTGCGCCCCGCCAGACCGCCGCTTCGGCTTCGCTCGCAGCTGCAAAGGGCCAATGACCATGCGCCTCAATCGCCTCCCCCTGCGCCGCGACCCTGCCAACGACAGCGATCCGCGCGAGCATCAGGGCGCCGAGATCATCGACCTCGCCACGCGCAATGTCCTGCCCAACGTCACCCAGCGCAAGCCTGGTGGCGACGGCGTGGCCATGGCTGCGGGTCTGGTGTTCGTCGCGCTGCTGGGCGGGGTTACGTTGTGGAGCATGAACGCGGGTCGGCTGGAAAAGAGCCAGTCCGGATCGCGGACAGCGCCGTCGGCGGCACCGCAGGCAAAGCCAGTGGACCAGGCGCCTGCGGTGCCGCCGCAAGCGATCACGCCTCCCGCCGGCTCACCTGCCGCGCCGCCGCAACAGGCGGTTCTTGCCGCGCCGCCGCAGGGCGCGACCGCGCTCGCGCCTGCCAGCAATCCGCATGCCTCGCCGACAGTTGTGTTCGACGCCAGCGCGCTGCCCGCGCCGCTGGTCGCCGGGCCGGTCGGCGCACCGGGCGCGCCTGCGGGCAGCGGCAACAGCAACGACGATTTCGCCAGCCGCCTGGGCGGCGTCGGCGGGACGGCGGCCGTGGCGACCCCGGCAATCGACCCCAAGACCACCGTGACGCAAGGCACACTGATCCCCGCAATCCTCGAGACGGCAATCGATACCGACGTTCCGGGCTTTGTCCGTGCGATCGTTTCGGCTGATGTCCGCTCGTTCGACGGCAGCCGGGTGCTGGTGCCGCGCTCATCGCGGCTCATCGGCCAGTACAAGAGCGGGATGCAGGCTGGCCAGAAGCGCGCCTATGTCATCTGGACGCGGCTGATCCGCACCGACGGCGTCTCGGTCAACATCGGCTCGCCAGCGGTTGGCTTTTCGGGCGAAACCGGGCTGGAAGGAAAAGTCAGCACTCATTTCTGGGAACGCTTCGGCTCGGCCATGCTGCTCTCGGTAGTCGGCGGGCTTTCGGCGATTGGCGGCAATGCTGGGGTGGTAATTGCCTCAGGCGGCCAGTCGGCGGCAGCGGCGGCAGTCGGCCAGGGCGCGCAGATCGGCCCGACGGTGCGCGTGCGCCAGGGCGAGCCGGTGCGCGTGTTCACTGCGCGTGATCTCGATTTCTCGAAAGTTTCCACCCAGTGAGCGCAGAAGTGCTGCCGATGGCTGCTGCGCCCAGCGCCGCCAGCGTCTATCTCGATGCCTATCTTGCGCCGTTCCGGCCGTTCCTGCTGCGCGAAGGCGTGACCGAAATTCTCGTCAACCGTCCCGGCGAGGTGTGGATCGAGGATGCCGTGACCGGCGCGATGGAGCGCTTCGACGTTCCGGAAGTCGGCGACAGCCACATGCAGCGGCTCGCCGAACAGGTCGCGCGGATCAGCCATCAGGGGATAAACCGCGAGCACCCGCTGCTCTCGGCAACCCTGCCGGGCGGCGCACGCATCCAGCTTGCCGGACCGCCAGCGACACGGGCACATTGGGCGATGGCGATCCGCCGCCACCGGCTGGTCGATGTGCCGCTGGATGATTATGCGCGCGGACCGCTGGCGTCGCCGCCAGAGCCGCCGATGCCCGATGCGCAGGCCGAACCGCTCGCTTATCTGCGCGAGGCCATCGCCCGCCGGCGCACCATTCTGATTTCAGGCGGAACTTCCAGCGGCAAGACGACGTTCCTCAACTCGATGCTGCGCGAAATCCCGCCGCACGAGCGCGTCGTGCTGGTCGAGGATACGGCCGAGCTGCGCCTGCCCGGCGCCAATGGGGTTGGGCTCATCGCAGTGAAGGGCGAACTCGGCGAAGCGAAAGTCTCGGCCAACGACTTGCTTCAGGCCGCCCTAAGGCTGCGCCCGGATCGCATCGTGCTGGGCGAATTGCGCGGCGTCGAAACTGTCAGCTTCCTGCGCGCAATCAACACCGGGCATCCCGGTTCATTCTCCACCGTCCACGCCAACAGCCCGCGCGGCGCGCTCGATCAGATCGCGCTGATGGCCATGCAGGCAAATATCGGCCTCAACCGGGGCGAAACGCTGGAATACGCAGCCTCGGTAATCGATGTCGTCGTTCAGCTTGACCGCAAGGACGGAAAACGCGGCATTTCGGCCATCGCCGAAGCGGCGAGCCTGGTTAGCGGAGCTTCTCGCCCGGCCTGACGAAACGGCAACTGGGCTGAAGGCCCATTGCCTCGGCAAGGTTGCGCAAGTCTTTTTCGGCAGCTTCGCCGAACAGCGCCTGATGGGTCTCGCGGATCGTCAGCACCAGCTGCGGCCCTTCGATTGACAGGGCGCTGTCGGAAAGCACTTGCGGCGAGAGTCCGCTGAGGCGGCGGCACAGCCGGATCGCCAGCCCCCAGATCGTTGCCTCGCGCAGTTCGCCCGGTTGCGCCAGACGTTCGATGCCGGTGGGCAGCGGGGTGCGGCCTGCATTGGCCGCAAGGCAGGCGGCGAGGATCGCCCGGCCGGTGCCGTCGATGCCGATCCAGCGCTTGCGCATGGCCCAGTCGAGCGCATGATCGGTGCGCAGGTTGGGCTCGAGTCCCTGTTGCGCGACTGCCAGCATCGCGGCGGCCAGTCGCAGGCCTTCGCGGTCCGCCGCGATCGCGGAATTGACCGGCGTGGTCCAGCCGGCGACCATCGTCGCGTGCGCAGGGGGAAAGCCGAGCATTTCGGTGAAAGCACTGACCCCGGCGAGCAGCGGATCCTGCCGCTGCGTGCCCGCGCCCAGCTTGCTGTAGAGCAGCCCCTCGCGCAGGCCCCATGATGAGAACACCAGCTTCGATGGACTGATCTCGCGCAGCAGCACCGAGAGCAGCGCGGCGGTATCGGGCAGCGCGGCGAGGCGCATCGACGACAGGCCGGGAACCACCAGCGGCAGCCTGCCGCGCAGGACCGAACGGCACACCTGCAAAGCCTCTTCGGGTGAAAGGAAGAAGCCGTGCGGATCGTCGAGTGGCCAGCCTAGGCGGTTCATTGCATAGCGCGCGAGGGCGCGGTGCGAACCGCCAACGAGGTAGAGCGCCTCGCCCGGCGCGCAGTGCCAGTCGGCCCCGGCGAGTGCCTTGTGCAGCCCGGCAGAAAATTTCGCCGGGCCCGCCGCGCGCAGGCCTGGCAGGTGGAGCGAGCCGAACGGAATGCTGGCGCCGCGCTCGCAGCGTTCGGAATCGACGTGGACCAGTTCGAGACTGCCGCCACCAAGATCCGCGACGATGCCCCGGGCGCCCGGGAAGGCACCGATCACGCCCATGGCGCTGGTCACGGCTTCTTCTTCGCCGGTCAGGATGCGGGCATTCAGGCCCAGTGCGGCAACCGCTTCCATGAATTCAGCGCCGTTGGCGGCATCGCGCACGGCGGCGGTGGCGACCGCTTCGACCGAGCGGATGCCCTTGAGCTTGACCAGCGCGGCGAAGCGGGCGAGCGCGGCCAGCGCGGCGCCCATCGCCTTTTTGGAAAGCAGGCCGTTCTCGGCGACGCCCTTGCCCAGCTTGGGTGATACTTTCTCGTTGTGCAGCACGAACGGCGCGCGTTGCGGCCCGCCGAACACTGCGAGGCGCACGGTGTTCGAGCCGATATCGATGATCGCGCGATCGCCGCTCATGCCGGTCTTCCGGGTCCAGGAGAGTGTGCCCACCATGACCGTTGCCTCAGCTTGCCCCGCGCCGCAGCGTCAGTTTTGGAACCTTCCGGCCGCTGGTCAGCGCCGCACCTCGCCCGGAAAGCGAGGGATTGGTCATGAAATAGCGGTGCAGGTTGAATGGATTTTCGCCCTTTTCCATCCGGCGGTAGGTTCCGTCGGGTCCAAGGATCCAGCTTTGCTCGGTATCGAGCAGATTTGCCAGCATCACCTGCCCCAGAACCTGATCGTGCACGGTTTTGTTGCGGATTGGCACCAGCAGTTCGACGCGCCGGTCGAAATTGCGGCTCATGCCGTCGGCCGATGAAATGAACACCCGGGCGCGGTGGTTGGGCAATGCGGCGCCGTTGCCGAACGACCAGATGCGGCTGTGTTCAAGAAAGCGCCCGATGATCGATTTGACCTCGATGTTTTCCGACAGCCCCTTCACCCCAGGCTTGAGGCAGCAGATGCCGCGCACTGCGAGCCTGACTTCGGCGCCCGCTGCGCTCGCTGCATAGAGCCGCTCGATCAGGTCGGGGTCGGTCAGTGAATTCATCTTGGCCCAGATCGCTGCCGGCCTGGCGGCCCTGGCATTGGCAATCTCGCGGTCGATGCATTCGTAGAGCTTCTCGCGCATGTTGATCGGCGAGATTGCCAGCAATTCGGTGCGGCCCGGCTCGACATAGCCGGTGATGAAATTGAACAGCTTGCCGGCATCGCGGCCCGCGCGCGGGTCGGCGGTGAAGAAGCTGAGGTCGGTATAGGTGCGCGTGGTCACCGGGTGATAGTTGCCGGTGCCGAAATGGCAGTAGGTGCGGTAGGAGCCGTCTTCGCGGCGCACCACCATCGAGACCTTGGCATGGGTCTTCCAGTCGACGAAGCCATAGATCACCTGGACCCCGGCGCGTTCGAGCTCGGAGGCCCACAGCAGGTTCTGTTCCTCGTCGAAGCGCGCCTTCAGCTCGACCACGGCGGTGACCGACTTTCCGGCGTCCGCTGCGGCAATCAACTGCGCGATCACCGCCGATTGCTTGCCGGCGCGATAGAGCGTCTGCTTGACCGCGACGACATCGGGATCGGAAGCCGCCTGGCGCAGGAAATCGACCACCACTTCGAAGGTTTCGTAAGGGTGGTGGATCACCAGGTCCTTCTCGCGAATCGCCGCGAAACAGTCACCATCGTGTTCGAGGATGCGCTCGGGATAGCGCGGGGTGTAGGGCTCGAACTTGAGGTCTGCGCGGTCTTCATCGACCAGCGCGCCAAGGCTGCCGATCCCGGCGAGGCCGCTCGACTTCATCACCATGGCATGATCGAGCCGCAGCTGGTCGCGCAGCAGCTGTTCGGCGCGCGCATCAAACTCGCCCTGCAATTGCAGCACGATCACGCTGCCGCGCCGCCGCCGCTGGATCGCAGTGCGGAAATAGCGGACGAGGTCTTCGGCGTCCTCCTCCACCTCGATATCGCTGTCGCGCAGCACCCGGAACACGCCGTGGCCATCGACGCGGAATCCCGGGAACAGCAGCGGCGCATGGCGGCTGATCAGCTCTTCGATGCTGACATAGACCGCTTCGTCGCCCGGCAGGCGGATGAAGCGGGGCAGCGAGGCGGGCACCAGCACCATTTCCATCAATGTCGCGCTATCCGATGTGCGGGTCAGCGAGAACAACACGCCGATGCCCTGGCTGGCAACGAACGGGAAGGGATGTGCCGGATCGATCGCCTGCGGGGTTATCACGGGCAGGATCTGCTCGAGGAAAATCTCGCGCAGCAAGCGCGACTGCGCGTGGTCAAAATGCCCTGACGCCAGTTTGATCCCCTGGTCCGCCAACAGGGCGTGCAATTCCCGCCAGGTGTCCTGCTGGGCCATTTCGAGCACATGCACCGCTTCGCGAATCTCGGCGAGCTGTTGCACCGGGGTACGGCCATCGATTGAAATCTCGTCGATCTGCCGGCGCGCCTGTCCCGCCAGCCCAGCGACGCGGACCATCAGGAATTCGTCGAGGTTGCTTCCTGAAATCGACAGGAAGCGGAGGCGCTCGAGCAGCGGATAGTCGGTGTTGCAGGCCTCGGCGAGCACGCGCTGATTGAAGGCCAGCCAGCTCAGTTCGCGGTTGAAAAATCGCTCTGAGCCGGGTCCGGGCGGTGTCGACCCTTCGTGCACCGCTCCCTTTGACATCAGACCCTTCCAGAAATGCGCATCTGCGCTTCAACGCGCATGACGGCGGTTTGTTGCAATTTGTTTACAATCGTATGACGCATGGCTTTCGCCTAGCGGCCTGCGCGCAGCGAAGTGCCGAGGGCGACGGTACGGGTAAGCATAGCCATCCCGCTTGCGCCACTTGATCCACAACCACCTTGCGGGCAGGGTGGCGCGATGGATGCAGGGGATTTTATCGCCACATGGCAGGGCAACGCCGGTGGGCGCGAGCGGTCCAACTTCCCGGTATTTATCGGGGGCCTGTGCGAGGTGCTCGGCGTCGATCCCCCGCGCGGACCGGCGGAAAAAGGCAAACTGGGCGTCTATGAATATGAAGCCCCGATCAGGAACGCCTCGGTTCGCGTTGCCAAACAGTCCGGCCAGACCGGATTTGCCGACCTCTACAAAAAGGGCCACTTCCTGCTTGAAGCGAAGCAGTCCTATCTGAAGGAAGGCCAGAGCGAACCGGTCCGCAGCGACGGCAGCAGCTATGATCAGCTCATGCGCGGCGCTTATCTTCAGGCGCACAACTATGCCGCCAACATCGACAGCGATCATCCCAATGTCCCCTTTCTGATCGTCTGCGACATTGGCCGTGCATTCGAGGTCTATTTCGACTGGGCGGGCAACGGGCGCGGGTTCGAGCCGTTTCCCGATACCCAGTCCTATCGGATCACGCTCGATCAGCTCGCAGATGAAAACATCCGGGCGCGGCTGAAGGGAATCTGGACCAATCCCGATGCCATCGATCCGCGCAGGGTGGCCGCAGATGTCACGCGCGCTGTTGCGGTCAGACTCGCCCTGGTCAGCGAATCGCTCGAAGGCAAAATCCGCCGCAACACCGATCTGACGCAAAGCCAGCGCGCTGAAGAGACGCAGGCCGCCGCTCTGTTCCTGATGCGCATCCTGTTCTGCATGTTCGCCGAGGATGTGAAGCTGCTCCCCGAAAAGAGCTTCCAGAATTTCCTTGAAGCATCGCTGGAGAACGAGCGTGGTTTCGAGCGTGGCCTTGCCGATCTGTGGACCAATATGGGGCAAGCGAACCGGGCGGATCGTTATGCCTATGCAGTTGAAACGGCGGTCCCCTATTTCAATGGCGGCCTGTTTCGCGATCACCGCACTTTCCCGCTGATCACTGGTGACCGCAATCTGCTGCTCGAAGCGTCGAAAGCGGTGTGGACCAACGTCGAACCCGCCATCTTCGGCACAATGCTGGAAAAGGCGCTGGGGGCAGAGCGCGACAAGCTGGGTGCGCATTACACGCCGCGCAAATATGTCGAATTCCTCGTGCGCAAGACCTTTATCGACGATCTTGAGGACGAATGGGCCGCCATTGAGGAACTGGCCCAGAGCGATGCCGCAAGTGCTGTCATCGCGCAGGCCGAAGAGTTCCATGACAAGCTGGCAGGCCTCAAAATTCTCGACCCGGCCTGCGGCACCGGCAACTTCCTCTATGTGTCGATGGAACTGATGCTCAATATCGAAGCGCGGCTGATCCGGCTGGTGCGCGATCTGGGCGGGGCGGCCAGCCAGCGCATCGATCCGCGCCAGTTCTTCGGGCTTGAGCTCAATACCGGCGCGGCCAAGATCACCGAACTGGTGCTGTGGATCGGCTGGCTGCGCAAGCGCATGGCCGATCCTGGCAGCGGCGTTCCCGATCCGGTGCTGGCGACACTGGAAACGATCAATCTGGGTTTTCTGGATCGCTTCGATTCAGTCGTGCGGCACAAGATCGAAACGGTCACGGTGGAAGGCAGCGACCGCACCCAGTTCTATCTCGGCGATGTAGATAGCGGCAATCCCGGTGTGCCCGATTGGCCGGAGGCGGACTATATCGTCGGCAATCCGCCGTTCATAGGTGCCAAATATCTGCGCGAGAACCTTGGCGATGATTATGCCGAAGCCTTGTGGGCGGCCAATCCCGATGTCGGACGCTCGGCCGATCTGGTGATGTACTGGTGGAACCACGCTGCGCGGATTCTCACCACTCCGGGCACGAGGCTCAAGCGCTTCGGCTTGGTCACGACAAATTCGATCACCCAGGAATTTTCGCGGCGGGTGATCGCGGGCTATCTCGCACCAAAATCCTCCCCGAGCTTGCTCGGGGAGGGGGACCGCCCGCAGGGTGGTGGAGGGGCCGCCGACGTGGTCGGCGGAAAGCAACAGCAAGAACAAGATGCTACGGCTTCGCCTTCGCACCCCTCCACCGCTTCGCGGTCCCCCTCCCCCAGCAAGCTGGGGGAGGATTGTAAGCAAGGCCTCTCGATCATCCTCGCCGTGCCCGATCACCCGTGGCACAAGCTGGTGCGAGACGAGAAGGTGCGCGGGGTCAAGCGCCAGGGCGAGGCCAGCCTGAAACAGGCGAAGAAGGCCGCCGTGCGCATCGCCATGACTGTTGCCGAAGCCGGGGCTGGCAGGCCGGGGCGGCTGTTCGAGGTGGCGGGCGAGGCCGGGCTGGATACCGACAATCCCGAAGTGACCTTCTTTGATCCGGCGGGGACGCTGGGGGTGATCAATGCCGATTTGAGCATTGGCGCGGATGTGACCAAAGCGATGCCGCTCATGGCCCATCTCGGGCTGTCATCGCCGGGGGTCAAGTTGCACGGCGACGGTTTCATCGTCGCGCCCGATTTTGCCCGCGAAAAGCTCGGAATGGGAAGTCGTGCGGGTCTGGAGGCGCATATCCGGCCCTATCGCAATGGTCGCGACCTGATGCAGCATTCGCGCGGCAAATGGGTGATTGACCTGTTCGGCCTTACCGAGGTGGAAGTGATGGAACGCTTTCCAGAGGTTTACGATCATCTCGCCGAAACGGTGAAGCCCGAACGCGACGTAAACAACCGCGAAAGCTACAAGCGCAATTGGTGGATATTTGGCGAACCGCGCGGCGATCTCCGCCCCGCGCTTTCCGGCCTCCCGCGCTACATCGTGACGGTCGTGACAGCGAAACACCGCTTGTTTACGATGCTGGATTCTAGAATCTTACCGGATGACGCCCTTATAGCAGTTGCGTTGTACGATGCGTTTTTCCTCGGCGTGCTGTCCTCGCGTATCCATGTCGAATGGTCGATCCGCACTGGCGGCTGGCTCGGTGTGGGCAATGATTCGCGCTACAACAAATCCAAGGTCTTCGATCCCTTCCCATTCCCCGATGCCAGTCCAGCCCAGCGCGCCGAAATCGCGGACCTCGCTGAACGGCTCGACGCTCAACGCAAGGCCGCACTCGCCGAAAATCCCAGCCTGACCATGACCGAGATTTACAACCTGCGCACTGCCATCCAGCGCGGCGAGCCGGTTGACCGCGACCGCGCCGCCAAGGCCCGCGCCCGCGCCGTGGGGGAATTGCATGAAAAGCTCGATAGCGCGGTCGCCGCCGCTTATGGCTGGCCCGAGTCTCCCAGCGCCAGCCTCGCCCCGGCAGAGATCGTTGCCCGCCTTGTCGCGCTCAATGCAGAGCGGGCGGCGGAGGAAGCGAATGGCATGATCCGTTGGCTGCGCCCGGAATACCAGAACCCTGCTGGCTGACCCTCGGCCCTTAGGGCGCTGCTGCCTTGTAGCGCGGGTTGCCGAGCATCAGGAACAGCAGGCTGCCGATGAAAGCGGTTGCGGCGGCGATCCACAGATAGACATCGAAGCTGCCGGTCATGGCCAGCAGCACATTGCCGCCGCCCATCGCCAGACCCATGACTGCCGAAAGCAGGCCCAGCACCGTGCTGTAGATCGCGATGCCGAAGTAGCGGGTCACCAGATAGGGGATGATGTCGCCCTCGCCGCCGAAGGAAATCCCGATCAGTGCCAGCGCGGCAGCCACGGCGACAAAGCTGTCGAGCGGCGAGGCGAGCAGCAGCAAGCCCAGCACTGGCAGCCCGAAGCCGATCGCGGCGATGCGGTGCGCTGGCAGATAGTCGAGCGCAAGGCCAGACAGCACGCGGCCGACAATCGAGCTGACGGCGAACACCGAAACCAGCACCGCCGCTGCGCTCGCGGGCAGGCCTTGCGCCAGCACCACGGTCTTGAGCTGGGTGGTGGCGAGGGTGAAAGGCAGGTTTACCAGCAAGGTCGCGGCCAGCATGATCCAGAACACCGGGTTGGTGAAGACGATGCGATAGACGCCTTCGCGCGCCGTGACGCCTGATGCCCGGTCGTTCGCCGCTTCTGCCGCGCGCGATGGCAGCAGCAGCAAGGTCACGATGGCGCAGATCGCACAGAAGGCCGCAACCAGCACATAGCCCGCGCGCCAGCCTTCCGCCTCGACGAAGTGCGAGATCGGCGCGCTGAACAGAGCGGCGACCAGCGGCGGGCTCGAGCCGACAATTCCCAGCGCCAGCCCGCGCCGCGCCGAATAGGCACCGGCCACGACGCGCGAATAGACCGTGGAGGTGGTGGTCGAGCAGATCACCGTCTGGGCGACATAGATCGCAACGTAGGTTTCGATGCTGCCATCCATCCCCGCGATGGCGAGCAGGAACATCGGGAAAGTCAGCGCGCCGAAGGCGGCAACCCGGCGCACGCCGAAGCGGTCGGCTAGCCGCCCGGCAACCGGCGTGCAGAACACGATCAGCATCTGCACCGTGCCCAGGCTTGCCCATTGCGACAGGCTCCAGCCCAGATCCTTCATGAAGTAGGGCGCGAAAATGCTGAGGATATAGCTGTTGAGCGACAGCGCCGAGCCCATACCGATGAAGCTGCCCAGCAGCGGCCGCCAGTGCCGCCTGAATTCGCTGAAATCGGCCATGCTTCTCCCCGTCTGTATTTTGCGCGGCTATCGGGCGGGGTGCAGCGCGGGGCAAGCGTTTTCCTTGACTTTTGGCCGGCCCGAGCCTAGCTGCCCCGCTTCCCCAGAGGATTCTCGTTTTTTCGGAGTGCCCCATGGCGCGCGTTACCGTTGAAGATTGCGTCGACAAGATCCCCAACCGGTTCGATCTTGTTCTGTTTGCCGCGCAGCGCGCGCGCGAGATTTCGGGCGGCGCTGAGCTGACCATCGACCGCGACCGTGACAAGAACCCGGTCGTGGCCTTGCGCGAAATCGCCGAGGAAACCGTCCGTCCCGCGTTCCTCAAGGAATCGGTCATCGGCTCGCTGCAACGCGTGCTGCCGGACGACGACGACGAGGTCGATGACATCGGCTCGCTCAGCCAGTCGGCCGAAGCGCTGCGGATCACCGCCGCAGCCCCGGTGCGCAACACCTCGCTCGGCGGCGACTACGAAGGCTAAGGTTTTGCCCTCAGCCACGCGAACTGTGGCTGGGCAAATACTTTCTCCCCGACAAAGCGCGCGCCGGCCTTGGTCATGTGGCGGCGATCCTGGCTGATCAGCTTGCGCTCCGGTGTAAACACCGGGACTGTTGCGCTGCCGTTATCGAGCAAGGCCAGCAGATCGACATAATAGCGCGCGGGGATCGCTGCGCGCGCCGCCGTATTATCGGCGATGGCATAGTCCAGCGGTCTGGCCCTGAACTTGTATCGTTCGGCTTCTGGCAACAGCAACACGGCGTTGTTGTTGTAGCCGAATTGCTTGGTGCCCAGCACGATGACGTTCTCGACCTGCAACGATTCAAGCAACTTGATGCGATCGAGCGCGCAGTGGGTGTTGGACGCGAGCACGCCTGATCCGAGCACAACCGCACCAGACCTGCGTATGCGATCGGTGAGGCCAGGCGGCAGCGGCTGGCAGGTCTCGACCGCGCTATAGCTGAGATCGACATGGGCAAACGCGCCGGTTTCCAGCCCCATGTTGATGAAGTCGCGTGCGAAACTGTTGCCGAGCACCAGCACATTGCGCGAGCGCTCAGCTGTCGGGAATTCGCGGCCTGCGTAGCGGAAGGGGATCTTGTTGTAGTCTTCGGTCAGCTTCAGGTTGAACAGTTCGTCGCGATCAACATACGGCCTGAAGGCGCGCATCCCCGACGTCAGATGCAACACCAGGCCGCCGGCAAGTGCTGCTGCGAGCGTCGCCCCGCAGAACCAGAGCACGAAGCGGTCTGACGTCCGCTTGCGGTCGCGGAAGGGTTGCTCGACATAGCGCCAGGAAAGCCAGGCAAGCAGCAGGATGAACGGAACAGTCGAGACCAACGCAGCGGGCGAAGGCGGCGCGAGGCTGGCAATGCGAACGAAAGCCAGGACTGGCATGTGGTACAGATAGGCACTGTAGCTGAACAGGCCGACCGCAACCAGCGGCCTGGATGAGAGCAAGCGTCCGGCGCCGCGCTGGTTCGCAAAGACTAGGAACAGGCAGGTGCCCAAAATCGGCAGCAGCGAAGGCCAGCCCGGCAGAGCGAGATCGCTGCTGAGCCAGAACAGGCTCGCCAAAATCATTGCCAGACCAAGTGCCGCGAGAACCTGGCGCGATGTTTGCCCGGCCCATGCGAGCAGCGGCCGCTGGGCCAGGGACGCCAGGCCGCCCAGCCCAAGCTGCCAGAACCGCGAATGCAGCAGGTAATAGTTCGCGTCGACATGATAGATTCGCATGTATTCGCAAATGCCAAAGGCCACTGCGCTGGAGCCGAGCAACACAAGAAAGGCGCCACGCCGACCGCGCCATCGCATCGCCACGACCAGCATCACGGGAACTAGCGCATAGTATTGCTCTTCGACGCCCAGGCTCCAGGTATGGGCAAGCGGCTTGAACTGGGTTTCGAACTCGAAATAGCCCGAGGTGATGGTCAGCAGGATATTGTTTGCTGACAGCGCGGTGGCGAACAGGGACTGGCCGTAGTTTTCCAGATCATCAGGAATCATCAACATGCAGGCAAATGGGATGGTCAGCAGCGACATGACCGACAGGGCCGGCAGGATGCGCCGGACTCGCCGGATATAGAATTCGGTAAAGGAAAAGCGGCCCTGCTCGGCAGCGTGGACAATGATACCGGTGATCAGAAAGCCGCTCAGGGCAAAAAACACATCAATGCTGACATAGCCGCCAGCCAGCACCGGCACTTCAGCATGGTAGAGTATCGCCGTCAGGACCGCGATCGCCCGCAGGCCGTCCAGCTCAGGGCGGTATGCGGAATCCTGGGTTGATTGCGCACCAGTGTTTTTGGCAGAAGAACGGATCATGCCCGCGCAGATTGCACGGGGTTGCTATGCTGACAAGTCAGGCCTCTTGCGGCGCGGCTCCCGGCCCGGAGAAACGCTTGCCCGACCTTGGGATCGCCGAGCCGCGCACTGGCGCGGTCGCCTGCGGTCCCTTGGGGGCTTCGGGCCGGTCGATCTTGCCGCCTTCCAGCAGCTGCTTGATCTCGTCGCCGGTCAGCGTCTCGTATTCGAGCAGCGCACCTGCCAGCAGGTCGAGCTTCTTGCGCTCGCGCTTGAGGATGCGGGTGGCCTTGGCATGGCCGCCATCAACCAGCGCGCGGATTTCGCCGTCGATCAGCTTGTTGGTCTCATCCGACATCATCAGCCGCTGGTTGCCGCCGTAACCCAGATAGCCCTCCTGCTGGTCCTCATACTGCAAGGGCCCGAGCTTTTCAGACATGCCCCACTTGGTGACCATGTTGCGGGCAAGGCCCGTGGCATAGGAAATGTCGGACGACGCCCCCGATGAGACCTTGTCGTGGCCGAACACCAGCTCTTCCGCCACGCGGCCGCCCATGCTGACCGAGAGGTTGGCATGCATCTTGTCGCGGTGATACGAATAGTTGTCGCGCTCGGGCAGGCGCATGACCATGCCCAGCGCGCGGCCACGCGGGATGATCGTCGCCTTGTGGATCGGATCGGACGCAGGCTCGTGGACCGAGACCAGGGCATGGCCGGCCTCATGGTAGGCGGTCATTTTCTTCTCGTCGTCGGTCATCACCATTGAACGGCGCTCGGCGCCCATCATGACTTTGTCCTTGGCGTCCTCGAATTCCTGATTGGCAACCAGGCGCTTGTTGCGCCGCGCCGCCAGCAGCGCCGCCTCATTGACCAGATTGGCCAGGTCCGCGCCGGTGAAGCCCGGAGTGCCGCGGGCGATGGCGCGCGAATTGACATCGGGGGCGAGCGGAACCTTCTTCATGTGGACGGCAAGGATCTTCTCGCGGCCTTCGATATCGGGGATCGGCACGACGACCTGGCGGTCGAAGCGGCCCGGGCGCAGCAGCGCAGGGTCGAGCACATCGGGCCGGTTGGTCGCGGCGATGATGATGATGCCTTCGTTGGCCTCGAAGCCGTCCATTTCGACCAGCAACTGGTTGAGCGTCTGCTCGCGCTCGTCGTTTGAATTGCCGAGGCCATGGCCGCGGTGGCGACCGACCGCGTCGATTTCGTCGATGAAGACGATGCACGGCGCGTTCTTCTTGGCCTGGTCGAACATGTCGCGCACGCGGCTGGCACCAACACCGACGAACATCTCGACAAAGTCCGAGCCGGAAATGGTGAAGAACGGCACGCCTGCCTCGCCGGCGATGGCGCGCGCCAGCAGGGTCTTGCCGGTCCCCGGACTGCCGACCAGCAGCGCGCCCTTGGGGATCTGGCCGCCAAGCTTGGAGAAACGCTGCGGATCGCGCAGGAACTCGACGATTTCTTCCAGTTCCTCGCGCGCTTCGTCGATGCCGGCGACATCGTTGAACGTGACCCGGCCCTGCCGCTCGGTGAGCATCTTGGCCTTCGATTTGCCGAAGCCCATCGCGCCCGAGCCGCCGCCTTTCTGCATCTGGCGCAGCGCAAAGAACGCGACGCCAAGGATCAGCATGAACGGCAGCGCCTGAACCAGGATATAGAGCAGCAGGTTGGGTTCTTCCTGCGCGCGGCCTGAGGCTTTCACGCGGTTTTCGGTGAGCAGCTGCGTCAAACCCGAGTCATTGGGGATGGGAACAGTGGTGAAGGCTTCGCCGTTCTTCATCCTGCCAGCAATCCGTTCTTCGCCAACCTGCACTTCGGCGACGCTGCCTTCAGCGACCTTGTTGCGGAAGTCCGAATAGGCGATCGACGAACCAGCGGTTTCGCCCTTCGCGCCGAACATCGACACCGCAAGCAGCAACGCGAGGAAAATGCCGCTCCAGATGAGCAGGCTGCGCATCCAGGGGTTGCCATTGGGCTGCTGATCGTCGTTCATGATGGAATAGCCATCCTTTCGCCTGACAATGTAGGGTGCGAGGGCTGAATGGCAAGTTAGCGCGAGGGAGGAAAAAGGTGCCCATCCGACATATCATCATGGTTCGCCGCAAACCGGGGCTGAGCCCGGAGGAATTCCGCAAGGGCTATGAGGAAAGCCACAGCCGAATCGCGGTGCGCCTGTTCGGCCATCTGTGGCTCTCCTATCGCCGCAACTACCTGACCACAGGCCACAATTTTGCGCAGGCCGGCGAGACGGCCTTGGCGGATGACACCGGCTTCGATGCCATCTCGGAATTCGTCCTGCGCGATGAGGCCGCGCTGGCTGAAATGCGCCGCATCGGTGCGGAAAACATGGCGGAAATCAAGGAGGATGAGGCGAAGTGGTTTGATCAGGCGCGGTGCTGGAACATGGCGTGTGAAAGTGTGGAGGAGGTTGGTTTGGGTTAGGTTCCTTCGGCAGTGTTGAATTTTTGTCCGCTGCAAATTGACATCTCAGTATTTTTCGACTGCAGATTCTCATTTAATGACAATTCATGTCTGTTGCGAAACGCCAGGGGATTGTCATTTTGACGCCGATCCAAACCAGAGGTGAACATGGCACATTGCAAAGGTAGAGGAAGGCCCAAGCACAGCGGGATTGTCAGCGATGAACCAATCTTGCTCTCGGTGGCCGCGTTGATAAAGAACGGTCCATCAATCGGGCCAACAGGCGCAATTAAGAAGCTGGTTCCCGAATGGACGGACAGTATCGTTCATCGACTTTGCCGCAAGTGGCGAGAGAGACAGTCGGCGTTGTCAGTCGCAGCAACACCTACCCAAAAGTCAAACAATGTTGCTAACTATCGATGGTCTGGCTCCACAGGCATGTCTGAGAACGAAGTCCGTCAAGCTGCAATGCTTCTCGAGGTGCGTCGAATGCTGGACAGTGCTGTGTCTACAACAACTATTTTCAATTTAGAAATTGGAAACTCACCGGCTTACTTGAAGGCGAGTCAAGTTTTGGCTGATGCCATGCTAGACACGCGTTTGGGCGGGATTGGAACGGTATTCGGTAGTCTCAATGGTCAAAGTGGTCGGACCGAGAGCGAAGCAATCGCTAAAGCATTGCAATTGATGCGATCAAAAATTTGAAGGCTTAAGCGCAGGAAAATGGCAAGGCTCACCCCCGCACCAGTTCATAATCCCCCGCATCGTCCACCCGCGCATTCCAGCCCGGATAAACGACAATCGTCGTGAAGCTCTCCTCGATGATCGCCGGCGAGGGGACTGACATGCCAGGGGCAAGCTCACTGCCGAGATAGACCGGGACATCGCCAAAGCCCTTCCCCAGGTTGGCGCGGCGGGTCTTGGCGGGCTTCGCGGTGCTGGCGGGCGCGGTGAAGCCGGCGCCGGCGGCGGGCGAAGGGGTGACGACGTGGCTGGCGAGGCGCACGCCGGTGACTTCGGGCACTTCGTGTTCGCGGATGTGGTTGTATTCTTCCAGGTGGCGCGCGTTGAACAGCGTGATCGCTTGTGCGCCAAGGGCCTCGTCGATGAACGAAAGGTCGCCCAGTTTTGCTGCAGCACTGACAGTGAAGGTCAGCGCGAAGTTCTGCCCCGGATAGCGCATGTTGAGCTGGTAATCGCAGACGACATCGCGTTTCGCGAACATGGCATCGGTGAAATACTTCTCCGCCCGGTCGCACAATTGCTGCCACAGTTCGCGCACTCTGGCCAAATCAAGCGCATTGGCCGAGGCGATGACCGAGCGTTCCTCGTCGATCATCGGGTTGGCGATCAGCGTGCCGAGCGCCGAGAATGTCGGCGAGGCCTTGGGCACCAGCACTTTGGTGATGCCCAGATCCTCCGCCTGGATCGCGGCGAAAGCGGGACCATTGCCGCCATAGGCAAGCATGACGAGGTCTTTGGGATCGATGCCTTTGCCCGCAGTCGTCCGCCGCACGCCCTGGCTCATGTTGGCATTGACCACGCGCCAGGCATCGAATGCCGCCTGTTCCGCGGAATATCCCATCTCGTCGCCAATCGCCTTGAAGGCGGCCTCGATGCCGTCGCGCTTCAAGGTAAAGCTGCCGCCGGCAAAGCCCTCGTCGGTCGAGAGGATGCCGAGCATGACGAGGGCATCGGTGACCGTCGGCTGGGTGCCGCCGCGTCCGTAGGCCATCGGGCCGGGCACTGAGCCCGCCGATTTCGGCCCGACCAGCAGCGCGCCGCCCGCGACATGGCAGATCGAGCCGCCGCCCGCGCCCAGCGTTTCGACTTTTACCATCGGCACGCCGATCAGATAGCGGTGGTGCATGTTCCAGCCGGCCTCTGCCGGGGCCTGCCCGCCGATCACCACCGACATGTCATAGCTGGTGCCGCCCATGTCGACGCAGAGCAGGTCCGGATGGCCTTTGGCGCGCCCGGCATGGGCCGAGCCGATGACGCCGCCCGCCGGGCCGGAGGCGAGCACGCGGATCGGCGCTCCGTCGATATATTGCTTGGTCATCACCCCGCCCGAGGCCTGCATGACCATCAGCTGGTTCTTGTAGCCGCCGTCCTTCAGCCGGGAGACCAGCCGCTCGAGATAGGAGGTTACGCGCGGGCCGACATAGGCGTTGACCACGGTGGTGCTGGTGCGGTCGTATTCGGGCGCGCGGGGCAGGACTTCGTGGCCGGTGGAGATATGCACGTCCTGCATTTCCTGCGCGACGATGGCCTTCACCCGCTTTTCGTGGTCCGGATTGATGAACGAGAAGAGCAGCGAGATCGCCACCGATTCAACGCCTTGCAGGCGCAGCTTGCGGCAGGCCTCGCGCACGGCGGCCTCATCCAGCGGCTTGTGCACTCTGCCATCGTGCAGAATGCGTTCGGGCACCGTCAGGCGGCGGCGGCGCGGGGTGATCTGCCTGGGCGCGGGCAGGCGGACGTCCCAGATGTCTTCCTTGTAGCCGCGCCGGTATTCCAGCTCGTCGCGGAAGCCCTCGGTGGTGATCAGCCCGGTGACTGCGCCGTTCATCTCGATCAGCGTGTTGTCGGCAACTGTCGTGCCGTGGACGATGGCATCGCACCGGGCGAGGAAAGTCGCCAGCTCCAGCCCTTCGAGTTCGGCCAGCCGGGCAAGCCCTTCCATCACGCCTTCCGAGCGATCCTCGGGGGTCGAGAGATTCTTGTGCAGCACCACTTCGCCGCCGCTCAGCAGCGCGAAGTCGGTGAAGGTGCCGCCGATGTCGATGCCAACACGATAGGTCATGCTTTATCCTCAATCCCGTTCCAATTCCCCCTCCCGCTTGCGGGAGGGGAGAAATGGCTCTGCCTTACTGTTGATCTACTCGGCAGCCTCGAGCAGCATTTCCGCACGCAGCGCTTCGGTGCCATCCCAGTCGACCGCCAGCGAATAGTCGGCGAGGCTCCCGGTCATCACCACGCCGTATTTCGCCCGCGCGGCGCCCTCGCTGACATACTCATCGAGCACGTCTTCCTTCACCGCTTCGGGATCGCGCAGCAGCGCCGGGCCGAAGCCCGCGCCGCCGCCGTGCTGGTAGGCGATCACGGCATTTTTCGGCAGCAGCGCCTGCGCGGTGTGCTCGATCTTGCGTTCATTGGGCGAGCCGACCTCGAAATGGTTCGAATATGGAATCGCGTTATCGCCGCCGCACATTCCTGTGAGCGGATGATCGGACGAGACCATCCAGGCCATCGCCGTGGTCGGACGCAAGACCTGCTTGACGTTGAGGCTGCCCGGCGCGCCGCGCCATTGGCCCGCGCCGCCGCCATCGGTGGTCATCTCGCGGCTGATGTTGAGGATGGGAAAGCGGCTTTCTGCGTCCTCGGCCTCTGACAGGATCAGGCTGCCGAGGCTGTTGGGGCACGAACCCCAGCCGTCGATGCCCTGCACGGCCGATACGTCCATCGAGCGGCAATCGACGCCCTGATCCATCCACATCAGGCCATTGTCATAAAACCCGATCACCGCGTTGGGCATACCGATCTTGTAGAGCTGCGGCTGCGACCGCTCTGGCACGACCGCGCTCAGTGCGATGCACACCGCCTCGGTAATCTCGCAGGCCGGGTGGAAGCTGCCGAGCGCGGCGGGCTTGTTGGGTGGCGGCTGGGCGATGCAGCCTTCGGGAATAATGATCTCGACCGCGTTGAAATAGCCCTCGTTCTTGACGATGGTCGGATCGAGCGCGGCGACCAACTGGCACATCACATAGGAGCGGCTGTTGGCGAAGGTGTTCCACACCCCGACCAGATCCTGCCGGTCGTCGGTGCCGGTGAGGTCGACTGTCAGCTGATCGCCCGCAATCGTGCAAGTGACATGGACCTTGATGTCCTTGGTGCCGGCCGTGTCATGGTCGATCAGCACGGTGGCTTCGTATGCGCCGTCGGGCCACTTCGCCACTTCCTCGCGCACCCGGCGCTCGGTGTGTTCGATCGAATAGTTGATCGCCGCCTTGACCGTTTCGGAGCCCCATTTGCGGATCAGGACTTCGAGCATCTTCACCGCATATTGCACCCCGCCGATCATCGCCGCGATGTCGCCGGAAAACGTGGCGAAGCGGTTGTTGCGGATCACCATGTCGAAAGTATCGCGGCGCAGTTCGCCCCGGTGGACCAGCTTGAGGCAGGGGAGCACGAGACCCTCGGTGAATACGTCGACGGCATCGAGCGAGAATCCGCCAGCGTCCTTGCCGCCGGTGTCGCCCTGGTGCGCCTGCAAGGTCTGGATGCAGATCAGCTCGCCGTTGCCATCATAGACCGGGCCATAGACGCAGTAGTCCGGCAAATGCCCGCCGCCGTGATCGGGATCGTTGCCGACGAAGACATCGCCCGGCCCCCAGTCATACCGCTCCTGATTCATCAGCCCCCAGCGGGTTTCCATCTGGTTGACGAAAGTCAGCTGCGGCGTGCCAACCGCGCCCATCGCCAGCCGGCCATTGCCATCGACAATCGCGGCATTGCGCTCGTTCGATGAGTTGATGATCGGCGAAGAGGCGGCGCGGCCGAGGAAGGTCGCGGACTCGAAACAGACCGTTTCGAATGCGCCGCGGATGATGTCTGCGGTCACCGGATCGATCGTCGCCGTCGTCGGCAGGGGATCGCGGCGCGCGGCGAGTTTGCGGTTGAGCTCGTAGGACATGGGGCCGCAGTTCCTCTTCCAGTTTGTTGCCTCAAGCTAACACGGAAGGTGCCGGTTCAACAAATCGCCGGAGCGAAATGACGTGGTGCGAGGGCTGCCTCATCGCGGTATGGGGTCTTCCTGCAATTTGCGGAGTAAACTGCCGGTGGTGAGTGAGGGCGCGAGAATCCATCCTGTTTATGCGGGCATGGAAATGACGATTTTCGATGTCATGTCGGGCCTGGCGAGCGAGCTGGGCGCGATCAATCTTGGGCAGGGCTTTCCAGACGATCAGGGGCCACCAGAGCTGATCGAGGCGGCGGCACGCGCGCTTCGCGAGCAATCCAACCAGTATCCCCCGATCGGCGGGTTGCCCGAGCTGCGCGCTGCCATCGCCGCATTTTATGCCCGCCGCCAGGGCCTGGTGCTGGCGCGCGAGCAAGTGATCGTCACTTCGGGCGCGACCGAGGCGATTGCCGATGCGGTGCTGGCGCTGGTCCGCCCGCGCGATGAAGTGATCCTGTTCCAGCCGGCCTACGATGCCTATGCGCCGATGGTTCGGCGCGCGGGCGGAGTGCCGGTCTCGGTGCCGCTCGCGCCGCCCCACTGGCGCTATAGCGCCGAGGCGCTGGCCGCCGCGATCACGCCGAAAACGCGCGTGGTCATGCTCAACGATCCGCTCAACCCGGCGGGCACCGCAGCCAGCAAAGCCGAACTCGCGCAGCTGGCCGAGGCCTGCGTGGCGCACGATCTCACCGTGATCAGCGACGAGGTCTGGGAGGATGTCCGCTTCGACGGCACGACCCACCGGTCAATTCTGACCTTCCCCGGCATGGCGGGCCGCACGGTGAAAATCGGCTCGGCGGGCAAGATTTTCGGGCTGACGGGGTGGAAAGTCGGCTGGATCATTGCCTCGCCCGCGCTCGCGGCCGGGCTGTTTCGTGTCCACCAGTTCGTCACCGCCACGACTGCGCCCGTGCTGCAATGGGCGGTGGCTGAAGGGCTGGGGATGAAGGATGACTGGTTTGCGCGGCGCGATGCAGGCTGGGCAACTTCCCGCGAACGGCTGCGCGCCGGGCTGGAAGGCGCCGGCTACCGCGTGCTGCCAAACAGCGCGACCTGGTTCCTCTGCGCCGACCTCGCCGCATCGGGCATTGCGCTGGGCGACCGCGCGTTTTGCGAGCGGCTGGTGCGCGAGGCCGGGGTGGCATCGATCCCGCTCTCCGCGCTGTTTGAAGGGGAAGCACCGACCGGGATCGTGCGCTTCTGTTTTACCAAGCCGGACGCCATGCTGGATGAGGCAGTGGCCCGGCTGGCCCGTTTCCGGCTTTCGCTGACCTGACCTTCACATAACCGCATCGATATCCGCCGCGCTGTGCCGCTCGGGGGTGAAGCCTTCGCTGCCGCCGCGATTGACTTTCAGCCCGCGCCGCACCGCTTCGCGGGCCCGCAATTCATCAACCCAGCCACCGACGTTCGCGTAACTCGCGGTATCGAGGAACTTCGCACCGCCATAGGCATCGCCGCGCACCAGATAGTTCAGCCAGGCAAAATTGGCGATATCGGCGATGGTGAACTGATCCCCGCAGAAATAGCGGTTTTCGGCAAGATGCCGGTCGGCCACGTCGAGAATGCGTTTGGTTTCCATGGCATAGCGGTTGATCGGATATTCGAGCTTTTTGCCCGCATAGCCATAAAAATGACCGAAGCCGCCGCCGATCACGGGCGCGGTCGACATCTGCCACATCAGCCAGGAAAAGCATTCCGCCCGGGCAGCGCCTTCAGTGGGCAGGAATTCGCCGAATTTTTCCGCCAGATGCAGCAGGATCGCTGCCGATTCGAACACCCGGACAGGTTCCGGGCCGGAGCAATCGAGCAGCGCGGGGATCTTGGAATTGGGATTGATCGCGACAAAGCCCGAACCGAACTGCTCGCGCTCCATGATCTGGATCAGCCAGGCATCGTATTCGGCCCCGGCATGGCCCGCCGCCAGCAGCTCCTCAAACATGATCGTCACTTTTTGCCCGTTGGGTGTGCCCAGCGAATAGAGCTGGAACGGGTGTTTGCCGCGCGGCAATTCCTGGTCATGTGTTGCCCCGGAGATCGGCCGGTTCATGCCGCCGAAGGGATCGCCCTTGCGCTTCTTCCACTTCCACACCTTGGGCGGCTTGTATCCGTCAGTCATTGCTTGCTCCTGCCTCGCGCATCCGTATCCTGCGCCGCGAAACTACAGGATCATGGGAGAGCCGCAATGGCTGCGCAGTTCAAGCACGTGCCCGCCCCGCGCGAGGTCAAGAGCAACCGCCAGGTGCCGACCATCCGCGGGCAGAAGCACACCTTCATGCTGATCCCGCCGATGGAGCACCACACCCGCTGGTTCGATGCGGGGCCAGTGTCGATCGGGGTGGAGGCGCGGGCGCTCGGCGATGAGCAGGTGCTGGTGCGCGGGCCCAGCATTCATGTCTGCAATGCAAGCCGCGACGAGGAATACTTGCGCTTCGACGTGTTCGGCAGCGTGCTGCACTATCACTATATCGACAACGAAGCCCAAGCGAACACGCTGTGGGGCTATGATCCGGCCGTCAACGGCCCGATGATCGACTGGGCCTGCAATGCGCTGGCCGACCGGCTGCCGACCTTGCTGCGCAGCGCGGGCGCACATGCACTCGCCAAGGATGTCGAGGAGCAGGGCTGGGACTGCTCAGTGCTGCCAGACGTAGCCCGCGCCGCGACCGAAGCGCTCGCCCCCAGCCCGGACGACCTGACCCGCGCGAAAGAAGGCATGGACTGGATGTATGCGTGGAAAGCGGTGCATCCGCAGTTCAATACGCTCGACGAGCAGGAGTATTGAGGGGCTGCGAGTTGCCCAGCGAATCCCTTCTCCCCTCCCCGGCGGGGAGGGGCCGGGGGTGGGGGAGCGAGGCCGACAGGCCACGCGTCCACGCTGGCGTTGAACCCCCACCCCAACCCCTCCCCACCGGGGAGGGGCTTTATGGGTTTTGATGAGTGCTACTTGGTGTAAACAAATGCCCATGTTCGACGACGACAATCCGGAATGGACCGAAGCCGATTTCGCTGCGGCGAAAACGGGCGATGCGATTCCCACGCACATACTGGCGGCTTTTCCGATGAAGCGCGGGCGGGCAAGGGGGCTGCCAAGCAGTTGCTGGCAACCTATGGAGTGCGCAAATGAGCGAAATTTATGAGGGCCTGATCGAGGGGCTGAACGAGGCGATTGCCTTCGCCAAGCGCCAGGACACTGGTGCCGTTGTGCACCAGATCGAAGTGCCCGATGTCGATGTCGCCGCGATCCGTGCCAGCACCGGCCTGTCGCAGAGCGCCTTTGCCCTCAGCATCGGCGTCGCCAAGGGGACGTTGCTCAACTGGGAGCAGGGCCGGCGGCGGCCAACGGGTCCGGCGCAGGTGCTGCTGGCGATGATTGCGCGCAAGCCCTCGCTGGTGCGGGAGTTGTTGCGGGCGGCTTGAGTTTAACGTTACTGCAATTCGTAAATTCACTGCCCTTGCTGACGAGACACGATTAGGCGATTGCTTGCAACCAGATCGCAGAGAGAGGTGGCGAATGGCGAAGAAGGTAATACCAGAGCGACTCTACAAATATCGGGCGTTCAGTAATCGGATGGTCGAAATGCTCATCGACGACAGTGTTCACTTTGCCGATCCCAGCACTTTCAATGACCCTCTCGATGCCAAGCCCGCTTTGGACAAGGACCTTCCGGCTGAACAAATGGCACAAATCCTGTCGCAGCTAGTCGAGCAGCGTATCAGTGCCGAGATGACTTCTGCTGCAAGGACGATACTTTATCGCGGTCCAAAAACGGTTGAACATATCGCTCTCCTCAGTCGCCGTCGGGCCGAGCAACTGATCGCAGACATCCGGTACAATGCTACCGATCCCGACTTCGACGGCACCGACCCAGAGCAGTTCTACTTCGGACAAGGAGTGGAGGATGAGCTGCTGCGTCGTTACAACAAAGGCATCTTTTCGCTCGCGAAGCGTTCTGAATGTCCTCTAATGTGGAGCCATTATGGAGACCAGCACAAAGGCATCTGCTTAGGCTATTCGGTGCCCACCGACGTTGCCGATGAGATACATCAGGTGCGCTATGGCGGCAGCCGCCTAATCAAGGCCAGTCTGGTCGCAGCCATGCTGAGTGGGGATCAATCGGCCCAACGTGAGGTGGACGATGCAGTCCTGCTCAGGAAAGCGTCAGCTTGGAAGTATGAAAATGAATGGCGCATGATTGGTGCGCGTGGACAGCAGAGTTTGAAGCTGGAACTTAAGGAAGTTGTTTTCGGCATGCGATGCAGCGCACCTGTGATCTATACCGTTGTGAAGGCGTTGGAAGATCGAGAGAGAAAGGTGCGGTTTCATGAAATTCGCGTTTTAGAGGGGCGTTTTATCCTTCAGAAACGCGCGTTGAATGTCGACGAGCTCAAGGCAGGATATCCGCGTTGCCACCGTGCAATTTTGGACAGCTTTTCGGCATCTGCGGACAGTAGCCACTTGGTCTGACTTTTGGGACGTCAGGCATCTCAATCCAAACGCATCACCCAGCCATGCTTGTCCGCCGCCTCACCGCGCTGGATCGCCACCAGCCGGGCCTTGAGCTTGCCGGTCAGCTGCCCCGGTCCGCCTGAGCCAACGGTAAACTCGCCATCCCGCCCTGCGACCCGCCCAACCGGCGTCACCACCGCCGCTGTGCCGCAAGCGAAGGTCTCCACCAGTTTGCCTGACGCGGAATCCTCGCGCCACTGGTCAAGGCTGTAGCGTTCTTCGCGCACTTCCAGCCCTTCCTCGCGGGCGAGCTGCATGATGCTGTCCCGCGTGATGCCCGGCAGGATCGTGCCGGTCAACGGCGGGGTGATCAGGCTGCCGTCGGCAAAGACGAAATAGAGGTTCATGCCGCCGAGTTCCTCGATCCATTTGCGCTCGGCGGCGTCGAGGAAGACGACCTGGTCGTGGCCGCGCGCCAGCGCCTCGGCTTGCGGCACCAGGCTTGCGGCATAGTTGCCGCCGCATTTGGCAGCGCCCGTGCCGCCAGGCGCGGCGCGGGTGTAGTCGGAGACCCAGATCGAGACGGCGGGCGCGCCGGACTTGAAATAGTTGCCCGCCGGGCTGGCGATGACGAGGAATTTGTATTGCTTGGCCGGGCGCACGCCGAGGAAGGCTTCGGTGGCGATCATGAACGGGCGCAGATAGAGCGAGCCGCCTTCGACATCGGGGAACCAGTCGCGGTCGGCAGCGACCAGCTGGCGGATCGATTCGAGGAACAGCGCCTCTGGCAGCGCGGGCATGGCGAGCCGCTCGGCAGAGGCGTTGAACCGCGCGGCGTTGGCCGTTGGGCGGAACAGGGCAATGCCGCCGTCCTGCTGGCGATAGGCTTTCAGCCCCTCGAAGATCTCCTGCGCATAATGCAGCACGGCAGCGGCGGGATCGAGCGCAATGGGTGCGCGCGGGCCCAGGCACGCATTGTGCCAGCCGCGCGCCTCATCCCAGTCAATCGACACCATGTGATCGGAAAAATGCGAACCGAAGCCTGGATTGGCCAGCACCGCCGCGCGCGCATCGGCCGATGTCGGCGCGGGGTGGGGCAGGTGTGTGAAGCGCAGGCTGGAATCGGCGTTGTTCGCCATTGCTGGAAATCCCTCATTGTGACCATTACTGATTGAATAAAAATTACGTCAACAGCAATTGAAAAGACATAAATGGCATGTGCACTCTCTGCATCCGGCGATAGGTGGAATCTTGTGGGGATGGAAGCGGGCTTTGGCGCAGATGAGAAGGGGCGGGGGCGCAAAAGCGAAAGGGCGGCCGCGCAAATGAGAAGGGCCGCAGCGGTCAATCCGCTACGGCCCTTCGCATGGTCAGCGGCGCAGAAGTGCCGCTCACGAAGCCTCTATCGCATTTCAGCGATAATGCCTCGCAACGGGCATGTCCGACCTCTGTGCTGAACCATGAGACATCGGATCACCTCCTTTCGCGCTGTTGAGCCAAGTTTGCCGCCCCAAGCATTAGCCCGGGCAGCTGCGTGGAATGTGAATCATTCCGCGCTGCACAACAAGTCTTGTATGAAATTATTTTCCTGTCAGAATCAGAACTTCGCGCTGGGAACCCAGGGGTTTTCCACAGCCGCAAACCCTAGCGACAGTCCTCGATCACCCGGCTCACTTCCGGCCAGCTTGGCACATAGAGCGTCGGCAGGCCGGCTGTCTCCACAGCAAAGCGCCCGCGGCTGAAGGCCATGGCATCGAGCACGGCATCGCGCGCGGGCAGGGTGAGCGCGACCACCGGCGGCGGGCCGGCAATGGCCTGTGCGGTGAGCGTGCGGTTGCCCGAGCTCGCCAGCACGGTCATCGGCACCGCGCCTTGTGCCGCGCCCGGCCGGATCAGCGTCACTGCGCCTGCCTCGCGGTTGCAGCTCAGCACCAAAGTATCATTGCCAAAGCGCGCCACCGAGCGATTGCCCTCCATCCGCCAGCGCCAGGTGCCAGGGGTAACCGGCATGTCGCGCCAATTGGTCGTGCGCGGCGGCGGGGGAGGTGGCGGCGGCGCCACGCGCGGGCTCGCCTTGGGGGTCGGCGCGGGCGCGGCATCGCGCTGGCCCGAGCAGGCAGCCAGCGCCGAGAGCAACAGCGCCGCGCCGATCACGCGCCCCGCCGCGCTCAAACTGCGATTTGCCTTCATCGCTTCCCTATGGAATGAGGCGGCAATTCCGGCAACCCCCGCAAGGTCATGGCCAACTCCCAATCCAATCGCCCTGCCGCGAAAATGCGGCTCGACCAGTTGCTGGTCGCACGCGGCCTCGCCGAGAGCCGCGCGCGTGCGCAGGCGCTGGTGCTGGCGGGGCTGGTCTTTTCGGGCGAGACCAAGCTGGCCAAGGCCGGTCAGTCGCTGGCGGCAGACGCGCCGCTCGAAGTGCGCGGGCGCGATCATCCCTGGGTTTCGCGCGGCGGCATCAAGCTGGCCCATGCGCTGGATCACTTCGGCCTTGATCCGGCAGGCGCCACGGCGATGGATATCGGCAGTTCGACCGGCGGCTTTACCGACGTGCTGCTGACGCGCGGCGCTTCCCATGTTTTCGCGGTCGATTCGGGCACCAACCAGCTCGCCTGGAAGCTGCGTCAGGATCCCCGCGTCACCGTGCTGGAAAAGACCAGCGCGCGCGTGGTAACTGCAAGCCAGCTCGACCAGCCCTGCGATTGGGTGGTCTGCGATGCCAGCTTCATCGGTCTCGCCAAAGTTCTGGATAACCCGTTGCGGCTCGCCGCGCGCGGCTGCCAGCTCGTCGCACTGATCAAGCCGCAGTTCGAGGCGGGCCGCGAGGAAGTGGGCAAGGGCGGCGTGGTGCGCGATCCGCAAGTGCACGCGCGGGTCTGCCATGACGTGCGGCAATGGCTGGAAGGCGCGGGCTGGCGGGTTGCGGGCATCATTCCAAGCCCGATCACCGGGCCGGAAGGCAACGTGGAATTCCTGATTGCGGCGCGGCGCGAAGACGGCCACTAGGGAGATTGCATCCGTGATCACGGCCCGCCAGAAGCCGTTGCGTTGCTACAGAACTCGATTCGAAGGTCGCCATAGATGATGATCGAGCTTGCCTCTGCCGGACAATTGCGTGCCTCGTTCTTGCGCTGGGCGCTGGTGACCGTGCCGGGCATCGTCCTGCTCGGATTTTTGGGCAGCGTGGTGTCGGGCAGCGGGGTGGGCAATCCCTGGTTTGACAGCCTGGTCAAGCCATCGCTCTATCCGCCGCCGCAGGTGTTCGGCATCGTCTGGTCGGTGCTCTATGTGATGTTGGGCGTGGCCTTCGCGCTGGTGCTCTCCGCGCGCGGGGCCTGGTGGCGCGGGCGGGCGGCGATTGCCTTCCTCGTCCAGCTGGCGCTCAATCTCGCCTGGTCGCCGGTGTTCTTCGGCCTGCATCAGATCACTGCTGCCCTGGTGGTGATTGTGGCGATGGATATTGCCGTGATTGTAACGGTTTGGCTGTTCTGGAAAGTGCGGCCGATTGCGGCTTGGCTGATGCTGCCCTATCTGGCGTGGATCCTGTTTGCGACCGCGCTGAACGGGCAATTCCTCGCTGCCAACCCGGACGCGGACGGGCGGCAGGTTTCCGGCGCAAGCCAACGCATCGAATTTTAGGAACCAGCGGAAATGCAAAGCGAAAACCCCCTGATTGCCGATTTCGTCAAGCTGGCCAATGCCGCCGCCGGCACGCTCGCGGGCATGGGCCGCGAGGCGCGCGACGGCGCGCGTGAGCGCATGCGCGAGGCAGTGGCCGGGCTCGATTTCGTCGACCGCGAGGAATTTGACGCGGTCAAGGCGATGGCCGCGAAAGCGCGCGAGGAGTGCGAGGCGCTGAAGGGGCGCATCGAGGCGCTGGAAAAGGCCATGAAGCTGGGCAAGCCGAAGAAATAGCCATCTCGCGAGCGCGCGGCCACATGGGACAACACTTG
>JANPOS010000097.1:0-7644 GCA_031428115.1 Novosphingobium sp. | reverse complement strand
CCGGACCGAGGTTTAGAGCCGGGATGTCGTCCAGCCCTGCCTCCAGCGGCAAAAGTACGTTCTCAAGCGCCGCGCCCTTACCCAGTTCGTTCAATTTGTCCAGAGAAATCGCGGACGCGAGGCCGAACGGCCCGGCGCGGGTGCGGCGCAGCATGGTGACATGGCCGACGGTGCCGAGCGCATGGGCGATGTCGCGCGCGTGGCTGCGGATATAGGTGCCTTTGGAAACATGGGTGTGGAGGGTGACCTCTTCCCTTTCCTCCCCATCCATCGGATGGGGAGGGGGACCACCCGCAGGGTGGTGGAGGGGTGTTTCGAGGTGGCTTACCCCTCCACCACCCTGCGGGTGGCCCCCCTCCCCAAGCAATCTTGGGGAGGAAAGACGCAGCGCAAAAACCGTCACCGCCCGCCCCGGCAGGTCCACCACCTCCCCGGCCCGCGCCCGGTTATAAGCTCGTTTCCCATCGACCATCAGCGCCGAATAGGCCGGCGGCACCTGCTCGATCGGCCCGGTGAAGCGCGGCAGCACCGCCTCCACTTGGGCCAGCGTCGGTCGCACCGGGCTTGTCGCAATCACCTTGCCTTCAAGGTCCAGCGTATCCGTCTCCGCCCCGAACTGCACCGTGAACTCGTATTCCTTGCTCGCATCGAGCATCCGCCCGGCGAGCTTGGTCGCCTCGCCGAGTGCAATCGGCAGCACGCCGGAGGCCAGCGGATCAAGCGTGCCGCCGTGGCCGACCTTGACTTTGCCCAGCCCCGCCTCGCGGCAATTGCGTTTCACCGCCGCCACCGCCTGGGTCGAGCCCAGCCCCAGCGGCTTGTCGAGCACGATCCAGCCGTTTGGGCCGTTCACGCCCCGGCGATCCCCGCCGCCAGCGCCATGTATTTGCCCGTCACCCATTCGAACGGCGGCAACAGCAAGTCGCCCACCGGATTGAACCCCGGCACCGCCCAGGGCAGCACCACCACAAACGCGATCATCACCAGCAAGCCCCATTTGTGCAGCCGGGCAAAATGCGGTGCGATCGAGCGCGGCAGCAGGCCTTCGACGATGTGCGAGCCATCAAATGGCGGGATCGGCAAGAGGTTGAACAGCGCGAGGAAAATGTTGACGGTGATGAAGTTGAGCAGGTTCGCGGCCAGGAACCGCGCCGCGACCGAAGGCTCGGTCACTTCGCCAAACGCCGCGAGCACGCCACCCAGCGCCACTGCGGCCAAGCCTGCCATGACGAGATTGATCCCCGGCCCGGCAGCGGCGACCAGCATCATGCCATAGCGCGGATTGCGCAGCCGCCACTTGTTGACCGGAACCGGTTTTGCCCAGCCAAATATCGGTCCCTTGGCGAGCGCCAGCAGCCCCGGCAGGATCACCGTGCCCACCATATCGACATGGCGCAGCGGATTGAGACTGAGCCGGTTTTGCTCCGCCGCGGTCGGATCGCCCAGCGCGCGGGCCATCCAGCCGTGGGCGACTTCATGGAAGACAATCGCCAGAATCAGCGGGATGATCAGGCTGGCGGCTTGAAACAGGGTTTCATTCATCCGTGCATGGCTTCCGAAAAGTGCCTCCGGCACAGGGCGACATAGCGATCATTCCCGCCGATCTCGGTTTGCGCGCCGGCCTTCACCGCCGAGCCGCTGGCGTCGATCCGCAAGTTCATCGTCGCCTTGCGGCCGCAATGGCACACCGCCTTGAGTTCGACCAGACTGTCAGCAATCCCCAGCAGCACGGCCGAGCCGGGGAACAGATCGCCCTGAAAATCGGTGCGCAGACCATAGCACAGCACCGGAATCCCCGCCTCGTCGGCCAGCCGCGCGAGCTGCCAGACCTGTTCGGGTTCAAGAAATTGCGCCTCATCGAGCAACAGGCAGGCCAAGGGCGCTGCGCGGTGTTGCGCCATGACCCGGTCCCACAAGTCGGTCGCGCCATCGAACCGGTGCGCCTCGGCATTCAGGCCGATCCGGCTTTCGATCGCCTTCTCGCCGCCCCGATCGTCAAGCGCCGCAGTCCACAGCATCGTGCGCATCCCGCGCTCGTGATAGTTGAAATTCGCCTGCAAGAGGTTGGTGCTCTTGCCCGCGTTCATGCTGGCATAATAGAAATAGAGCTTGGCCATGCGGCGTGTCTGGCCTCAAGCCCCTGCTTCGGCCAGCAGAATTTCCGCCAGCGCCTGGGGCCGGGTGTTCATCGCCTGATGGCCGGCATCGAGATAGACGGTGCGATCCGCGTGCAGCCGCCCGGCAAAGCGCGTCTGCCATGCCGGCGGCAGCGCCAGATCCTGAAGGCAATGCACGTATGTCACCGGCATGGCCGCGAGGTGATCGGCCTTCCAGTCGCTGTAGCTATAGCAGCAGGCCGGCCACATATCCTTGCCCAGCTTGGCCTTGAATGCCGCAGCGGCGGCTGCATCCATGTCGTTGCAGAACATCAGCGCAAAGCGATCTTCCATGCTTACACTCACCGGATCGACCGGCCAGCCGACCTGATCAGGGTTCTGGCCATGCAGGCCAAGCCCCATCTGGTCGAGCGTCGACTGCCCAGGCAGCGGCAGGGTGCAGCTGACAAATACCAGCTTGCGGAACAGGCCGGGGGCAAATTCGGCCATCTGCGGCATGGTCATGCCTGCCTGGCTATGCCCGACCAGCACGACATCGCGCATGTCCGTCTCGACAATATCCGCGTTGAGCTCGCAGGCAATGTCGATGAACTCGATAGCCGAAGTGTCCCGACCGCGCTTGGCGCCGCAGCCCGGCGCGTCGAGCGCGAGATAGCGGTGGGGCTCGGGCGATTGATGCATCATCGCTTCAATCGTCTGGTCCCACACCCAGCCGCCCTGCCCGCCGCCATGCAGGAATGCAAAATCAGTCATCTTCTGGTCCCTCTAGATCTCTGGCCACCTTGGGATCGGCGAGCAGCGTCTCGATCTTGGCGGCGATATCGAAGCTCTCGTCGCCGGTGAATTTCAGTTTCGGCGCATATTTGAGCCCCAGCCGCGCAGCCACTTCGCGCTGGAAATAGGCGGTGTTGGTGCGCAGCGCCTTGAGCACCACGTCTTCATCCGCGCCGAGCAGCGGCTTCACGAAAATCATGGCGTGGCGCAGGTCGGGCGACATGCGCACTTCGGTGACCGAGACCGAATGCGCTGCCAGCACTAGATCATGCACCTCGCCGCGCGTCAGCAGTTCGGAGAGGATATGGCGCACCTGTTCGCCCACCTTGAGCAAGCGGACCGAGCGGGTTTCAGGCGTGGCAGGAGGGCGGGCCATGTCTCAGCTTTCATCCATCTTGGCGAGAATTCGCCGCATCGAGCGCACGTTTCGCGCGGTTCCGCGCAAGTGCAGCCGCCGCTCGATGAACGCGCCGACCAGCTTGCTTTCGCCGACCCCGGCGCAATAGTCGATATGCAGCGCGCGGTCACCCATGGCGAGGCGTTCGGGGCCGGTGCGTTCGCGATCAAGCCGGGCGAAGTCTTCAGGCTCGGGCTGGCCATCAAGGAACAGCGTGTGGACGAACTGTTCCGCGCCGTCTGCAGCGAACGGATTGTCCGCAATCGCCGCCGCAAGGGCTGCGCGTGAGCGCACCAGCGCGACACTTTCGAAGCCGAACCGCTCGTGCATCATCATACCGAGCTTTTCCTCGAGGCCCTCATCGGGCCGCTCGGGATGATCGAACAACACGTTGCCGCTGGCGACCACCGTCTCGACATTGGCGAACCCTTCCGCCGCGAAGGCCGAGCGCAAATCGGCCATGGTCAGCCGGTTGCGCCCGACATTGATCGAGCCGAACAGGGCGAGGTAGCGCGGCAAACCTTAGAGGGTCCGCTCGCGCATCTCCACCTCGAAGGTTTCCA
This sequence comes from Novosphingobium sp., assembly GCA_031428115.1. Taxonomy (GTDB): domain Bacteria; phylum Pseudomonadota; class Alphaproteobacteria; order Sphingomonadales; family Sphingomonadaceae; genus Novosphingobium. The sequence goes on along the minus strand of JANPOS010000097.1, from coordinate 3,793 downwards.
GCACGTCGCCCGGCTTGATGTCGTTGGTGTCTTTCAACACCACGCCGCATTCGAGGCCCGCGCGCACTTCGGCGACATCATCCTTGAAGCGCCGCAGCGACGCCACGGTGGTCTTCGAGACGATGACATCGTCGCGGGTGATGCGGGCGTGGATGCCCGGCTTGATATAGCCATCGGTGACCAGCAGGCCCGCCGCCTTGTCCTTCTTGCCCGCCGGGAAGATTTCCTTGATCTCGGCGCGGCCGACCACGGTTTCGATGCGCTCCGGACCCCAGATTCCGGCCATTTCCTTCGCAACGTCTTCGGTCAGGTGATAGATCACGTCGAAATACTTCATCCGCACCTTGAAGCGTTCGATCATCTCGCGCGCTTTCGCGTTGGGGCGCACGTTGAAGCCGATGATCGGCGCGCCCGATGCCTGGGCCAACGTCACATCGCTCTCGGTGATCGCGCCGACGCCCGATTGCAGCACGCGGACCTTGATCTCGTCGTTCGAAATCCGGTTGAGCGCATTGACGATGGCTTCGGTCGAGCCCTGCACGTCGCTCTTCACCACTACCGGATATTCGATGATCTTGGCCTTGTCGGCGAGCGCGGAGAACATGTTCTCCAGGCTGGCGGGGGCCACGGTGGTGCGCTTGGCGGTGGCCAGCTCGTGGCGATAGGCAGCAACCTCGCGGGCGCGCGCTTCGTTTTCGACCACGGTCAGCGTATCGCCCGACATCGGCACGCCCGAGAGGCCAAGCACCTCGACCGGCAGCGCCGGCGGCGCGGACTTGATCTGGCGGCCCTTGTCATCGAGCATCGCGCGAACCCGGCCCGACTGGGTGCCGACAACCAGGATATCGCCGACATTGAGCGTGCCGCGCGTGATCAGCACAGTTGCCAGCGGACCCTTGCCCTTGTCGAGCTTGGCTTCGACCACAGTGGCCTCGGCGGCGCGCGAAGGATTGGCCTTCAGTTCCAGCAACTCGGCCTGAAGCAGGATCTTCTCGATCAGTTCGTCCATGCCGCTGCCGGTCTTGGCCGAAACCTCGACATCCTGCACTTCGCCCGACATCGCCTCGACAACCACTTCGTGTTCGAGCAGGCGTTCGCGGATCTTCTGCGGCGTATACTCAGGCTTGTCGGACTTGGTGATAGCGACAATCATCGGCACGCCGGCTGCCTTGGTGTGATTGATCGCCTCAATGGTCTGCGGCATCAGACCATCGTCACCTGCCACCGCCAGCACGACAATATCGGTCACATTGGCGCCGCGCTGGCGCATCTCGGTGAATGCCTCGTGGCCCGGCGTATCGAGGAAAGTGATCAGCGCGCCGCCCTTGGTCTTGATCTGGTAAGCGCCGATATGCTGGGTGATCCCGCCCGCCTCGCCGCGCACCACATCGGTGCCGCGCAAGGCGTCGAGCAGGCTGGTCTTGCCGTGATCGACATGCCCCATGATCGTCACCACCGGCGGACGGGTGACCAGCGTGGCCTCCTCGTCGACATCGAGCGCGATGTCGATATCGACGTCGCTTTCCGAAACCAGAGTGACGTTATGGCCGAATTCGGAGACCAGCAATTCGGCAGTTTCCTGATCGATCGGATCGTTAAGGGTGACCATCATGCCCAATTTGAACAGCGCCTTGATCAGGTCCGCGCCCTTTTCGGCCATGCGGTTGGCCAGTTCCTGGACGGTGATCCCTTCTGGCACGACAACATCGCGAACCATCTTCTCGCGCGGTTGGGCTTGCCCGGCAAAATGGGCGCGCTTTTCCTTCTCGCGGGCGCGTTTGAGCGCAGCGAGGCTGCGCGCACGCGCGCCTTCGTCCTCGTTGAGCGCGCGGGTGACCGTCAGCTTGCCCGACTGGCGGCGGCTCTCTGCGGTCTTGTCGCGCGGATGGACGATCTTCTTGATCACCGCTTCGGGGCGTTTCGGCGCCGCGACTGGCGTGAAGCGGCGCGGACCGACGGTCTGCTCGCGCGCTGCCGGCTCTTCGCCAGCTTCACCAGCCGGCTCAGTGGCTTCCGGCTCGGTATCAGATGGCGCCAAGCCGGTTGCGGGTTCAGGCGCAAGTGCGGCCGCAGCAGGAGCCGCAGCCGGCTCGGCCTCCTGCCGGGCTGGAGCCGACTTCATCTCGGTCGCCGCGCGCTCGGTCTCGACCTTGCGCTGGCGCTCGTCCTGCTCGCGGCGGTTCGCGGCATCCAGTCGCGCCTCTTCGGCCTCACGCAGCAGGCGGGTCTGCAATTCCTGCCGGCTTTCGGCCGAGGGCGGCGGCGCGGGCCGCGGCGCAGGCTTCGGCGCTTCGACCACGACAACGGGTTCGGGTGCCGGCGGGGCTGCGGGCGGCGCCTCGCCGGGCTTGCCAATCAGCTTGCGGCGCTTGACCTCGACCACAACCTTGTTGGTGCGGCCGTGGCTGAAGGTCTGCTTGACCTCGCCGGCTGCCACCGAGGTCTTCAGCCCCAGCGGCTTGCGGCCCAGAGTCGGTTTGTCAGTTGTCTCGGTCATGTCCAGTATTCGTCCTTCGGTATCGCTATGTCGTCACGGCATCCGGCGCGGCACTTGCTGCCGACCGGTCGTCCGTTTCACTTGGCTTCTTTTCGTCCTGCCCCAAACGGCGCGGTCCCATGAACAGGACGAGGCGCCGGAGCAGGCCGTCAATCCTTTGCGCAGCCGCGGGTGCGGTGAGCGCCAGGTGGACGACATTCTCGCGGCCCAATGCCACAGACAAGGCCGTCCGGTCCAGTGGCAAGCGCGTTCCCGCCTTGCCACTGCCTTCCGCATCCTCGCCCACGCGCCAGGCCTGATCGATCTTGCGCGCGCCATCGTCGCTCGCGTCCGCCGCATGGCCCAGCCAGGCGATCTTGCCCGCACGCGCCTTTTCGGCAATCCGTTCCGAGCCCAGCAGCAAGTTTCCGGCGCGCATTTCAAGCCCCAGCCGGTCGGTGAAGGCGCGCAACAGGGCGGCTTCGATCCGCGCGGGCAGATCGGCGGGAATGGTCAGCTCGGTGCCCCCAAGAGACTTACCGAAGGCCCGGGCCAGCGCGCCCTTGAGCTTGCCTTTCGCCAGCGCCGTTTCCAGATCCACGCGCGTCACGCCGATCCAGGCTCCGCGCCCCGGCGCGCGCGCCAGAACATCGGGCAGGACATCACCGTCCGGCGAAATCGCCAGGCGCAGCAGATCGCCCCGCGAACCATTGTCCCCGGTCAGGATACACTTTCTCTCCGGATCAACCGAAGTTGATCCGTGAATTTTGGGCCTCTCAGGCGCTCCAGAGGTGTCGGAACCTAGCGCGTCATTGTGAGGAATCCGCATCGGCGGCCTCCTCAGTTGCTGGTCCGTCGTCGGACCCCGGCGCGGATGCGCCATCTTCATCGTCAAACCAATGCGCACGCGCGGCCATGATGATTTCGTTGCCCTGCTCTTCGGTCAGGCCATATTCGCCCAGCACGCCGCCCTTGTCTTCCTCGCGCTTTTCGCGGCGCTGCGGCGGTGCGGAGCCTTCGCGGCGGCGCTGCTCGATGCGCTTCTTGGCGATCAGCTCGTCAGTGGCGAGATCGGCAAGATCGTCGAGCGTCTTGATCCCGCCCTTGCCCAGCGTCACCAGCATGGCTTCGTTGAGATGCGGCATTTCCGCCAGCGCATCCTCGACGCCGAGCGCGCGGCGGGTCTCGCGATTGGCCTCCTCGCGGCGTTCGAGTGCTTCAACGGCGCGGCTCTGGAGCTCGGCACCCAGTTCTTCGTCAAAGCCTTCGATGTTGGCGATTTCGGAGAGCTCGATATAGGCGACTTCCTCCAGCTCG
>JANPOS010000096.1:0-13177 GCA_031428115.1 Novosphingobium sp. | reverse complement strand
GGCGCAAATCCGAGCCAGTATGGTCCCCTCGCAACCCAATCGCTCCAGCCATCGCAAACCTCCTTCAGCTTGCGAACCTGAATCAGAAAATCACCCACGTGGGAATCCCCTCCGTGAGTCAGCCTCAATGGGACTTGGTATTACACGGTCGCGGCGGTCCCCATCGCGCGATTGGCCGACCGCACCTCGCGCATCGCCGTGATTTGCGCAGGCTGCATTATATGGAGCCTGTTCACCGCAGTAACGGCCCTTGCCCACGACGGCTTGACCCTCGCGCTGGCGCGGGTCGGCGTCGGCGTTGGCGAGGCCGCTTTCCAGGCACCCGCCGCCGCGCTGATTGCCGCATACTTCCCCGCGCACCAGCGCACCCGCGCGCTCGCCATGATGAGCAGCGCGATCTATCTCGGCCAGATGCTCGGCATGGCCGGCGGTCCGGCAATCGCCGCGCAGCATGGCTGGCGCGCGGCCTTCGAGCTGCTCGGCGCGGTCGGCATTGCCATTGCCGTTACTGCCTGGCTGGTAATTCGCGAGCCGGCGCACGAACCGGGAGACAAGGCCTCCAGAGTGCCGCTTGCCCGGCTTGCAGTCGAATTCGCCCGCGTGCCCAGCCTGCGCAACATGACCCTGGCCATGGCGCTGGGTACGCTTTCGGGCGTCACCTTCGGCATGTGGGGGCCCGCCCTGTTCGAGCGCGCCTATGGCTTGAGCAATGCCGCCGCCGGCAAGGCCTTCGGGCTGGCATTCGGCCTGCCGGGACTGCTCGGCATGCTCGCCTTCGGCGTGATCGCCGACCGCTTGGCCAAGCGCGACCCCAGCTGGCCGCTGAAGCTCACTGCACTCGCGCTCGCGGCGGCAACCGCCAGCGTGCTTATCGTCACCTGGATGCCCCGCATCGCGCTCGCCGAAGCCATGGCGATCCCATCCGGCCTGCTCGGCGGTGGCTGGTCGGTCGGCATCGTCGCCTCGCTGCAATATGTCCTGCCCGAGCGGCACCGCTCGACCGGAACGGCAATGGCATTGCTCGTCATTGGCCTGTTCGGCAACTTTATCGGTCCCTGGAGCACCGGGCTGCTTAGCGACCTTCTTGGTGACGCGGCCGACAGCGCGTGGGGACTGCGTGCGGGCCTTTCGATCATCGTGCCCACCGGCTTCATCGGCGCCTGGCTGGCATGGCGCGCCAGCCTGACGCTCGAAAAGGACCAGCTCGCGCTTTCCGCCTGACCTGATCGGCACCCGGCATACCGCTTAACTGTTCGCGCTAATTTTTACGCATATGGTTGACAAGTTGCCCATGTAAGCCGCAGTATGCGTAGAAATGGGAAAGGATTAGCCATGACAGTGGGTGTGGCACAGGCAGCTCTCGATTTCACCGGCAAAGTGGTGCTGGTCACCGGAGCCGGGGTCGGCATCGGGCGGGCCATTGCCGATGCCTTTGCCGATGCGGGGGCGCGCGTCTTCGCTGTCGAGATCGATGAACACCGGGCCGATGCGCTTTCCTCGGCCCGGCCTGCCTTTGAAGTGATCCGCGCCGACATCTGCGCCCGCGAGACCCCGGCTCTGCTGGCAAAGCAGCTGGAAATTGCCGGCGGTCGGCTCGACGTGCTGGTCAACAATGTCGGTCATTTCCTGCGACCCGGTCCCTTCGCAACACTTGCGACCGGCGAAGCGGAGGACATTCTCGACATCAATCTCGGCCAGTTGCTGCGCACGACATCGGCGTTGTTGCCGCTGCTGCGGGCGTCAGCGCCTGGCAGTTCGACCATCAACATCACCTCGATCGAGGCATACCGGGGCATCCCCAACTGCGCGGTCTATGCCGCCGCCAAGGCCGGGGTCGCAGGCTTTACCAAAAGCCTCGCGCTCGAGCTCGCGCCAGCAGGCATCCGCGTCAATGACATCGCTCCCGAGACTACCGACACGCCGCAAGTCGCGCTCGACTATGTCATCCCGCCCGAAAACCGCCGCCACATGGACAAGTGGATCCCGCTCGGCCGCTTCGGACGCCCCGAGGACTGTGCAGGCGCGGCGCTCTACCTCGCCAGCCCGCTGGCTGCCTGGGTGACCGGAACGGCGATCCACGTCGATGGCGGGGCGCTCGCCGCCTCGGGCTGGGTGCAGACACCGCAGGGCGAATGGACCAATACGCCGCTGGTATCCGGCAACGGCATCAGTCTCCCACAATGAGTGAGCCTTCCCCTGAAGACCTTGCCGCCCTGCGTGGCACAGCCGAACTTTATGCTATCGGAGCCGACCGGCGCGACAAGGATCAATGGCGGCAAGTGCTTGCCCCCGATTGCGTGATCGAGGGACCGGGATTTCGCGCCGAAGGGATCGACCAGTGCCTTGGTTCGATCGACGGCCTTGCCCGGATGTTCCGCCGCACCCGCCACCGGATCGATCATCTCGCGGTCGCGGTCGAAGGCGATAGTGCCCACGGCGAAACCTGGTCCAGCGCGGAGCACCTCATGTCCGATCGCGACGAGCTGCTGGTCTGGGCGATCCGGTACCAGGACAACTGGCACCGGTCGAGCGGGGCCTGGCGCTTCACACGCCGCCGTCTCGTGCTTGACTGGCAGGAAGTTCGCCCCGTGCTTGCAGGAGACAATCCATGAAAGTTCTCGTCGTCGGCGGTACCGGCGCGCTGGGCGGCCATGCCGCCAGCCACTTGGCCGGCAAGGGCCACGACGTCACCATAGCCGGGCGCAACCCGGCCAACCCCGATACGCCGATGGCTGCCATGGCCTTCCTGCGCGGCGACTATGTGGCGGGCGATTTCACGCCGCAGCGACTTGCCGGGTTCGACTGGGTGGTTTTCGCTGCGGGCAACGACCCGCGCCATGTGCCCCAGGGTAGCGACTTCGACGCTTTCTTGCTCAGGGCCAACCACGAGGCCGTCCCCGCCTTCTTCGCCGCCTGCCGCGAGGCCGGAGTCAAGCGGGCGATCCAGCTGGGCAGCTTCTATCCGCAGGCGGCACCCGAACTGCTCGCCGGCAACAGCTATATCCGTTCGCGGCTCGCTGCCTGCGAGGGTGCGCGGGCGAGCGGCGGCCCGGGCTTCGACGTCATCAGCATCAACGCGCCGTTCATGGTCGGCACCCTGCCAGGGCTGCCAAGCGCGATATTCGGACCCTATGTGGAATGGGCGCAAGGCCACATCCCGATCGAGGTTTTTGCCCCGCCGGGAGGAACCAACTTCATGTCGTTCCGCTCGCTGTCGCAGGCGATCGCCGGCGCGCTCGAAAGGGGCGAACCAGGCAAGGCCTATCTCGTCGGCGACGATAACCTGTCCTTTCGCGACTATTTCCAGCTGTTCTTCGATGCCGTCGGCAGTGGTCTAACCGTCGCAGTGCGCGACGCCGAACTGCCGCTGCTGCCCGATGTCGCGATCCCGCAGGGACGATCGAACTTCATCCGCTATGAGCCCGACGCCGAGGAGACTGCCCTGCTCGGATACGCCCGCGACGATGTCACGAATGCCGTTCGTGAAATCGTCGCGCAGTTCGCCTGAACGCCAGGGAACGCCCGCCATGTCGCTCAATTCCCAGGTCGAAAAGGTTCTCGCCATGTTCGCCCAGGCCCCCGCCTCCGATCTCGCGACACTGACTGTGGAAGCCTTCCGTGCCGTCAGCGACGTGCCCATGCAGATCGGTCCGCCACCCGAGGTGGCCCGCGTCGAGCAGCTTTCGATCACGCTCGAAGGTCGCACGCTTCCGGCCCGGCTCTATTTGTCAGAAGTTGCCGCAGCGAAACCACCATTGACGCTCTACTACCATGGCGGCGGCTGGGTGATCGGCACGCTCGATATGCACGACAGCACTTGCCGGGCGCTCGCCCGGTCGAAGCCGGAACCCCGGTCGATGCTGCCGTGGTGCCGGGCATGGTCCACGGCTTCATCAGCATGCCCGACGCCTGCGTATGGATCGATCACGCGGGTGAAAAGCTGCACAAGGCACTTAGCTGAACAATGATTCAATACTACAATCTTGTTGACGCCAAAACTGTGGACGCGCAGGTCAGCTGGCTAAAGACTGGGATAGAATAAGGGGCCCCATGACTCAGAAGTTCCAGTTCGACTCGACCGACCGCAGCATTGTCCAGCAACTGCGCCGCAACGGTCGTGCGACCAACCAGCAGATCGCCGAGACGCTAAACCTGACGGCTACGACGGTATCATCGCGCATCCGGCGCCTGGAGGATGCAGACCAGCTGCGCGTCGTCGCAGTTTCCGATTTTTCGGCTCACGGCTTCAACTTCCTCATGCGTGTCGCCGTCGAGGTTGACGGACGGCCAGCTTCGGCAGTCGCCCAGGAACTGGCGAAGTTCCCTGAAGTCTTTGCCGTCCACATTGTCACCGGGAGATACGACATCGACATGCTTGTCGCACTGACCAGTTTCGAGAACCTTTCCAGCCTGATGCTCGACAAGTTCTCGCAGGTCGCAGGCATTCGCAAGATGACACCGGCGATCGTGGTCGATATCATCAAGTACCAGTTCGATGTCGCTCCCATCCAGGCCAACGGCTGATGGCCATAGACACGATCCAGCTCGACGATCTCGACATGCAGTTGATCGGCCTGCTTTCGCAGGATGCGCGCGTCTCCAACCGTAAGATCGCGGCCGAACTCGGGGTGACCGAAGGCACCGTGCGCGGCCGCATCAAGCGGCTGCAGCAAGAAGGACTGATAGCCTTCACCGCGATCACTGGCTTCGATATGGCGGAGAAGGCGCGCCTGGCCTTCATCACCGTGCAAGCCGATGTAGAGAAGGTCCGCACCGTGGCCCGCGAAATCTCTGAAATGCCGCTGATCAATGCGGTGATGATCACCATGGGTCAGTTCAACATTCTTGCCATGTGCCTGTTTGAGGAACTCGACAGCCTGGTCGAGGTCGCCTCCGACCGGATTCTGGCATTGCCCGGCGTCCACCACGTCGAGACCTCAATCGCGGTGAAGACGATCAAGTACAACTCCCGCATGGCGAGGATCACCGGGAACGGCGGCACTGCTTTCGACGACGAGCGATGATTGGCAGGGGGCACATGTGCCAGCGGTGATGTGAAACGATGGGGACATTGTGATCGGTGCCATGGAATATCCCCGGAAGCCGCTTGCTCATAAACCCTGAAATTGTCACCTTGGGGCTACGCAAAAGATGGCCTTTCAATGCAACAATCCGATAATTTCGTAATCGAGCTTGACTCGTCCTGCGTGTCTTGCAAAGAAGGCTGCCAACAAGAACAAGAATGCGTCGAGGAGGCAAACATGATCCAACCAATCCGCTTGAGCAAAGGCCTGCTTCTGGCCGGCATCGTTACGATCTTCATGAGCGAACAAGCCCTCGCGCAGAATGCGGCGGCCGAAACCGCAGATTCCGGCAAGCTCGAGGAAATCGTCGTCACCGCGCAGAAGCGCGAACAGAACCTGCAGCAGACGCCGCTGGCGATCACTGCGGTTACTGCGGTTCAGGCAGAACTTCGCGGCATATCCGAAGTGAAGGACATCGCGTCGCTCGCGCCGAACGTGGTTGTGCTCCAGGGCACGACCAACGCCACCGCCGCCGTAGTGACGATCCGCGGCATCGCGACCGCGGCCGACGAATCCCAGGGCTTCGATTCGCCAATCGGCATCTATCAGGACGGCGTCTATATCGCCCGCTCCTCGGCAGCCTCGAACGAGGTTGCCGACATCGCGCGCATCGAGATTCTTCGCGGCCCCCAAGGCACCCTGTTCGGGCGCAACACCACCGGCGGCGCGGTCAATTTCATCACCCGCGAGCCCGGCAAGGACGCCATGCTCAAGGTGCGCGCCGGCTATGGCAACTATAACCTGATGCAAGCCCGCGCCATCGCCGACACCGGCGAATTTGGCGGCGGCCTGCGCATGTCGTTCGGTTTCGTCTACAAGCGCCGCAACGGCACGGTGGACAACCTGCTCCAGCCGAGCGACTCCAAGGATCCCGGTTCCTACCGCACCATCGGCGGGCGGTGGGCTGCCGTTTACGAACCCAGTGACACACTCAAGATCACCAACGTGTTCGACTACACCAAGGTTCGCGGTGTGCTCCCCGCGACCCAACTGGCGGCGTTGGGTGACGGCGTTCCGCGCGGCACCACCACCGTGGACGGAGGCGTTTTCAATAACACCACGCCCGGCAATGTCGCCGCCTTCTTCGCGCAACCTTCGACATCAATCGTCGAGGCAGGATGCACCTTGGCGCCCTCGCTAACGCGCCGCTCATCGCTCTGCTCGGAAGGCGCGTTTGACTACACAGACAAGATCTGGGGTGACATGCTGCGGATCGAGGCTGGTCTGGGCGCAGTCAAGATTCGTTCGACAACTGCCTATCGCGAATGGGAAAATATCCAGCTCGGCACCGACCTTGACGGTCTCGGCACAATCCGTGGTGCTGCACTTGGTGCCGCGTCAACAACGCTCAATGGATTCCCTGCATCGGTGCTGACCAATGTGCTGCAACAGCCTGCTGGCACCGCGGCATTTCTGGCCAGTCAGCCGGTAAATTCGGCGACTCTTTCGCTGTTCCAGACGGACAACACCCGGCGGAACAAACAATTCAGCCAGGAAATCGAAATTCTGTCGCAAGACACTGACAAGTTCGAGTGGGTTCTCGGCGGATTTTTCTTCCATGAGAGCGGCACCGAGGTAAACCCGCAGCGCTTTGGTTTCGTTCTCGACACCAATGCCGCAGTTTTCAATTCGACCAACTTTGGCGGGGCGGCACCCTTCTTGCAGGCAACAAACCCTGCCCGCTACCGCGTCGCCCTGCAAACACCAACGTTGGCCTATGCCGCCGACGGCACGTCCTATGCCATCTATGGTCAGGCCTCATATCGTCCCGACGGCAAGGACGGAAGGCTGGGAATCACGCTCGGGCTGCGCTACTCGTGGGATGAGAAGCACATGGCCCGGACGCAGAACGGACCGACACCGTTTGTCGGTGCCGACATCGGCCTCAACGACCAGCGCGCGAAATTCAGCGCGCCCACCGGCAACCTCACGGTCGACTACCGCGCGAGCGACGATGTTAACCTCTACGCCCGTATTGCACGCGGCTATCGTTCGGGTGGCTTCAATGCCCGCCAAGGCGTAGTGACCGCCACGCTTCCGCTCAAGGCCTTCAACAACGAAACGATCTGGTCCTACGAGGCGGGCTTCAAAACCGAGTTCGCACAGAAATTCCGGCTCAATGGTGCCGTTTTCTACAACGTCTATTCGGACCTGCAACTTGCGACGTTTTCGCCAACCACGGCGGGTGGTGCTGCTGTTGGCACGATCACCTCAAACGTCGGCAAGACATCCTACACTGGCTTCGAGCTTGAAAGCCAATACCAGATCAACGAGATCTTCTCGCTCGATGGCAATGTCGGCTACACCAAAATCAAGTTCCTGGAATACTTTCAGCCCGACATTACCGGGACTACTCGCAACATTGGCAGCATCGTGAAGCCAGGGTATGCGCCCGAATGGACGGCATCAATCGCCGCCAACGCGCGTTTCCCGATCGGCGGCGATGCCCACGCCACTTTGCGCGTCGGCTACAACTACTCGTCGGATTTCTTCATGTTCGGAAACCCGATCGCCGCGCCTTTCATCCAGCAGACCAAAGGCGATGCCCGCGGCCTGCTCGATGCGCAGCTCAAGCTCGACGGGTTCACGATCGGTGGTGTGAAAAACGTTTCGCTGCTCGTCTGGGCCAAGAACCTGACCAACGAGGAATACCGCGTTCGGAGTGTCGATTTCGGACAGCTCGGCTTCGCCTATACTGTCTATGGCGAACCGCGCACATTCGGTGCAACGCTCGAGGTCACCTTCTGATCAAGCCGCAAGCGCAAATAAAAGGGCCGGTGGTGACACCGGCCCTTTTTGTTTGTCCAGCGATAAACCCGATCAGATCGCTGTGGCACCGCCATCGATGACCATCGGATGGCCAGTGACAAAACTGGCAGCGTCCGAGCACAGCCAGACGACGGCCTCGGCGATTTCCTCGGCTTTACCCATGCGTCCCATCGGGGTCATCGCGTCGATCACCTTCTTCATTTCGGGGCTGGCGATCAACGGCGCGGTCATCGGCGTCTCGATCACGCCCGGACAGACGGCGTTGACGCGGATCCCCGCCTGGGCCCAGCGCAGCGCGGCATGTCGGGTGAGGCCGACAACACCGTGCTTGGAAGCGGTGTAGCCCGGCTGGCTCGGGTTGCCGACCAGCCCGTTGATCGAGGCCGTGTTGACGATCGCGCCTGCGCCCTGAGCCAGCATGACGGCTGACTCCTCGCGCATGCACAGCATCACGCCGGTGAGGTTGATGGCAATGCTGCGCGCCCAGTTGTCGTCCTCGTACTCATCGGCACCGAGCACGTTGATCCCGGCATTGTTGAAGGCATAGTCGAGCCGGTCGAAGCGCGCGACGGCGGCGGCAACCATGGCCTTGACCTGGGCTCCGTCGCTGACATCGCAGCGCTGGTAGGCCGAGGTGCCGCCAGCCGCCGCAATCAGCGCAACGGTCTCTTCGCCGCCTTTGTCGTTGACATCGCTGACCAGCACGCTGGCACCCGACCGGGCAAAGGCGAGCGCCGCCGCCCGCCCGATCCCGCCGCCGGCTCCTGTAACCAGCGCGACCTTGCCGCCCAATCCATAATCAATCATCTCGCCTCTCCGAATATTGCGTAACATCCTACTTAGCCGTCAACGCAAATCTCGGTCAATATGATTAACGGCTTCGCAAATGCGAATCATTGAGCGTCGATATCGACCTTTCCGCCAGGATGCGCCGCGCCCGGCGTGCGCAGTGCGATCGATGCCGATGCCCACCGTTGGTCGATGTCTCACCGGACGGATCAGCCCAGCTTGATCTGACCGCCGTCGATCATGATCGTTTGCCCGGTGATGTAGCGGGCATGGTCGCTGGCGAGGAACACCACAGCCTCGCCGATATCCGTCTCGCAGTCGCCGATACGCCGCAGCGGCACTTTGCCGATTGTTTCGGCATAGGCGTCCGGGAAGTTCTGCTTCCACTGCTCGACGCCGGGTGAGTTGGCGAAGGGGCAGACGACGTTGATCCGGATGCCCTGCGCACCCCATTCGTTCGCGGCGACCTTGGAGATCGCCCGGATCGCCTCCTTTGCCGCCCCGTAAGATGTCTGCGTCACCTGTCCCTCGATGCCGGCACCACTGGCAAAATTGATGACATTGCCCTTGCTGGCGACGAGGTGCGGATAGGCCGTCTGCATGAGCAGGAAGGTGGGCCAGAATCCCGTATCGAAGGCCAGGTTCATTGCCTCGGCCGTGGTGTCGTTGAACAGCAATTGCTGCGATGCCTGGGCGGCGTTAACCAGCACATCGAGCTTGCCGAATGTCGCAACCGCGAGATCGACGATGCCTGGCAGGGCAGCGCGATCTGCCAGATCGACCCGATGGAACAGAACCTGGCCGCCCAATAGTCTGAGTTCGGCTTCAGTCGCAGATCCGGTTTCCACGTCGCGATCGACGAGCAGCACACTCGCCCCAGCCTTGACGAAAGCCGTCGCTACGCCCTTGGCCACCCCGCGACCCGCACCGGTAACGATCGCAACCTTGCCTTGCAGCACACCCATCATGAACTCCATCCAGATACCTTGCTTCAATCCGTCGTCGCGTCGGCGCGCGGATAATCGGTGTAGCCGCGGCGGTCGTCGCCGTGGCCGGTGTAGAATGTCGCCTTGTCTGGCTTGGCAAGCGCCGCACCGCTGCGGAAACGATCGACCAGATCCGGGTTGGCGATGAAACCAAAACCGAACGATACGGCCTCGACATTGCCAGCGGCAAGGATCTCTGTGGCCTTGTCAAGCGTCAACCCGCAGTTCTCGATCACCGGGCCAGACCAGTTGGCCCGGACCAGTTCGAGCGAATCGAAGCCTGGGTTGGGCAAATGGATCAGGTGAACATAGGCAAGTCCTAACCCGTCGACCGCGCGCAGCAGCGTGGCATGAGTTTCCGCCGGGTCGGCATCGGCCATGCCGTTGAGCGCAACGCCGGGGCAGATGCGAAAACCGACCCGGCCGGGGCCAATCGCCTCGGCAAGGGCTGCCAGCGTTTCGGCAGCGAAACGCACCCGGTTCTCTACACTGCCACCATAGCGATCGCTGCGCCGGTTACTGTTCGAGGAGAGGAACTGCATCGGCAGGTAGCCGCTGGCGCAGTGCAACTCGACGCCGTCGATCCCGGCGCGGCGAGCATTGCGCGCGGCGGCGGCATATTCGGCGATCACCCCGGCAATTTCGGCTGTTTCCAGCGCGCGCGGCATGTCGGTGGTCTGCGGCACCCCGTCCGGGCCGGGGATCGGGTCGGGACATTGCAAGGCCGAGGGCGCCACGGTTTCGGCCCCGGGGTCTTTGTTCGCCCGCACGCTCGCCCGGCCGCAATGCATCAACTGCATGACCATGCGCCCGCCATCAGCGTGGACGGCGTCAGCTACGGCCTGCCAGCCCGCGACCTGCGCTTCACTGTGAATGCCCGGCGTGCGCCAATACCCCTTGCCTGCCGGAGACGGCTGCGTACCCTCGGTGACGATCAGCCCGGCACCGGCGCGCTGGCGATAATATTCTGCCATAACCCTGGTCGGCACATCACCGGGGCCAGCGCGGTCCCGCGTCATCGGTGCCATAACCACACGGTTGGCAAGATCGAGTTCGCCGAGGCGCACCGGGGAGAAGATATCGATCATATGCGATTACCGGCACGGTCCACCGACGACTCCCCAAAGAATCGCCAGATGGTGGCGATTTGCGTAAGAGATGTACCATCATTATACGCAAACATGCAACACTGATCACGTCCCCGAACACGGTGTGGCATGGCACCCAAGCTACACCACGTCCTGGGACACCATCACCATCGGCCTTGGCGGGATGGCCATCCCGCCGAGGCCAGTTCGAAAAGGAACAGCTCGCGATAACACGGATCGATAATACAAGGAGCGCGTCGTCAGGCGCGCGGGACAGAGTGCGTCATCAGCCCCGCTCCGCTTACCGGGGCGTTGCGGGGAGAATCCCCGCTGATGGGGTAGGCGGAGACAGCGCAGCGGCTCCGGCTCAGGGGAAGGCCTTCCCCTGCAGAGAATCGTTCAACGCGCCGGAAAGAAACCAGCCGGATTACTCAGTGATTTCAGAGGAAAAAATGGGAAGCTGGTGCACCCGACTGGATTCGAACCAGTGGCCTACGCCTTCGGAGGGCGTCACTCTATCCAGCTGAGCTACGGGTGCTTGATGCTTACGCAGCGCTTACGCGGAAATTTCAGTGGTGTGAAGCCAGTATGGTTACAGACCACAATCCGTTGAAAACCCTCGTAAAAAATTCCTCCAATTCGTTCGTTTCAGACTTGACCTCTGCCTTCGGAGGGCAGCACTCTATCCCGCTGAGCTACGGGTGCCCTTGAGGACGCGCGGTTAGCAGAGCGGCGGGCGGCTTGCCAGTGCTATATCTGCTGACCGTCAGCGGGTCGGGAGGGGCGTGCGTCTGGATAGCGGCCCAGCGCCAGAAACAGCGCGGCGGCGAGCAGGCAGGCCGGCACTTGTGCCCAGAGCACTGAACTGTAGCTCCCGGTCATGTCATAGACATAGTTCGCTGCGAACGGCGCCACGCCATTGCCGAACAGCATCAGTCCGTTGATCGTGCCGAACAGCGCGCCGAAATTTCTCAGACCGAAATGGCGCGCGGCGAGATAGGCGCAGGCATCGACTTCGGCGCCGATGGCGAGCCCCAGGAACAGGCAGGCGCCCGACGCCACCAGCCGGTCCTCGCCGCCCGCGAGCAGCATCATCGCAGTCACGATCGGCGCGGCGACGCTGATTGCCGCCACCAGCCTCGCATCGAACCGGTCGAGCAGGAAGCCGCCGCCGATCCGGCCCACCACCGAGCCGAAGCCCATCAGCGCTGCGGTATCGGCCGCGGTGATCGCATCATGGCCGAGTGCGCGCAGCACGGGCGTTGCATTGGTGGTCAGCGCGCAGATCGCCACGGAGAACACCGTCGAGGCGCCCAGCAGCTTGAGAAAGCGCGGCGAGAGCATCTCGGCCCTGAGTTCGCCCGGGGCGGGCGCCGCCTCCGGATTGCCGGCAAGCCCGGTCGCTTGCGCGCGCGGAGCGGCGTGAAACCACAGCAGGGTCAGCGGAAAGACGATCAGCATGCCGGCCATGGCGAGCCCGACATAGGCATGTTGCCAGCCATAGGCCGCAATCAGCCGGGTGGTGACCGGCGGCAGGATGAATGCCGCCAGCCCCGTGCCGCACAGCGCGAAAGCCAGCGCCTTGCCGCGATTGGCATCGAAGCGGCTGTTGATCGCCGAGGTCCAGATGGTCGGCAGGATCAGCATGTTGCCCAGGCCAAGGAAGAACCACAGCAGCCACCAGTTCCAGATATTGCCGTCCGCCAGCGCCAGCATGCCGAAGGCCAGGCAGAACAGCGGCACGCCCGCCAGCGCCACCCGGCGCGGCCCGAACGTGTCGGCCAGCCGCCCGGCAAACGGCGCGGCAATGACGGCGACCAGCGAGATGATCAGCAACCCCCCGGTGATCGACGCGCGCGACCAGCCGTAGGCCTGTTCAAGCGGACCAATCATCACGCCGATGGTATAGCCGTGCGCCGAGCACAGCGTGATCCCCGCCAGCGATGCGGCGACCACCGGCCAGCCCTGGCGCCATTCCTGGCGGTCGAATACCGGCGGCGATGTCGTCAATGCCTCTCCCTTCATGCGCGCGGATCGCCGTTTCATGGCGGTTCCTGCGAATTGGGCAGAGGCTAGCGCGATAGCGCCCAGCCGCCAATCGGTTTAGTGGACGAAGCGCGCCACGACATCGCGGTAGGACCGGCTTACTTTCACCCGCGCGCCCGATTCCAGCACGAGGAAACATTCTCCGTTGGTGTGCGGCTTGACCTGGCGGACCTGGTTGAGATTGACGATGGTCGAGCGGTGGACCCGCTGGAACACGCGCGGATCGAGCCGGCGTTCGAGGTCTTTCATCGTCTCGCGCAGGATCAGCGAATTGTCCGCGGTGCGGATGCACATGTAATCGCCGGCGGCTTCGATGTGTTCGATTGAATCGACATCGATGCGGAAAATCTGGCCGCGATCCTTGATGTTGATCAGCTTTTCGAAACGGCCCGCACCCATGTTGCTCGCAGCATCG
>JANPOS010000095.1:0-37380 GCA_031428115.1 Novosphingobium sp. | reverse complement strand
GACGTAGATGCAGTAGAGCTTCTTCTTCTCGTCGGTGCCGGCGTTGGCTTCCTTCTGGTTGATGAAGGTGTCGATCGCGACGGCGGTCTTGCCGGTCTGGCGGTCACCGATGATCAGTTCGCGCTGGCCGCGGCCGACGGGAACCAGCGCGTCAAGCGCCTTGAGACCAGTCTGCACCGGCTCGCTGACCGACTGGCGCGGGATGATGCCGGGGGCCTTGACCTCGACGCGCATCCGCTTGTCGGCCAGAATCGGCCCCTTGCCATCGATCGTATAGCCGAGGCCATCGACCACGCGGCCGAGCAGGCCCTTGCCGACCGGCACGTCGACGATGGTGCCGGTACGCTTGACGCTGTCGCCTTCCTTGATCTCGGCGTCCGAGCCGAAGATCACCACGCCGACATTGTCGGCTTCGAGGTTAAGCGCCATGCCCTTCACGCCATTGGCAAACTCGACCATTTCGCCGGCCTGAACCGAATCGAGCCCGTGGATCCGGGCGATACCGTCACCAACCGAGAGCACCGAACCGACTTCCGAGACCTGGGCCTCGGTGCCGAAATTGGCGATCTGGTCCTTGATGACCTTGGAGATTTCTGCGGCACGGATTTCCATTGTTAAGCCTTTCAGCCTTTCATCGCAGCTGCGAGAGAATTGAGACGGGTGCGGATTGATGAGTCGATCTGGCGGCTGCCGATGCGGACAACCAGCCCGCCAAGCAGTTCGGGATCGACCGAGCTTCTGATCTTGATTTCGCGGCCTTCGCGCGCCTTCAGCTTCGCGGCAAGCGCGCCCAGCTGGTCGGCCGTGAGGGCATGGGCGCTGGTCACTTCGGCAGTCACCTCGCCGCGCGCGGCGGCAGCGATTGCGGCGAAAGCGCGGACAATGTCAGGCAGCTTGGCCAGCCGGCCATTGGCGGCGAGTACGCCGAGGAACTTGGTGGTGAGCGGCGACACCTTGAGCAGCGCGGCCACCTTGGCGATTGCCGCGCCGCCGGCGACGCGGGTGAGGCGCGGATTGCGAATCAGCGCAGCCAGATCGCTTGCTTCACGCAAGGCCTCGCCCAGCGATTCGAGATCCTTCTCGACCGCGCTGACCGCCTTGGTCTCGCTCGCCAGATCAAATAGCGCAGAAGCGTAGCGCCCCTGCAAACTGGCCGTAATGCCGCCGGAATTATCCACGCGCGTCGTGTCCCTCATACATGCTGGGCTTGCGGGGAGGATGCAGCAACTGAACAACGCTACGCCCCGCAGACGGGGGCGCGCCTAGCATCGGTTTTGCTGCGATGCAAGGTGGTGGCGGGAGGGGGGTTTCATTTGAGATCGCAATAAGCGGAGTAGGAGGCCGCCTTTGTTAGACGAAGCTCTGTCAGGATGTTGCAGCCGTATAGCGTGCAGTCCCTCTGTTGCCTTGATCGCTTAGCCGCGACCTCCCAGCATATCTACAAGACGCAGCATCCCGCCGCGCCCTTTGTCGGAGTTTGGTTACCGCCTCACCCCCAAGCTACACCACGTCCTGGGACACCATCTAACTTTGAGCGCAAGATGCGGGAAGCGACCCTATCGAGGGTGTAATAGCCCTTGCCAGCCGTGGAGACGCCGCCATGATTGCTGCCACCATGCTTAAATCCCCGCCAACCGAATTGCTCGACGACGAAGCACGCTGGCGCATTGCGCTGGCAAAGGACCGCCGCTTCGACGGCCTGTTTGTCATGGGCGTCCATTCCACCGGCATCTATTGCCGCCCCTCTTGCCCGGCGCGGCCGCCCCGGCGCGAGAACGTGCGCTTCTATGCTGATCCAGCAGAGGCCGAGGCGGAGGGGCTGCGCGCCTGCAAACGTTGCGCCCCGGGCGACGTGAGCCGCGAAGAGCGCGCGGTGCTGGATGCCATCGCGGCGATCAAGTCGGCAGAGCAGCCACTGGCGCTTGCCGGGCTGGCTGCAGATGCCGGCTATTCGCCCGCGCATTTTCAGCGCCTGTTCAAACGCGCCACTGGCCTCTCGCCTGCCGGCTTTGCGCGCGCGCTGCGGCTGGAGCGGGCGAGCGATGCGCTGAGCGCGGGCGGCCGGGTCACTGATGCGATCTATGATGCGGGGTTCAACGCGCCTTCGCGCTTCTATGCGGCGAGCGGGGAGAGACTGGGCATGACCCCATCGGCCTGGGCGCGCGGCGGGGAAGGGGTGACGATCCGCTGGGCAATTGTTGCGTCAAGTCTGGGCCCGATGCTGGTCGCGGCGACCGAAAAGGGCGTGTGCCGCTTGTCGTTCAATGAGGGCCGCGAGGCGCTGGAAGCGCGTTTCCCCCATGCCGATCTGGTCGAGGGCGGCGAGGCCTTTGCCGGCCTGCTCGGCGATGTGATCGCTTCGGTCGAAAACCCCGGCGCGATGCGCGAGGTGCCGCTCGACGTGCAGGGCACCGCGTTTCAGGAAGCGGTGTGGCGCGAACTGCGCCGCATTCCTCCCGGCGAGACGCGGACTTACGCGCAGATCGCCGCTGCCGTCGGCAAACCCGGCGCGGTGCGCGCGGCGGGCAGCGCCAACGGGGCAAACAATGTCGCGGTGCTGATTCCCTGCCACCGGGTGATCCGCAGCGACGGCAGCCTGGGCGGCTATGCCTGGGGGCTGGAAATCAAGGCGAAGCTACTGGAGCGGGAAGGGCTGGCGCAGGAGCGCGCGCCGGACTAGGTTGGCCACGCAATTTCAGCGGAGATTACAATGCCAACCCAGCTTCCCCCCGGCGCACCAGCGACAATCGGCGAGGCTTTTGCCCGCATCAACGCGCTCACCGCGCCGAACGTGGATGATCTCAAGCTGATGGTGCTGCTCGAAGCTGCTGGCCTCGATCTCTATCGCAGCATGGCCTCGGGCACGGATAACGCCGAAGTCGCCGCCTTGCTCGAACACAACGGCCGCGAGGAAATGGCCCATGCCCACCGCGTGGCCAAGGCGATCCGGGCGATCAGCGGCGAAGAATATGACCCGCCCGCATCGGCGGACAATCCCTACCTCGCCGGACCGATCCCCGCGCCGCCGGTGACCGCCGAAGCCCTGCGTGGGCTGGCCCAGGGCGAATTTGGCGGCGAGAGCCTTTATGAACGGTGGGCAGCGAGCAGCGACAATGCCGAAGCGGCGCGGCTGTTCCGGCTCAATGGCGGCGAGGAGCGGGATCACGGCGAGCGGCTGCTGAAGGCGGCGGATTTGCTTTAACAAGAGGAGGCGGGCCATGAATCCGAACAAGGCGCTTTGGGAGAAAGGCGACTTCACCAGGATTGCCGCGACGATGCGAGAGTCCGGTGATGCGCTGGTCGAGAGCCTTGGCGTGATGCCGGGCATGGATGTTGTCGATATTGGCTGCGGCGATGGCACGACGGCTGTTCCAGCCGCGCAGCGAGGGGCCAACGTCCTGGGAGTGGACATCGCGGCCAATCTGGTGGCTGCCGGTAATGCCCGTGCGGCTGCGGCTGGACTGGGCAACCTCCGGTTTCAGGAGGGCGACGCATCGGACCTCGGGGAAATCGCTGATGACAGCTTCGATCTTGCAGTGAGCATCTTCGGCGCGATGTTCGCGCCGCGCCCGTTCGATGTGGCCAAAGAGATGGTGCGGGTCACGCGCAGCGGCGGCCGGATCGTCATGGGGAACTGGATTCCCGGCGATCCAACGCTGATTGCCCAAGTTTTGAAAACGAGCGCTGCTTACACGCCGCCGCCGCCAGAAGGGTTCGTCAGCCCGGTGGCCTGGGGAGTTGAGGACAACGTTCGTGAGCGCTTTGGGGCGGCAGGGGTGCCCACGGAGAACATCGTTTGCGACCGCGCGACTTATGTCTTCCGCAGCCCAGCGCCGCCGCGCGAGCTGTTCAAGACATTCAAGCAATTTTATGGCCCGACCATGAATGCGTTTGAGGCGGCTTCGCAGGATGGCAGGGCCGATCAGCTGGAGGCAGAACTGTCCCAATTGTTTGACCAATATAACCTTGCTGGTGCGGACAGGACCGAAATCCCGGCAACCTATCTCAAGGTGACGGTCACAAAGCCATAAGTGGTGGTGTCTGCGATCGGGTCGATCCCCCTTCACACAAAACTGTACGGATCAATATCCACCGCCACGCGCACCCCTTGCGGGAAGCGCAGCGACTCAAGCCAGCCGCGGATCACCCGCTGCAATTCGCTGGTGCGGCGGGCGTTGATCAAAAGCCGGTAGCGATACCTCCCGCGCAGCATCGACATTGGCGCGGGCGCGGGGCCGTGGATGGCGATGTCAGGCAAGTCTGGCCGCGCGCCGCCGATGGCGCGGGCGGCATCGCGGGCTTCGGCCTCGTCTTCGGATGAGACGATGATCGCCGCCCAGCGCCCGAACGGCGGCGCACCGGCGTCGCGGCGGGCTTCTGCCTCGGCGGCATAGAATGCGTCGCGGTCTCCGGCGGCGAGCGCGGCGATCACCGGGGATGTGGGCGCGCGGGTCTGGATCAGCACCTGGCCCGGCTTGGCCCCGCGTCCGGCGCGGCCCGAAACCTGCGCGATCTGCTGATAGGTGCGCTCGCCCGCGCGCAAGTCGCCGCCTTCAAGGCCGAGATCGGCATCGACCACGCCGACCAGCGTCAGTTCGGGGAAGTGATAGCCCTTGGTGACCAATTGCGTGCCGACGATCACGTCGATCAGGCCGGCTTCCGCATTGGCGACGAATGCGGCGATCTTTTCGGGCGTGTTGAGCGTGTCGGAAGTGACCACCGCCAGCCGCGCCTCGGGCATCAGCTCGGCGACCTCGTCGGCGATGCGCTCGACGCCGGGGCCGCAGGCGACGAGGCAATCCGCCGTGGCGCATTCGGGGCAGGCTTCGGGCACCGGCTCCTGATGGCCGCAATGGTGGCAGGCGAGCCGGCGCGAGAGGCGATGCTCGACCAGCCAGGCGGTGCAATTGCTGCACTGGAAGCGGTAGCCGCAGTGGCGGCAGAGCGTTAGTGGAGCATAGCCGCGCCGGTTGAGGAACAGCAGAGATTGCTCGCCCTTGGCCAGCCGGTCGCGCATTTCTGCCACAAGGCGCGGGGCCAGCCAGCGGCCGCGCTCGGGCTCTTCGGTGCGCAGGTCCACCAGTTCGATCTCCGGCATCGCCGCGCCGCCAAAGCGCGCGGGCAGGTCGATGCGGGTATAGACGCCGGCTTCGGCGAGTTGCAGCGATTCAAGCGCCGGGGTGGCGCTGGCAAGCACGATTGGCACCGCTTCGAACCGCGCGCGGATCACCGCGACATCGCGCGCATTATAGCGCACGCCGTCGTCCTGCTTGAACGAAACCTCGTGCGCCTCGTCGACCACCACCAGCCCGAGCCGCGAGAACGGCAGGAACAATGCCGAGCGCGCGCCGACCACGACTTGCGCCTCTCCGCTGGCCACCGCGCGCCAGGCCCGCCGCCGCTCGCTCGCCTTGACCGAGCTGTGCCACAGGATCGGCGGGGTGCCGAAGCGCGCCTCGAAGCGGCGCAGAAAATTCTCGGTCAGCGCGATTTCGGGGAGCAGCACCAGCACCTGCGTTTCGCGGCGAATTGCCTCGGCGATGGCCTCGAAATAGCACTCGGTCTTGCCCGAACCGGTCACCCCATCGAGCAGGAACGGCGCGAACTTGGCGGCGCGCACGGCTGCGATGAACCGGTCGGCCGCCGCCTGCTGGTCATCGGACAGCTCCGGCACGGCAAAGTCGGCGCGGGCGCGCGGATAGCGCCGGTCGAGATCCAAGGTGACCGCCTCGAGCAACCCGGAATTGGCCATGCTGCGCAGCACGCCTTCGGAAACACTGGCGATTTCCGCCAGTTCGCGGATCGAGGCCTGTTCGCCATGCAGCGCGTCCATCGCGGCGGCGCGTTGGGGGGTCAGACGGGCAGGCTCCAGCCCGGAAAGGCGATATTCGGTGGTCGTGCTGCCGCCGCGCAAGGCAGCGGTGGAGGACAGCGCCATCCGCGCGACCGACTGGATCGGGGCGCAGTAATAGTCGGCGGTCCATTCGATCAGCCGCCGCAGGGCTGCGGAGAGCGGGGGCACCGGCAGCACCTCGATGATCGGCCGCAGCTTGGCCTCGGGCACTTCGGTGCCCGCCAGCCGGTCGGCCTCCCAGACGATCCCGATGATCTGGCGCGGCCCCAGCGGCACCAGCACCACCGCGCCGATTTCAATTTCCATGCCCGGCGGGACGCGATAATCCAGCACACCGAGCACGGCGTTGAACACAAGGAGTCGGACACGGTTCATCTTACCCTCCATATGGGGGCTTGTCCGCCGGGAGGTAACCCGGCCGCTTTCGGGAGAAGTGGATAATGGTCGCAATGCAACAGAGTTTCACCAGCCGCCGGGTTCTTCTGGCCGGGCTTGCCGCCAGCAGTGCCTTGGCGCTGCCGGGCTGCGCCTCGCTTGGCGCGCTGAGCCTGGTCGATGCCATCCGCCGCCTGCTCGAGCGTTCGACCCGCCAGGCTCTCGCCCGGCTGGTCGCGCCTGGCGGCTTTTATGACAATGAACTGGCGCGGCTCGATTTGCCTGATGTTTTCGGCAGCCGGGGCAATGTCCTCCAGTCGATCCTGACTTCGGCGGTATTCAAGGGCCGCCTGCAAAGAAGTCTCAACCGCGTCGCCGAACAAGGCGCGCGCCGCGCCGCGCCGATCCTCGCCGATACGGTGCGCACCATCGGCATCGACAATGCGCTCGCGCTGGTCAAGGGCGGGCCGAGTGCGGCGACCGGTTTCCTGCGCAGCGCAATGGCCGGAAGCCTGATCGAGGCGATGGTGCCTGTGCTGGGCGACGGGCTGCGGCTGGCCGACGATCCGGTAGTCGGACAGGCGCTTGCCGCGCTCACCGGGATTGATGTGAGCGGCGTGGCGCGTTCGTTGTCGGGCCGGGTGGACGATGCCATCTGGGGCGAAATCGGTCGCGAAGAAGCGGCGATCCGGGCCAATCCCGAGGCGACCAACGATGCCGTGCTCATCGCCGCGCTGAAGGTGTTATAGAAGCGTTGACTCTGCGCTGCCGTGGCAGGATGATCCGATCAAAATCAGGTGAGAGGAAAATGCAATGGCAACTGCGGCGCAAGATCTGGACGAGGCCGCACGGCTGGTCGCGCTGATCGACAGCGATGATCCCTATATGGAGGGTCACAAGGCGCTGATCGAGCGCCAACTGGCGGCGGCAGACGCGATTTTCCAGGATCAGGTCGGCAAGATCAAACTGCTGGCAAACCGCGCCGAGGAAGGCGGGGTCAGCCGGATCAACACGTTGCATGACCTCGTGCCGCTGCTGTTCGCGCACACCGCCTACAAGAGCTATCCCGAAAGCTGGCTGATGGACGGCAAGTGGGACCGCATGGGCAAGTGGCTCGATACGGTTTCGACCAATCGCGTCGAGCCGATGGATACCAGCGGTGTTGAAGGCCTCGACGAGTGGCTGACGATGCTCGAGACGCAGGGGCATTTCGTCTCATGCTCGAGCGGGACGACCGGCAAATGCGCAATGATGAATGCGGTCCAGGCCGATCTCGATTTCTGCGGGCGCGGGCTGCTCCACATGATCCGCTGGTATGGCCTCGCGCCCAACCACGACCGGCGGATGATCGGGCTCGGCCAGGTCGCCGCCACTCCGCGCAACCGCGCCACCGGTATGCCGATGGCCATGGCCTTCAGCCCGCCCGATTTCCCGCCGTTCGCCCCCGATGTCCCGCCGATCACGATTGGCGGGATCACCGAGATGGTGGTGCTGCGCAAGCGCATCGCCGATGGCACCGCGCAGCCGAGCGAGATCGCGCGTTATGAGGCGCAAGGCACCGAGCGCGAGGCGGCGATGGCATCGGCAGTTGATCAGGCGGTCGAGGCGCTGATCGCCAGTCGCGACCACAAGCTGCACATCATGGGCATGTTAGGCCCGCTTTATCAGGTGGCCAGGCTGGTCCGTGATCGCGGCTTTTCGGGCAAGGACTTCCAGGAGAATTCGACCTTCTTCAGCGGCGGGCTGAAGCGCGCGGTGCTGCCCGACGACTACAAGGCGTTCATCTTCGAAACCTTCAACATCAGCGAAGCGCGGGCGCTGCAAAGCTATGGCATGCAGGAGATGAACACCAATGCGCCGCGCTGCTCGGCGGGGCGCTATCATGTGCCGCCGTGGATGATCCTGCTGCTGCTCGACGAATCGGGCGAGAACCTGATCGAGCCGTGCTTCGATGGCGAGGTTGAAGGCCGCGCGGCCTTTCTCGACCTGTCGATGCAGGGGCGCTGGGGCGGGGTAATCTCGGGCGACAAGATCCGCGCGACCTGGGGTACCTGCGAATGCGGCCGCTCCAGCCCGTCAATCGCCGACGATATCCAGCGCTATGCCGATCTTGCCGGTGGCGACAAGATCGCCTGCTCGGGCACCATCGATGCCTATGTGCGCGGGGTGACCTGACCCAACGCTTCGCTGACTTGCACCAGCGGCCTTTCCGGGATGCCGCTTGTGACGATAGCCTTCAGCGCGGCGAAACAGCGCGGGTCGATCGCGCTGCCCTGTTCACCGGCCATGATTTCCAGTGCGCGATCGATGCTCATCGCCGCGCGATAGGGGCGGTCGGCGGTCAAAGCGTCGAAGAAATCGGCGACTGTAATAATGCGTGTTTCCAGCGCGATCATGCTGGCGTCGAGCTTGAGGGGGTAGCCTTTGCCATCGAGCCGCTCGTGATGCGATCCGGCGATCATCGCCATGTCGCTGAACGCGCCGACGCGGCTGAGGATGTCGGTGGTCAGCGCGGCATGGCGGCGCATCTGGGACCACTCGTCATCATCGAGCGCGCCCGGCTTTTCGAGCACCCGGCTGCTGACCCCAAGCTTGCCGATGTCGTGCAACCTGGCTGAGCGGGCGAGCCTGCGGCGGGCAGCGGGATCCAGGCCGAGCCGCGCCGCAATAAGATCGGCGAACAGGCCGACCCGTTCGCTGTGACCGCCGGTGTAGGGGCTCTTGGCGTCGATCACCTGGCCGAAAGCCGTGGCGATATCATCGAGATAGGCCTCATCGATTGCCACGCTTTGATGGGCAGGCTCAAGCGCGGCAAGCTCGGCGGCCAGCCCGGGCGAGGCCAAAGCGGTCCAGAATTCAGGCTCTGCGCTGAGCGCGGCGAACTGCCCGGCCAGCGCCGGATCGATCCAGCCGCCGCTGCGCCGGGCAATTTCGGCGCGTGCTGCTTCGGGGCCGGCAGCCATGAAAAACACGTCGGCGACTTGCGCCAGCAGGGCGACGCGCGCGCCCAGCGGGATCGCCTCGCCAGCCACGCCATGCGGCAGGCCCGATCCGTCCCAGTGTTCATCGAGCCCGGCAATCGCGGCGGCGACGCCTTCGGAAAATCGCAACTGGCGGGCGATATCGGCCCCGCGAGTGCAGCGTGTGTCGATCAGGCCGACCATGATCGGCCCGGCATTGGCCAGCAGATTATCGACAATCGCCGAGCGGCCGCCTTCTGATTCGGTCGCCTGCGATCCGGCTTCGGCAACGATGAATGCGCCGAAGTCTTCGGGTTTTGGTCCGATCAGCTTGAAGTCGTGTTTGAGTGCGCGGTCGTTGCCGGCAAACAGCTGTGCCACCCGCGCCGCGTTCGAGCTGCAGCCAAGATCCTTGAGCAGCACGGCATAATAGAGTTCGCGCAAGTCCGCCTCGCCCAGCCCGATGGCGCGGCCCAGCCGCATCGCGATCCAGCAGGCGCGGATGCTGTGGCCGGCAGGCTGGCCCTCGGTGAGATCGAGCGCATAGGACAAGGCGCCCAGAACGTGCGCATGTGACAGGCCGGTTTCACACACTGCGGGGCGGAATTCATTTGCGGGGTAGCTGCGCATTGCGGCACCTTGTGCTGGTCAGGCGCAGAGCTTGGCAGGGTCGTCCTAGAATCGGGTTAACGGGGGCATCTGTTGCATCCAAGCGGGATTGACCGACGGGGGAATCGGGCATATTCTAAACTGCGATAGCAAGTTCGCCATTGTGAATTTAATGGCAGCACGCATGGGAGACTGGAAATGAGCGAAGCCGATCCGCTGTTTGGCAGTGCCACCAAGGAAGACTGGACCTATGGGCCGATCTTCGATGCCGATGTGCATATCGATCCTCCTTACGACATGTGGAAGGACTATCTGCCCGATTCGCAGAAGGCCAAGGCACCGGTCATCGAATATGGCGAGGAATGTGATTACATCTGCTTCGAGGGCAATCGCCGCCCGGTGATGATGATCAACAACCAGGCCGGCCGCGAGGGCAAGAACTTCAAGATGGTGGGCCGGCTGGCCGACCAGCGCAACACCTATGATCCCGCCAAGCGCCTTGCCGACATGGACCTTGATGGCATCGACCAGGCGATCTGCTTCGGCGGCGGTCCGCTCGGCAGCTTCGACAACGATCTCTATATCGCCAGCTTCGAGGGCTATAGCCGCTGGGTGATGGACTGGGCATCGAACGCCCCGCACCGGCTGTTCCCGGTCGGCCATGCGCCGATGCGCGACATCGACGAGACCATCGAGCATGTGCACCGGCTCGCCAAGATGGGCTTCAAGATGCTCCAGCTGCCGGCCTTCCCGCAGAATGCAGAAGCCTGGAAGACCTCGTCCGAAATAAAGAACATGAAGTCGGGCCAGGTTTCTGCCCAGACCGGCGACCCCAAGGGCGCGCTGCAGTATTATCAGCCCGAGTTCGACCGGCTTTGGAAGGTGCTATGCGACTATGGCATGGTCATCACCTTCCATCTCGGCGGCCGCGTGCCGCGGTTTGGCGAGAAACAGCATTTCCTGCCCGATATGCCGATGAGCAAGCTGGCGATGGCCGAGCCGATCGGCATTTTCGTGTTCAACGGCATTTTCGACCGCTTCCCCGACCTGCGCATTGCCACGATGGAATCGGGCGTGGGCTGGTTCGCCTGGTATGCCGAATACGCCGACCGCACCTGGGAAAAGCAGCGGTACTGGATGGACAGCCCGATCGACAAGCTGCCCAGCTGGTACATGGACCAGAACGTCTGGGGCTCGTTCATCCAGGATCGCACCGGCATCCTCGCGCGCGACTTGCCTGGCGGCAGGAACATCATGTGGTCGTCGGACTATCCGCATTCGGAAACCACGTTCCCCAATTCGCACGACATTATCCGGCGCGATTTCGCGGGCGTTCCTGAGGCGGCGATCCGCGACATCATCTGCAACAATGCGAAGAAGCTGTTGCGGATAAGCTGAAATCAATCCTCCCCGAGCTTGCTCGGGGAGGGGGACCGCCGCGAAGCGGTGGTGGAGGGGCGCAGCGCTGCGACCCCTCCGTCAGCCCTGCGGGCTGCCACCTCCCCGAGACAAGCTCGGAGAGGATTTTTATCCGGGGATGTGTAGTGGCGAGCATAGCGGCTGATCGACTGCCAAAAGCCCGCATAACCGGCGCGGCATGGTTCGCGCTCGTCCTGATGGCGAGCGCCAACCTGTTCAACTATCTCGACCGGCAGATCGTCTCGATCCTGGCGCAATCGATCAAGGCGGACTTGCGCCTCGACGATGCCGATCTCGGCTTCATCCTGGGCACGGCCTTCGCCGTGTTCTATTCGGTCGTCGGCATTGCCATGGGGCGGATTTCGGACTTCCTGCCGCGCAAGAAACTGATGGCTTTCGGGGTTGCGCTATGGTCGGTGATGACCGCGCTGGGCGGCGCGGCGGGCAGCTTTGCCACGCTGGCCTTTGCCCGGATCGGCGTCGGCGTGGGCGAGGCAGTCGCCAATCCCTGCTCGAATTCGCTGCTTGCCGACATGTTTCCCAAGGAAAACCGCGCTGCTGTCCTGGGGGCAAACCTGTCGGGCACGTTCCTCGGCGGGGCCAGCGCGATGGTGCTGGGCGGGCTCTTTCTGCAATTCTGGGGCGACATGTGCACCAGCCTGCCGTGGGCGGGCGCCTGTTCGGTCAAGCCCTGGCAGGCGGCGCTCTATGCGGTCGGGCTCACTGGCCTGCCGCTGGCGCTGCTGATCCTGCTGATCCGCGAGCCGGCGCGGCCCCAGCCGGAAGATCTGACGGTCGGCGAAGTGGTCACCCGCGAAGTTGGCGCCGCCTTGCCGCCGTTCACCCTCCTCGCGCTGCACCGGCTTGGCGGCCGGCCCGCAGTCCTGCGCAACCTGACGCTCACCGCCGGCCTCATTGCCGTCGCGTTGCTGCTCTATTGGCTGACGGGCGACAAGGCGCAGTGGGCCGCTTTCGCTTTCGGCGCATATGCGGTGATCACCTGGGGGCAGGTGCAAAGTCTGCGCGACCGGCCACTGTTTGCCCTGACTTATGGCGACCGCACATTCGTCATGGCAGCCGGTGCCACCGCGCTGATTGCATGCATCGGCGGCGCGGTCGGGGTCTGGTCTGCGCCTTATGCAATGCGCACCTTTGACAAGACGCCGACCGAGATCGGCCTGTCGCTGGGGCTGATTGCGGCGGCGGGCGGCTTTGTCGGGGTGCTGATCGGCGGCTATATGACCGACCGCTGGCGCGCCCGCGATCTGCGCGCGCCGATGGGAATGCTGGCGCTGGCGCTGAGCGGGATCATCCCCGGGATTGTCGCCCTGCTGCTAACCCGCGACTTCGCCGTGTTTCTTGCCGCGAAATTCTTCATTGGCGTGTTCAGCGGGCTGTGGGGCGGGGCGACTGCCGCCTTGGTGCAGGATCTGGTGCTGCCGCGTATGCGCGGCGCGGCTTCGGCGGCCTATTCGCTGGTGGCCATCGTCGTTGCCTCGGGGATCGGGCCTTACTGGGCGGGCAAGGTGTCGGTGCTGACCGGCTCGCTCAACGCCGGTATCTTCTCGATCCTGCTGCTGGCGCCACTGGCCTATCTGCTGATCTGGCTGGTCTCGCGGCGCTTGCCGGATGAGACCCCCCAGGCCCGCCTGGTGCTGGCCCGTTCGGCCGGCGAAGCCATCTGACAGGAGCCTGCAATGGACATGGCACAAGACGTCCTGACGGCTGACGACCCGCTTTACGATGAGCTTTACGACGTCACCAACGAGGCGATGGCCATCGGCAACTGGGTCGATATCAAGGCCATCATGCCCCAGCTCCACGTGCTGCGTGCCAAGGCACCGGTGCAGAAGGGCCGGGTGCGCGAGCTGCTTGGCCTGCCGCTGCACGATCGCCACATCCGCGCCGCCGGGCGCCAGCACTACACCGCGCTGACCTATGAAGCCTGCGAAGCCGCGTTCCGCGATCCGCAGACCTTTTCCAACTCGGTGCAGGGCCATGCGAGCGAGTTCGATCAGTATTCGATGGGCATCCTCGAGATGGACCCGCCGGTCCACCGCGCTTTCCGCCGCACCATCCAGCCCAAGTTCCTGATGCCAGAGGCGATGAACTGGTGGCGCAAGCGCACGATCGACGCCATTGTCGCGCGGCTGATCGCGCGCATGGCCGCGAGAGACCGCGCCGACCTCAACATCGATTTCTGCGCGCGCGTGCCGGTCTATACCATCACCACCGCGATTGGGCTGGATGGCGACGAGGCGCTGAGTTTCCGCCACGCCTATCTCAACTCGACCAGCCAGAACCGCAATGTCACGATGGCGCAACGCGCGGCCAACGGCCGGATCGTCGAGGATATGCTGCTCGGGCTGATCGCCGCGCGCCGCGCCGCGCCGCAGGACGATCTGATCAGCTTTCTGCTCAAGACAAAGCTGATGCTGCCGGGCGAAGAACCCCGTGCGCTCACGCCCCGCGAGATCATGGCCCATGCCAAGCTGGTGATGGTGGCGGGCGGCGGCACCAGCTGGCGGCAGATGGGAATCACGCTGTTCGCGCTGCTCACCCACCTCGATCAGTTCGAGCAGGTCAAGGCCGACCGTTCGCTGCTGCCCCAGGCGATCGAGGAAGCACTGCGCTGGAACCCCACCGCGCCCTATTTCTACCGCATGGTGATGGCAGACACGGTGTTCTACGATGTGGCGATTGAGGCCGGATCGGTGCTCGAGCTGTGCCTTGGCCCCGCCAACCGCGACCCTTCGCGCTGGCAGAATCCCGATGCGTTTGACTTGCACCGCCCGTTTCTCACCAACATGGCCTTCGGGCTCGGCACGCACCGCTGCCTTGGCATGAATGTCGCGCGGGTGGAGATGGAAGTCGGGATCGGCGCGCTGCTTGATGCTTTCCCGAACTTGCGGCTCGATCCCGATGCGCCCGCCCCGTTCATCACCGGCGGGCTGGAGCAACAGGGACCATCAGGACTGCCGGTCTTGCTGCGGTGACTTCGCCTCCGGATAAGGCCCGAGGGTGACGAACAGTGCCGCCGAGATCAGGCACATCGGCACGATCCCCCACAACGCCAGATCGTAGCTCCTGGTCGCGTCATAGACTGCATTCAACATCACCGGACCCAGTGCGCCCGCGAGGCCGACAAAGCTGCCGACCGTGCCGAACAGCATGGCGAAGCTCGCCACCTTGAAATAGCGCGAGGTGAGGTAGGCGAGGATATCCAGCTCGGCCCCGAGCGCGAGGCCGAAGATGATCACTGCTACCGAAGCGGCAGCCACGGATCCGGGATTGAACAGCAGGACAAGACTGCCGATGATCGGCAGGCAGACTGCGACTGCGGCAATCATGCGCCCCGAAAACCGGTCGAGCAGCAGCCCGATCGTCAGCCGCCCGCAGATCGAGGCAATGCCGAGTAGCGAGGCGATCCCCGCCGCCGTGCCGCGCGCGATCCCACCCGAGGAGAGGATGGGCACGATGGTCAGCGCCACCGAGACGACGACCAGGGCAATCGAAAAGCCGGCGATGAGCAATTGCAGGAATTTCGGCGACATCGCCTCGCTGCGGAAGGCGGCAAAGAAGCTGTTATGCGTGGGGCGGACTTTGGCCTGCGCGCCCTGTTTGCGCGCTCTGTCGGTCGCGCTGGTGAAGAACAACAGTACCAGCGGCAGCACGATCACCGCCCAGCACAGGGCAAGGCCGGGAAAGGCCATGCGCCAACCGTACTGGTCGATCAGCCATACCGCTAGCGGGGGCGTTATCACCGAGCAGAGGCTGGTCCCGGACAACGTCACCGCCAAGGCAAAGCCCCGCCCCGCCGAGAAGAAGCTCGCTACTGCCGAGCTCCAGACCATCGGCTGATGCAGCACCGCGATCAGCGCGAGAAGCACCCATAGCGCGCGCCAGTGCCAGATGCTCGGGCCGGTCAGCCCCAGCGACGAGAAGCCGAGCGTAACAGCAAAGATTGCCAGAATGCCGACGCGCCGCGCGCCCAGCCGGTCGACCATGTGGCCCACTGCCGGGGCGAGCAGGATGGCAGCGGCTGCGCCGAACAGATGGACCGAGGAAATCTCGACCCGGCTCCAGCCGAAGGTGCGTTCCAATGGTTCGAAAAACAGGCTGGTCGAATAGCTGCTGATTGCCGACATCGCCGCGCCGGCCGAGGCCGCGAGCACCACCGTCCAGTTCGCGCGCCATTCGGCAACCGCACTGCCTTCCAGCCTTGCCGACAAGCCCGTCTCTCCCTATCACCTAATGCTATTGGTGCGTTGCATATCGACAAGGCAAGCGCCTGTCTTGGGAAAAAACCGGGAGAGTGAACACTGTGACCACCGTGCCGCCAGACTGTCGCGGCAATATCCGCGACCCGCTTGCTGATCGGCTGATCGGGCCGGGCAAGGCGTGGGAGCTCGAGACCGTGACGGTTCGCGGCCATGAGCAGGAAGTGTTCAAGGCAATGCCGCGCAATCTCGCCGGAATCTATCACAGGGCAATGACTTTCGCCGAACGCACAATGATTGTCCACGGCGAGACCAGCTTCACTTATGCCGAGGGCTTCGCCCGCGCCGCCGCGCTGGCGCATGCGCTGCGCGATGATTTCGGCGTGGCCAGGGGAATCATGGTCGCGGTGGTCATGTCCAACCGGCCCGAATGGGTGCTCAGCCTGATCGCCATCACCTCGCTCGGCGGCATCGCCGCGCTGGTCAACAGCCGGGGCGTGGCCGAGGAAATGCTGCGGGCGATGGAGACTGCCGGCGCGGGCCTCGCCATTCTCGATGCCGAGCGCGACGACATCATTACAGCCGCGCGGCCCAATCCGGATTTCCGGCGCATCGTCACCGGCACGCCCGCGCTGCCGCTGCGCGGGGACAGGGATGCCGATTTCGCGGCGATCTCCGTGCCGGTTGCGGGGCGGCACTTCAGACCCGCAGACATCCACCCCGACGAAGGCGCGATCGTGCTGTTCACCTCGGGCACCACCGGCTTTCCGAAGGGTGCGCTGCTCAGCCACGGCGCGCTCGCTGCTTCGGTCGCGGTGGCGACATTCATGGGCGCGCTCTATGATGTGCGCTACGAGGAAGAGACCGGCGTTCGGCTGCCAGACCATCAGCGTGCCATGGCGACCCCGGCGGTGATCCTGGGTCCGATGTTCCACCTCGGCGGGATCATGCCCAGCCTGCGCGCGATCAGCGTGGGCACCACGGTGCACATCATGGGGAAGTGGAATGCCGACATTGCTTTCGACATGATCGAGCGGGTCGGCATGACCCGGCTCAATTTCGTGCCTGCCATGCTGTTCGACATGTTCGCGCATCCACGCGCAACGCCCGAACTGCTGGGGCAGGTGCGCTATATGGCCAATGGTTCCGCCCCGCTCGACATGGCGCTGGTCGAGGCGATCAAGGCGCGGATGCCGCATTGCCAGCTCTCGAACGGCTATGGCCAAACTGAAGCCACCGCCTGGACCTGCGGGATCAGCGGCGACATCTACCTCAAGCACCCCGCTGCCTGCGGCTGGCCCGCGCCAACCGCCAAAGTGCAACTGCGCCGCGACGATGGCAGCGAACCGGCGATTGGCGAGCCGGGCGAGCTGTTCGTTTCCAGCCCGATGGTGATGAACGGCTACATCAACAATCCCGAAGCCACCGCCGAGGCCTTGCACGACGGTTGGCTTGCGTCCGGCGACATCGCCACGGTCGATGAAAATGGCATCTACACCATCGTCGACCGCAAGAAGAACATGGTGATCTCGGGCGGGGAGAACATCTATTGTGCTGAGGTCGAGCGGGTGCTGGCGGCCATGCCCGGGGTGCGCGAGGCGATTGCCCATGGCCGACCGGACGCGCGGCTGGGCGAAGTACTGGTGGCGACCTTGGTGATCGCTCCCGATGCCGCACTGACCGAGGATGCGGTCAAGGCCCATTGCCGCGCGCATCTGGCGATCTACAAGGTGCCGCGCGGCGTCGCCTTTCGCACCGAACCATTGCCGCGCACCGCCACAGGCAAAGTCGATCGCGGTAATTTTCTCAAGGAACTGAGGGAGCAGGCAGCATGAGCGAGCAGCAGTTCGACGAGACCTTCGATTTCGTGGTGGCGGGCAGCGGCGGCGGCTCGATGGTTTCGGGGCTGGTCATGCGCACGATGGACAAAAGCGTCGTCGTGCTCGAAAAAATGCCGCGCATCGGGGGCACCACGTCGCGATCGGGCGGGGTGATGTGGATTCCCAACAACCCGTTCATGGCCGAAGATGGCGTGGAAGACAGCTTCGAGCAATCGATGACTTACATGGAAGCCACGGCGGGCCAGTCGCTCGATGCCCCCGGCACGACGCAGGAACGCCGCGCGGCCTATGTCAGCGAAGGCCCGAAGATGATCCAGTTCCTGGTGAAAAACGGCATCAGACTGCGCCGCATGGCCTGGTGGCCAGACTATTACGATGACCGGCCGGGCGGTTCGGTCCCCGGGCGCACGATCATCGCCGACCTGTTTGACACCAATGAGCTGGGCGCATGGCGCGAGCGGCTCGAACCCAATTTCATGAAAGTCCCCGCCTATCACTTCGAAGGCTTCGACATCGCGCTGATGAAGAGCTCGTTCAGGGGGCGCATTGCCATGCTCAAGGTGGGCTGGCGGATGGTCATGGCCAAGCTCACCGGCAAACGTTGGACCAGCGCGGGCGGGGCATTGCAGGGCCGGATGCTGCAGGCCAGCCTCAAGGCAGGCGTGGACTTGCGGGTCAATTCACCGGTCACCGGCTTCATCCAGGATGCCTCCGGCGCGGTCACAGGCGTGGTCACCACCAAGGACGGCAAGCCCTGGCGCATCGGCGCCAATCTGGGCGTGCTGGTCAATGCCGGCGGCTTTTCGCACAACCAGGAAATGCGCGACAAGTATCAGCCGGGAACCTCGGTCAAATGGACCGCGACCCCGGGCGGCAACACCGGCGAGATGATTCTCGAGATGATCTCGCTGGGCGCTGCCATTGGCCAGATGGAGGAAATGGTCGGCAACCAGATGTCGATCCCGCCAGGGGTGAAGAACGAGGGCGACGGCATCGAGCTTGCCGCAGTCGGCGGGCAGATGAACGTGACCAAGCCCTATTCGATTCTGGTCGACCAGTCCGGCGTGCGCTACATGAACGAAGCGGGCTCCTACATGGAATTCTGCCAGAACATGCTGAAGCGCGACAAGACCGTGCCGGCGATCCCGAGCTGGTGGATTGTTGATGAAAAACACATGCGCCAATACATGTACACCGGCACCATGCCCGGCTCGAAGAAGCCGCAGGAATGGTATGATGCGGGGTTCCTCAAGCGTGCTGACACGCTGGAAGGCCTGGCGGCGCAGATCGGGCTGGACCCGGCGGTGCTGCGGGCAACGGTCGAACGTTTCAATGCCGCTGCGAAAGCGGGCAAGGACACCGAATTCCATCGCGGAGACCGCGCTTATGACAACTTCCTCGGCGATTTCTATCGCGAGGACGGCTCACACACGCTGGGGCCGATTGACGAAGCGCCGTTCTATGCAGCGCCCATGGTCCCCGGCGATGTCGGCACTTATGGCGGCGTGGTCACCGATGTGAACGCGCGGGTGCTGCGCAATGACGGCTCGGTGATCGAAGGGCTCTATGCTACCGGGATCAGCACCGCATCGGTGATGGGGCGCATTTATCCCGGCGCGGGATCAAGCGTCGGTCCCTCGTTCGTCTGGGGCTGGATCGCCGCCAAACATGCAGCCGGCGCGGGCAATGTGGTTTGATTTGGGAAGGCAGGCGCAATGATCGCGATTACTCCGCTCACCGATTCAACGCCGCTGATCGGCGACGGGTCGGCGCTGCGCCGGCGCTTTGAAGAAGACGGCGTGCTCTATCTGCGCGGGGTGATCGATCCTGAGCAGATGCACGCGGCCGAAGCGCAGTACCGTGCGGCGCTGGCCGCCGAGGGTCTGATCGATCCGGCCAGCGAAGCCCCGGTGTGGACCGGCAAGAAAAGCGACACATGGCGGCCCTGCGATGTCATTGGCACGCGCGTCTGGCACGAAGTGGTCAAGCAGCCGCTGCTCAATGCCGTGCTGCGCGATGCGCTGGGTGCCGACCCGGTGTGGATCCCGATCGCCGCGCACCGCTCGGCCTTTCCCAGCGGACCGATTGCCGAGGGGCAGGATCTGTTCGCCGGCCGGCATCAGGACGGATTCTATAACGAAGGCATGCTGTTCACCATCTGCTGGATGCCGGTGCGCGACGTGGCGATGGACCGGGGCAGCTTTGCCGTGGCGCCGGGCACCCACCAGCGCGGCAGCCTCCACGATGTCAGCCGCGAAGGCAACGCCATCCCGCGCGAGGCGATTGCCGACGAGGACTGGCGCTCGGCCAATTTCAAGGTCGGCGACGTGCTGATCTTCAACTACCTGACCGCGCACACCGGGCTGCCCAACCCCTCGGACGAGTTCCGCCTGTCGCTCGATGTGCGCGCAATTCCGGCGTGGGCGCCGCAGCCGGTGATCGGCGAAGTGCTGGCTCAGCGTGGCGGCGACGTTACCATCCGCACCGATACGGGCGAGGAAGTGACCGTCCACTGCACCAGCGAAACCCTGATCCGCGACATGAATCCCTGGCCGCGCATCCCGCTGAGCGAAGTCGAGAAGATCGCCTATCCCGGCGCGCATGTCATGGCGATGGCGCGCGAGGACCGCAGCGTGACGGTGCTGCGGCGGAATTTCTATTGAGGGAGTGGTTGTTACGGTGCCCCGTGCAATAACACCCCAACTACCTCACTTCGACAAACGCTTCGCCATCCTCAAGCCTTTGCCGCACCTCCGGCCAGCGGGCGCTCAGCCAATTGCGGAGCGCGCGGTTGCTTTATGTTGCCGCATCGCAGCCAGACGAGGCGATAGCGCCTTGGTGGGTGCCGTAGCCTGAAATCGTCGTCCTTGGTGATCAGCACAAGAGAGTTCGCTTCGGCATGATTGGCAATGTCAGCATCGGGGGTCTGGCCGCCCAGCACATCGGTGACGTGATCGGCATCGACGCCTTGTTCGCGGAGCCAGTCGCACAGGCCGGGCGGGATCTGCGCATCGACGAGGCAGCGCATCAGGCGGCCTTGACCACCCGGTGATCGAGCGCGCGCGCGGCGAAGGCGAGGCAGGCGTGAACATCCTCGCGCGTCAGGTAGGGAAAATCGGCGATCAATTCATCGATCCCCGCGCCCGAGGCCAGCGCATCGAGCACGTCGATAACGCGCATCCGGGTGCCCGCAACGATCGGGCGTCCGCCGCAGACCTCGCTGTCGATGACGATGCGTTCGTTCATTCTGGCAAGATGCTGGCTGGGGGTTTAAGCGTCAAGCGGATTGTCTTGCTGTAGCTGGTGAGGGAGTTGTGCTCACCCAACCTTCAGCCGCTGCCTCAGGTACTCCGGCGGCTGCATCTGCATCCCGCGCAATTGGCCCAGGCGCGCGCCGGTGCAGGCCATCTTGAGCTGGGTGAAATCCTCGTACCATTCGATGTCGGCGGCGCTTTTGCCGCTGATCTGTTCCCACAGTGCGATGGTTTCCTCGCGGCTGCCCATGCCTTTGAGGTGCTTGCCGCGCTGGGCGCCGGGGCCGTGCATGGTGTCTGAGAGGACGAGGAACCAGGCGAGGTCTTGCAGGGCGCCGCCGAGTGAGGGCTGTTCCCAGTCCATGACCGCGACGACTTCGCAGGCATCGTTGAACATCATGTTGCCGATCCGCGCGTCGCCCCAGACGAGACCTGCGGGCTGGTTTGCGGGGGTCAGGCCTTCCAG
Source organism: Novosphingobium sp. (assembly GCA_031428115.1). Lineage (GTDB taxonomy): Bacteria > Pseudomonadota > Alphaproteobacteria > Sphingomonadales > Sphingomonadaceae > Novosphingobium. Next base: position 16,382 of record JANPOS010000095.1, on the reverse strand, counting down.
CCGCACCAGCGCATCGCGCAGGATCGGCGCGACCGGATCGTCCTTCACCCATTCGACGAAGCGCACGTATTTGTCCCACTCCTGCGCAAAGCCTTCGGGCGCATGGGCGGGGCCGCGCAGGAACTGGACTTTCTCGAGTGGCACTTTCTGGATCAGCGCGAGCTGGGTCACGCCTTCTTCCCAGATCTTGCGGTGCTGCGCGTCGCTCAGTTCGGTCACCCAGCCTTCGAGTGCATAGGGCGGCATCGAGACAGGCACGCGGCCTACTTGCTTCTCCATGACGAAAAACGGCTTGCCGAGCAGGCCTTTATCCTGTTCCAGCCACAGCACCCTGGCGACGCGGACATAACCGCCTTCATGCAGCACCCGCATCAGCTCGTATTGCTCGTCGAACAGGTTGTCGGGGTATACGGTCATCTTTTCAGGCTTGATGCGCACGACCAAGCCCTGGCTCTTCGCCTCGCCATGTTCGCGCCAGTGGGCGTCGAACAGGATGGTCTCGTGGCTCATCCCGGCGCCGCGCGGATAGTCGAGATTGTCGATGACCATGTCGCTCGCGCCGGGCATCTTTTGGGCGAGCCAGCCGGACAGTGCACCGGCAAGCTCGGCAAGGTCGCGGGTTTCGGGCGCAACGATCTGGTCGGACAAGGCTTGGTCTCCCGGCGTGTTCGCTAAATTCACAATTGCGAACACTTATTCGCGCCAGAACTAAAGCCTTGCGGGGCCAGCGTCAAGCAGCAGGGGCCTCGCCGCCGATGAACCCGGTGATCCGTGCGCAGGCGGCGCGCAGCTGCTCGCCGGCCGCCATGGCCTGTGCCCCGGTCATCGGTGCCTGAAAGCCGGCGATGACCAGCGCGAAGCTGACCTTGCCGCGCGCATCGAACACCGGCGCCATCAGCGCGGCGACGGGATAGACAGCCTGCTGGTCCACTTCCGGGATCGGCACAACCGGGATCTCGTCGGTCTCCTCGCCCTGCAGATAGTTGGCGGTCGGCGCGCCGGTGACCACGCCGGAATTGCGCACGTGGATGATGAAGCCGTGCTCGCGGGCGAAGGCCATGTTGCGCCACATCAGCTCGACGCGGTCAGGCTCGGGGCGCGGGGTTGCCCGCTCGAGCCAGGCTTCCGCCTCGGCCTTTGCCCAGGCATAATAGACCACCGCCTGCGCCGAACGCAGTTTCATCCGGGTGCCGATGGGCACGGGATAGGCGGCGTGGCTGGCCGAAGCCGCCCGGTCGCGCAGCAGCATTTCGTCGGCCTCGAGGCTATAGACCCCGCAGACCACATCGAAGGCATCGGCGAGCGCGCGCATCTCCGGCTTGGCGATCTGCAGCGGCGAGGCGTGTTCGGCCGCGGTGCGTCCGATGGCGGCGAGCGCCGGGCCGAGCACATAGGTCTTGTCGCTGGTGCGATAGAGATAGCCGACATCGACGAGGCCGGTGAGCAGCGCGTGGCAGGTCGCCCGGCTGAGTTTCAGCGCGCGCACCAGATCGGTCAGCGCGAAGGCTTGCCCTGGATGATCGGCAATGAAATTGAGAATGGCGGCGACGCGCCAGACACCAGGAGATGATCGCGACATGGACAGTCTATTCGCTATTTCGAACAGGTCCGTCAAGTGCAATGGGGATCGAAATCAGATGATCTGCTTCTCCGCGAGTTCGGCCAGCCGTTCGTCGCTGTAGCCCAGCAGGCCTTGCAGCACTTCGCGGTTGTGCTCGCCCAGCAGCGGCGGGGCCATGCGGATCGTCGCGGGGCTGGCCGACATCTGCGCGAGCGGGCTGGCGATCAGGTCGACATAGCCGGCCTCGGCATGGGGATGCGGCGTGCGGGCCTTGAGGCCGCGAAAGATGACCTGCTCCTCTTCCCACACCTCGGGCAGCTCGTTGTATTTCGCCGCCGGAATGCCGGCCTCGTCGAACAACGCGAGCAATTTTGCCACCGGGATCTGGCGACTCCAGGCGTCTATGATTTCAATGAGTTCGGCCTGCCCGCTGCGCGCGCGCTTGAAATTCGAATCGAAGCGCGGATCGGTGAACAGCTCCGGCTGTTCCATCAGCACGGTGAGCCGGCGATAATGTTCGTCGGTGCCCGCCGTCAGATAGACGATGCCGTCGCTGGCGTGGAGCAAGTCGGCCGGGCCGCCGCCGTTGCCGCCATTGCCGAGCCGCGGCGGGGCAAAGCCGCTGATCAGGTAGTCCTGCATGATGTGGCTGATCATGGCGACCGAAGTGTCGAGCAGGGCGATGTCGATGAACTGGCCCACGCCCGAATTGTGCCGGTGCATCAGCGCGCCCATGATGGCCAGCGCGGTGTTGTGCCCGGTGACGAAATCGACCAGGCTGGGCCCGGCTTTCAGCGGCCCGGCGCCGGGCTTGCCGTCGGGGATGCCGGTCACCGCCATCATGCCGCCGGTCGCCTGGAACAGCCCGTCATAGCCCGGCAGCGCCGCCATCGGCCCGGTCTGGCCGAAGCCGGTCACCGAGCAATAGATCAGCCGTGGGTTGATCGCTTTCAGGCTCTCGTAGTCCAGCCCGAAGCGGGCAAGATCGCCGACTTTGTAGTTCTCGATCAGCACGTCGGAGGTCTCGACCAGCCCCCGGATGATCTCCTGCCCCTCGGGCCTGGAATGGTTGACTGTGATCGAACGTTTGTTGCGGTTGGAGACGGTGAAGAAGCTGGATTGCCGGGTATCGAGTCCGTCTTTGCCCTTGACCCATGCGGTGCCATAGCCGCGCCCGTCGTCACCCACGCCGGGGCGCTCGATCTTGATCACGTCCGCGCCCAGATCGCCGAGGATCTGCGCGCCGACCGGGGCGGCGAAGACGCGGGACATGTCGATTACGCGGATGCCGTCGAGCGCGGCGGGGGTCTTGGTCATGTTGCTTGGCCTCAATCGGATTCGGCCTGTCCCTAGCGGTCCTGCACGGGCGCGCCAATCGCCAAAACGCAGCTTCCAGAATCGCCGCGCTTGGCTATAGCACGATGGACGAGGCACCGGACGGGGCCCGCACCACAGGAATGGACGAGGATCATGCCGGATAATTCAGCCAAGGTCGCGATCATCACCGGGGCGGGCAGTGGCATCGGCTTTGAGACCGCCAAGCTGCTCCACCAGGCGGGCGTCGCCATTGTCGGCATCGGGCGAGACAAGGCCAAGCTGGCCCGGCTGGAAGCGGCTATCGGCGATCCGGCAATGGTCGCGGCAATTTCGGTCGATGTGACGGCGGATGATGCGCCCGCAAAGATCGTCGCGCTGGCGCTGTCGCGCTTCGGGCGGATCGATTTCCTGATCAACAATGCCGGCGTCGGCAGCCCCAAGCCAGTCGATGAAGCCACCGACGAAGACTACGACGGCATGATGAATGTCATGCTGCGCGCGCCGTTCCGCCTGTGCCGTGAAGTGATCCCGCATCTTGGGGCGGGGGCCAGCGTGGTCAACATCACCTCCACTTATGCCCATATCGGCGGGCGGCGCGGCGGCGCTTACTCTGCGGCCAAGGGCGGCCTCAAATCGCTGACCGAGCACATGGCCTGCGAATATGGTCCGCGCGGCATCCGTTCGAACTGTGTCGCGCCGGGGGTGACCCGCACTGAAATGGTCGCGCACCGTTTCGAGGATGAGGCGTTCAAGCGGATCAATGTCGAAACCACGCCCTATCCGCGCCTTGCCGATCCGGAAGATACCGCCGGGGTGATCGCGTTCCTGTGCTCGCCGGCTTCCGAGATGATCAACGGCCAGTCGATTGTCGTCGATGGCGGCTGGACCAAGACCAAATACCTCTCGCCGCGCGTTACGAATACCAAATGGGTCGATCCGGATTGAGGGAGATTGCACGATGATCAGAGGCATCCACCACGTCGGCATCAATTGCCGCGATATGGCGCGCATGCAGAAATTCTATGCCGAGGCGTTCGGCTTCCAGCCGGTCGACGAGGGCTTCAGCTGGGCGGGTGAGCCGATGATGGACCACATCGTCGATGTGAAAGGCTCGGCGGCCAAGGGCGTCATGCTGCGCGCGGGCACCTGCTATCTCGAACTGTTCGAATATTCCGCGCCGCCGCCGGAAAGCCTGAAGCCGCAGCGCCCGCATGACCGGGGCTACACCCATTTCTGCGTCGATGTCACCGAGATCGAAAAGGATATCCCGTACCTGCAAAGCTGCGGCATGACTTTCAACGAGCGCGAATTCGTCGATGTCGGCCACGTCAAGACGATCTACGGCTATGATCCCGAAGGCAATGTCATCGAGGTCCAGCAATGTGCGCCGGGCAACGGCTTCACGCTCGACGAACTGGGCATGCAGCCGGCATGAGCCGGGGCCCATCCGCCGAAACGAGCCTGCGCGCCCGCGCCGAATGGCGGCAATACTGGCCGCTGGTGATCGCCGCCAGCCTCGCCTTTTCCTTCACCTCGGTGATGACGGCGGCCGCCGGGCTGTTCATGGAGCCGCTGGGCAAGGAATTTGGCTGGAGCCGTGCGCTGCTTTCGTCGGGCACCTCGATTGCGGCGGTCACGACCTTCTTCCTCTCGCCGCTGTTCGGTCTCATCATTGACCGCATCGGAGTGAGGCGTCTGGCGCTGCCGGGCTTGGCGTTGATGGCGCTGACTATCGCTTCGCTCAGCCTGCTCAACGGTTCGGTGTGGCTGTGGTTCGCCATCTGGACAGTTTATGCCGCCGCCGCACTGGCCACCAAATCGACTGTGTGGACCGCCTCGGTGGCCAGCGCTTTCGATGCCGGGCGCGGGCTTGCGATGGGGCTGGTGCTCTCGGGCAGCGCGCTGGCGCAGGGGATCACCCCGCCGCTGACCAATTTCCTTATCGATGCCTATGGCTGGCGGATGGCCTTCGTCTGGCTCGGGCTGGGCTGGGGATCGCTGGCGTTGCTGCTTTGCCTGTTCTGGCTGTTCGATGGCTATGACGCCAGCCGCAAGGCGCGCGCGGCCAATCCGGGGGAGGCCTCCGGCAAGTCGCTGATGTCCGATGCGCCGGGGCTGACGGTCGATGAGGCCTGGCGCAGCGTGACGCTGTGGCGGATCGCCATTTCCACATTCATCATCATGGTGGTGACTATCGCGCTGGTGGTCCACCAGATCCCGATCCTGCAATCGATCGGGGTCGAGCGCACTACGGCGGCTACCTATGCCGGCATTGCCGGGTTGTTTGGCGTCGCAGGCAAGCTGGTCACCGGCTGGCTGCTCGATCGCTATGCTGCGCGCTGGGTCGGCGGGCTTACGCTTGCAGCGACTTCGCTGACTTTCATCCTGCTGTTGCTGCCCGATCGCTCGATGACAATCATCATCGTTGCCATGCTGATCAACGGCTATGCAGCGGGCACCAAGCTGCAGATCGCCGGCTATCTGACCTCGGCTTATGGCGGCATGAAGAACTTTGGCCTGATCTTCGGTTCGATGGCCAGCCTGATAGCTGCGGGATCGGGGTTGGGGCCGCTGATGGCGGGGCTGTTGTTCGATCACTATGGCAATTATGATGTCTATCTGTGGATCGGCGTGGTCGGCACGCTGATCAGCGCCTGGCTGATCTTTGGCCTGCCCGGCTATCCCGACTGGACGAAGGAAGAAGCCGCAGCTTTCGCCTGATCCGCCGGGGCCGGGGCGGTGGTGCCCCGCGAGACCAGCCTGGCGAAGAATTCGGCCGGCTGCGGCGTGCCATCAGGCCCGGCGAGCACTGTCGCGGCGGCAAAAGCCATTTCGCTGATCGGCGGGCGCAGGCTGGTAAGCGGGACCGCCAGCGCCTCGGCCATTGCGCTGTCGCCAAAGCCGATCAGCGAGAGCGCGGCGGGCACATCGACGCCGAGCGCCAGCGCCGCCTTGAGCGCACCGGCGGCGAGCACGTCGCTGGCCGCGAGGATCGCAGTGGGGCGCGGGCTGACATCGAGCAGCAGCGCCGCTGCCGCCCCGCCCGCCGCCAGACTGCCATCGCTGCTCGCTACCAGTTCCGCGCCCCGGTCAAGCTCGTGCGCGGCCAGCGCATCGATGAAACCGAGCTCGCACTCGCGCGACGACAGGCAGCGTTCCGGCCCGGCGATGAAGCCAATGCGGCGGTGGCCCAGCGCGATCAGATACTGGGTGGCATCGGCCATGGCCTGGCGGTCGTTGGCGCAGAGCACTGGTGATGGGCCGGGCAGGTCACACGGCGAAAGCCGGATCGGCGGGCAGCCGAGCTCGGCGCAAAGTTCGGCAAGGCCAGGCACGGCAGAGAGCGGCGGCAGGACAATCGCGCCGTTGGGCCGATGACTTTCGAGGAACCGGTGCAAGTCCTCAAGCAGCCAGGCCGAACCCGCCTCGCCCTCGAACAGGATCAGCCCGCATTGGCTGTCGCGCAAAGCGGCTAGCGCCCCGCGCTGGGCGGCACCATGTTCGCCCGCGGCGGGCTGGATCAGGACGATGAGGCACGTAGACATAGTCAGAATACCTCATCGCCGCACCGCACCGGCCGCGACAAGCCCAGATTGGTCCGCATTCGATCTATCGCTCGTCAGCCACCATTGTTTATCCGCATCTTGGCGAACATGTCGGCAAACATCAGCCGCGTATCGACCGTGCGATACAGCCGCATCGCCCGCGCCTGTGGCCGCGCTGTGTAGTTGCCGTCCGGCCCCAGCAGCGGCACCGGTTTCTCGTCATAGCGGCTCGAACCGGTGCGTTCGAAAACGAAAGGCGGGGGAATGCGGCTCGGGATCCAGGCGGTGAGCGCGGAGAGCAGAACCAGTGGATTATCGCCCATCGACCAGGTCTCGCCGGTGTTCATCCTGTATTGCCGCAGCAATTCTGGCCCTTCTGCGAACTTGCGGTAGAGCCATTCGCCAATCGCGCCACAGGGGGCGATATGAGCCTGCAATTCGGCCATCGAAACCATGCAGCTGCCATAGACATCGCTCGGCACTTGCCAGATCGGCACCTGCGTTTCGTTGAAGATGTGGCGCGCGGCGAGCGGATCGACACTGAAATTGTATTCCGGGCTGGTGCCACCTTCGGGCGGATGGCCGCCGATCCAGATCAGGGTCATGCGCTCGGCGATCCTGGGCTCGATCAGCAGGGCGCTCGCCACTTCGGTCAGTCCGCCGCCAACCGTGACATAGAGCGGCAACTGCGTGTCGCTGCGCATCGCCTCGGCAACGATGGCCTCGGCCCCCGGCGATCGGGACGGCTTGCCCGCTTCGGCGAGCTTGCCCTCCGATCCGCGGTGGATGGCGATCTTGCCGGACAGGCCCATCAGACCGAGGATTTCCTCGGCCAGTTCGGCGGCGCGGGCGGCGCTTTCGCCGGGTCCGTTGGCCGCCGTGCCGACAAAGCCGCGCACCTCAGTGGAAGGCGAGAGGAAGGCGTGGACCGTGGCAAACAGGCCATCTGGATCTCCCGCGATGTCGTTCACCACGATCACGCGCGCGCGCGGGCCGAAATGCGGCACAAAGGGCTTGGTGCCGGCGAAGGCCGTTGCCCCGGCGGCGGAGAGGAAAAGGCGCCGGTCCACGCTCAGTCCCGCGCCAGCAGCAACGCCGCCGCCAGCGGCCCGCCGCCCGATGTCGCCACCGCAACTTTTGGATCGCCCGGAATCTGCCGCGCGCCCGCTTTCCCGCGTAGCTGGGTCGCTGCCTCATGGGCAAAGCCGAAGCCGTGGAGCCGCCCCGCGCCGATCTGGCCGCCGCCGGTGTTCATCGGCAGTTCGCCACCGATCGAAATCCTCGTGCCGCCCTCGATGAACTTGTGGCCCTCGCCGATCTCGCAGAAACCGAGCGATTCCAGCCAGCCGATCGGGAAGAAGGCAAAGCCATCGTAGAACTGGACAGTATCGACGTCTTTCGGTTTGTAGTCGGTTTTGGTCCACAGATCCTTGCCGGTGGCATAGCAGGCCATCTGGTCCGGCTGGTCCCAGCTCCAGCGTTCGACCATGCCGGCGCTGGCGGCGATGCGCACCGGGTTCGGCGAAACCTCGTCCAGCGCATCGCCTGCCGAGACGATGACTACAGTCGAGCAGTCAGTGAAGCGGTCGCAATCATAGAGGCAGAACGGCGTCGAGATCAGCCGCGCGGACATGTATTTGTCCATTGTCAGCGGCTCTTTGGTGATCGCCGAAGCGCGCGGATTGAGCGAGGCGTTGCGTGTCGCGTTGAGCGCCACTTGCGCCAGTTGCTCGCGGGTCATGGCATAGAGATGCATCTGGCGCATGGCATATTGCGCCACCCAGCAGGCTGCCGAAATGGCGAAAAACGGCGCGGACCATTGTGAGAAGCCTTCGACGGTTTCGCGTTTGAGCGCCGGAAACTCCTCTGGCCGAGACATCGCCGCCGCCTCATAGACGGTGCGGAAGCAGATGATATGGCGGGCGTGGCCAGAGCGCACAGCGTCCGCCGCCGCCGCAATTGCTGACAGCTGGGCCGGAACTTCGCCGCCGCCCAGGTGCCAGCGCGCCTTGATGCCGAACTGCTCGATCACGTCTGGTGCGCCGACCGGAGAAAAGCCGAGATAGCCGTGGCTCTTGCCCGGGTAGGTGGCGACGCCGTCAATCTGGTCCAGGGTCAGGCCGGCGTCGGCCAGCGCTTCCATGATCGCGTCCCTGGTGAGGCCCATCGGCGAGCGTGCAACGCGGATACCGACTTCGGATTGGCCGACCCCGGTGATGTATGCTTCGCGTGCCATGGGTCAGGCTTCCTTCTCGAACAGGGGGAACCAGATGCCGTCCTGCTCCTCGAATGTGACCTGCACCTTGTCGCCGAAGGTGACCGCATCGACTGCGCAGTTCACGATGTTGGTCGTCAGGATCACATCGGGCGCATCGTCGAGCCGCACGCGGGCGATGACGAACGGCACTTCGAGTTCCGGCATCCAGGCCTGGTGATTGATCGTGTAGGTATCGACCGTGCCCCGCCCGCTCACCGCATGGGGGGTCATGCTTTCGCTCTGGCAATGGCGGCACATCAGCACCGGCGGATGGGTGAACTCCCCGCAATCGCCGCATTTCATGAGGTTGAGCCTGCCTTGGCTGCCGCCGGTCCAGAAAGCACGGTTATCGGCATCGAGGCGTGGCCGGGGGCGGCGCGGATTCATGGTTTCGTGCTCCTGAAGGGATTGGATTGGGCCAGGCCGCCGCCGCCAGCAGGGCTTAGCGCGCCGGTGATAAGGCCGCCGGCATAGCCCTGATCGGTGTAGAGCATGGTGCCGGTGACGGTGGCGTTGAGCGGGCTGGCGAGCAGCAGCAAAGACCACGCCTGTTCCTCAGCCGTCGGCATCCGGTCCATCAGCGGGAAGGGATAGCTCGCCATGAAGCCCTCGGGCATGTTTGGCATGGTCGCCGCCATGAAGGCGGTATCGACCGGGCAGGGCGCGGTGCAATTGATGCGGATGCGGCGCTCTGCCGCGAGGCGCGGGGCGAGCTGCTGGATCCAGACGAACAGCAGTTCCTTCGAGGGCGAATAGCCATCGCGCAGCGCCGCCGGATTGGCCTCGTAGAAGGCCTTGATCCCGGCAAAATCCGGGATCGCGGCGATCTTCAGGTTTTCTTCGAGGTGGCTCTGCCAATAGCGCGCCGCGACCGAGGCGATCAGGCCAATGCTGCCGCCATCGCGCATCTGCGGAAGCAAGGCTTCGGTGAATATCCGCGTGCCGGCATAATTCACCAGCATACAGCCGAGCGGGCCTCTGACGTGCGGCGGAATGCCGGCTACCGGAAGGAGAAAGTCGATCGGGCCGGCGCTGGACAATTGCGCCGCCGCCGCTTCGATGCTGGCCGGATCGGCGAGATCAACCGGAACATGGCTGGCGCAGGCAACTTGGGGCTCGGCAATATCGGCGATGTGCACCTGCGCGCCGAGATCGCCCAGCAACCGCGCTGCCGCCTCGCCCATGCCCGACGATCCGCCGGTCAGCACCACGGTCTTGCCGCGATAGCCAAGGCCATCGAGATCGCTGCGGTTCATGGTTTTCCTCTCCGTTTCACGCGACTTGAAAGCATGGGAGCGGCGCGGTCAAGCTAGTCGACGATCTTGCGCGCAATCAGTTCGTCGAGTTCGGCCTCACCCAGCCCCAGCACCTCGCGATAGACATAATCGTTGTGCTCACCCAGCAAGGGCGCGCCGCGCTCCACGCTCGCCATGTCGGGGGCCATCCGCCAGCTTGGGCCGATGATCGGGCGAGCACCATTGCGGTGGTCGCTGACCATGCGGAAGGCTTCGCGTGCCCAGAGAAAATCGTCGCTGCACAAGTCGATCGAGCTCTGGCTGCGGCAGGCGGGAACGCCTGCATTGCGAAGCTGTTCGGCGAGCGCGCCGGCGGCGTGGTGCGCGGTCAGTTTGCCCAGTTCGCTGTCGAGCGCGTGACGGTTGGCGAGGCGGCTTGCGAAGCTGGCAAATCGGGGATCCTCCGCCAAGCCCAGCACGCTGCGCAGCGCGGTCCATTCGGCATCGGTGGCGCAGGCGATGCTGATCCATTCCTGATCGGCGCAAGGATATGCGCCGTGCGGGCATATTTCGGGGTGGAAATTGCCGTCCGATTGCGGCACTTCGCCGGTCAGGCTGTAGGCAAACAGGCTGTCGCCAACCAGGCTGGTCATCGCTTCGACCGCCGAATGGTCGATGAACTGGCCCTCGCCGGTGGCCTCGCGGTGGTGCAGCGCGGCGATGCAGGCCAGCGCCGCCAGCGCGCCGACGGTCGAATCGCCATAGCGGATGTTCATGCCCTCGGGCGTTTCGCCTTCATAGCCGACGAGGTTGGTGAGGCCCGAGAGCGCGGCGAAGCACGGCGCATAGCCAGTCTGATAGCCCAGCGGGCCATCGTTGCCCCACATCTTGATAGAGCACTGAATGATATCGGGTTTGATCTTCCTGAGGTCTTCATAGCCCAGCTGCGAGCGTTCGATCGCGCCGGGGCGGATGTTGTCGATGAAGATGTCCGCCTCGGCGACCATCCGGCGCACCAGCTCCAGACCATCGTCCGTTTTCATGTTGACCTGGACCGAGAGAATCTCCTGGTTGATCGCGAGGAAATAGGGCGCCGAATTGATGTCCACCCCGCCATAGGCACGCATCTCGTCGAGGTTCGACAGCGATTCGATCTTGATCACTTCGGCGCCGAGATGGGCGAGCAGCTTGCCCGCATACGGCCCGGCCCAGACCTTGGTGAGTTCGATCACGCGGACACCGGCAAGGGGGCCGCCTCGGTTCGGCACCGGCATCAGTCGCCTCCCGCCTCGCCATCATGCGCACCCAGCGCAGGCGCCGGGCTCGTCAACCGCACCGGCGAGGCGCTCATGCGATAGGGCACGGTGGGATAGGCCAAACCATCCAGCTGCTGGAAAAAGCCGCGGTGGATGAATTGCTCATGGCGCGGCAAGTCGGCAGCCGTGTTGATCGGCACCATGGCGAGGCCGGCTTTCTGCGCTGCCTCGGTGATGGCGAGCTTTTCCTGGCCCGCAATCCACGGGCGGAAATGGGTGCGGAACTGTTCGACGCGCTCCCGCGTGCAGTGGAATTCCAGCCAGTCGGGCTCGAACGCGCCGACCCATGCGGGATCGCCCATCAGCGCGGAAAGCGCCTTCCAGTGCGCCTTGGTGGTCATGAACAGATAGACGTGGCCGTCGCTCGCGGCAAAGCAGGTGGCGGGGCCGCCCATGTCGTAGGCGGTGCGTTCGCGGCTCGGCTCGACATCGCCTGCGAGCAAGCGGTCGAGCACGCCGTCGATGCGGTTGAGCTGCACTTCGACTTCGCTGATGTCGATGAACTGGCCGCTCTGCGTGCGGCGCTGGCGGTGCAATGCGGCAAGGACGCACATCGCCGCGTCGATGCCTGACTCATGGTCCGGCAGGAAGCGGCCCGCGCCCTTGAGCGGCGGCTTGTCGTCGCTGGCTTCGCTCGGACTGTGATAGGCCCAGCCGCCGGCATTGATCACGTTGATCGGGTGGGCATTCTGCCATTCGGCGGGCGCGCCCTGGCCGAATGGCGTGATGATGCAGTGGACCAGATGGGGGTGGGCTGCGGCGACGCCAGCAGATGACAGGCCATTTGCTTCGCCCCAGGCTTCGCCGTGGTCGTCGATCAGCGCGTTGGCGCGCGCCAGCAGCTTGTCCAGCGTGGCGCGGTCGGCGGGAACGGCGAGGTCCAGCACCACCGATTTCTTGTTGGTGTTGAAATAGCCGAAGACCGCGCTCTGTCCGTCCTTCAGCGGCCCCATGCTGCGCGTCGGCGCGCCGCCCGGGCGCTCGACCTTGATCACCTCGGCGCCGAAATCGGAGAGCAGCTTGCCCGCTTTCTCGCCCGCAACCCGCTCGGCGATTTCGATCACGGTGATGCCCGCAAGCGCGCCGCTCATAACGATTGCCCGTCGTCGATGGTGAATGTCGCCCCGGTGACCTGCCGCGAACGGTCGGAAAGCAAAAAGAGCAGCATGTCGTCGAGCGCGTCTCCGTCGAGCAGGCGGCGGCGGTGCTGCGCCGCCACATCAGCGGCCCCGCGTTCGCTGGCGAACCACGCTGTGTTGGCCTCGGTCGGGATGATGCCGGGTTGCAGGGTGTTGACGTTCACCCCGAGGCGGATCCATTCGCGGGCCAGATTGCGGGCGAGATGGGCAAGGCCCGCTTTGGTGGCGGCATAGAGCGCGTCGCCGAGCCCCGCGCGTTCGGCGGTGATCGAGCCGATCAGCACGATCCGCCCGTCCTCGCGGGCAGCGCTGCCGCTGGCGATCATCCGCCGGGCCCCTTCGCGCGCGACCAGCATGGCACCGAGCAGGTTGGTGTCGGTCACCCCGCGCAAGGCCTCGGCGGGAATGTCGGTGGCGCGACCGCCAGTGCCGATCCCGGCATTGGCGACCACGCCGTTCACTGTGCCGAAGCGCGCCTCGGCGGCGTCAAAGGCGGCCGCGACCGATGCCTCGTCGGTGACATCGAGGGCGACTGCCAACGCCTCGCCGCCCGCCGCCTCGATTGCTTGCGCAAGTGCTTCGGTCGGCCCGCTGCGCCGTGCGCCAAGCACGACCCTGGCTCCGGCGCCCGCGAGCAGGTGCGCGAAGTGCGCTCCGATGCCTGAAGAGGCACCGGCGATCAGGACGGTGCGGTTGTCTAGCATAGTGATTCCAGCCCGAGATGTTCAACAAACGGATCGAAATCGCGGTCACTGAACAACAGGGGTATGCCATCTGCAATGCATCGCGTTGCGATCAGTGTGTCTATCGTCTTGCGCACTGTGATCCCTTTTGCGCGCAGCACCTCGAAATGTCGGGCGGCTTGAATGGCAATGGAACGATTAACAATGTCGATCTGCACTGTGGTCGAGAGCAGTCGCAAAACCAGGTCAAATTGCACCTTTGACGCAGTGCCTTGCAGCACTTCGGCGAGAATCAAATCGCCAACAATAAATTGCCCATCCTCAATATGATCGGAGAGATAGTCCGATTGCGGAGTTGTCTTGCCGTTGAAGAAATCGATCCAGACGCTCGAATCTACCAGATACATCAATCGCGCCGCATTGCGTCGAGATCACCGGTCCAGGCGACTTTACCGCGCCATGACCTCAGTTCTGACAAAGCTTGCTGCCGGATCAAGGCGCGCAGGCCAAGCTCGACAGCAGCCTTCTTGCTCGGCGCGCCACTTGCCGCCATTGCTTCGGCGATCAGCTTGTCATCGATGACGATATTGGTCCGCATTATGTGTATTCCTTTACGCAAACCATACACATTGAGCGTGATTGGTCAAGTCCGCTGCAATTTCGTCCAGTCTGGCACCAGCGGCTCCATGCCCATGAATTTGTCATAGGCCTGGTTGAAATGGCGCACGCGGATTTCCTGGTAGTTGCCCAAAGTCAGCCCGTGCTTGGCCGAGGCCTCGAGGCCTTCCTGCTGGAGGATCAGGTTGTCGGTATCCTGATCGAGGATGTTGCCGAAGCCTGCATCCATGCCTTCGGCCTCACAGAACGACTGGCCATGCGCGAGGTGCACCGGCCCAGCGGCTTCGGGCACCGATCCGTCGCTCGGCTTGGGCCGCATGAACAACACTTCATAGATCGACTCGCGGTGGTTGCGCGGGCTCGGGCGGAAGCGATAGACCATCGGCAGCGAGATGCCGGGGAACAGGAAGCAGTTGGGAAAGATGCCATAGCTGAAGCAATCGAGGATTTCGGAATCCGAGATGTGATCGAGCTTGGTGTTGGCTGCTTGCTCGAAGCCCTTGCGGAACATGTCGGCCATTATCTGCCGCGCGGTCTCGCCTTCGGGCACCACCGGCTTGTCGGTGACGATCGAGCTGTCGCCGACAGTGAACATGTCGAGCACATCCTTTTCGGAATACTTGCCTTCGTGCACCGGGCTGACCACGCCCAGGGTCGAGATGAAGCGGTCAACGTGTTCGCCGTAGATGTCGTATTGCGTGTTGAGATCGGCGTTGGTCGGCGAGACTTGGCCATGGGTGTCGGGGACGTGATAGGCCTCCATGAAAGCCTCGATGTTGAGCTTCCAGTTGCACGGGATCGGCTTGGAAACGTGGCAGGCGACGTAGCGGTCTTCCAGCTTCCATGCCTCGATATGCGCCAATGCTTCGGCGCCGATATAGTCACGCAAGCTGGGCGCGTCCGCATCCATGTTGATCCACACGAAACCTGCCAGCAGTTCGACGCGCGCCTCGGGCAGCTGGAGGCTCGCTTGCGGTGCGTGGCCGAAATCCCAGTCGCAGTGGCGATGCTTGAAGCTGCCGTCGATGTTCCAGCTCCAGCCGTGGAAGCTGCACTTGAATTCGCTGGCGCAGCCTTCGCTGCCGCTGGCGCGCAACTTGGTGCCGCGGTGGAGGCAGGCGTTGTAATAAGCGCGGATATCGTTCTGGGCGACGCGGGTGATGATGAAGCTGTAAGTGCCGATCTCGTAAACGTGATAGTCGCCGACCTCGGGGATGTGCTCTTCGCGGCAGGCCCATTGCCAGGTGCGGGTCCACAGCCGCTTGAACTCTTCGTCCTGATAGGCCGGGTCGATATAGCGCTGGGTGTCGATATCCTCGCTGCCGAGATACTGATAGCTTTCCGAGGCCACCCAGCCCGGCGCGGCAACCTTGTCGCGGGCGATGATGTCCTGGGTCGATTGCGCGGGGTGGCGGGCCTGACCTGCGCTGAGCTTGCCGGATTCGACGTTCATTGCTTCAACTCCGCTGTGAATGACCAGATTGTTGTGATTGAATCACCCCGTCCTTCATCACCAGGGCGATGCGGGCGGGATCGGTGAGTATGGTGACATCGGCGAGCACGTCGCCACCCACCAGGATCAAGTCGGCGAGTTTTCCAGCCTCGAGCGTGCCGAGGCTCCCATCTGCCATCATCGCCTGGCCGCCGTTGCGGGTGGCGCAGATCAGGGCTTCGGCGGCGCTATAGCCATAGTAGTCGATGAAATACTTGAGATCTCGGGCTTGGCTCCCATGCGGACTCCAGGCGAAGCCGTAGTCGCCGCCGATCAGGTGGCGCACACCGCGCTTGCGCAATTCGGTGTGGGTCTTCACCGATTCCTCGATCAGCCACGGGATGCCCATGTAGCCCGCCACTTCCGGGGTGATTCCCCAGGCCGATGCGCCGCCACTGGCCATCTGGTGGAACAGGTCGATGGTCGGCACGACGAAAATGCGGTCCTTTGCCGCTTCCATCATGTCGAGCAGTTCCTCGTCGGAATGCTCGCAGTGGAACAGACCATCGACCCCGGCGCGCACGCAATACTTCGAGCCCTCAATCGAGCGGGTGTGGGCATTGATCTTGCGGCCATAGGCGTGCGCGGTGTCGGCGGCGGCCTTGACTTCCTCATAGGTCATCGGGGTCGAGGTCGAGGGCGTGGAGGGATAGAACGGGTCGCCCGAGACATCGAGCTTGATGTTGTCGACGCCCTCGCGGCAATGAATTCGCACCGCCTCGCGCATCGCGTCCGGCCCGTTGATCAGGGCCGAAGGGCCGACGCGCGGATTATGCTCCTTGCTTTCATCGCCCATCGCGCCGGTCACGCTGATTTCCAGCCCGCCGGCGCGGATGCGCGGACCCGGAATGCGCCCGGCGTTGACTTCATCGCGCACCGCGACGCCGAGGCGCAGCTTGGCCTCCGATGCGCCGTAAGCCGACGTGAACCCGGCATCGATCAGCGCCTTGGCCCCGCGCGCGGCGGTGAACACCATTTTCTCCGGCGAGGGCGTGATCAGGTTTTCGGTGGCGGTGACGTTTTCGAAACTGAGATGCGCATGGCCCTCGGTCATACCGGGCATGCAGAACAGGCCGGTCGCGTCGATGGTGACATCCGCTTGCGGCTTTGATCCGCCGCCCGGTGTGATGGCGGCAATGCGGTTGCCATCGATCAGCAGGTCGCCAGAATGGCTTGGCGCCGGTCGCATCGAAGATCGTGGCAGTGGCGATCAGGGTCT
>JANPOS010000094.1:0-75126 GCA_031428115.1 Novosphingobium sp. | reverse complement strand
CCGTCCAGCCGCAACCCTGCCCCGCCCCGCCCCGGCGACACGGGCAACAACAGCGCCTGCCGCCAGCGGCGCGCAAACTGCGGCCTCGCCCGCGCGGCCCGCCGCCGCCCGTCCGCCGCAGCCCGCGGCCACGGCCTCTCCCGCTGCGACGAATCCGGCCAGCCCTGCGGCAGCTGCGCCGCCCCCGATTGCCGCGCCAGGCAATGTCTCTTCGCCGCCTCCGGTTGAATGGCGCGTCCATTCGGCCAGCGATGCCGCAGGCAATGGGCAATCATGGTGGCAATCGCCCTGGCTGATTGCCCTCGCCTTTCTGGGCGGCGTGGGGCTGGTATTGCTGCTGCAAACTGCCCGGCGGCGGCGCGGAGCCCTGCCGGCAGCGATGCCTGAAATGACCGGCGCTCTGCCGTCGGTGGTGCGCGAGCCGATGGTCGAGGCCCCGAATGTTGCCCAGCTTCCCGAAGCGTTGGCCCAGCCAATGCCCCAACCGGAGCCCCAACCAGCACTGCTGCCCGAGCTAGACTTGCTGACAGTCATGGCCGAGCCGGTCGCGCCCGAAGTGCCTGAATCGCCGCGCCCGGCGCTCAATGTCCATGTCAATCCGCTGGTGATCGAACTGGCGGCCCGCCGGATGAGCGCCACGCTGATGAATGCCGTGCTCAACTATGAACTGATCGTCCGCAACACCGGCAGCGAGGCGATCGGCCCGGTGACCGTCGGTGGCGACATGATCGGCGCACATGCCTCGCTGCCCAATCGCGCCCAGCTGGAACTGACTGGCCACGACATCACCCCGCTGCACCGCCTGCCCCACCTTGCCGCTGGCGAAAGCCTCACGCTTACCGGCGAGTTCAAGCTGGCGCTCGCGGACATCACCCCGATCCGCAGCGGCAATGCCGCGCTGTTCATTCCGCTCGCGCGGTTCCGCGTCGAAGCGGTGCGGCGCGGCGCGCCGCCGCTGGTTGCCAGCAGCACATTTGTCGTCGGCGAGGACCAGGACCGGCCCGGCTCCGCGCTGCGTCCCTTCCGACTTGATCTTGGCCCCCGGCTCTATTCCAGGATCGGCCAGCGCGAACTGGCGCTGAGCGCGTGATGGACAGCCCGGTCTCCTGCGAATGGCTCGCCAATGAAATCGGCGCAAGCGACCTCAGGATCGTCGATGCCTCGTGGCATTTGCCGGACGCCGCCCGTAATGCCGCCGCCGAATATGAGGCCGCGCACATTCCGGGCGCCGTGTTCATGAACCTTGGTGATCTGGTCGATGCCGAAGCTGCCCTGGACAACACCCTGCCCAGCGCCGAAAAATTCGCCAGCCGGATGCAGAGCCTGGGGCTGGGCGATGGCAGCCGGATCGTCGTCTATGACGACAGCGCGCTGAAGAGCTCGGCCCGCGCCTGGTTCATGTTCAAGCTGTTCGGTGCGCACGCCGTTGGCGTGCTTGATGGCGGGCTCGCCAAGTGGAAAGCCGAAGGCAGGCCGCTGGCGAGCGGCAAGGAAAACCTGCGCCACCGCCATTTCACCGCCTGGTCGAACGGCAAGGCGCTGCGCAGCAAGGCCGACATGCTCGCCAACGTCGACACCAGAGCCGAACAGGTGGTCGATGCGCGCGGCGCGGGCCGCTTTGCCGGAAATGAGCCCGAACCGCGCCCAGGGATGCAGCCGGGCCATATTCCCGGCGCGCTGAGCCTGCCGCATGGGCAGCTGTTTGGCCCCGACGGCACCTACAAGGACCGCGACGGCATCGTCGGCGCATTCAAGGCGGCCGGGGTCAATCTCGACCGTCCGGTCACCGCATCGTGCGGCAGCGGCGTGACCGCCTGCGTCGTGCTGTTTGCGCTGCACCTGATCGGCAAGCATGACGTCGCGCTTTACGATGGCAGCTGGGCCGAATGGGGGCTCGACCCCGAGACGCCCAAGGCGCTGGGGCCGGCATAAAGCTCGGACCTGGCGGGCATTCCCAAGCGCCCCCGCGCTCGCTATGGCCTTGCCATGGCCAAGTCTCCATCTGACCAGCAATCCGGCAAGCAATCGCTGGCCACCCGGCTGATTACGGGCGGACGGCGCCCGGAGTGGACCGGCGCGGTGGTCAATCCTCCCGTGGTTCGTGCCAGCACGATCCTCTATGCAGACACCGCAGCACTCGCGAAGGGCCCGAAAACCAACGCCGATGGCCATTTCTTCTATGGCCGGCGCGGCACGCCGACGCAGTGGGCGCTGGCCGATGCGCTGACCGGGCTGGAGCCCGGCGCGGCGGGAACGATGCTCTATCCATCGGGCGTCGCCGCGATTGCCGGCGCGCTGCTCAGCGTTCTGCGTCCGGGCGACGTGTTGCTGATGACCGACAATGCCTATGACCCCAGCCGTGCGATGGGCATGGGCCTGCTCGCCGATTTCGGTGTCGAGACGCGCTTTTTCGATCCGCTCGACCTTGGCGGCTTTGCGGCGGCAATCTGCCCGAAAGCGCGCGCGGTGCTGCTCGAATCGCCCGGCAGCCTGACGATGGAAGTGCAGGATGTGCCGGCATTGGCGGCCATGGCCCGCGCACATGGACTGGTGTCGATCATGGACAACACCTGGGCCAGCCCGCTCGGCTTTCCGGCGCTGGCGCGCGGGGTCGATATATCAGTTATGAGCCTGACCAAGCATGTCGGTGGCCACAGCGACCTGATGATGGGCAGCGCGTCGGCAGGCGCCGAACTCTATGCGAAGCTGCGCAAGACGGCTCAAGGGCTGGGACAGGTCGTCTCGAGCGACGACGCGGCGCTGGCGCTGCGCGGCCTGCGCACGCTCGATGTGCGGCTGAAGCGATCGGGCGAAAGTGCGCTGGCCATTGCCGCATGGCTGAAGTCTCGCCCGGAAGTGGCCGAGGTACTCTGCCCGATGCTGCCTGGCGCGCCCGGCCACGATCTGTGGGCGCGCGATTTCACTGGCGGCTGCGGCCTGTTCAGCTTCGTCCTCAAGGGCGGCCCGAAAAGTTCAGAGGGGGCCGCGCGGCGCGACCGGCTGATCGACGCGCTCACCCTGTTCGGCATCGGCTATTCGTGGGGCGGTTTTGAAAGCCTCGCGCTGCCGGTTGATCCGGCGGGCTATCGCAGTGTCACCCCATGGCCAGCGCGCGGGGCAGACCCGGCCGACCGCTTCGCCGTGCGGCTGTCTGTCGGGCTCGAAGACGCTGGCGACCTCATCGCGGACCTCGAGCAAGCTTTTGCCGTCATGGCCGCGTGATGGCGATTGCTCCGGAAATTACCGCGGTGATTGCCCAGCTCGATGCCATCGGCTTCGACTATGGCAAGTCGTATGTCTCGGTCTGGCGCGCGCTGGTCGCGCTGACGGTCGGTCTGCTGGTGTTTGTTGCCGGGCTGCTCGCCAGCCGCGGCCTGCGGCGCCTGTTCCGGCGGATTTCCCGACTCGATCAGAGCCAGCGACTGGTCGGCGAAAAGCTGCTGGGGGTTGTGGTCTGGATGGTTGCCATCCTCGTTGGTGCAGACATGATCGGCATCGATCTCACTGCATTTGCAGTGTTTTCCGGCGCATTCGGCCTCGCGATCGGCTTCGGCCTGCAAAAGACATTCGGCAACCTGCTCGCCGGAATCATCCTGCTTCTTGATCGCTCGATCAAACCGGGCGATGTCATTGCGGTTGGCGAAGGGACGCGGCGCACAGTCGGCCAGGTCAACCGGGTGGGGGTGCGCGCGGTCTCGGTGATCACCCGCGACCGGGTGGAATTCCTCATCCCGAATGACACCCTCATGAGTTCGACGGTGGAGAACTGGTCGTTTTCCTCGCGCGATGTGCGGGTCAAAGTCCCGGTGAAGGTCGATACTGCCAGTGACATCGCCTTTGTCGAAAAACTGCTGCTCGCAGAAGCGGGCTGCCATGCGCGTGTGCTGGCCCAGCCCGAGCCGAATGTCTGGCTGACCGGCTTTGACGAGAACGCGATCCACTTCGAACTCCAGCTGTGGATCGAAGACCCGGAAGATGGCCTCGGCAACCTGCAATCTGACATTCTCAAGGGCGTATGGCAGCGGTTCAAGGAAAACGGCGTGAACCTGCCGATCTCGCAGCACGACCTCGCCATCAAGGAATGGCCCGAAGGGACGAAGTTTTTTTGAACGCCTGCAAACACAAACTGGCTGGCAACTTTGCCAGTTCCCGCCCAATGGCCGCAGCATGAGCGAAGTAAATCCTGCAACCGGCAAAGTCTGGCTGGTCGGCGCCGGCCCCGGCGATCCCGACCTTTTGACCCTGCGCGCCGCGCGGCTGATCATGGGCGCATCGCTGATCGTCCACGATGGACTGGTCGATCCGGCCATCCTCGCCATGGCGCGGAGCAATGCTCGGCTGGTCTCGGTCGCCAAACGCCGCTCGCACCACACCATGGCGCAGGATGATATCAACGCGCTGCTGATCCGCGAGGCCAAGGCTGGCCGCGAGGTCGTGCGGCTCAAGGGCGGCGATCCGTTCATTTTTGGGCGCGGCGGCGAGGAAGCCGAGGCTTGCCGCGCGGCGGGCGTGGCGGTCGAGGTCGTGCCGGGCATCAGCGCGGCGCTGGGCGCGGCAGCGGCGGCGCAAATCCCGCTGACGCACCGCAATAGCGCGAGCGTCGTCAGCTTCGTCGCCGGGCAATGCAAGGGTCTCACCGAGCAGGACTGGTCGGGCCTCGCCGGCAAGGGCCGCACGCTGGTGATCTACATGGGCCTGGCTACTGCCGAGGCGATTGCCGACAAGCTGATCGCCGATGGCCTGGCGCCCGACATGCCGCTCGCGGTGATCGAGAAGGCGACGCGCGCCGACATGCGCGTATTGCGCGGGCCGCTGGCCGGGCTTGGCGCGCTGGTCGAAGTGCACCGGATCAAGAGCCCTGCGGTTATCGTCATTGGCGAAGTGACCGCGCTGGAAGACAACACAATGCGCGCATTGGCGCTGGAGGCTATTTCGTGAAGATTGTGACGGGGAATGATCTGAAATCGGGTGATGTCACCTGGTGGACCGGCAGCGGCTGGTCGCGCCATGTGGCCGATGCGGTGGATGCCGGCGATGAGGCCGAGGCCGTTCTGGCACGCGAAAGCGCCGCCCAGCGGGTCAACGCCGGCTATGTCATCGCTGCCGAGCAGACCGCTGCCGGCATCCGCCCCGCCCATATCAAGGAGCGCATCCGCGCACTGGGGCCGACGGTGCGCCTCGACCTGTCGCTTGATCCCACCGCAACGCCCGAGCGAGTTCTCTGATGTACAAATATGACCAATACGACCAGGCAATGGTCGACACCCGCGTCGCCGAATTCCGCGACCAGACCGCGCGGCGCATTGCCGGCAAGATGACCGAGGACCAGTTCAAGCCCTTGCGCTTGCAGAACGGGCTCTATCTCCAGCTCCACGCCTATATGCTGCGCGTCGCGGTGCCCTATGGCACGCTGAGCAGCGCACAGATGCGCGTGCTGGGCGACATCGCCGACAAGTATGACCGCGGCTATGGCCACTTCACCACCCGGCAGAACATCCAGTACAACTGGATAAAACTGGATGAAGCACCTGATATTCTTGCCGATCTCGCCAAGGTTGAAATGCACGCCATCCAGACCAGCGGCAATTGCATCCGCAACATCAGCTCCGATCAATATGCCGGGGCTGCCGCCGATGAGCTCGTCGATCCAAGGCCTTATGCCGAACTCCTGCGCCAGTGGTCGAGTTTTCACCCCGAATTCCTGGCCTTGCCGCGCAAGTTCAAGATCGCGGTGATTGCTTCGGACACCGACCGTGCGGCGATGCGGCTGCACGATATCGGCATCCAGATCGTTCGCAATTCGGCCGGCGAGCTCGGCTGCGCCTTTTATGTCGGCGGCGGCATGGGCCGCACCCCGATGATCGCGCCGCTGATCCGCGACTTTGTCCCGCTCGATCAGCTGATCACTTATTCCGAGGCCTGCCTGCGGGTTTACAACCGCTATGGCCGCCGCGACAACAAGTACAAAGCGCGTATCAAGATCCTCGTCCATGAGATTGGCAAGGAAGAATATTCCCGCCAGGTCGAGGAGGAATTCGCCCACTTGCTGGCCCAAGGCATCGAGCCGCCGATTGCCGAACTCGAGCGCATAATTCCCTATTTCGCCGACCCGGCATATGAGGCTGGCGCGAGCGACACGCTTGACCGCAGCGACCCCGATTTCGCGCTGTGGGTGGACCACAATTGCCATGCCCACAAGCAGCCGGGCTATATGATCGCGACGATCAGCCTCAAGCCCGTCGGCGGCATCCCGGGCGACGCCAGCGCCGACCAGATCAGGCTGATGGCTGATCTTGGCCGCGACTACAGCTTCGACGAATTGCGCGTTACCCATGCGCAGAACATCGTCCTGCCGCATGTCCGCAAGGCCGACCTTCACGCGCTGTGGCAGGCGCTCGATGCGGCGGGGCTGGGCACGCCCAACCTCGATGCGATCGGCGACATTATCGCCTGCCCCGGCCTCGACTATTGCAGCCTGGCCAATGCCCGTTCGATTCCCATCGCGCAGAAGATTTCCGAGCGCTTCGCAGCGCAGGACCGCAGCGACCGGATCGGCGAGCTCAAGCTGAAGATTTCGGGCTGCATCAATGCCTGCGGACATCACCACGCCGGCCACATCGGCATCCTGGGCGTCGACCGCAAGGGCACCGAGAACTACCAGCTGTCGCTCGGCGGCTGCGAGGGCGCGGATACCTCGCTCGGCCAGATCACCGGACCCGGCTTCAGCGAGGACGGCGTGGTCGATGCGGTCGAGAAGGTTACCGATGTCTATCTCGCCAACAAGCAGGGCGAGGAGCGCTTCCTCGACACCTACCGCCGTATCGGCATGGCCCCGTTCAAGGAGGCGCTTTATGACTGAGGTTCAGCTCCGCTTCCGCGATGACGCGCCGGTCAACGATCCGGCGCTGCCGCTTGGCTCGCTCAGCGAGGCGAGCAATGCCGCCGCCGTGCGCATCGAGCCGGGCGAGGACGCGCGCGCGCTGTTGCCGCATCTGGACCGCATCAAGCTGGTTGAAATCAGCTTTCCAGCTTTCACCGACGGGCGCGGCTATTCCTCGGCGCGGATTTTGCGAGAGGCGGGCTACACCGGCGAACTGCGCGCTTGCGGCGATGTGCTGGTTGACCAGCTCGGCCTGATGCGCCGCTGCGGGTTCGACAGCTTCGCACCCGCCGCTCCGCTCGATGTAGCCGATGCCGAAGTGGCGCTGAGCCGCTGGGCCGATGTCTATCAGGCCGCCGCCGATGGCCGCGCGCCGATCTGGAAAAAGCGCCATGGCTGACGGCCAGCGCGCCCAGGATCGAACAGTCGACCGCATCGACACCGGCCCCCGCTTCCGCGAGGCCGACGCCGTGCGCCTCAACCGCCTCTATCGCGGCAATGATACGCTCGAAATGCTGACCAGCGTCCTGAAAGATGGCCTCGCTGGCGAAGTCGCGGTAGTCTCCAGCTTTGGCGCGGAGAGCGCGGTGCTGCTGCATCTGGTCAGCCGGATCGATCCCGCAATTCCGGTGCTGTTCCTGGAAACCGGCAAGCATTTCCCCGAAACGCTCGCCTATCGCGACATGCTGGCCAAATTGCTGGGGCTCACCGGTCTGCGCAATCTGATCCCTGCCCCCGCCGCGATTGCGGCAAAAGACCAAAGTGGCCTGCGCTGGTCCTATGATCCCGATGGCTGCTGCGAGATCCGCAAGGTCCAGCCGCTGGCGCGCGCGCTGGGCACCTTCGATGCGACGAGCACCGGGCGCAAGGCTTTCCCGTCGAGCACCCGCGCCGCGCTGCCCCGCTTCGAGATCGACAGCAGCGACGCCATGGGCCGGCTCAAGATCAATCCGCTGATCGACTGGTCGGCGGAAATGATCGCCGCCTACATCGCCGAGCACAACCTGCCAGCGCACCCGCTGGTCGCCGAAGGCTATCCCTCGATCGGCTGCTCGCCGTGCACCAGCCGAGTCGCCCAGGGCGAAGACCCGCGCGCGGGCCGCTGGCGCGGCTGGGAAAAGGTCGAATGCGGCATCCACGTGCCCGGCGGACCGGATACTGGCGGCGATGATCTGCCGCCCGATTACGATCCGGTGTTTTAACGGCTGGCCGGTGTTCTAAAACCACCCTTCCCGGCGATACCATTCCGCCGTCTGCCGCAGCCCGTCGCGCGTTTCGATGGCCGGGCGCCACAGCTCGGTCGGCACCGCAGCGCCTGCGCTCGCCGCCCAGTCGGGATGCGCCATGTAGCTGGCGCGGTCGAGCGTCAGCTTGGCCTTGCCCCGCCGCAGCAGCACATCGCCGCGCGCTGCCCATTCGAGCATGTCGCGCGTAAGCCCAGGCACCCAGACGCGGGCGCGGCCCACGGCCCAACCGATGGCGCGTGCCAGCTCGTCCTGGTGCCAGCCACCGGTCCGGCCATCGTCGGGCTCGAACGTCTGGTGGCTGACCCCTTCCCCGCCCGGCACCAGCGCGAGCAGCAGCCGCGCGAGGTCTGCGGCATGGATCAGCGACGTGCGCCCACCGCGCACCGCAGGCACCACGCCCCAGCGCGCCGAGCGGAACAGCTCAAACATGGCATCGTCGCGCGGGCCATAGACCGCTGGCGGGCGCACGATGGTCCAGTCGAGCCCGCTCGCCCGCACCACGCGCTCGCCGCGGGCCTTGGAGGCGCCATAGAGCGACAGCTGCGGCTCGCGTGCGGCGAGCGAGGAGACATGGACGAAGCGCGGCACCCCGGCTGCCAGCGCCGCTTCGATGAGCGCCAGCGTGCCCGTCACATTGCCCGCCTCGAAAGCCGCCGCATCTTTTGCCGTGGTGAGCCCGGCAACATGGATCACCGCGCGGGCACCATGGACCAGACTGGCGAGCGCGGCCTTGTCAGCCAGATCGCCGCGCACCCATTCGATCCCGGCGCGCGGGGCCTGGGGCTTGCGGGTCAGCGCGCGCAGCGACAACCCCTGCGCAGAAGCTTCATCCAGCAGCGCTTGCCCGACAAAGCCTGTCGCGCCCGTGACCGCTATTGTCATGGCGTTGCTCGCAAAAAGCCCCTCCCCGGTGGGGAGCCAAAAAGGTCAGTGCCCTTATCCACGTTCATTTCAATACTAACTGGTCGCGGTGGACGATGGCTGATCGCGGAGCATAACCAAGCAGTTCAGCGTGCTGACTCGATTTGCGACCCCTTATCGCTGTGCATTCGGACGAATCATATTCCGACAACCCATGTGCCAGCACCGAGCCACTCTCATCGCGAATGACAATTGCGTCACCGCGGAGGAAACTGCCCTCGACCGAAGTAACGCCTGCGGCCAGAAGGCTACTGCCCGCCGCCAAGGCACATGCAGCCCCCGAATCTATGATCAACGCGCCCTTGAACCGCAGCCTTCCGCTCAGCCAAACCTTGCGCGCCTTGCCACCACGTTTGTTCGAGGACGGAGGTAAAAACAGGGTTCCGGTTCCCACATCGCCTTCAAATGCGCGGGCAATCGGCGAAACATGCTTGCCGTTGATGATGGCAAGAGAAATACCAGCGGCCTGGGCAATCTCAGCGGCCTGCAATTTGGATGTCATACCGCCTGAACCCAAGCCCGAAGCTGAACCACCATCAGCCATCGCCTTAATTTCCGGCGTAATTTCATAGACAATACTATAACGCCAGGCGGCGGGGTCGGCTGGATTGCGATCATACAGCCCGTCAACATCGGAGAGCAGCAGCACCGCGCTCGCCCGCGCGGCTTGCGCCACCCGCGCCGCCAGCCGGTCGTTGTCGCCAAAGCGGATTTCCTGGGTGGCGACGCTGTCGTTCTCGTTGATCACCGGCACTGCGCCGGCATCGAGCAGCCGGGTGAGCGTTGCGGTGGCGTTGAGGTAGCGGCGGCGGTCCTCAAGATCTTCAAGCGTGAGCAACAGTTGTGCGGCGGTCAGCCCGTGGCCCTCAAGCAACTCGGCCCACAGCCCCGAGAGCGCGATCTGGCCGACGGCGGCTGCGGCCTGGGCATCGGCAAGATTGCCGCGACCACCCTTGGCCAGCCCCAGCTTCGCCGCGCCGAGCGCAATCGCGCCCGATGAGACGACGATGACCTCTTGCCCGCGTGCCTTGGCGGCGGCAATCTCGCCCACCAGCGCTTCGAGCCAGGCCCGGCGCAGCCCGTCCTTGCCGACGAGCAGCGAGGAGCCGACCTTGACGATCACACGCGGGCAAAGCGCCGCATTGGCCAGATCGGGGAGGCGAGCGATGGACATGGGCGGGGCTTAGGGGATGTTGGACGAGGTTTGAAGGGCCGAGAGCACTATGCCCCAAATTGCGCTCACCCTGAGCTTGTCGAAGGGTCGTTCTCTGCTGCGGCGGCTGCGCTATACCCCAAGGACAAGGACAGCCCTTCGACAAGCTCAGGGTGAGCGGCGTTGGGAGGGCAAAGTTACTTGAAAACCTACAAAGGCGACCAGGGGGTTTCCTCGTCGGCATCCTCGCGCTCGCCCACCGGTCGTTCGGTCATGGTGGCAGCCGGCAGATGGGCAATCACGGCGTCGAGCAGCTTGTCCATGCCTTTGCCGGTCGCGCCCGAGATCGGGAAAACCCGCAGCGCACCCGCCGCTTTCAGCTCGGCGCTGAAGGCCTTGACCAGTTCGGCATCGACCAGATCAATCTTGTTCAGCGCAATCAGGCGCGGCTTCTCGTCGAGCCCGGCGCCATAGGCGGCCAGTTCTTCCTCGATGATTTCAAGTGCTTCGGCCGGATCGGTGCCATTGATGTCGATCAGGTGGATCAGCACCCGGCAGCGTTCGATATGGCCCAGGAAGCGATCGCCCACCCCGGCGCCTTCCGCTGCCCCGGCAATCAGCCCGGGAATATCGGCGAGGACGAATTCGCGGTTCTTGTGGTGCACCACGCCAAGCTGCGGGCGCAGCGTGGTGAACGGATAGTCGCCGACTTTGGCCTTGGTGTTGGCCAGCGCATTGATGAAAGTCGATTTTCCGGCATTGGGCAAGCCGACCAGGCCCGCATCCGCCAGCAGTTTCAGCCGCAGCCAGACATACATTTCCTCGCCCGGCCAGCCCGGCCCATGCTGGCGCGGCGCGCGGTTGGTGCTGGTCTTGTAGCTCGCATTGCCGCGCCCGCCATCGCCGCCGCGCAGGAATACGACGCGTTTGCCTGCCTCGGTGAGATCGGCGAGCACGGTCTCGCGGTCATCATTGATCACTTGTGTGCCCACCGGCACCTTGATTACCAGATCGTCGCCGCCCGCTCCGGTACGATTCTTGCCCGCCCCGCCTTTGCCGCGCGGTGCCTTGAAGTGCTGGGTATAGCGAAAGTCGATCAGCGTGTTCAGCCCGGGCACAGCCTCAAACACGATGTCCCCGCCCTTGCCGCCATCGCCGCCATCGGGACCGCCATATTCAACGTACATCTCGCGCCGGAACGCCACCGCGCCCGCGCCCCCTGCGCCGGAGCGGATGAAAATCTTGGCCTGATCGAGAAAATGCATGAGATGGTGTTAGCCGATTTTGAGGCGAATGTCGCGCAGGGCCTTCGACAAGCTCAGGCCGAGCGGGACTTTTGGAAGGAGGCCAGTGTGCTGAGAATTGCTTCAGCTCGAGCCGAGAATGGCGGGTTTCGAGAACCGGCGCGCAGCGGCCATTAGGGCCGTGAGCACCGGAAGCGCAGAAAGCTGCCGTTCGCAGGCCGAGATGGAGCAATTCTCAGCACACTGGTGGAGCCGAGGGGGATCGAACCCCTGACCTCGTCATTGCGAACGACGCGCTCTCCCATCTGAGCTACGGCCCCGTTCCAGTGCGAATATTCGCGGGCTTCGCTCCCTTCACCAAAAGGGCACGCCCCGCGCGAGCGGACCCCTTAGCGAACAGGCCGCTGGCTTGGAAGACAATTCTCGCCGCGCGGCCGGGATCAGCGGTGCCTGGCCCGCCCCGTCAGCGCGTGCGCGTGCGCTTGGGCGCAGGCGTTGGCGTTGGCGCGGGAACCGGCACGGACACCGGCACGATTACGGGGCGCGGCGCATATCTTGCATCCCAGGCCGCAACATCGAGCCGCCATTGCTCAAACCGGCGGTTGAAATCGTCGAACACGATCTGGATGTTGGGCAGGCTGCGCTGGGCAAACTGGGTGAGTTGTGCCGCCGTGGTCGGCTGGACATCGCGGCTGACCGCATCGACGGCCCTGCAAAATTCGATGACAGTCATCGGCAAGGCGAAGCTGTTGTAGACCTCGGTCATGTATTTTTCACGCGGGGCGATGAAGCGCGCGCCGTATTTCCCGCGCCATTCGGCGTCGACCGCGCGGTTTGCTGCGGTCAGCGCGCGGGCATGGGTACGCAGGAAGGCACGGTAGTTATCGATCATCGCCGGAAATTCGGTCTGGTTGCAGCTGAGCGCGGCGACATTGAAAGCCGAACGGAAATTCCACAGGGTCTGCGTCGGGCTGATCCCGCGATTGACGCTGCGATAGAGGCCATCGGCCAGCTTGGGCGGAACCTGATAATTGGGCGATGCGCTATTGGGCGCAATCGGGCGATAGGGGATCACTACGACCGGCGGCGGCGGTGGCGGGGGCGGGGGCGGCGGGGGTTTGCGGCGGGCATCTGCATCCACAGCCACCACCAGCGTCAGGATCATGAACCCGGCGGTTGCCATGACCGCACGGCCCATGCTGCTCGACCCGATTTTTCTCACTCTTCCCACTCCCCGCAATTCATTAGCACCAGATGCCGAAGTTTAGCGCCTAGTCGGAGATTAGGCCAAAGAAAATGCCCGGCGCGCTGATTTGCACGCCGGG
This sequence comes from Novosphingobium sp., assembly GCA_031428115.1. Lineage (GTDB taxonomy): Bacteria > Pseudomonadota > Alphaproteobacteria > Sphingomonadales > Sphingomonadaceae > Novosphingobium. The sequence continues at coordinate 62,356 of JANPOS010000094.1, read as the reverse complement.
CACGTTCAAGTGCTGGTTCCAGCAGGCGCTATTCGCGGTTGCCGAGGAAGCTCAGCAGGAACTGGAACATGTTGATGAAATCGAGATAGAGGCTGAGTGCCCCCATGACGATTGCCTTGCCGGCGAATTCGGTGCCGGCGAGCATGGCATATTCGTTCTTCAGGCGCTGGGTATCATAAGCGGTCAGGCCGGCAAAAATCAGCACGCCAAGCCCCGAGATCGCCAGTTGCATGGCGCTGGACTGCAAGAAGATGTTGATCACCATGGCGATCAACAGCCCGATCACGCCCATCGCCATGAATGAACCCATCGCCGTCAGGTCCTTCTTGGTGGTGTAACCCACCAGGCTGAGACCGGCAAAAGCGCCCGCCGTGGCGAAGAACGTCGTGGCAATCGATGCTCCGGTATAGACGAGGAAAATCGTCGACATCGACAGGCCCATGACGACACAGAACGCCCAGAACAGCATTTGCAGTGTCGCAGTGCGCATCCGGTTGAGCCCGAAATTCATCGCCAGCACAAAACCGAGCGGGGCGAGGATGATCAGCCACTTGAGCGGCGTCGCCATGATCTGCGCAGCCATGCCGGAATTGGCGAACAACAGCGCAACGACGCCCGAGAGCAGCACGCCGGACGCCATGTAGTTGTAAATGGAGAGCATGTGCTTGCGCAGGCCCTGGTCATAGACCACGCCTTTGCCGATTGCTTCGCCATTGAGGATCGGAGACGCACCGGAGCCCGTCTGCCGGGGCTGGGGATCGTTCCAATTGGCCATGATGGTCAAACTCCTGTTGCCAGGCCACGCGATAGTGGCCGGGGTGAGAGCAATATCGGAGTTCTTCGGTCCAGATTCAAGCGAAACCCGACAATAAGTGTTAACGCGCGGCCTTGGCCATTTCGGCGCTGCGGTCGGCTGCTGCCTTAAGGGTTGCCGAAACCAGCCGGGCAAGCGCGCCGTCGGCATCGAGCACCTGCAAGCCCGCCTCGGTTGTGCCTCCCGGGCTGGCGACGCGGCGGGCCAGTTCGGCGGGGGCATGTGCGGATGCCGAGGCCAGCGCGCCTGCCCCTTCGACCATCGCCAGCGCCAGCCGCTGCGCCTGTGCGGCAGGCAGCCCCAGCGCCGCGCCGCCCTGCGCCAGCGCATCGATGAAGCGATAGACAAAGGCCGGGCCGGATCCCGCGAGCGCCGTGACCGCGTCAAACTGGGCCTCATCCAGCCATTCAGGCGTGCCGAGCGGAGCCATCAGCGCGGTGACTGCCGCCGTTTGCGTCTCATCCAGCCCTTGCCCGGCCAGCGCGATGGGCGACTTGCCGATTGCGGCGGCAAGATTGGGCATGATCCGCACCACGCCGCCCGCAGCCGGAAACCGCGCGGCAAGGCTCGCCAGTTCGGCTCCGGCGAGGATCGACAGCAGGATCGTTTCGCCGCCGGCAAGCCGCGCAATTTGTGGCGCGACTTCGCCCAGCAACTGCGGCTTCACCCCCAACAAGATCGCATCGAAGCGGCGCTCGGGCAATTCGCGCAGCAATTCCACACCCGGCGGGACTTGCTCGAGGAACGGATCTACCACGCTGAAGCGCGCAGGCACCATTCCGGCAGCCAGCCATCCGGCCAGCATGGCGCCGCCCATATTGCCGCAGCCGATGAGGAGGATTGAATCCACGAGCCCGCTTACGCCTCGCCCGCCGCATCGACCAGCGCGGCGGCCAGCGCCTCTGTCGGGCTCTTGTCGCCCCACAGGATGAACTGGAAGGCAGGATAGAAGCGGTCGCACTCCTCGATTGCCGATTCCACCGCGACCTGCGCCTGGCCGGGACTGAGCAGGCCTTCATCGCCCAGCATCAGCCCATGGCGATAGAGCAGGACGCTGCCGTTCGACCAGACATCGAAATGGCCGAGCCAGAGTTGTTCGTTGATCAGCGCCAGCACTTCGAACAGCGCTTGCCGCTTGTCGTCGGTCCCGCGAATGTCAGGCAGGCATAGCAGCTGGAGGACGTGATCCTCGGGCCGCCAGATGGCACGCAGCTGATAGCTGGCCCAGCTGCCCTGCACTTCGGCCGAAATCTCGTCCTGCCCGACGAATTCATGCGGCCAGCCGCGCGCCTCGAACAGCGAGGCAAGCATATCGACCGGTGCCGCGTCGTCGTCGCGTTCAATATCGCCGTGACTCGCCCTCATTTCGACCATCTGCGTTCAACTCTCGCTTTTCGCCTCGTGTCCCCGGCTAGTGACCGACATCGGGCCGCTTGCGAATCCCTTCGCCGCCAAATTTCGACTTCGCTGTTTACAAGGTGTGGAAAAGCAGGCCCGGACCGCTCATCTTGCCGCCAGGGCATCGACCACTTGCCCGGTTGGACTGGTCCACACGAAGGCACCGTTGACATTGGCACGGCGCAGCTGGCCGAGGAACGCATTGGCCGCCGCCTCGGTCTCGAACGGGCCGGTGAGCAAGCGGTTGGTCTGGCCCCAATTGCTGACGAACGAGCGCTTGTTCTTGAAGGCCGTTTCGGCCTCGCGAGAAATGCGGCGGAAATCATAGCCCAGTGCGGCCTTGTCGCGCCCGGTGGCAAGCTGGATCCAGATGCGGCTGGGATGGACGGGCACCGCGGGCACGGCGGCCGCGGTGCCAGCAGCGGGCACGCGCGCCGGCCGGATCCGCCGGATATCGACCGCGCCCGAGGCGGGCGAGGCGTCCGCCGTCGGCCGGCCGAGATCGCTGAAGGCTTCGGCCAGGCTCTGCCGGCGCGGGGTTGGCGGTATGGGCGGCGAAATTGGGCGCGCCGGAGGCCTTGGCTGCACCGCAGGCGCGCTGGCGGGCGCGGATGCCTGCGTGGAAGCCGGTGCTGGTGCAAGCGCGATTGGGGCGGCAACGGCGGCAACCGGCGGGGTCTCAGCCGAAGCCGACCGCGCAGCAATGGCCGGGGCGGCAGGCGCAGACGGAGCGGAAGATGGCACGCTGACCGCAAGGCTGCGCGGCGCTGGCGCGGGCTGCACTGAGGGGGGGGCTACAGCGGGTGTGCGGGCAACGGGCGCAGGGGCAACCGGGGTGGGGGTAGCGGGGGCAGGCGCTGGCTGCACACGGGCCGGCGGAAATGCGGCAGCAAGGCGCTGCGCAGGCGTTTCGGCCACTGCAACCTCGGGCGGGCGCTGCTGTTCGCGCAGTGTGTTTGCGTTCCGGCTGCCCGAACGACTGTCACGGCTGTCACGGCTGCGGGCATTGCGGCCCAGCGGCTCGCCCTTGGGAATCAGCCCGGAATCGGCGCTCGCCAGCGCCGGGCGCCGCCCAGTAGGCACTGCATAGAGCGCCACCCGCGGATCGTCGCGGCCGATCTCCGATGCGCGCGGAAACTGGCCGAAATTCGCCGCAGCCGCCTGTTGCGCCGGGGTCAGTCGCGGCATGTAGCGCAGATAGGGCGCGATCCCGGCGGCGAGGCCGGCGGGCAATGTGCCGTTGACCACGGTGATCGCTTCATCGGTCTGCCCCATGATGGCGAGCGCGAAAGCACGGGCTCGCCACGAGGCTTTGTCCTGTCGCATCAGCAGCGGCGAAAGCGTGGTGCCCGAAGCGCGCTTGTCGCCGGCAATCGCCAGGCTGATCGCAAGGCGCCGCGCCGCCTCGTCGTTCTGTCCGCCAGCCATTGCCTGGCGATAATAACGCTGGGCGGAGGCATTGTCGGCGACCAGATCGAAGGCGAGCCCGCGATCCAGCGCGATGGCCGGGTCCATAGCGCCGGCACGCTCGGCTTCTTCGAACAGCGGCAAGGCATCGTAGGGATTACCACTGCGGACCAGCGCCCGCGCGAGCCCGGCCTTGACCCGCGGATTGCCCGGACTGACCTGTTCGGCACGGCGGAAGAAGCCGACTGCGGCATCGACATCGCCCACCGTCAGCGCCGCCTGCCCGGCTTCGATCAGCGCATCCATATCGCGCGGATTGCGCCCGAGCCGCGCCAGCGCCGCGTTAAGGTTCATCGAATCGCTGTTCGGCAGTTGCTGGACGACCGCTCCTGGCGCGCCAGCGGGGCCGTCGCTCGGCTGCGCACGAGCGGGAGCAGTCGCGATCAGGCCGGCGAACAACGCCATGGTTGCCGCAGCGCGCATAAAGTTTCCGGCGACACGCACGCTAAAGCCCTTCTGAACCAGATAGACCCCCAGAGAGTCTCGCGTTGATTGCCGAAGCGCGTCTTAACCGCAAGCTAACAGCCTGCGGTCGCCAAGGCCGCGCAGTTACTGATTGTTCTGGCGGCCAAGAAAGCGCGGAATGTTGATCGAACCGCCGTCGTCGCCGTCGCCCCCTGCGCTGGCATCGCCCTTGGTTTCGTCTGGCGTTTTCGAGCCTCGCGAGAGCCGCGCCATACGCTCGAACAGGGTGCTCCCCCCGCTCCCGGTCGCACGGCCGCCAGAATCGAGGCTGTCGTCGTCGCTGGACAGCAGCCCGCGGCGGCGGCCCGGCGCAAGCGGCGTGACCTGATCGTCGGAGTCCGCGAGCCGGTCGGCGTCGAGCAGCAGCTCGTCGCCATTGCTGGCGGTCACGTCGTCCTGACCCGCATCGTTGTCCGTCGCATCGCCATCTACTGCCTCGTCTGTCGCAGGCGTCGCGCCGGTCAGGCTGGCATAGGCGTCACTTCTGACTTCCTGCTCGTCGCCTTCTTCGTCCCAGTCATCGAGCCCGGCGCTATCGCTTTCGCGCGCTGCGGCGGCGAAGACTTCGGCCTCAGCCTCCGGCTCTTCTGCTTCGCTGAAACTTGCGTCGAGCTCGAAAGGTTCGGGCGCAGGCGCAGGCGCAGGCGCGAACAGTGGCTGGGCCGCGGGGATGGCGGCCGGCATGGCTGCCGATTGCGGCAATGCGGGACCGCGCGACAGGCCAAGATTGAGCGAGCGCGGCGCTTCTTCGGCGTGAGACTCGCCCTGCTCGATCCCGGTTGCGACCACCGAGACGCGGATCCTGCCCTGCAAATCGGGATTGAACGCCGAACCCCAGATGATGTTCGCTTGTGGGTCGACCAGTTCGCGGATGTGGTTCGCGGCTTCATCGACTTCGAGCAGCTTCATGTCCTCGCCGCCGATGATCGAGATGATGACGCCCTTGGCGCCCTGCATCGAGACGCCATCGAGCAGCGGGTTGGCAATCGCCTTCTCGGCAGCTTCGAGCGCGCGGTTCTCGCCGCTGCCCTCGCCGGTGCCCATCATCGCTTTGCCCATCTCGGCCATGACCGAGCGCACGTCGGCGAAATCGAGATTGATCAGGCCGGGCATGACCATCAGATCGGTGATCGAGCGAACGCCCTGCTGGAGCACTTCGTCGGCCAGCTGGAACGCTTCCTTGAAAGTGGTTTCCGCCTTGGCGACCAGGAACAGGTTCTGGTTAGGAATGACGATCAGCGTATCGACGTGCTTCTGCAGTTCCTCGATCCCGGCTTCGGCCGCGCGCATCCGCCGCGTGCCTTCGAACAGGAACGGCTTGGTCACCACGCCGACCGTCAGCACGCCGCGATCCCGCGCCGCCTTGGCGATGACCGGCGCCGCGCCGGTGCCGGTGCCGCCGCCCATGCCCGCGGCGATGAAGCACATGTGAACGCCATCAAGCAGGCGGTCGATCTCGGGCAAGGTTTCCTCAGCCGCAGCCCGTCCGACATCAGGCCGCGAGCCGGCGCCCAGCCCCTGGGTGATATCAGGCCCCAGCTGGATGCGGTGTTCGGCGACCGAATTGTTCAGCGCCTGCGCATCGGTGTTCGCCACCAGGAAATCGACACCTTCGATTTCGGCGGCGATCATGTTGGCGATGGCATTGCCGCCAGCCCCGCCCACGCCGATCACGACGATCTTTGGCTTGAGTTCCTCGATGGCGGGGGGGCCGATATTGATGCTCATCTCGCTCTCCTGGCAAGGGCGGTGAAGGTAAAAACCCTGTACCCTTGCATTAATGGCACGCTTCGACTCGGCGAAGCAAAGCCGGTTGGACCTTTGTCCACAGCCGCTAACGGCTGGGGACGGCTCAGAAATACTCCTTCAGCGCCCGGTAGACCTTGCCGACAGCCCCCAGGCCGCCATAGCGCTTGCTCGTCTGGTAGCCTGGCCGGATGGATCGGATATCGACCGGATCGGCGGCGGCGTAGAGCACCAGCCCAGCAAGCGTCGCGAAACCCGGCTTGGCGTGGCCTTCGGCCAGCCCTGTCAGGCGCGGAACTTTGCCGATGCGCACCGGCCGTCCGAGCGCGGCCTGGGCATAGTCGGCCAGCCCGACCAGCTCCGCGCCGCCGCCAGTGAGCACCACTTGCTGGCCGCGCTGGCCGTTGAATCCTAGTGCTTTCAGCGCTTTGGAAACATCTTCCATGCGCTGGCCAAGCTGCGCGGTGATCACCGAGATCAGTTCGGCGCGGGGAATTCGGTTGCTCTCGTCGGCATGGCGCGCGTGCGGTCCGCTGGCCTCTTCGCCAGGCGCGTTGACCGGGATCATCTCGCGGTGATCGGCAGGGCTGGCGATCGCCGAGCCATTGACGCATTTCAGCCGCTCGGCCTGAAACCGGCGAATGCCGAAAGCAGAAGCAATTGCATCGGTGATATCGCCCGAACCGGCTGGAATCGACGCCATGCCGACCAGCATTCCAGCGGCGTGGAGCGAGACATTGGTCACTTCCGCACCCATTTCAACCAGCGCCACGCCCAAATCGCGTTCCTCGGACGATAGACAAGCATAGCCCGCCGCGACCGGCGAGGCGACGACCGCCTCGACATTGAGATGCGCGTTCTGCACCGCCTCGGTGATGTTGCGGATCGGCGCGCCGTCGGCGAGCATGACGTGGATATCCACCCCCAGCCGTTCGGCATGGAGTCCCTTGGGGTCGGCAACGCCATTGGCGCCATCGAGCGTGTAATGCGCCGGATGGGCATGCAGCACCGTGCGCCCGTCGGGCCGAACGACATCGCGTGCGGCGAACAGCAATTGGTCGACATCGTCCGCCTCGATCCGTCGGCCGCCGATATCGACCTCGACCTGGGCGATCTGGCTGGTGAGCCCCGCCCCCGAACAGGCGATCCACACGCTCGAAACGCTGGTCTGCGCCATTTTTTCCGCGCGCTCGACCGCATCGCGCACGGCATAGGTTGCCGCTGCCATGTCAGTCACATAACCGCGCCGGATGCCTTGCGCGGCGCGGTGGCCCGATCCCAGCACGATCATCTCGCCGGTATCCGAGAGCCCGGCGATCATCGCCGAAATGCGGAACGAGCCGACATTGACCGCGCCGAACACGCGGGTGATCCGGGGTGGCGGCATCAGCGGCTATCCTCTGATTTGGCAATGGCGGGGCGCTTGGCGGCTTGAGTGGATTTGGGCTTCGGTGCGGGCTTCGGCTCGGACTTGGGACCGGTCGCCGCCGGTGCCAAGCCAGCCGGCTTGCTCTCCGCCGTGCGCCCCGGAACGCGCATATAGACCCGCCCCGGCGAGCGCATATCGAAAGCGGCGACCTTGCCGCCGATCAGCCGGTTGATGCCGTCGAGCCGGGCGAAAGATACCAGCGCGTCGGCGGCCGGGCGGTGGCCTTCGGGCAGCGCGAGCACTTGTCCGGTGCGGAAAGTCAGGTTCCAGCGGCGGTTGCCAACCCATTCGGCTTCGCGGATCTGGGGTTTCAGCGCGGGCGCGGCCTCGGTCAGGGCGGCGAGCACCGCGACCTGGCGGTCAGCGCCGGGGCCGGAAAGCATCAGCTTGCCGCGCGCCCGCGCCGGCGAAATCGTCTCGAGCTTGTGGCCGGTGGCATCGATCAGCACCAGCCGATCCGGCATGCGCAGCACCGCGTGCGGCCTGCGCTCGACGATATCGATCACCAGCGTATCGGGCAGCTGGCGCGAGACGCGCGCATCCTGCACCCAGGAAAGTTCCAGCAGATCGGCCCGCAAGGCGGCGACATCGACCAGCGGCATCGCCTGATCTCGGCTCGCCAGCGCGCGCTCATAGACCTTGAGCTCGTTCAAGCGTTTGACCCCGCGCACTTCGACCCGCCGCACCTCGAAACCGCTGCTCGCGGCAATCGCGGCGAACTGCTTCAGCGCCAAAGCCGGTACCCCGGCGGCGCGCGCGGCAAGCACCGCGACCAGCAAGGCCGCGCCGAGAAATCCGATCATCATCCCTCTGTGCAGCTGCGCCTCGCTGAACGGCAGGCGCGCAAGCAATTGGTCGATCAATGAACCGGTCCGCGCTTTGGCCGAGCGCACTTTCGCTGCCTTGGCGCGGGCGCTGGCGGTCTGGCGGGCGCTGCCGCCGCCTTTGCGGTTGATCGTCCGGGCGCTCATGCGCTGGTCCCCTCCTTGCGCCTGGACCAGGCTTCGGCGACAATCGCCTCGACCAGATCCTCATAGCTCAGCCCCATGTGCTTTGCCTGTTCGGGCACCAGGCTGAGCGGGGTCATGCCGGGCTGGGTGTTGATCTCGAGCAGGAACAGGCCTTCAATCCCGCGCTCGTCGTCCCAGCGGAAGTCGCTGCGCGTCGCGCCGCGGCAGCCGAGCAGCTTATGGGCACTCAGCGCAATTGCCTTGCAGGCCTTGGTGATCTCGTCCGGGATTTGTGCCGGGCAGATATGTTCGGTCATGCCGTCGGTGTATTTCGCGTCGAAATCGTAGAAGCCCGACTTGGGCCTCAGCTCGGTGACCAGCAAAGCCTTGGGGCCATCAGGCCCGGCCATCACCGCTGTGGTCAATTCGAGCCCACGAATGAACGGCTCGGCGAGCAGCTGGTCGAAAACCTGCCACGGCCCTGCCACATCGGGGCTGATCGGATTGCCGTAATTGCCTTCAGCGGTAACGATGGCGACGCCCACCGAAGAGCCCTCGTTGACCGGCTTGAGCACATAGGGCCGGGTCAGCGGATCGGCTTTGTAGATCTCGGCGCTGGCGACAACCCGCCCGCCCGGCATCGGGATGCCATGGGGCACCAGCGCCTGCTTGGTCAGTTCCTTGTCGATCGCGATCACCGAGGTGGCGAGGCCCGAATGGGTGTAAGTCAACCCCATCAGGTCCATCATCCCCTGCACCGTGCCATCCTCGCCGGGGCAGCCATGCAGCGCATTGAACACCACATCGGGTTTGGCCTCGCTAAGCCGCAGCGCGACATCGCGGTCCATGTCGATCCGCGTGACCATGTGGCCGCGCGCTTCCAGCGCCTTGGCGACGCCCTCGCCGGACATAAGGCTGACGGGCCGCTCGGAGGACCAGCCGCCCATCAGGACCGCGACGCGGAGTTTCTTCTCAAGCATATCCAAAATTCACCGTTTGCCCTGAGCTTGTCGAAGGGCCGTTATTATTCTTGCGGCAGGGAGTTGGGCCCGAAAGGAAAGGCAGTCCTTCGACAAGCTCAGGACGAGCGGTTGGGAGAAGTCGTGTCATCGACGGCCCACCCGCTGAATTTCCCATTCGAGCTCAACGCCGCTCTGTGCCTTCACGCGCTCTCTGACTTCTTCACCCAGTGCCTCGATATCGCTGCTGGTGGCGGCACCGGTGTTGATCAGGAAATTGGTGTGCTTCTCGCTGACTTGCGCGCCGCCAAGCGTGAGCCCCCGGCAGCCTGCCGCATCGACCAGCTGCCATGCCTTCTCGCCCGGCGGGTTCTTGAAAGTCGAACCGCCGGTCTTGCTGCGCAACGGCTGGCTGGCCTCGCGGCTCTCGGATATCCGGTCCATTTCTGCCTGGATTGCAGCGGACTCACCGGGCCGACCCTGGAAGCGCGCCGCAACGACAATCGCGCCTGCGGGCAGGTCAGAATGGCGATAGGTATAGTGGAGGTCGGCGACCGGCAGCGTGATCAGTTCGCCCGAACGCATCGCCACCTCGCAATTGACGAGGATGTCCTTCACTTCGCTGCCATATGCCCCGCCGTTCATCCGTACGAAGCCGCCGACCGTTCCGGGGATCGAGCGGAGGAATTCGAGACCGGCGATGCCATGATCGCGCGCGGTGCTGGACACAAGAATGCCCGAGGCACCGCCGCCGCATTCCAGGATCAGTTCGCCCGCCAGCTTTACGGTAGCAAAAGCTTTGCCGAGGCGAACAACAACGCCCGGAACGCCGCCATCGCGCACAATCAGGTTCGAGCCGAGCCCCAGCGCCATCACCGGCACCGCCGGATCGAGGTCGCGCAGGAATTGTTGCAGGTCGGCCAGGTCTTTCGGCTCGAACAGCCACTCAGCCGCGCCGCCGCTCTTGAACCAGACCAAAGGCGCAAGCGGGGCTTGGGGGGTGAGCTTGCCGCCGACAACTGGCAGCACGGGGCCTTCGACAAGCTCAGGCTGAGCGGGATCGGGTTTAATGACCACATCCGCTCGTGCCAAGCTTGTCGAAGCACCCGCGCGAGGCTCGGTCCGGGACATCATGCCCCCCGCCTTGCCGCAATCGCATCGGCCAATCCCGCCGCCCATTTGGTGATGTCGCCCGCGCCCAGACACACCACCATGTCGCCCGGCTCGATCACCGCCGCCAGCGCATCGGCCAGCGCCTCTGCACCCGCGATGGTCTGCGCCGAACGGTGGCCGCGCTCCTTCATGCCGGAAACCAGCACGTCCGAATTAACCCCTTCGATCGGCGCTTCGCCGGCGGCATAGACCGGCGCGGCATAGACCATATCGGCATCGTTGAACGCGCTCTGGAAATCTGCGAGGTGATCGCGCAGGCGGGTGTAGCGGTGCGGCTGGACCACCGCGATCACCCGGCCGCCATTTCCGGTTTTGGGCACGCCTTCGCGTGCGGCGGCGAGCACCGCGCGGATTTCCACCGGGTGGTGGCCATAATCGTCGATCACGCTGACGCCGCCAACTTCGCCAACCTTGGTGAAGCGCCGCTTGACCCCGGTGAACTTGGCAAAGCCGGTCTGGATGCAGGCATCCGAGCAGCCCATCTCGACCGCCACCGCCACTGCCGCCAGCGCGTTCTGGACGTTGTGCCGCCCCGGCATCGGCATGTGAATGTTTTCGATGCGGCGGAAAGAGCCATCGCGCGCACGGAGCACTGTGGTGAAAGTGTTGCCGCCTGGCACCGGGGTGACATTCTCGCCACGCACGTCGGCCTGTGCGGAAAAGCCATATGTAATCACCCGGCGGTCGCGGATCTTGGGGATCACCGCCTGCACTTCGGGATGATCTATGCACAGCACCGCCGCGCCATAAAACGGCACGTTCTCGATGAATTCGACGAAAGCCTCCTTCACTGCATCGAAGCTGCCATAGTGATCGAGATGTTCGGGATCGATGTTGGTGACCACCGCAATCGTACCGTCTAGCCGCAGGAAGGAGCCGTCGCTCTCGTCGGCTTCGACCACCATCCATTCGCTGGCGCCGAGCCTCGCGTTGGAGCCGTAGGAGTTGATGATGCCGCCGTTGATCACAGTGGGGTCAATCCCGCCGGCATCGAGCAGCGCGGCAATCATCGAGGTGGTCGTGGTCTTGCCGTGCGTCCCCGCGACCGCGACGGTGCTTTTGAGCCGCATCAGTTCGGCGAGCATTTCCGCGCGGCGCACCACGGGCACGCGGTTTTCCAGCGCGGCGGCGACTTCCGGGTTGTCGCGCTTCACCGCTGTCGATGTGACCACCACTGCGGCATCGCCAAGGTTTTCGGCCCGGTGGCCGATCGACACCTTGATCCCGCGCGCGCGCAAGCCTTCGACGACATAACCCTCGGCAATATCCGATCCCTGCACCGAATAGCCCAGGTTGTGCATCACTTCGGCAATCCCCGACATGCCGATGCCGCCGATGCCGACGAAATGGATCGTGCCAATGTCGGTCGCAACGCCTCTCATTGAGGCTGCTCCATCGCCAGCGCCTGCTGGCCCGATGCCTGCGCTTCACCGGCAATCCGGATCACGTCCATCAGCGGCTCGCCGCCAAAGCTCTCGACCAGATCGGCGAGATCGCTCGCGGCCTTGGGATAGCCGCAGTTCCACGCGGCGTGGGCGGCATTGGCCAGCGTTTCGGGGTGCTGCGCCATGGCCTGGATCTGTTTAGCCAATTCCGCGCCGGTAAACCTGTCCTGCCGGATCGCACGTGCGCCGCCGGCGGCGACCATTTCGCGGACATTGGCCGCCTGATGATCGTCGGTGGCAATCGGCAGCGGCACGAGGATCGCCGGGCGGCCAACCGCAGTCAGCTCGGCGATGGTCGATGCGCCGGCGCGGCCGATGAACAGATGCGCGTCGGCAAGGCGGCTCGCCATGTCCTCGAAATAGGTGCCAAGTTCAGCCGGAATATCATGCCCGGCATAGCGCGCGCGCACCGCCTCGATGTCTTCCGGGCGGCATTGCTGGGTGACTTGCAGGCGCAGCCGCAGCGCGGTCTGCAACATGGCGAGGCCGTCCGGCACCACTTCGGAGAGCACCCGCGCCCCCTGGCTGCCGCCAGTCACGAGGATGCGCAGCAGGCCTTCTTCGGTGAATGGCGGGAACGGCTCATCGCGCAAGGATAGCACTTCGGTGCGCACCGGATTGCCGACCAGGTGCACTTTGCCGTCATGCTTTTCGGCCAGCCGGTCGACCTGGGCATAGGCGGTGGCGATGGCATCGACCCGGCCTGCCAGGAAGCGGTTGACCCGGCCCAGCACCGCGTTCTGCTCGTGGATCACGGTGGGGATCTTCGCCGAGCTGGCGGCGAGCAGCGCAGGCAGCGCAGGATAGCCGCCGAAGCCGATCACCGCCGAAGGCTCGAAGCTGTCAAACAGCCGCAGCGCCATGCGCCGCCCTTCGGCAATCGCGGCGAGGCCGCGCAGCCAGCCGAGCGGGTTCCAGCCGGAAATCCGCCCCGCAGGCAGGACATGCGCAGTCAGCGACGAGGGCCGGCCCGGGATCGCCGCACCGCGCGCGTCGGTGATCAGCGCGACGTGATGCCCGCGCTGTTCGAGCTCGTGCGCGAGCGCAAAGGCCGGGATCAGGTGACCGCCGGTGCCACCGGCGGCCAGAACATAGTGGCGCGTGGCTCTGCTCATGCCAGTCCCCAATTCATGAAAGCCCCCATTCGGCTCGCGGCGGCAGCTTTTCGCCCTTGATGAACGGATTGCGACGGGTGATCGCCAGCAGGAAGCCGACGCCCAGACACAAGGCGACCGTCGACGAACCGCCGTAGGAAATCAGCGGCAGGGTCATCCCCTTGGAGGGAAACAGCTGGAGGTTGACGAGTATGTTGATGAAGGCCTGTCCGCCGATCTGCGCGGTGAGCCCGGCGGCGGCGAGCAGGCTGAACAGGTCTTCCTCCTCCATCAGCCGCAGCAGCACCCGCACCACCAAGGCGACATAAAGCAGCACCACGGCGGCGCAGGCGAGCAGACCGAACTCCTCGCCGATCACCGAGAAGATATAGTCGGTATGCGCCTCGGGCAGCGCCAGCTTGCGGTTGCCGAGCCACAGTCCGGTGCCAGTCCAGCCGCCTGCCAGCAATGTGCGCTGCGCCAGATCGACCTGATCGAACGCCGAGCCGCCGCCGAGAAAGGCATCGATGCGGTGGCGGGCATTGTCATAGAACACATAGGCCGCGATCATCGCGCCCAGCCCGGCGGCGGCGAACCCCAGGATCTTCCGCATTTCCAGCCCCGAGAGCAGCATCAGCGCGAACCAGACGCAGCCGAACAGCAACGCCGAGCCGAAATCGGGCTGTGCCATCAGCAGGCCTGCAACCAGCACTATCAGCCCCACGCTGAGCCGCATCACCGGCAAATTCGGATCGCGCACCCGCCATGACAGGATCCAGGCCAGCCCGATCGCGAAAGCTGGCTTGAGGAATTCGGACGGTTGCAGCGAAATGCCCAGATTGAGCCAGCGCTGCGCCCCGTTCACCGATGTGCCGATCAGCGGCACCAGCATCAGCGCGCCCAGCATGGCAAAACCCAGCAGGATGCCGGCGCGCCGCGCCATGTCACGCGGTAGCATCGAGGCCGCCAGCATCGCAGCGAGACCGATGAACTGCCAGCGCAAGTGGAGCACGAGGAAATGCAGTTCTTCCAGCCTGACCGCCGCAGTCGACAGCCGCCGCGCGCTCGCCGGCGATGCCGCCGCGACCGCGACTGTGCCAATTGCCATCAAGACCAGCACCAGCGCCAGCAGCACCCGATCGATCTCGCGCCACCAGATCGCCAGCTCGCTGCGCCGCCCGCGCCGGAAGCGCCCCGAGCTCGCGCCGGCCGGTCCCAGGGCACCAGGTATGATCGGAGGATGCGTCGCCATCACTGCGCTCCCGTGGGGTCGTTGCCGGACTCGGCCGACTGTTCGAGCAGTGCTTCGACCAGCTGGCGGAAAGCATCGCCGCGCGCCTCATAGTCGCGGAACTGGTCGAAGCTGGCGCAGGCAGGCGAAAGCATGACAACATCGCCCGGCCTGGCGGCAACAATCGCCAGCCGGATCGCCTCGCTCAACATTTCGGCGCGGTATACCTGCATCTGCCCTTCGAGCAGGCGGGCGAACATCGGCCCGGCCTCGCCGATGATATAGGCGGCCGCGACATTGCCGAAAAACGGCGTGCATTCGTCCAGACTGTCGCTCTTGGGCAGGCCGCCCAGGATCCAGTGGATGCGCTTGCGGCCGCCCAGGTCCGCGCGCGGCGGGAATGCGCCCAGCGCCGGGGCCGCCGATGCGGGATTGGTCGCCTTGCTGTCGTTGATGAACAGCACGCCGCCCGCCTCGGCAACGCGCTCCATGCGGTGGGGCAACCCGCGAAAGCTCGGCATTGCGGCGCGCCACTGCGCCGGACTGATCCCCAGCGCCTCGACAATCGCGACCGCAACGGCAGCGTTTTGAAGGTTGTGCGGGCCTTGCAGCGAAGGCCAGTCGGCCTGCATCGCGACGAGATCGGCGCCGGCCACGCGGTGAATGAATTCGGCTGGTCGGCGCGCGGACTCAGTGTCGGCGATCGCCGAGGTCTCGGCATCGCCGACGCCGAACACGGCGTGCTGGCCGGGATGCTGCCCAACCTTCTGCATCGCCAGCAGCCGCGCCTTGGCAGCGGCATAGGCGGCAAAATCGGCATAACGATCAAGGTGATCGGGGGTGATGTTAAGCAAGGCTGCAACCTCGCAGGCGAGGCTCTGCATCAGATCAATCTGATAGCTCGACAGCTCGAGCACATAAACGCCCCCTGCGGCAAGCGGCTCCTGTTCGAGCACCGGAATGCCGATGTTACCGCCCATCCGCACCGGCAGCGCGGCGCTTTTCAGCAAATGATGCACCAGCGCGGTGGTGGTCGACTTGCCGTTGGTCCCGGTGATCCCGACCACGCGGTGCGCGGGCAGATCGGGACGGGCCAGCGCGAACAGCTCGATATCGCCGATCAGCGGCACGCCGGCGCGCGCGGCCACTTCGGCAATCGGATGGCGGTTGAGCGGCACGCCGGGCGAAACCACAATTGCGTCATAGCCGGAGAGGTCGGCGGTCACCGGGTCTTCGAATGTCAGCGCCTTGCCGTGCTTTGCCGCGAGCGCGTTTCGCGGCTCCTCGCGCGCGTCCCATGCCGTCACCGCCGCGCCACTTGCCAGCAGGGTGGCGACCGCGGCCGCGCCCGATCGCGCAAGTCCAAGGACCACATAGCGCTTGCCGGCAAAGGCGGGGCTGGTGATCATCCCGCCCGGCTCACCGCAGCTTCAACGTGGACAGACCGATGACCGCAAGCACGATGGCGACGATCCAGAAGCGGATGACGACGGTAGTCTCGGACCAGCCTTTCTGCTCGAAGTGGTGGTGGATCGGCGCCATGCGGAACACGCGGCGGCCGGTGCGCTTGAACCAGAACACCTGGATGATTACCGATGCCGCCTCCAGCACGAAGAGCCCGCCGACGATGGCGAGCACGATCTCGTGGTGCGCGGCAACCGCGATCGCCCCCAGCGCGCCGCCCAGCGCGAGGCTGCCGGTATCGCCCATGAACACCGCCGCCGGCGGCGCGTTGAACCACAGGAAGGCGAGCCCCGCGCCCATGATCCCGGCACAAAGGATCGCCAGCTCGCCCGCGCGCGGCACATGCGGAATTCCCAGATAACCGGAAAAATCGGCACGTCCGGCCAGATAGGCGATGATCGCAAACGCCCCCGCCGCAATGATCACCGGCATCGTCGCGAGGCCGTCCAGCCCGTCGGTGAGGTTCACGGCATTGCCTGCGCCGACCATCACGAAAGCGGCAAAGACATAGTAGAACGGCCCGAGCGGTATGTAATAGCCTGAGAGGAACGGCACATAGAGGTTGGTGCTGATCTGGCTGACGATCAGCCACGAGGCCACCCCGGCCACGGCGAATTCAGCCAGCAGGCGCACGCGGCCCGAAACCCCCTTGTGACTGCGCTTGGTCACCTTGTCATAGTCGTCAAGGAAGCCGATCACCCCGAAACCGATGGTCACCGCAAGGCAGGCCCAGACAAACGGATTGGTCAGGTCCATCCACAGCACCATCGCCAGCACCAGCGAGATCAGGATCATCAGCCCGCCCATCGTCGGCGTGCCGCGCTTGGCAAAGTGGCTCTGCGGGCCGTCCTCGCGGATCGGCTGGCCCTTGCCTTGGCGCACGCGCAGCATGTTGATGAAGCGCGGGCCGATAATCAGACCGATCGCCAGTGCGGTCATCAGCGCCGCGCCGGCGCGGAAACTCTGATAGCGAATGAGGTTCGCAAGGCCTTCAAATTGGAACTGTTCGGCGAGGAGATAGAGCATGTACCCGCGAACCTAACCTTGCTTGGCAGTAAGAGCTGCAACCAGCGCGCCCAGTCCCACCGAATTCGACCCCTTGACCAGAATCGCATCGCCGCGCTGCAAGCCATAGTCCTGCAACGCAGCCTGCGCCTCCGCCGGGCTTTGGCAATGCGCGTGGACCAGCACTTTGCCAAGCGCAGCACCCCCGACTTTCCCCAGTTCAGCCGCCAATTCGGCCATTTCCTCGCCCACCAGCACAGCAAAATCGACCCCGGCCTCGGCGAGCGGCCCGGCCAGCGCGGCGTGGAAGGCAGGGCCGTGGCTGCCCAGCTCCTTCATCGCGCCGAGCACTGCGATGCGCCGGCCGGCCGGGGTGCGGCCCAATTGCGCCAGGGTAGCGCGCATCGAGGCGGGATTGGCGTTGTAGCTTTCATCGATCAGCAGCGCCGTGCCGCCGTTCACTGCGATCTCGGAGCGCGCGCCGCGTCCGGCAAGTCCGGTCATTTCCGCAAGCGCCAGGCCCGCCGAGCCAAGGTCCGCGCCAGCCGCGCGCACTGCCGCCATGACCGCAAGCGAATTGATCACCCAGTGATCGCCGGGTTCGGCGACCGTGTAGCATAGCCGGCGGTCGCCAAGATCGGCAGTGACCAGCGAGCCGCCACCTTCGGTCGGCACGGCATCAAGCAGCCGCACGTCGGCATGATCGGCGCGCCCGAACGAGACGACGCGGTGGGCATGGGCCTCGGCGCTCGCCTTGAGGCGGGCAAAATGCGGGCTGTCGGCAGGGATGATCGCGATGCCGCCGGACATGCCGTCCATCGCTTCCAGCCCCTCGAAAATCTCGGCCTTGGCGTCGGCAATCGCCTCCTCGCTGCCCAGGTTCTCGATGTGGGCAGGCGCGATGGTGGTGATCACAGCGATGTGCGGGCGTACCTGCCGGGTGAGTGCGGCAATCTCGCCCGCATGGTTCATCCCCATCTCGAAAATGCCGAACCTGGCCCGCGCGGGCATCCGCGCCAGGCTGAGCGGCACACCGACGTGGTTGTTGTAGCTTTTCACCGAGCGGTGCGCCCCAAAACCACTTGGGCCCCGGCTCGAGCGGTCCAGCGCGGCGAAGATCGCCTCTTTTACCCCGGTCTTGCCCACCGAGCCGGTGACGCCGATAATCGTCGCCTGGCTGCGCGCGCGCGATGCCCGGCCCAGCGCCACCAAAGCTTCGCTGGTATCGGCCACCAGCACGTGCGGCCCGGCAACAGCGCGGTCGGTCACGACTGCTGTTGCGCCCTTGGCCATGGCCATATCGACGAACCGGTGCCCGTCCATCGCCTCGCCCTTCAGCGCGAAGAACAGATCGCCCCCAGTGACATCGCGGGAATCGATTTCAACGCCCGCAACGACAAATTGCGCCGAAGCGATGCCCCCCATTGCCTCGGCGAGCGCAGCCGCGCTCCACAGCGCGAGCGGTACATCGTCGTTCGCGGCGACTGGCCAATCGAGGATGCGGCAGATGGCGTTCATGGCTGTTTCCCTGGCAGTGCGGCGGCGTATTCACGGGCCACGGCAAGATCGTCGAACCGCAACACCCGCATGGCCGCGCCGCTGCCGACGATCTGGCCCTGTTCGTGGCCCTTGCCGGCGATCAGGACAATATCGTGCGGTCCAGCTTCGGCGATGGCAGCGGCAATGGCAGCGCGGCGATCGGCAATTTCGCGCAGAGTTTTTGTTGTCCCCGTGCCCACCCCTGCACCGGCAAGCACCATCGCGCGGATCACCGCCGGGTCTTCGCCGCGCGGGTTGTCGTCAGTGACGATAGCGAGATCGGCGTTGCGAGACACTGCTTTACCCATTTCGGGGCGTTTGCCGGCATCGCGGTCGCCGCCTGCGCCGAAAACGACAATGATTCGCCCGCGCGCATGCGGACGCAGCGCCTGGATGGCGGCTTCAAGTGCATCGGGAGTATGCGCGTAGTCGACGTAGATCGGCGCACCGGCAGGCGAAATCGCCGCGCGCTCCAGCCGCCCACGCACTGGTCGCAGCCGCGCCATGGCATCGAATGTGGCATCCGCGCTGCCGCCCGTCGCCAGCACCAGACCAGCCGCAACCAGCGCGTTGGCCGCCTGATAGGCACCGATCAAGGGCAGCTCCAGCTTGCGCACTTTGCCCGCGTGCTCGATCTCGAGCCGCTGGCCAAGCTGCGTTGAGGTCCGCGAGACGAGCCGCAGCGCAGCTCCCGCTTCGCCGACCGTCATCACGCGCAGCCCGCGACGTTCGGCATGGGCAATCGCGCGCGCCGACCAGGCGTCGTCTGCCCAGATCACCGCCGCGCCGCCATCGCTCACAACTTCATCAAACAACCGCATCTTGGCGGCGAAATAGTCTTCCATCGTCGCATGGTAATCGAGGTGATCGCGGCTGAGGTTGGTGAAGGCCCCGGCGGCGACGGCCAGCCCTTCGTTGCGGAACTGCGCGAGGCCATGGCTCGATGCCTCATAGGCAAGATGGCTGACCCCTTCACGCGCGAGGCCGCTGACATTGGCGAGGAACGTGACGATGTCGGGGGTGGTGAGCCCGGTAGCGACGGTCTCGTCGCTGGTGGTTACCCCCAGCGTGCCGATCGAGGCCGCGCTGTGCCCCGCCATGCGCCACAGCTGGCGGGTCATCTCGGCAACCGAAGTCTTGCCATTGGTGCCGGTGACAGCCACCAGCACGGCGGGAACCGGGGTGAAAAAGCGCGCAGCGAGGCGCGCAAAGGCACGGCGCGGCTCGGCATCGGCGATATGCACCGCACCCGCGACAGCTGCCTCGCCGCGCGCCACCACCGCGACCGCACCGGCAGCAACCGCCGCCGGAATGTAATCCTCGCCATTGACCGACGCGCCCTGAAAAGCACCGAACACTGTGCCGGGCGCAACCTTGCGGTGATCGATGGCAAACCCGGTGACACCCGCATCGGCCCCGGCGGCCAAATCAAGGCCCGCCCCGGCAGCGAGGGCCGCAAGCCTCATTCGCTGCGTCCGCCCGAAACCAGCGGCGAGAGATCGCTGATGTCCACATCGCGTCCGTCATCGGGCATCACGCCGAGCAGCGGCCCGATCCGTGGCACCAGCCGCCCGACCAGCGGCGCGGTGTTCCAGGCGGCGGTGCGCTGGCCCGAAGTCGCCGAAGTGCCCTGCGGCTCATCGAGCATCGCGATGATGACATAGCGCGGCCGGTCCATCGGGAATGCGGCGGCAAAAGTCGCCACCAGCGAGCTCTTGCGATAGCCGTTTGCACCCGGCTTTTCCGCAGAGCCGGTCTTGCCGCCGACGCGGTAGCCGGGAACATCGGCTTTCCTGCCGGTGCCATCCACCACGATCATCCGCAGCAGCTGGCGCATCCGCGCGCTGGTCGAGGCTTTCCACACACGGCGGCCTTCCGGCGCCTGCCCGGGGGCCAGCTTCTCCAGCGTTGCCGGGCGCCAGATGCCGCCGTTGACCATGGTTGCATAGGCCGAAGCCAGATGCAGCGGGGTGACCGCGATGCCGTGGCCATAGGACACCGTCATCGTCGTGATGCGCGACCATTGCCCGCTCGGCCAAAGCGGAAAGCCGCGTGCTGGCAGCTCGATATAGGGCCGCTCGTTCATCCCCAGCGAGCGCATTGTGGCATTCATCCGTTCGCTGCCAAGCTGGTCGGCAACTTGCGCGGTGACGATGTTCGACGAATGGATCAGCGCTTCGGGAACGTTGAGCGAGTCGCCGAGCGTGTGGCTGTCGCGTACTTCCTGGGCCCCGACCTTGAGCGGCTTGCCCGAGGGATAGCGCTTGGCGAAATCAGTGACCACACCGGCATCGATCGCGGCGGCAATGGTGATCGGCTTGAATGTCGATCCCAACTCATAGACCTGGTTGGTGAACCGGTTGAAGATGTTCGCCGCGCCCGCGCCGTCGATCAGGTTGGGATTAAACGATGGCAGCGAGGCGAGCGCGAGCACTTCGCCGCTGTCAACATCGAGCACGATGCCCGCTGCGCCGATAGCCGCAGTCTCGCGCATACCGCGCTCCAGTTCGTCCTCCAGCGCGCCCTGCACACGCAAGTCGAGCGACAACGCTGCCGGAGTTCCCCGGCTGGCCGGATCGGTCAACTGGCGGTCATAGACCTGCTCCATGCCAACCCGGCCATGGCCATCGGCAGCAACAAAGCCCAGCACGTGCGCCGCCATCGAGCCTTGCGGATAGAGCCGCTCGTTCTCGAAGGGCGATTCAATCGCGGGCTCACCCAGCGCGTGCACCCGGTTGGCTTCCTCGGGCAGGATGCGGCGGCGCAGGTAGCCCGGCTCGGTGCCGCTCAGCACTGCGGTCAGCCGCGCCAGATCCTCGCCGGGGAAAATCTGCATCAAGGCGGCCGCGACTTCGCGCGGTGACTTGACCAGCGGCGGGCCGCCGTCGCCCATCGCCTTGGGGTTGAACCACAGCGAATAGGCAGGGAACGCGCGGGCCAGCGCGACCCCATTGCGGTCGACAATGTCGCCGCGCGGCGGCAGCAGGGCATCGGCCATGGACTGGCGCGAGGTGACCGGCTCGAGCACGCCGAGCAACGCAATGCGCAGCAGCGCGGTGAGCGCCACCGCCGCAAACACGCCAAGCAGCAGCAGAATGCGCAGTTTTGCCGTCAGCACCAGCTGGCGGCGGACATTGACCAGCCGGTGGCGGCCGGGGGCAATCGTGGCGGTGACGCTGATCGTGGTCATTCCTCCACAGCCTCCCGGCGCGGGGCCTGCGACAGCCGCCGCGCGAGCCCGGCGGCATCGACCGGCTGTTCGCGGCGCACGCCTCTGGCCTCGGCCGCCTCGGACCTGCCGGTCAGCGGCGAGACCATCGCCGCGAATGGCAATTGCTCGGTCTCATTCACTGCCGCTGCGACGCGCACTGGCGCGGGGGCATCGGCGGCTGCGGGCTTGCCATAGGCGGCCAACTGGCGCTCGCTGGCGAGATATTGCCCCGCAGTGGGCGCCTGATAGCCGAATTCGATGTCGTTGAGCACGCGCAGCTTCTGCTGGTTGCCGCGCGTCTCGATCTCGGTTTCAAGGAAAATCTTCTCGCGCTTGAGCGCGATCAGCTGGCGCTCGGCCAGGCGCACTTCGCTCTTCATGGCATTGACCCGCACGGTCAGCGCCATGGTCACGGCAAAGCAGACGGTGAGCACGAAGGCCCAGCCGATCGACCTGGCATGGTTGCGGTTGAAATTCATGCAGCCCTCCTTTGCCCTGAGGTCAACCCGCGCGGCGGGGTTTCGGTGCGCAGCGCCGCTCGCAGCACTGCCGAGCGCGCACGCGGATTGCGCGCCAGCTCCGCCTCGCCGGCGCGCACCGCCTTGCCCAGCAGGGCAAAGCGCGCCGCCGACTGCGCCACATGCGGCAGATGCCGCGAGGCGCCGGCCGCTGCGCCGCTGGCATCGCGCAGGAATTGCTTGACCATGCGGTCTTCGAGGCTGTGAAAGCAGACGACCGCAAGCCGGCCGCCGGATTCGAGCAAGGTCTCGGCCGCGCGCAGCCCGGCTTCCAGCTCGTCAAGCTCGCCGTTGACATGAATGCGGATCGCCTGGAAACTGCGGGTCGCTGGATCCTTCGGCGCGCCGCTGCGATAACCCAACGCCTTGCGCACCACGCGCGCCAACTCGCCAGTGGTGCCCAGCGGACGCGCGGCGACAATTGCCCGGGCGACCCGGCGCGACTGGCGTTCCTCGCCATAGCGATAGAGCACATCGGCGATATCGCCTTCATCGGCCTCGTTGACGAAATCAGCGGCGCTTGGCCCCTCGCGGCTCATGCGCATGTCGAGCGGGCCGTCGCTGGCAAAGGCAAAGCCGCGCTCCGCCTGGTCAAGCTGCATCGAGGAGACGCCGATATCCATGACCAGGCCCGTAACCGTGGCAATGCCAGTTTCGGTCATCGCCTCGACCATTTCCGAAAAACGCCGGGCATGGAGGACAAGGCGGGGCGGATCGCTGCGCGTCTCGGGCCAGCCGGCGCCGAGCGCGAGGGCATCGGGATCGCGGTCGAAGGCATGGACCGTCGCGCCGGCATCGAGCAGCCGGCGGGTATAGCCGCCCGCGCCGAAAGTTGCGTCGATCACCAGATCGCCCGGCTGAGGCGCGAGCGCGGCCATGACTTCGTCCAGCAGGACGGGGACGTGCGGCATGTTTTCAGATGAGCGGGGGCTCACTTGCGCTTCGCCTTGGCCAGGGCATCGCGCTGCATGATCGCGCAAGCAACCAGATCGGCCTCCCAGTCCTCGCCCATATTGGCGAGTTCGCTCGGGTTCCAGATGGTGAAGAAGGGGCTGCCGCCGCGAAAATAGAGCTGGTCTCCGAGATTGGCGATGCCGATCAGCTTTTCGGGGATCAGGAAGCGCCCGCTATCATCGAAGGGCACGCGGGTGAAAGTCCACAGCTGGCCCGAGCGGACATCGCGGTCGAAATCCTTGCCCTGATGCGTCGCGCGCGCTTCTTCGCGATCAAGCTCAGCCTCGAAGCCCAGCGCGCGCATGGTGCCGAACCCGGTGAGGCATTTCCAGCGGTTGTGCTTGGCCAGGCAGAGCACATTGGCGCCTTCGCTGGCTTTGGCGACGTCCTTGCGGAATGGCGGCGGCAGGGCAAAGCGGCACTTCTCGTCCTGCAACGAGAATTCCTGACCGCTGTATCCAAATGGCTGAAAAGCCTCCACCGAACCAAGTCCCCCGCGTGCAGGATCAGCCCCCGAATTGGCCCCTGCTATCGGCAAAACTTCCCCGTCACCTGAGCGCGGGCGCACACAGGCTTGTTCCGCGGGTGCGGAATCGAACGGACTATCTTGCCGATGGACGAGTTTACTAACCCGCACAGGCCGCAGATGGAAGGGATTTTTAGGGATTTGACGGGATTTTTGGGGACAGAATTTTTATTCTTTTATTTTCCGAAGTTTAGCTGCCACCCCCATTGATAATGTTGCGTTTCTGTTCTCGCTAACATCACGCCAAACCCGCTAGAAAAAGCTGGCTTGGGTAACTTATCCCGGATTATCCCCGATCATGCAACTTTCGGAGTCGGCCGGGCGGCTCACTTCGCCGCGCCGAGCCGGTCCAGCAGCCGGCCCAGCGCCTCGGCCGGCGATTGCCTGCGTGTTTCAGGGGCTTGGCCATCGCTGTGCTGCTCAAGCAGTGCAGCGTCGGCGAGGAGCAGGACCTGACCTTTGCCAAGCCGGCACGCGGCGAGAATGCCATCGGCTTCCAGCGCGCAATGCCGCGATCCGGTCGCCACCACAAACCGCCCGGCCAGGTTCACCGGCAGAGTAATCCCGCCCGCATTGACCGTGCGCTCACCGGCGGGCTGGTCTTCGTCAAATTCGAGCCGCAGCTGCCAGTGATCCAGGATCGGTGACAGCATCACCATGTCCTGCGGCCGCCGTTTGTCACCAAGCGGATAGGCCGATTCCTCGGTCAGCAGCGGATCGGCAAACAGCAACAGCCGCCCGCCCCCGCGCACCCAGCCATCGAGCGCGACGTTCTCTTGCGCGGCAAGCGCACGCGGCTGTGCCATGACCAGCGTGCCCAGCCCCGCCAGCCCCGGCCCGTCCAGGCTATCGAGCAGGCGCAAGTCGCCCCGGCGGCGCAGCGCGGCCAGCGCCCAGTGCGGCGGCACATCGTTGCGCAGCAGGCCGCGCAGATCGCCGCTTTCGGCCCAGAAGATCGGCAGGCTGGTGAACAGGCCGAGCGGCTTGGCGGCGGCTTGCGGCTCGCCGGCTTTCGCGCAAGCAGTCAGCATCAGCGCCGCAACGAGCAGCGCAGTGCGCCGGAACGCCAACAGCGGGCTAATTTCCAGCTTTCCCCGAGGCATTGTTGCTGCTGGGCGCTGCTGCCGGGGCAACCCCGATATCGGCCAGCGGATCGCTTGCCGCGCTCTTGTCCTTGACGCCTTCGGACGCATGCATTTCGCTCTCGCTCTGCTGGGCGCGGGTCATGATGATGTTGGCCAGGCCAACCAGCAGCAGCATTCCGGCCAGCCCGGCCAGGCCCACGAGCAGGCGATGCACAGTTTGCGCGCGCAGCTCCCGCGTGGAGGGAGGCGCATAATGCTGGGGCGCCGCGACCGGTCGCGCCATACTTGGCTGGTTTGTTGAAGCCATTGAGGCTCTGTTAACCGATTACGCCAGCCAAGGGAAGACCGGCAGGCCTTTCGCCTGCAACCACTCTGCGTTGTAGAGCGAGGAGAGATAGCGAAAGCCGGTGTCGCACAGAATCGTCGCGACCCGCACATGCTTGCGGCCATCGGCCACCAGCTGCCGCCCCAGCGCCACCGCGCCGGCAACATTGATCCCGGACGAGAGTCCGAGGCACAGCCCTTCTTCAGCGAGCAGCCGCGCCACCCAGTCGATCCCTTCAGCGTCCGAAATGCGGAACTGCGTATCGATTGGCGCGCCTTCGAGATTGGCGGTGATCCGCCCCTGGCCGATCCCCTCGGCCCACGAGGTGCCCTCGGCCTTCAGCTCGCCGTGGGCGTAGTAATTATACAGCGCCGCGCCATGCGGATCACTGAGCGCGATCACCACATTCTCGTCGAACGCTTTCAGCCCCATGCCGACCCCGGCGATCGTGCCGCCGGTGCCCGCCGCGCAAGTGAAGCCGTCAATGCGTCCGGCCATCTGTTCCCAGATTTCCTTCGCGGTCGATTCGATGTGCGCCTTGCGGTTGGCGACATTGTCGAACTGGTTGGCCCAGACCGCGCCGGGCGTCTCTTCGGCCAGCCGCCGCGAGGTGTGGACGAAATGGCCCGGATTGGAAAACGGCGCGGCGGGGACCAGCACCAGTTCGGCGCGCAAGGCCCGCAGCGTGTCCATCTTCTCGCGGCTCTGGGTTTCGGGCATGACGATGATCGTCTTGTAGCCCAGCGCATTTGCGACCAGCGCCAGTCCGATTCCGGTGTTGCCCGCCGTGCCCTCGACGATCGTGCCGCCGGGTTTCAGCGTGCCACGCGTCTCGGCATCGCGCACAATCCACAGCGCCGCCCGGTCTTTCACCGAAGCGCCGGGATTGGCGAATTCGCACTTGCCCCAGATCTCGCAGCCCGCCGCCGCGCTCGGCCCTTGCAGCAGGACGAGCGGGGTGTTGCCGAGGAGATCGAGCGTCTGGGTATAAGTGGGAGCAGTCATGCGGGAGGGATTAGGCCGCGCTGCGGCGCCAATCAATCCGCTTGTGTTCAATCTTCCGGAGCGATGGTGACGCGCAGGCCCTCGAGCGCATCGGTGATCGGCACCTGGCACGACAGCCGCGAGAACTCGGTGCGGTGGTCAGAGCTGTCGAGCAGGTCGTTCTCGTCTTCGCTCAGCTTGGGCAGCTTGTCGGCGAATGCCGGGTCGACGATCACGTGGCAGGTCGCGCAGGAGCAGCAGCCGCCGCACAGCGCCAGCAGTTCATCAAAGCCGTTGTCGCGAATCACTTCCATGAGCGTGCGCCCGGTGGCCGCCGCGACAATGGTTTCTTCGCCCGACTGGTTGACGACTGTGATATTCGGCATGAGTGATGATCCTCTGAGCTGGACGTACCATGAGCCTTGCCGGCGCATTTGCGCGGCTGCTACTGAATGCCCCGCGCTTTGGCAAGTTGAAGGTGCAGCGAAAGGAAGCAAGCGGCATGGGATTGAGCGCCAAAGCCCTGAAAGCCGGTCTGGACACTGTCGCTGCGCGCGAACCTGCTTTCGCGCGGGCGCTGGAGGTCGCCGGTTATCCCGAACCGCGCATCCGCGAGCGCGGCACCGTCACCATGATGCGCACCATCGTCGGCCAGCAGGTCAGCGTCGCCGCCGCCGCATCGATGTGGCGCAAGTTCGAAGCCTTTGCTGGCTCTGAGCCCGACCCAGCCCGGGTGTTCGCCGCCAGCTTCGACGAATTGCGCGGCTGCGGCCTCTCACGGCAAAAGCAGGGCTATCTGCGTTCGTTGTGCGAACTGACCCTGGCAGGCGAAGTGAAATTCAGCGACATTCCCGCCGACGACGAGGCCGCCATCGCTCAGCTCACCCGGATCAAGGGCATCGGCCGTTGGTCAGCCGAGATTTACCTGCTGTTCGCCGAAGGACGGCCCGACATCTGGCCGGCAGGCGATCTGGCGGTCCAGGCGGGCCTGCACAAATTGCTCGATCTGGCCGAACGCCCGTCCGAAAAGCTAACGCGCGAAATGTCGGAAAGCTGGCGCCCACATCGCGGCGCGCTGGCGATTTTCACCTGGCATTGCTATAATAATCCGGCGCTTTAGGCCTCACACCATCGCATCAATCGCGCGCGCCAGGGCGACATCGCGCTTGCTGAGCCCGTCGGCATCGTGCGTCGTCAGCGTGATCTGCACCCGGTTGTAGACATTCGACCATTCGGGGTGATGGTCCGCTTTCTCGGCGGCCAGCGCGACGCGCGCCATGAAGCCGAAGGCCTCGCTGAAGTCGGCGAACTTGAAGTCGCGCGATATTGCCAGCCCGTCCGCCCGCAAGGTCCAGTCGGGAAGTGCGGCCAGCGCGGCATCGCATTCGGCTTTGGTCAGGCGGGTAATCGGCATCGGCGCACTCCTTGGCAGTGTGCCGGGTTTCCCCTATCGCACCGCGCGATGCAAGTTTGTCGCCTCACCGCCCGAAACCTCGCCTGTAGGCGCGGCGAGCGCGTGCTGTTCTCCGGGCTGTCGCTGGCGCTGGAGTCCGGCGCGGCGTTACAGGTCGCCGGGGCCAACGGCATCGGCAAATCGAGCCTGCTGCGCATCCTTGCCGGGCTGATGCCGGGCTGGGCGGGCAAGGTCGAGCGAGACGGCGATGTCGGCCTGATTGACGAACGCGCCGCGCTCGATCCGGCCTTGCCGCTGGGCAAGGCGCTCGCCTTCTGGCAGCGGCTCGACGGCGGCGCGGACAATGCCGCCGACCGGCTGGGGCTCGCCCATTTGCTCGATGTGCCGGTGCGCTATCTTTCGACCGGCCAGACCCGCCGCGCCGCTTTTGCCCGGCTGATCGGCCAGCAAGCGCAAATCTGGCTGCTCGACGAGCCGCTCAACGGACTCGATGCCGATGCGGCAAGGCTCGCCGAGGTGCTGGCAGCGGAACACTGCGCAAGTGGCGGCATCTGCGTGATCGCCTCGCACCAGCCGTTCGCCCTGCCCGGTATGGCGCGGCTCGATCTGGCGGACTACGCGGCATGAGCGCGCAATTGTTCCTGCTGCTGCGCCGCGACCTTGCCATGCTGCTTTCGGGTGGGCGCGGCGGCGGGGCCTTGCTGCCGGTGCTGTTTTTCCTTGCCGTCGCGATGCTGTTTCCTTTCGCCATCGGCCCCGACGCCGCTGTGCTCGCGCGCACCGGCGGCGGGGTGATCTGGGTGGCGGCGCTGCTTGCAGCCATTCTCCCGCTTGACCGGCTTATCGAGCCGGACATCGAATTGGGCTTTTTCGACCAGTGGGCCTTGCGCGGGATATCCGAGGAATGGATCGCGGCAGTGCGCATCCTCGCCCACTGGCTGAGCTTCGGCCCGCCGCTGATGCTCGCGGCACTGGCAGCCGCCGCGCTGCTTGGCCTATCGGGCGAGACGCTGCGCATGGTCGAGCTGGGACTGCTCGCGGGAACCCCGGGCCTGGCCGCGCTGGGCGTGACCGTCGCGGCGCTGACTGCGGGGCTGAAAGGCGGCGCGGCGCTGGGCGGATTGCTGGTGATACCGCTCGCGGTGCCGTTGCTGATTTTCGGCGCGGGGGGTCTGTCGACAGCGGGGCACAGCGGCCTCGCACTGACAGCAGCGGCAAGCCTTGCGCTGCTGTCATTGGCGCCGTTTGCGGCGGGCGCGGCGATCAGGAGCGGGCGGGGTTAGGCCCCCTCAATACGGCGGCTTGTCCATCCCCATGGGGCTCAGCGTAAACACCTCGCAGCCATCTTCCGTAATCCCCAGCGTATGCTCGAACTGCGCCGACAAGGACCGATCCCGCGTCACTGCCGTCCAGCCATCGTCGAGCAGTTTCACCGCCGGCTTGCCGAGATTGATCATCGGCTCGATGGTGAAGAACATGCCGGGCCGCAGCACAGGCCCGGTGCCGGAGCGCGCGGCGTGGATCACTTCGGGCGAATCGTGGAACAGGCGCCCGATGCCGTGGCCGCAAAACTCGCGCACCACGCCATAGCGATTGGCCTCGGCATGGCGCTGGATCGCCGCGCCGATATCGCCGAGATGCTTGCCGGGGCGCGCCTGTTCGATGCCCAGCATCAAGCACTCATAGGTCACTTCGACCAGCCGCCGGGCCTTCAAGGACACGTCGCCCACCAGATAAGTGCGGCTCGAATCGCCATGCCAGCCGACCAGCAACGGCGTGACGTCGATATTGACGATGTCGCCGTCCTTCAGCGTCTTGTCCGAAGGAATCCCGTGGCAAACGACATGGTTGATCGAGATGCAGCACGAATGCGCATAGCCGCGATAGCCCAGTGTTGCCGGAACCGCGCCGTTATCCAGCGTGAATTGCCGCACGAAGTCATCGAGCGCCTGCGTGGTCACGCCGGGCACCACCATCGGTGCGATCGCGTCGAGGTTTTCCGCCGCCAGCCGACCGGCGGCGCGCATGCCTGCAAACGCCTCGGGGCCATTGAGCTTGATCGTGCCGTCGCGCAGCTGGGTCTCGCCCGGGGCGACTGTCTGGTATTGGGTCATGGGCGGCGATGTAGCGCCGCTGGTGCACAATTGCGAGGGGGTGCACGCTTTTTCGCTCGCCCAAGCGGCCGCCGCGCGGCTAGACGACGTTGCAATGACTGACAAACACGCCTTGATCCAGCCCGACAAGGGCCAGAGCGCCATCGCCCTTCATCTCGTGAACAAGGATGGCCTGGCCGACTTCCTCAAGACCCTGAGCGGCCCCCAGCGCGCCGCGCTTGCCGCGCAGAGGTTCGAGGCTGCGGGGTATGAATATGCCATCGTGCCCGCCGGCGACGGGTGGTTCGCAGTCAGCGGCGTCGCCAATCCGGCCAGTCTGTCGAGCTGGTGCATGGCGCGGCTTGCCGAAGTCCTGCCTGCCGGCACCTATCGCCGCGTGGGCGGCGAACCGGGGCCGGCGATGTTCGGCTGGGCGAGCGGACAATACCGCTTTGACCGCTATCGCTCCGAACCCGGAACCGAAGGCGTGCGCGTGTTGCTGACCGGCGAAGTGGGGGCGATCGGTCCGGCGCTCGCCGAGGCGGAAGCTACCAACCGGGTTCGCGATCTGGTCAACACGCCCGCCGAAGACATGGGACCGGCCGAGCTTGAAGCCGCCGCCGAAGCGCTGGCCAAGGCGCATCGGGCCGAGCTTCGCGTCACGCGCGGCGATGCGCTGGAACGCGAGTTTCCGATGGTCCACATGGTCGGGAGAGCCGCCGCGCGCAGCCACGCCCCGCGGATGATAGAGCTGGAATGGGGCGATCCAAACCACCCCCGCCTGGCCATCATCGGCAAAGGCGTGTGCTTCGATTCGGGCGGGCTCGATATCAAGCCTTCGTCGGGCATGTTGCTGATGAAGAAGGACATGGGCGGCGCGGCACATGCGCTGGCGCTGGCCGGCCTGATCATGGCAAGCGGGATGAAAGTGCGGCTGCATGTGCTGGTGCCGGCAGTGGAAAATGCGGTTTCGGGCAATGCCTTCCGCCCCGGCGACGTGCTGCGCTCGCGCGCGGGCATTTCCGTCGAGATCGGCAACACCGACGCCGAGGGGCGGCTTGTCCTGGGCGATGCGCTGACGCGGGCGGGCGAAGAAAAGCCTGACCTCATCATCGATTTCGCCACACTGACCGGCGCGGCCCGCAGCGCGCTCGGCCCGGACCTGCCCGCGCTGTTCGCCCGCCGCGATGCGACCTCAGCCGCGCTGCTCGCCGCTGGCAAGCAAGCCGATGACGCCTGCTGGCAATTGCCCTTGTGGGACGGCTATCGCGAATACCTCAAAAGCGACATTGCCGACCTTAACAACAGCCACACCAACGGCTTTGCCGGAGCATCGGTCGCCGCGCTGTTTCTCGATCGCTTCGTGCCAGAAGGCATGGACTGGGCACATTTCGATACTTTCGCCTGGCGCCCCGTTGCCAAGCCCGGGCGGCCCAAGGGCGGCGATGCGCTTGGCTTGCGCGCATCATGGCGGATGTTGCAGGCGCGCTTCGGCTAGACTAGCATCCAGTCTGGAGGGCCGAACCCATGCCAGACATCACCGCGCTCGAACTGCCCTATCTGCCGATGGACGAGGCGAGCTTCGCCGATGATCCCCTGCCCGGCTTCGCCGAAGCGCGCGAGCAACATCCATGGCTCGCGACTTGCCCCTATGGCACCGTCATCACCCAGTATGACGCGATGCGCGATGTCCTGCAGATGGACCGCAATCTTGAGGGCGCCTATCGCAGCGTGGTCGACATCATGGAGGCGAGGCAGACCAGCTGGGGCCGGTTCCAGCTCGAAAGCCTGCTGGCGCAGACCGGCGATGCCCACCAGCGCATCCGCAAGGTGCTCGCCCCCGCTTTCACCCCGCAACAGGCAAACCGCCACCGTGCGCTGATGCAAGCCGTGATCGCCCGCCAGCTGGATGAATGGGCACCCAAAGGCGCGTTCGATTTCGAGGACTTTGCCGCGAATTTCCCGATTACGGTGTTCTGCGGCCTCGTTGGCGCTTCGGCGGACGTGATTCCGGCGTTGCGCGGCAGCCTTGAGGCCTTCGGGCTGAGCCTGAGCATGAACAAGGCGTTCCTGCCCAATCTGGTGGACGCCTTCGACACGCTCGATATGTTTGTCCAAGGCCTCGTTGCCCAACGCCGAATTGCTCCGCACGGGCCAGACGAAGAGGACATGCTCGACGTGCTGCTCAAGACGCGCGACGCGGACGGGCTTTCGGAGCGCGAGCTCTATGACCTGCTGATCTTCCTGTTCGTCGCTGGCTACGATACCTCGAAGAACGCGCTGACGCTCGCCATGAACGTGCTGATCGACCGGCCGGAGCTTTATCGGCGCTGCGGCGAGGACCTTGGTTATGCGAAAAAGGTGATGGAAGAGGGCTTCCGCCATCTCACCACATCGACCATCCCGCGCGTGGTGACCAGAGCGTTCGAATATCGCGGCGTGACTTTCCCCGAAGGCACGCTGCTGTTCTTCCCGGTCAGCATCTCAGGCCGCGATCCCGGCGCCTTTGCCGATGCCGACAGTTTTGACCCTGACCGGACCAGCGCCAAGAAACACATCACCTTCGGGCTTGGCGTTCACATCTGCCTCGGCCAGTTCATCGCCCGTGCGCAGATCGAGGAAGGGCTGCACCAGATCGCGCAGCGCATCCACAATCCGCGCCGCACCGGGCCGAGCGCCTGGCGGCCGTTCTTCGGGGTCTGGGGTCTGAGAGGCCTGCCGATTGCGTTTGATGCCGAAAGGCAGCCGGAGCTGGCAGATTAGCCTTCGCTCTTTGCGCGCTCCAACGCTTCCAAGATGAACTGCTTGGCCACCTCCGCGTCACCCCAGCCTTTCACTTTTGCCCATTTACCCGGTTCCAGATCTTTGTAATGTTTGAAGAAATGTTCGATCTGCTGGGTGACTATCGGCGGCAGGTCAGTGTGGCTTGCGATTTCGCGGTAATAGGGGAAAGTCGAGTCGACTGGCACGGTGATCAGCTTTTCATCGCCGCCCTTGTCGTCGTCCATCAACAGCACGCCGACCGGACGCACCCGGATAACCGCACCGGGCACGATCGAGGAAGGCGTGATGACCAGCGCGTCGAGCGGATCGCCATCCTCGCCCAGCGTATGCGGCACGAAGCCGTAATTCGCCGGATAGCGCATCGCAGTGTGCAGGATGCGATCAACGAACAGCGCGCCGCTGGCCTTGTCGAGCTCGTATTTCACCGGCTCGCCGCCAATCGGCACTTCGATGATAATATTGATTTCGTGGGGCGGATTGTCGCCGGCGGGGATGAGGTCAATGCGCATGGGCCGCACTTAGCCGCAAGGCTACTTGCCCGCAACCACCCGTCGCGGTGCCAGCAGCCGGTCAAGCCCCGCCTGCCCGGTCGCGCCCGGCACTCGCTCCAGCCAGGGATAGCGCAAACCGCCGTTCCAGACGACCGGCACCGTGGCGAAGCGATCGCCGCGTCTGACCAGCAGCTCGATTGGTTGGGCCGTGCCTTTCGCCGCTGTGATCGCCGCTTTCATCGTGTCGGCATCATAGGCCATGCCGTTCACCGCCACGACTTTCGCGCCCGTCACCAAGCCGGCATTAACCGCCGGGCTGTCCCAGCGCGGATTGCTGATCACCCCGTCCTTGTCGAGCGATATGCCCAGCGAATAGGTCAGGCTGAGACGTTTCGTCTCATCCATTATCGCCTTTTGAACCAGGTTGGGTTCTTCACGCCAGGCCAGCCGGTAGCCGGCCATCTCGATCCCTTTCAGCGGCGCCGGCTGGCCGGGCGCTTCGATGCGGGTCTTCAGGAACGTCGCCCAATCGTAGGGATAGACCGCATTCAGCCCGGCAACGACATCCTCGAATTCATAGGGTACCACGCCCCAATCGCCATCGCGGATACCGAAGAAAGCGCGCGCGAAATCGTCGAGCCCCTTGCGACCGGCAGTGCCCGCGCGGATCACCTGATCGGCCTCAAGCCAGATCAGCGCACCTTCGCTGTAATAGTCCTCATTGCGGGCCAACGTGTAAAAGGGCCGCGGTTTGCGCTCAGAGACGATCGAATCAAAAGTGGTATCCTCGACCGAACGCCAGCTTCGCCCCGGCTGAGTAGCATAGAGGCCTGCCTCGCCTGCCAAAATACCAAGGATCGTCTCCTTGCTCTGCAAGCCTGACCGCGCCGCCAGCACCCAGCCCCAGAACTGGTTCTGGCCTTCATAGACCCACAGCAGGTTGTCCTGCATCGGGGTGCGATAGTCCGGCGTCCACAGCTTGGCCGGACGGCGGAACTTGCCGATCCAGCTGTGCGACAGCTCATGCGCCAGGACATTGCGGTCCCAGTCCAGCCGCTCCCATTCGGTGAAGTTCTTCGGCTCCATCTGGTTTTCGCTTGAGCGATGATGCTCAAGCCCGATTGCGCCCATCCGGTCGGTCAGCGCGACGAGGAATTCGTAACGGTCGAAATGGCGGCTGCCGAAAGCGATCAGCGCCTCGTCGCCCAGTGCCTTCAGCGCGGGCAGCCGCTCGGGCGGCAGCGCCAGCAGCTCGGGCTTGTCGGCCACGACATTGAGGCTGATGCGGTTGCCCAGATCCCATTTGCGCGCATGCAGCCCGGCAAAGATCGGCGAATCGACCAGCGTTTCATAATCCACTTCCGCCCAGCTGATCCGGCCGGTGCTGGCGCTCGGGCCATCGAGCGCGGTCGCGGCGGTCCAGCCTTGCGGGAAGGTGACGCTCGGCCTGAAGCGGATCTGGCGAACATAATGCCCGGCGGGATAGAGGCTGACCTGCTCCCATTGCAGGTTCAGCATCTCCTGCGTCATCACGATCCGCCCTTCCGAACCTTGCAAGGGCGTGGTGCGGATGAATTTGGCCACCACTTCGCGGGTTCCGGCGGGCAGGGTGACATGAAAGGCGCTCACTTCCAGCGGATCGCGCCGCCATTCGAGAACTTTGCCGCCGGCGGTGAACCGCAAGTCGACCACTTCGGCGGTCGAGCCTTTGGGCCCGTGGTTTCCCGGCAGCCACTGCGGATGGAGCAGCGTCAGCCGCATGGTGCCGGGCGCAACCGGGATCGTCTGGGTGACGCGAAAAACCCCGCGCGCCACATCGCTGGCATCGACATCAAGCGTGATCGTGCCGCCCGGATAGGGGCTGTCCACCGCGTCGGGAATGGACGGGACGATGGGCACGGCCATCGGCGCGGAGCGGACGGGCGGCGGCGCGGCGGCAAGCGGCGCTGCCTGCAGGGCGGCAGACAGCGACAAGGCGACGAGCGACGATGCGACTTTCAAGAGCGTTTTCATGGGTCCGACATTTGCCAACTTACACCAGTGTTCGCAAGCAGATTGGCGCGCTTTCCCGCAGCGTCATTTCCGGCTAAGCGCCGCCCCCATGGAAACCCCGCAAGCAATCCGTGGCACACAGGACATCTTCGGCGCCGATGCCGAGGCTTTCGCCCATGTCGTCGAGACGTTCGAACGCGTGCGCAAGCTCTACCGCTTCCGCCGCGCCGAAATGCCGGTGTTCGAGAAGACGGCGGTGTTCAGCCGCAGCCTGGGTGAGACAACCGATGTCGTCTCCAAGGAGATGTATTCGTTCGAGGATCGCGGCGGCGAATCGCTGACTTTGCGGCCGGAGTTTACCGCCGGCATCGCGCG
Organism: Novosphingobium sp.; assembly: GCA_031428115.1. Lineage (GTDB taxonomy): Bacteria > Pseudomonadota > Alphaproteobacteria > Sphingomonadales > Sphingomonadaceae > Novosphingobium. The sequence goes on along the minus strand of JANPOS010000094.1, from coordinate 27,425 downwards.
GGCCTACCTGACCAACGGCTGGCAACAGCACGCGCCGCTCAAGCTCGCGACCCACGGGCCGCTGTTTCGCTACGAGCGCCCGCAAAAAGGCCGCTACCGCCAGTTTCACCAGATCGACGCCGAAATCATCGGCGCGGGCGAGCCGCAGGCAGATGTGGAATTGCTGGCGATGGCGGATCAGCTGCTGAAGGAGTTGGGCGTTTCGGACGGCGTGACCTTGATGCTCAACACGCTGGGCGACGGCCAAAGCCGCGAGGCATGGCGGGCCGCCCTGGTCGAATACTTCCGCGCCGTGCAAGGCGAACTGAGCGAGGATTCGCAGGAGCGACTGGAAAAGAACCCCCTGCGGATTCTGGATTCCAAAGACCCGCGCGACAAGGCGTTTTTGGCGGATGCGCCGAAGATCGACGATTTTCTGAGCGGCGAGGCGCAGGAGTTTTTTCGGCAAGGTCACTTCCGGGCTGGATGTGGCAGGGGTGGAATGGACGCGGAGCCAATCACTGGTGCGCGGGCTGGACTATTACCGGCACACCGCGTTTGAATTCGTCACCGACCGGCTGGGCGCGCAGGGCACTGTGCTGGGCGGCGGGCGCTATGACGGGCTGATCGAGACGCTTGGCGGGGCGCACACGCCGGCGGTGGGCTGGGCTGCGGGGATCGAGCGGCTGGCGATGCTGGTGGGGGATGCGGGTATAATTGGCGTGAATTTGCCGCTTGTATGTGTCATCGCTGACCATTCCAGTTCCCTTGAAGACGCTGATCTTATCAGGCGAAGGCTTAGGACCGCAGGAATCGCAGTTTACACAAGCTATCGAGGCAACATTAAACGCCAGATTGAAATTGCCCATAAGCAGGAAGCAAATGCTCTGATTTTTGTGCGAGAAGGTAAGAAAATTCGAATTTCAGCTCCGGTTCCCAATGCAACTGACATCGGCGTACTATTCAGCACTATCGAAAGCTCGATCGGTGCTGATTTTGAAATTATAGCCGAGCTGTGAAAATCGCCGTCGCCCAGTTCAACGTGCAACCCTCGCCTTCCCCCTTGATGGGGGAAGGATACGAAGGTTTGGCAGCTTGCTGCCTAGCCGCAGTTGGATGGGGGTGTACTCGCCGCCTAGCAATGCCTATCCGGCACCCTCACCCCCATCCAACTGCGCCTAGTCCTCTGCGAGGCCAAGGCTTCGTATCCTTCCCCCATCGAGGGGGAAGGGGGCGGTTGGCCGCATGACCGTCTCCGACACCCGCCTCGCCCAGATCGCCGGGCGCTTTGCCGAGCTTGAGGCGCGGCTTGCTTCGGGCACGCTTGAGGGGGCCGATTTCGTCGCCGCAAGCCGCGACTATGCCGAACTCGAGCCCGTCGCCAAAGCCGCTGCCGAAGTCGCGGGCATGCGCGGCGAGCTCGCCGGGCTGCAGGCCATGCTCGCCGATCCCGAAATGCGCGCCCTCGCCGAAGAAGACGCCCAGCGCATCGAGGCCGAACTTCCAGAGGCCGAACACCGCCTCGCCGTCACCATGCTGCCGCGCGATTCGGCGGATGTGCGCCCTGCCATGCTGGAAATCCGCGCTGGCACCGGCGGCGACGAAGCCGCGCTGTTCGCCGCCGATCTGTTCCGGATGTATGAAGGCTATGCCGCAACGCAAGGCTGGCGGGTCGAAGTGGACTCGGTGAGCGCCAATGACCTTGGCGGGTTCAAGGAAGTGATCGCCAGCGTCTCGGGCACCGGCGTTTTCGCCAAGCTGAAATTTGAAAGCGGCGTCCACCGGGTGCAGCGCGTTCCCGTCACCGAGAGCGGGGGGCGCATACACACTTCTGCTGCCACCGACGCCGTGCTGCCGGTGGCCGAAGAGGTCGATGTCGAAATCGAGGACAAGGACCTCAAGATCGACATCTACCGCGCATCTGGTGCCGGCGGCCAGCACATCAACACCACCGACAGCGCCGTGCGGCTGACCCATTTGCCCACCGGGCTGGTGGTGATCCAGCAGGACCAGCGCAGCCAGCACAAGAACAAGGCGAAAGCGATGCAGGTGTTGCGCACCCGGCTTTACGACCTCAAGCGCGCCGAGGCCCAGGGCGATGAAGCCGAAGCGCGGCGCGCGATGGTCGGCTCGGGCGACCGCTCCGAACGCATCCGCACCTACAATTTCCCGCAAGGCCGCGTCACTGATCACCGGATCAACCTGACGCTCCACCGCCTGCCCGAGATTCTCGAAGGCCCGGGGCTGGGCGAGCTGATCGACGCGCTGATTGCCGAGGACCAGGCCAAACGGCTGGCGGCGCTTGGCGAATGACGCGGGGCGAGTGATTTGGGCCGGGGTTGCGTATGGCCTTCGACAGGCTCAGGCTGAGCGGATGTTGAAGTTTTCCCCTATCCCCAAACCCCGCTCAGGCTGAGCCTGTCGAAGCCCGCCCACTGACCGATGACCATATCCGACACCCTGCGCGCCGCTGCATCCGCCCTCGCCCAGACCAGCGACACCGCGCGGCTTGATGCCGAAGTGCTGATGGCCCAAGCCTTGGGGGTCAGCCGTTCCGAACTTTTTCTGCGCCATCTGAGCGCCCCTGTCCCGCTCACTTTCGCCGCCTTGCTGGGACGCCGGCTGGCGCATGAGCCAGTCGCCTATATCGTCGGAGAGCAGCCATTCTTCGGGCTGGACCTGCTGGTAACTTCCGATGTGCTAATTCCAAGGGGCGACAGCGAAGTGCTGGTCGAACAGGCGCTGGCGCTGCGGCCCGACGCCCGCCGGGTGCTCGATTGCGGCACCGGTTCGGGCGCACTGCTGCTGGCGGTGCTGGCAAACCTGCCGGGCGCAACCGGCGTCGGGATCGACCGTTCGCTTGCCGCGCTGGCAGTCGCCGCTGCCAATGCGGCGCGGGCCGGGCTGGGGATGCGCGCCGCGATGCGCCATGCCGATTGGGAGCAGGCAGGCTGGATGGCGGGCCTCGATGGGCCTTTCGACCTCATTCTCGCCAATCCGCCCTATGTCGAAACCGGTGCCGACCTCTCTCCCTCGGTTCGCGACTTTGAGCCTGCCGGCGCCTTGTTTGCCGGGCCAGAGGGGCTCGATGCCTATCGTAGCCTCATCCCGCAATTGTCCGCGCTGCTCGCGCCCGGCGGGCTGGCGCTGCTCGAGATCGGCGGGAGCCAAGCCGATGCCGTTTCCGCCATCGCCGCTGATGCAGGGCTGGCCGCCACGCTGCACCGCGATCTGGCCGGGCGGCCCAGAGTGCTCGCGCTGGTGCGCAAACTTGTGCAAAGCCGGTAAGATTCTGCTTGGCAATCCCTGGCATATTGCGTAACCGCCCGATCAGGCCAGTACCGCGGATGCCGAAAATCCCCGCCAACCGGCCTGAATCCAGCATTTGCGCAAGCGCAGGGCAGCAATGCTCTCGCAACCGGGCAAACGCCGGAGCAGCCCAGCCCCCCGCAAGGGACGCTGGCGCATCATGACACGACATGCCCATGGGTCATCCGTCACTGGCAGTCAGGCATTTAAGGACCCTTTTCCTTGAATAACAATAATCGCAGCAACAGTAACAACAGCAACAACAACCGCCGCCGCGGTCGTGGCAACAATCGCCAGCAGGGCGGCGGGCAGCAGCTCAACCGGGTCGACAGCCGGGCGCGCGGCAATGCGCCGCAGATGCTGGAAAAGTTCCGCAAGCTGGCTCACGATGCGCACCTCAATGGCGACCGCGTCCAGGAGGAATACTACCTCCAGTTCGCCGATCACTATTTCCGCGTCATCGCGGACCAGCGCAATCGCCAGGAAGATGTGCGCGCCCCAAGGCAGCCCGGCGATCGCTGGCAGGAAGGCGGCGAGCAGCCCTATCGCGAAGACGGCGAGGATGGCGGCGAATATGGCACCGAGGGCGATTACCAGCCCTACGAGCGCCAGACCTATAATCGCGAGGAACGCCCGGCGCGAGACGAGCGCCCCGCCCGCGAGGAAAGCGATGCCCGGCCGCCGCGTGAAGAACGCGATGCCCGGCCCCAGCGCGAAGGGCGCGATGCGCGCCCGCCGCGCGAAGACCGCCCCGCTCGCGAAGAACGCCCTGCGCGCGAAGAACGTGATGCCCGCCCGCCCCGTCCGCCTCGCGAAGAGCGGTTTGAAGCACGCGATGAAGCGCCGTTGGCCGGCGATGCCCAGGAAGAGCGCGAAGCGGCACCCGAGGCAGTGTTCGAGCCGGCCGAAAATCCCTTCGTGCGCGGCTCGCGCGGTTTGCGTCCCCGGCGCGAAGCGCGCCCGCGCAATGATGACGCCGATGCTCCGCTTGGGCTCGATCCCGCCTCCCTGCCCCCGGCAATTTCGGCCGGGCGCGGCTCTGACGAGGTTCAGGACGAAGCTGCCGAAGTGGCCGCAGAGGAAGCTCCGCGCCGCCGCGCGCGCAAACCGCGCCCGCCTGTCGACGACGCTGGCGAGACGCTGGAAGTGGCCTCCTGAGCGACCAGACTGGCTGGATTTTTCAGGCCGGCAATCAGCGTCTTGCCGCAAAACAACGAGCGACACATCGTTTTTCGATAATATTGTTTGACAATATGCCCGACTCGGATTATTGATTACCGATATCAACCATATCGGAGAACAACCAATGACCCGTTTCGCTCAAGCCCAGGTCTTCTCAGTCGCAATGTCGCTGGCGCTGGTCCTGGCCACCTGGCTGACGACGCTCGCCCCCGTGGCGGCCTGACATTGACCGGCGTTCAAAGCCCCCCCTGCGGACGGCGCCGAGACCCCCTGCTCGGCACCGTCCGCCTGATCCTCTCGTTGATGATGGTCGCCGCGCTGGCGATCACTGCCGCCGTGCTCGCATCTGCGCCGCTGTTGTTCGCCTGGCGCGGCAAAGTCATCGCCGAGCTTACGCAGCGCGCAGGAACGGCGCTGCCGGGCGATATCGCCTATGCCATTGTCGGCGCTCAGTTGCTCATCGCCCTCGCTGCGATCCTGGGCTTCTACTTCATCCGCCACTTGCGCCGGATCATCGATACCGTGGCCGATGGCGATCCCTTCATTCCGGCCAACGCCGTGCGGCTCAACCACATGGCCTGGCTGGCAGTTGCAGTTCAGCTCATCGCCCTTCCGGCGGGCGCGCTGGCGGGCTGGGTCGCCTACATCAGCAAAGCGCGCTATCTTGATGTCGGCATCTCGTTCAGCGGCGTACTGCTTGCCCTCATCCTCTTCGTGCTTGCCCGGATCTTCGGCCAGGGCGCGGAAATGCGCGACGAGCTGGAAGGCACGGTCTGATGACCGACGACCTGCCCGAGGCAACCCGCATCACGGTCAAGCTCGACGACTTGCTCCATGCCCGGCGCATGACCCTGACCGAACTTGCCGAGCGCATCGATATCACGCTGGCCAATCTCTCGATCCTGAAGACCGGCAAGGCCAAGGCGATCCGCTTTACGACGCTGGAGGCGATTTGCCGGGAGCTGGGCTGCCAGCCAGGCGACCTGCTGGGCTACCGGGCAGACTGATACCCCCCATAAGCTTGACTTCCCCTGTCCCTTGCGCCATTGGCCCGGCCTGAACGGCGGGTTTTTCCCGAAGTTCATCCGTCCGAGACAGTTGGTGCGCGCCATTCGGGCACGCTTAATTTCCAGCCTAGACGGGGACAGAGATATTTCGGCCCCCCGCTCCAATGTGAGCGCGGTGCCTCCGGCGGTGCCAATCCATTTGGCGCAGCCACTCCTTCCCCATCGCACGGACTCGCCCGTCTCCGCTTCTGCGGCGGCGGACAACGTAGCCGGTCGCATGTGAGTTCGCTCATCTGCGGCCAATGTGAAGGAGTAAGCATGGATCGTTCGCAGAAAGCCGATACGGTCGCAGCTCTGAACGCAACCTTCAACGAGGTCGGCGTGGTGGTGATCACCCGCAACCTCGGCATGACCGTGGCCCAGTCCACGGCCCTGCGCCTGAAGATGCGCGATGCAGGTGCGTCGTTCAAGGTTTCCAAGAACTCTCTTGCCAGGCTTGCCATCGCCAACACCGACTATGCCGGGATCAGTGACATGCTCACCGGTCCGGTGGCGCTGGGGACTTCGGTCGACCCGGTTGCCGCGGCAAAGATCGCGGTTGAGTTCGCCAAGACCAACGACAAGTTGGAAATCGTTGGCGGCGCGATGGGATCGCTGGTTCTGAATCAGGATGGGATCAAGGCACTCGCCGCGTTGCCGTCGCTCGATGAACTGCGCTCAAAGCTTGTCGGCCTCGTTCAGGCTCCGGCGACCAAGCTCGCCCAACTCGCAACCGCTCCGGCGGCCAAGCTGGCGCGCGTCTTTGGTGCCTATGCCACGAAAGAAGCCGCATAAGAGATTTCAATCCCATTCATCCGGGGCTTTTCCCGGGACACCAAATCTGGAGTATAAATCATGGCCGATATTGCCAAGCTCGTTGAAGAACTCTCAAAGCTGACCGTCCTTGAGGCAGCTGACCTTGCCAAGGCGCTCGAAGAAGCATGGGGCGTTTCCGCCGCTGCTGCTGTCGCGGTTGCCGGCCCTGCCGCAGTTGCCGAAGCAGTTGAAGAGCAGACCGAATTCGACGTCATCCTGATCAATGACGGCGGCAACAAGATCGCCGTCATCAAGGAAGTCCGCGCGATCACCCAGCTGGGCCTGACCGAAGCCAAGGCGCTGGTCGAAGCCGCACCGAAGGCGATCAAGGAAGGCGTTAACAAGACCGAAGCCGAAGAAATCAAGGCCAAGGTCTCTGCCGCTGGCGGCACCGTCGAGATCAAGTAATCGGCGAACCAAGTTTTGCGGGTGTCTTGAAGCATCCGTGAATGGAAGGGCGGTCCCTCGGGGCCGCCCTTTTCATATCGTTCAGACCACGGCGCGCCGATAGAGGTGCCAAGTCGCATGCCCCAGCACCGGCAATACGACGAGAAGGCCCAGGAAAATGGGCACCATCGCCACAAACAATGCGGTAGCAATGAAGGCTGCCCAGCCCAGCAAAACCGCGCGGTTTGCGCTTACTGACCGCACACTGACGAAGATCGCGGTCAGGAAATCGACATTGCGATCGACCAAGAGCGGCAGACTGATCACCGTGATAGCATAGAATGCCAGCGCAATCAGTGCACCCACCGCGCTACCGACCACCAGCATCATGACCCCCGGCTGCGTCTGGAACAGCGCGAGTGATTCCGATCCGATGCCCGATTCTGCGAGGAAGATCGCAAAGATGGTGTGCGCGATGATGATCCAGAACGTGAAGCCGACAAACAGGAATCCGCCCATCATCAGCAACTGATCATCGCCGTGCCCGCGCATCGCGCCCAGCACGGCGCGCCAGCTCATCGTCAGACCTGCCTCGCGGCGGCGGCTGACTTCGTAAAGCCCCACGGCGGTGAACGGTGCAAGCAAGGGAAAGCCCGCTGCCGCCGGGATCAACCAGGCCGGCCGGCCCTGCTCGAACAGGGTGTAGCCAAGGAATAACCCCGCGCCGGCATAGATGGCCGCGAAGAACAGTCCGAATTGCGGATGGGCGCAGAAGTCCTGCCAGCCCGCTGCCAAAGCACGGCGCAAATCACGCACTGTCAGGTCTCGCGCGACCGAGGCCGGTGCGGCGGGGGCCTGCTGCGCGCCGGTTGCGGTCTGGCGCCCCACGCCGGGCCGATCAGGTCGCCTTCTCGCCTTCCCACCAGCCATGGCACAGTTCTCCCTTGATCGTGGTGCGATGGATTTCGCGTTCTTCATCCGGGTTGCTGCCGGTCGCTTCGTGCAGCACGCGAGTGTTGTCCCAGATCACCATGTCGCCCTGATGCCACTCATGATAATAGGGCTTCATCACAGCCTCGGCTTCATCCCAGATCCCGGCCAGCAGTTCGAAGGTCGCGTTGCTGCGATCACCCTCGATCCCACGGCAGCCATAGGGGCACATGCGGAACACTTTCTCGCCCTGCGGCCGGGTCCAGACGGCGGGATGCACCGAGCAGCGGCCGTTCTCGTTGTCCTCGCTCAAGGAATGGTCGTGCTGCTTCACCAGGCGGAAGTTCTTTGGCAGGCCAAAGCGCTGCCTGTCGTAGCGCAAATCAAGGTTGTAGAGGACATTCAGCCCCTCAAGCTTGGCCTTGGTCTCCGGCTTCAGGTCGTTGTATATCTGGATGCCGTCGGCAAAAGCCGTGCGCCCGCCATCCTTGGCAATCTTGATCGATCTTAGCACGGCAGCATACATCATCTCGTTGTTGTAGGCATGATCGAAGTGCCAGGGCTGCCACGTCACCAGCGGCTTGCCTTCGATTTCAACGATGCAGGAAGCAGGGCCTGAAGCGATGACGATCACGCCCGGCAGGCTCTCGCGGTCAGCGCGGGCGACCGAATAGACCGGGTGCTCCTTGAGCGGGCCGAACACTTCGCTGAGCTTGACCTGCATCTCCGGCGTCTGCTCGACATTTCGGCAAGCAATGACGCCGCGATCTTCCAGCAGGCTTTTCAATTTGGCGCGAACTTCCGGATCGTCCAGCGCTTCACTGGTTATGCCGGTCACTTCCGCACCGAACGCAACGTCTGCGGCAAGCGGCTTGACTTCAATCGATGCCATTTCCTCAACTCCCATTTTTCTGACGGATGTTTAATCCGCCGGCGGGGCGCGAAAATTGCTCAGGATCAATTTGCCCCAATTCGCGCATCGCTCGCTGCCCCCTTCCCCCGTCCCCCTTCCCCCTTCCCGTCAAGTCCCCTAAGCCCCGCCTCCTCATGGCGCAGAACCCCGCCTCTCCCTTTCGCGCCGAACTCGGCGCAACGCTGCGGCTCGCGGCGCCGCTGGCGCTTGCCAACCTGCTCCAGATGGGAATTTACGCGACGGACGTGGTGTTCATCGCGCGGCTGGGGACCGCGCCACTGGCGGCAGCGTCGCTATCGACGGCGCTGTTCGGGCAGATGGCCTGGACATTCTCTGGCCTCACCGGGGCGGTAGCGCCATTGATTGCTGCCGAACTGGGGCGTGCGCGCCATGCGGTGCGCGAGGTGCGGCGCTCGGTGCGGATGGCATTGTGGCTCAGCGTGCTTTGCGGATTGCTGGGCATGGCGGTGTGCATGTTCGGCGAAGCGATCATGCTGGCGGCAGGGCAGGACAAGGCGGTCGCCGCCCGGGCGGGAAGCTTTCTGGCTCTGCTCGCTTGGGCAATGGTGCCGCAGATCGCCTGCAACGTGCTGCGCACATTCGTCGCTGCGCTGGGCCGGCCGGTGTTTGCCATGGGCATCATTGCCATGGCGGTGGTGGTCAATGCGCTGGGCAACTACGTGCTGGTTTTTGGCCATTTCGGCGCGCCGGCAATGGGCCTTGAAGGCTCGGCTTTGGCCACGGTGCTCACGTCTCTGGCCACGCTGCTCACCTATCTTGGCGTCATTTTCTACGACCGGCGGCTGCGCCGCTACCGGATTCTCGGTCGCTGGTGGCGCACCGAATGGTCGCGGCTGCGCGAGATCATGCGGATCGGCCTGCCGATTGCGCTGATCGTGCTGGCCGAAGGCGGGCTGTTCAACGCGGCGACTTTCCTGATGGGGCTGATCGGCCCGGCACAACTCGCAGGCCACGCGCTGGCGTTCCAGGTCGCGGCACTGGCGTTTCAGGTGCCGTTCGGCGTTGGCCAGGCGGCAACGATCCGGGTCGGATATCATTATGGCGCGGGCAATGTCGCCGCGATTGGCCGGGCCGGCTGGGCGGCGCTGCTGGTGGGCATCGCTTTCAGCCTGGCGGCAGCGGCAACGATGCTGACATTCCCGCGCGTGATTCTAAGCGCCTATGTCGCGGTCGATGCGCCGGACAATGCGGCAATGGTCGGCTTTGCCCTGCAATTCATCCTCGTTGCCGCCGCGTTTCACTTGTTCGATGCGGTGCAGACGGTCGCCGGCGGGGTGCTGCGCGGCTTGCAGGATACGCGCGTGCCGATGGTGCTGGCCTTGCTCGGCTATTGGCTGATCGGCGGCGTGGCGGCAGTGGCGCTGGGCTTTGCCACGCCATTGGCAGGGCTCGGCGTGTGGATCGGCCTTGCGGTCGGCCTTATCGTGGTGTCGGGCCTGCTCTTGTGGCGCTGGCATCGCCGCGAGGCTCTGGGTCTGGTCAGCTGCCAGTAAGCGCCAGCGCCATGCCTCCCGGCTCGCCCAGCCAGCGCGCTTCGACGCCCCAGGTCGCCGAGATCGCCTCGCTGGACAGGGCTGCGGCGGGCGGGCCATCGGCGACGAGCCTGCCCTGATCCAGCACCAGCACCCGGTCGGCATGGTTCATCGCCTGCGCCAGATCGTGGAGCACCAGCACCACGCCCCGGCCCTGCGCCGCCTGTTCGCGCAAGGCGCGGACCAGCGCCGCGCTGTGGGCAAGATCGAGATTGGCGAGCGGCTCGTCCGCCAGCAGCCATTGCGGCTCGCCGGCCAGCACCCGCGCCATCAGCGCCCGCGCCCGCTCGCCGCCCGACAGGCGCGAGACTGCCCGGCCGCGCAAATGGGCAAGGTCCATGGCAGCGAGCGCGCCGTCGATCGCGGCATTGCCCGGGTCGGGCCAGGGCAGCCGGCCCAGCGAAACCAGCACTTCGACGCTGACATCCCAGGCGATCTCGGGCGTCTGCGGCAGATAGCCGATAGCCCGGGCGCGCTGGCGCGGGTCCAGGCCCAGCAGCGGCGCGCCCGCGAGCGTGACCGAACCGGCCTCAGGCGCCAGCAGCCCGGCAAGGCAGGTGAGCAGGCTCGATTTGCCCGCACCGTTCGGCCCGCAAATCGCGGTGACCTCGCCGGGGCGCAGGCTTGCGGTGATGCCTGCAAGCCGCCCGGCAATCCCAAGGTCCAGAGCCGCCAGCATCATGCCCGCCCTTCGCGCATGCGCAGCAGCAAGTGCACAAAGAACGGCGCGCCCAGCAAGCTGAGCGCAATGCCAAGCCGCAGCTCGCCGCCCGCCAGCGGCATGATCCGGCACAGGCAATCGGCCACCAGCAGCAACAGCGCGCCCGCCAGCGCGCTAGGCAGCAGCAGGCTCGAGGGCCGCCGGTCGGTGAACGGGCGCACCAGATGCGGCACCATCAGGCCGACAAAGCCGATGATCCCGGCCACTGCCACGCTTGCCCCCACCGTCAGCCCGATGCCAGCGATGATCAGCCATTGCAGCCGCCGGGGATTGACCCCGAGCGACCGCGCGGTGATGTCGCCCAGCGTCAGCGCATCGAGGCTGCGCTGCGTCGCCGCCAGCAAGGCGAGGCCCGCCACAGTCAGCGGCGCGGCGATCCAGACATCGCGCCAGCTGCGATCCGCCAGCGCGCCCATCAGCCAGGTGACGATTTCGCTCATGGCAAAGGGCGTCGGCGCGAGGCTGATCGCGAGGCTCATCAGCGCGCCGGCGAGGCTGGCGATCATCATCCCTGCGAGCGTGAACAGCGCCACGCCGCCTTCCCGGCCCGCGATCAGCGCCAGCAAGGCCATCGCCCCGCCTGCACCGATCAGCGCGAACAGCGGCAGCGCCCAGACCGATGCCGCACCCAGCCACAGGCTGAGCACCGCGCCCAGCGCCGCTCCCGGGGCAATGCCGAACAGGCCGGGATCGGCGAGCGGATTGCGCAAGTAGCCCTGCATCGTCGCCCCCGCGCCGCCCAGCCCGGCGCCGACAATCAGCGCGAGGCAAGCGCGCGGGAGGCGCAATTCGAGCAGAATGATCGCGGCGTTGGTGGTCTGCGGATCGAACGGATCAATCCACACGCGGCCCGCCAGCAGGCTCAGGGGCACGGCAATTGCAAGCGCGGCGAGGAGGGTGAATGTCAGGCGGTTCATGGCATTGCCTTTCGCACCTCCCCCAGCCGCGCGGTCGCGCGCACAATCGTCGGCCCGCCGCACCATAGCAGCGAAGGTTCCAGCGCCACGCGCCGCGTGCCCCCAAGCGCCGCCAGCGCTGGGTGGCCAAGCAGACGGTTTTCTTCGGCGCGCGGATTGCCGGTGGCAAGGATCACTTGCGGTGGATTGGCGAGCATGACTTCGAGCGGCAGATAGTCCGCCTGCCGCATACCCCGCGCCGCGCTGAGGCTGCGAAAGCCGGTGCGGCGCAAGAGGTCGCCGATCAGCGAGCCATCGCCCGGCACGATCCCGCCAGCCTGCCAGACGACTGCCGATAATGGCGGGAGCCCGGCAGGCGGGGCAGCGCGGACGAGCGCGGCGTCGATCCGCGCCACCAGCGCGTCGCCGCGCGCGCGCTGGCGGGCAAGCCTGGCCACTTCGCGCACCTGTTCGCGGCTCTCGGCAACCGATGTTGCGATCGGCAACCGCGCCACAGCTATCCCGAGGTCCGCCAGCGCGGCGGCAGTGGCGGGCGGCAGATAGGCATCGGCGATGACCAGATCAGGCCGCAGCGCCGCCAGTTCCTCGACGCTACCAGATGTCGATGGCAGGCGCCGCGCCAGGCCGAGGTCCATCGAGCTGGCGGCGGGATCACGGCTGTAATGCGACAGCGCAGCAATCTGCGCAGGCTCGGCCACTTCGGCGAGCACTGCGTCGCTGCACGGGTTGAGGCTGACCAGCCTGAATGGCTGGCGCGGCGTTTCGGGCGCCCGCGCGCATCCGGCAAGCGCCACCATGCCGGCGAGCGCCCAAAGCTTCATGACGGGCGCTTCATCAGAACCGCGCCCGCGCGCCGAAGGCAGCAGTCCGGCCATAGGCACCGTAGCCCGCGACCGTCTGATAGGTCTTGTCCCCGACGTTTTCGATCCGGCCGAACAGCTCGATCATATCGCTGACTGGCAGGCTGGCACGCAGGGTGAACAACGCAAAGCCGGGCAGCCGCCTGGCATTTCCGGCATCATCAAACCGCGCTGAAACCACCCGCAAGTCCGCGCCCAGCGTCAGATCGTGCAGCGGCGTTTGCCAGTCAGCCGACAGTGTCAGCGCGTGGCGCGGGCGGCGGGCGAGGTCTCTCCCGTTCGCGCGGTTGGTTGCCTTTACATACGAATAGACCGCGCCTGCCTTGAGGCGACCGGTCAGCCGCGCGCCAAGTTCTGCCTCGATTCCTTCGGCACGCGCCTTGCCGACATTGTTGTAGGTGCCGAAGGGTCGGCCCGCGCAGATGCCGCCAGTCACGCCGAAGCACGACACGAAATCAATGAGGTCGCGGCTGTCGCGGCGGAACAGGGTGAACGATGCATGCAGCGCGCCGTTGTTGCGGTCGCCTTTCTCGATGCCGATATCAAGGCTGCGGCTGCGCTCGGGCCGAAGCGCCTGATTGCCATAGTCCGAGAACAGCTGGAACAGCGTCGGTGCCTTGAAGCCTTCGCCGTAGGAGGCGCGCAGGCGCAAGTCGTCGGCGATCGTGACGCTGCCATTCGCGCCAATGGTCCAGGCGCTGCCGAAGCGGTTGTGATCGTCGATGCGCAGGCCCGCCGAGAGATTGAACCCGCCCGGCGCATAGTTCAGCAGCGCATGGCCGCTCGCCAGCCGGTCGCGCTTTTCAGCGTCATAGGTGGTGGAATAGCGGTTCCATTCGCTGTCCGCGCCGAAAGTCAACGCAAGCCCCGGGGCAAGCTGAGCCAAGCCGGAGAGGTCGAGCCGCTCGGATCGGCCCTTGGCATCGAAGCCCGGGGCACTGCCGAAGGTGGGATCGAAGTTGGCGCGGGCGTTGTCGGTGATGGCATAGCCGGCGGCGAGCTTCAGGCCATTGCCTTGCCAGCCAAGCTGCGCCCGCCCCGATGCCTCGCGGCTGGTCGAATATTCGGGCGTATCGGCGAATTTATAGAGCGGCGCGGGAAAGCCGTCGATATCGAGCCGGCTGTCGGCATAGCGGCCGGTCAGCGAAGCGGAGAAACCGCTGCCAAGCTCGGCGCGGGCGCGCGCGCCAATCCGCCATTGCCGGAAGGGATCAGTCTCGCTGCCGCTGGCGGCGGCGGAAATGCCGTCAGTGCGGGCGTAGCCGGCCGAAAGCGTCAGATTGGCGCGGTCGCTGCCGAACCCGGCCACGGCTTCGGCGCTGACACTGTCATGGCTGCCATATTCGGCAAACACTTCTGCGCCTTGCAACTCGCGGCTGGTCAGCGCGAGCACCCCGCCGATCGCGCGGCTGCCCCACACGACAGAGTTCGAGCCACGCAGCAGTTCGACCTTGCCGATGCCGCCGCTGAGCATGTTGCCCAGATCATAGCCGCCGCCGGGCGCAGCGACATCAGACAGGCGCACCCCGTCGAGCAACACCAGCGCCTGTTCGGAAGCTGCCCCGCGCACGAACAGGGCGGTGAAGCCGCCCAGCCCGCCGTTGCGCACTGTCGTCACGCCGGGCAGGCGCTCGAGTGTGCGGAGCAGGTCCGGGCCCTGGACGGACTGCAGCTCGGCGAGGCCTGCGATGGAGAGCGACTGGCCTGTGCTGGAGATGCTGGTGGGAGTGCCGGTGACGAGAATTGTGGTCGCCTCATCGCGAAAGCGGTCAGCAGACACAATTTCACTTTGCGCCGCAGCCTGCCCCCAGGCAGGCACGGCGATTGCGAACGAACAACTCAGTAAAAACAGATATTTCATGGATAAACCTCCGGCCAGAACGAAAATGCCGTTCATGGCGAGAGGATCCGCAACAGCGCGGTTCCATGCTGCATTCCGGTACACCCCGCCCGGCGCGGAACGACTGTCAGAGGCAGGTCTCCTGGCTCCCGGATCGCCGCCTGTCCCCGCCTTCCCGGCCATTTGGCCAGTGGCATATTGGAGACAGACTCCCCGGTCACAGTTGCGGGGGCAGCTTCGGAATGGAACCGAATTCCCACTTAGGCCCACATGCGGGCACCCATGACGTGGCGTCGCGCTTAGCCAGTTCATGGCCCCACCGCAAGTGTGCTGCACTGCGGCACGGAGCAGGCGCTCAAGACAAATGCTTAACCGCTTTACCCTAGAACGCCGACTTGTGCCGCCGTGGCACGGTGAAAAATCGCCCGGTGCTTTTCCCGGCGGCAGCAATTACGCGCAAAGCGCGTGACGATGAGTGAGCTAGATTGACCCCAGAGTGACCGAAGCCAAGCCGCCTTTTTCCCGTCCCGACTTCGCCGCCTTTGCCGCGCGGCTGGAGCAGCGCCAGGCGCGCGCTGCCCGCCGCAAGCTGCTGTGGCGGCGCGGCCTGGTGGCTTTCGCCGCCGTTGCGGTCCCCGCCTTTGCCGCACCGCAAGCCTGGACAGACCTGGAAATCGGCGATGCCGGTGAGGCAGTGGCGAGCGTCGAGCCGATGCCGTTCGAAAAGCCCGGTGACAGTTTCCCGGGCTCGGCCTTCTATTATCTCGCCGCCGCCGACGAACAGCTGACCTGGTCGCCCGGAATTGGCGAAGGCATTCACTCCGACGCCGAACCGGCCCCTACCACCTTTGGCGTAACCGTCGGTCCTGCTGCCCGCGCGCTGCGCATTGACAATTCCGGCGTTGACCGCAGCCGGGCCGAACAGTGCCTGACCGCCGCGATCTATTACGAGGCGGCAAGCGAACCCGATGGCGGCCAGCGCGCGGTGGCGCAAGTCGTGCTCAACCGGGTTGCCCACAAGAGCTATCCCGACACCGTTTGCGGCGTTGTCTATCAGGGATCGGAGCGGCGCACCGGCTGCCAGTTCTCGTTCACTTGCGACGGCTCGCTGGCGCGCGTGCCCAATCGCCTGTTCTGGGAACGCGCCGCGCGCGTCGCCCGCGATGCGCTGTCCGGATACGTATATGCACCAGTGGGCCTGGCGACGCATTACCACACCTTTGCGGTGCACCCTTACTGGAGCCCCAAGCTGGTCAATGTCGCCAATATCGGCGCACATCGCTTTTTCCGCTTTCCCGGTCATGCGGGCGAGGCAGGCGCTTTCCGGTTTGCCTATCTCGGCGGCGAGCCGATGGCCGCGCCGCATCCGCGCAGCGCCGCAGCCACCGCCGCGCCTGATCCTTCGCTTGATCCGCTGGCGATCGAGCGTGCCTATGAAGCCGGCTTCAAAAGCGCCCAGTCGGGACCAGTTATGCCCACCGGCTTCACCCCCACGCTGCAGGGCTTTGGCCCCGCCCGGCCAGCCGCGCCGCCGCCGGTCTATTCGGCCGAACAACAGCAGCGCGGCGGCGATGCCGTGTTCCGCGGCGGCAACCTGCCGCAAGGCTCCGCAGTCAAGCCCGAATACGAAAACAGCGGCCGCTGGATCGCCGGACCGGGCAGCTGATTGCGCCGCAGCCAGGGCCACAGGTGCCAGGTTCAGGGCGAACCGAATATAGCTAACCGTCCGGAAACCATAGCCTAACACAAAGGCTTAGCCGCTACTGGCCTAACGGGTCTCTCGATCTTGCCGTCGGAGCGCTCCACCCCATGCCAATCCATTTCGCCGCTGCCTGTTCCAACCCGATCTCGGCGGGCCTGCATTTGCGCCGAGCGCCGATGCCGCTTAACGCCGCCAACGATAATGGCGCGGGGCTTGGCGGCGAGGCATTGCTGCATGCGGCGCTCAGGCACTTTGCCGAGCATGGCCTTTCCGCCGCAAACCGCGCGCGGGAAAACGCGGAAGAGGCCTTCTTCGCCGGGCGCAGCGACGAATACCGCTGGTGGATGGCAATCTGCACCGCGCTCGACCGCCGGATGCCTGCAGCAGTCGCATTTCGCCGCGATGCGAGCCCGGCGCGCTGATCAGCCGATCAAGCAAAAAACCTTGAACATTTGTCGCCTCCGCCCTGGGATAATCCCGCAGTGGCGCAGAGCGGCTTTGCCTGCTCGCGGGCGGCAAGCAGGCTTCGGCCCCGCACATTTACGTCCATTCCGGCATTCCAGTAGGGTAAAATTAAGGCCAATCCCTTCGAGCCTGTTAACCATTCGGTGATAGGTTCCGTCTACTGCGATGGATCGGAACTGGAGCAAATTCATCAAGCGATGGCGTGCCAGATTGCGGGTGTTGTTCGGCACCAATGCACTTGACGACCGGGTCCGCGAGATTCTAGTCGCTTCGCTCTATGCCCATCCCTTCAACCTGACCATTGCCGCGCTGACCGGCATCTTCACCAGCGCCGTCGCTGCCTACGAAGCCGACGAGCCGGTAATCACCAAGCTTGCGGCAATCATGTCGCTGATCGCCGTTACCCGGATCCTGATGGCCCTGTTCCTGCCGCGCATTCTCGGCAAGGACAGCCGGCGACTGGAGTCCCTCTATGAGCTCGGCGCCTTCAGCTACGCGCTGTTCATCGGCCTGACCGGCGCGATGACCGTGCACCTCGATGTTGCTGCGCCGGTGCAATTGCTGATGGTCTGCAATGCGGTGGGCTATGCGGTCGCCATTGCCGCGCGCAATGCCGGGCGGCCGGCGATCGCCATCGGCCAGCTGGTATTGGCGCTCGGCCCGATCTGCTATGTGCTGGCCCGCGAGAACAGTCTGGCGCTGATTGCCCTGTCGGTTTCCATCCTCGCCTTGCTGCCGGCGATGACCTCTATCGCGCTGAACGTCTTCCGCACCTTGCGCAATTCGATCGCCGCGGCAGAAACCAGCGCCCGGCTGGCCGAACGGATGCAGATCCTGGCGCGCAGCTGCGTTGTCACCGGGCTGCTCAACCGCGCCGGGCTCAACCATCACCTCGTCGAAACGCTTGCCGGGCTTGGGGCTGACAAGACGCTGGCGTTTTTCGGGAGGGACCTCGACATGTTCAAGGAAGTCAACGACTCGCTCGGCCACCAGCTGGGCGACAAGCTGCTGGCCGAAGTTGCTGCGCGGCTCAAGGCCGCTGCCCCCGAGGGCGCAACGGTTGCCCGCTTCGGCGGCGACGAATTCATCGTCGCCTGCGAGGTGAGCGGCCACCCGGCAGTTGAATCGCTTGCGCAGAAGATGATGGACGAGATCACCCGGCCGATGCGGATCGACGGGCACCGGCTCGAAATTGCCAGCTCGATGGGCATCGCCGTGCTGCCCGATGATGGCGATGATATCGATACGCTGATGCAGGGCGCCGACCTTGCGCTGTATCATGCCAAGGTCAACGGCCGCAAACAGGTCAGCTTTTTCGACCCGGCGATGACCCGCGACCTGGTGCGCCGCCGCGAGATCGAGAGCGAACTGCGCCTGGCGCTGCAGCGCGACGAGCTGTCGATCTTCTTCCAGCCGATCATCGACCTGAAGACCGGTCGGATCCGCGCCTTTGAGGCACTGGTGCGCTGGTTCCATCCGGAAAAGGGCGAGCTTCGCCCCGATGAATTCATCCCTGTCGCCGAGGAAACCGGTGCGATCATCACCCTGGGCAACTGGATCACCGTGCAGGCCGCCAAGGCCGCCGCAGCCTGGCCCGACGACATCACCATCGCGGTCAATCTCTCGCCGGTGCAGATCAAGGCACCGGGCGCGGCGCTGGGCATCCTCAACGCGCTGCGCGAGGCCAGGCTCGATCCGCGCCGGCTCGAGCTCGAAATTACCGAAACCGTGCTGCTCGACGATAGCCAGAACACCGAGCATTTTATCAGCGAGCTGAGCAATGCCGGGGTGCGCTTCGCGCTCGATGATTTCGGCACCGGCTATTCCTCGCTCGGCTATCTCAACAAGTATCCCTTCTCCAAGATCAAGGTCGATCGCAGCTTCGTTTCGGGCATCCACGCCGGCAAGAAGAGCGATGCGATCATCCGCGCGGTGTCTGGCATGGCCGCGACGCTCGACATGGAAATCGTTGCCGAGGGGCTGGAGACCATCGAGCAGGTCGAGGCCGTGCGCGAGGCCGGATGCACCATGGGCCAGGGCTATTATTTCAGCCGCGCAGTGCCCGATTATCTGGCGGCGATGCTGCTGGCCAAAGAGCGCGAGGAGCATCCGCCCCTCAAGCGCGCCGCCAGTTTTTAATACTGCGAACCATTAGCAATTAAACTTCCGGATTGGCCGCTTTTCGCGGTTGCAATAGCCGTTGCAGCCGCCTAGGGCATCGCGCATCCCGTGAGCGGCCAGGCTTGGCGCGGGGTCACGCTGGCCGCCGATCGCTCACCTTCCCCGCCCCAACGAAGGATTTCCGCTTCAATGGCTCGCAAGAAGATCGCGCTCATCGGTGCCGGCAATATCGGCGGCACTCTCGCCCACCTCGCCGCGCAGAAGGAACTTGGCGATGTCGTCCTGTTCGACATCATGGAAGGCGTGCCGCAGGGCAAGGCGCTTGACCTCTCGCAATGCGGCCCGGTCGAAGGCTTCGACGTCAAGCTGACGGGAACCAACGACTACAAGGACATCGCCGGGGCCGACGTGATCATCGTAACCGCCGGCGTGCCGCGCAAACCCGGCATGAGCCGCGACGACCTGCTCGGCATCAACCTGAAAGTGATGAAGGCGGTTGGCGAAGGCATCAAGGCCAATGCCCCCGATGCATTCGTCATCTGCATCACCAATCCGCTCGATGCCATGGTCTGGGCGCTGCGCGAATTTTCCGGCCTGCCGGCGGGCAAGGTTGTCGGCATGGCGGGCGTGCTCGATTCGGCGCGCTTCAGCACGTTCCTGGCGCAGGAATTCGGCGTCTCGGTGCGCGATGTCTCCTCGTTCGTGCTCGGCGGCCACGGCGACACGATGGTGCCGGTGGCGGCCTATTCGACCGTCAAGGGCATCCCGGTGCCTGACCTGATCAAGATGGGCCGCTCGACGCAGGAGCGCATCGACGCCATCGTCAAGCGCACCGCCAATGGCGGCGGCGAAATCGTTGCGCTGCTGGGCACCGGCTCGGCGTTCTATGCGCCAGCCGCATCGGCCATCGCCATGGCGGAAAGCTATCTCGGCGACCAGAAGCGCGTGCTGCCCTGCGCCGCGCACCTCACCGGCCAGTATGGCATCAACGATCTCTATGTCGGCGTGCCGGTGGTGATCGGCGCGGGCGGCGTCGAACAGGTGATCGAGATCAGCCTCGACGACAAGGCCAAGGCCGGGCTCCAGGTCAGCGTCGATGCGGTCAAGGAATTGATCGTCGCCTGCAAGGCGATCGACAGCAGCCTCGGCTGAACCAACCAACACTTCTCCCTTCCCCAGGAGCATTTGAATGTCCATTCTCGTCGACAAGCACACCAAGGTCATCACGCAAGGCATGACCGGCAAGACCGGCAGCTTCCATACCGAGGCAGCGCTGGCCTATGGCACGCAGATGGTTGCCGGCGTCACTCCGGGCAAGGGCGGCACCACGTTCCTCGACTTGCCGCAGTTTGATACCGTCGCCGAAGCCAAGGCAGCCACCGGCGCCACCGCCAGTTGCATCTATGTGCCGCCAGCCGGCTGCGCCGATGCCATCCTCGAGGCGATCGATGCGGAGATCGCGCTGATCGTCGCGATCACCGAAGGCGTTCCCGTGCTCGACATGGTGCGCGTCAAGCGCGCGCTCAGCGGCTCGAAGTCGCGGCTGATCGGGCCGAATTGCCCCGGCGTGCTGACGCCGGGTGAATGCAAGATCGGCATCATGCCAGGCTCGATCTTCTCCAAGGGCTCGGTCGGCGTGGTCAGCCGTTCAGGCACCTTGACCTACGAAGCAGTGCACCAGACCACTGCGGTGGGCCTGGGCCAGACCACCGCAGTCGGCATCGGCGGCGATCCGGTCAACGGCACCAATTTTATCGATATGCTGGAGCTTTTCCTCGCCGACGACGCTACCCGCTCGATCATCATGATCGGCGAAATTGGCGGCAGCGCCGAGGAAGAAGCCGCGCAGTTCATTGCCGACGAGGCCAAGCGCGGTCGCAAGAAACCGATGGTTGGCTTCATCGCCGGCCTCACCGCGCCTCCGGGCCGCCGCATGGGCCATGCTGGCGCGATCGTTTCGGGCGGCCAGGGCGGCGCGGAAGACAAGATTGCGGCGATGGAGGCAGCGGGCATCCGCGTGTCGCCCTCGCCCAGTGAACTCGGCACGACGCTGGCGGGGCTGCTTAAGGAAATTGCCTGATAGCGCCGCTCTCGGGCGGTTAAGCATAACAAGGGTAGTGGTTTTCCTCCCCGGGAACCGAGCAAGCCCTGGATTGCAATTGGACTGACGCTGGCACCTTCGCCAGCGCGGATAAGGCTGAATCCCATGGGCAACGAAAACCTCGATTTCACAGCTGAAACGGACGATTCCGGGCAACAGCCGGGCCCCAGCTGGCAGCGCGCCGGCTGGCCGCTGGCGGGCGGCCAGTTCGAGGACGACCTCACCCAGGCGCTCGATCCGCTGGCCTGGAAAGCGGCGATCCAGCAAGCCTCGGGCAAGCAAGGCGCGGCGCATTCCGGCGTTCAGATCAGCCCCGAACGCGTCGAGCTGGCCGGCGCCGATTCGATCCGCGCGATGATGCTGATCCGCACCTACCGGGTGCGCGGGCATCTTGCCGCCGATCTCGATCCGCTGGGCCTGACCCAGCGCGAACTGCCGGCGGACCTTACCCCGGAATACCACGGCTTCAGCGGCGAGGCGCTCGACCGCAAGGTGTTTGTCGGCGGCGCGCTTGGTCTGGGGTGGACCACCGTGCGCGAGATCGTGGCCATCCTGCGCACTAATTATTGCGGCAGGGTCGGCGTGGAATACATGCACATCGCCGACGAAGAAGAGCGCCGCTTCCTGCAGGACCGCATCGAGGGCGGCGACAAGTCGATCGACTTCACCCCCGAAGGCAAGAAGGCGATCCTTGCCGCCGTCATCCGGGGTGAACAGTACGAGAAGTTCCTCGGCAGGAAATATGTCGGCACCAAGCGATTCGGGCTCGATGGCGGCGAAAGCATGATCCCCGCGCTCGAAGCGGTGATCAAGTATGGCGGCCAGCTGGGCGTCAAGGAAATCGTCTATGGCATGGCCCACCGCGGCCGGCTGAACGTGCTCGCGAACGTGCTTGCCAAGCCCTACCGGGTGATCTTCCACGAGTTTTCCGGCGGCACGGCCAACCCCGAGGATGTCGGCGGCTCGGGCGACGTGAAATATCACCTCGGCACCAGCACCGACCGCGAGTTCGGCGGGATCAAGGTGCACATGAGCCTGATGCCCAATCCCAGCCACCTCGAAACCGTCGATCCCATCGTGCTGGGCAAAGTGCGTGCCTATCAGGTGGTCCGCGACGATATCGGCCGCGACGAAAACGGCGTGGGCAAGCACAAGCAGGTGTTGCCGGTGCTGATCCATGGCGATGCCGCATTTGCCGGCCAGGGCGTTGTCTGGGAATGCTTCGGCCTGTCCGGCGTCAAGGGCTACAATACCGGCGGCTGCATCCACTTCATCATCAACAACCAGATCGGCTTCACCACCAGCCCGCAGTTTTCGCGCGGCTCGCCCTACCCCTCCGATGTCGCCAAGGGCGTCCAGGCCCCCATCCTCCACGTCAACGGCGATGATCCCGAAGCGGTGACATTCGTGTGCAAACTCGCCATCGATTATCGCCAGAAGTTCGGCCGCGATGTGGTCATCGATATGTGGTGCTACCGCCGCTTCGGCCATAACGAGGGCGACGAGCCCTCGTTCACCCAGCCGCTGTTGTATCAGAAGATCCGCGCCCATCCGCCGGTAAGCGAGGTCTACGCGACCCGCCTTGCCGAACAGGGCGTCATTGACAAGAGCTACCTCGATGTCGTGATCGATGGCTTCACCGCCTATCTCGAAAAGGAATTCGAGGCCTCCAAGAGCTACAAGGCCAACGAGGCCGACTGGTTCGGCGGGCGCTGGAGCGGGTTCAACAAGCCGGTCGATCCCGAAACCGCGCGGCGCAACGTGCCGACCGGCATCGAGCCCAAACTGTTCGAGAGCCTTGGCCGCACCCTGACCACGGTTCCCGCAGACCTGACCATCCACAAAACGCTTGAACGCGTGCTCGAAGCCAAGCGCCAGGCATTCCGCCATGCGCCGGGCACCGAGGTGTTCGACTGGGCGACCGGCGAAGCGCTGGCCTTCGGCTCGCTGCTTTCGGAAGGCTATGCGGTGCGCCTCTCGGGACAGGATTCGGGGCGCGGGACGTTCAGCCAGCGCCACGCCGTCTGGATCGACCAGACCGATGAGCGCAAATATGTGCCGCTCGCCGCCGTGCCGCACGGCCGCTTTGAAGTGCATGACAGCACACTGTCCGAATACGGCGTGCTCGGCTTCGAATACGGCTATGCCAGCGCCGATCCCAAGACGCTGGTGCTATGGGAAGCCCAGTTCGGCGATTTCGCCAATGGCGCGCAAGTCATCATCGACCAGTATATTGCCGCATCAGAAGCCAAATGGCTGCGCGCCAATGGCCTCGTCATGCTGCTGCCGCATGGCTACGAAGGCCAGGGGCCAGAGCATTCCTCCGCCCGGCTCGAGCGCTTCTTGCAGCTTTGCGCGCAGGACAACATGCAGGTGTGCAACATCACCACGCCGTCGAACTATTTCCACGCGCTGCGCCGCCAGATGCACCGGCCGTTCCGCAAGCCCTTGATCATCATGACCCCCAAGAGCCTGCTGCGCCATCCGCTGGCCAAATCGGAAATGGGCGATTTCATCGGCGAGAGCCACTTCCGCCGGATCATGGCCGACCGCACGCCGCCTGCCGACGAGAAAATCCGCAAGCTGGTGCTGTGCTCGGGCAAGGTCGGCTATGACCTGATCGAAGCCCGCGACGCGGCGCAGCTTGAGGATGCCACCGTGCTGCGGCTCGAACAGCTCTATCCCTTCCCTGGCGAGCCGCTGGCAATCCGCCTGGCGCGGATGACCCAGCTTGAAGAGGACGTTTGGTGCCAGGAAGAGCCGCGCAACAACGGCGCCTGGTTCTTCGTCGAGCCGCTGATCGAAGAGGCGCTCAAGGCAGCCAAGTCTCCGGTCACCGGACTGCGCTATGCCGGCCGGCAAGCCTCGGCATCGCCCGCCACCGGCCTCGCCACGCGCCACGCCGCCGAACAGGCCGCGCTGATCGCCGACGCGCTGTCGCTCTCCGTCCGTTCCGAAATCCGCAGGAGGAAGAATGCGTGAGCATTCGACCTCTTGCGTCCATCCTGAGCCCGTCGAAGGACAGAAAGCAGGCCTGACATGACTACTGAAGTCAAAGTTCCGATCCTTGGCGAAAGCGTCAGCGAGGCGAGCATCGGCCAGTGGCTGAAGCAGCCCGGCGATCCGGTCGCGCTCGACGAAGCCATCGCCAGCCTGGAAACCGACAAGGTCGCCATCGAAGTGACTGCGCCCGCCGCTGGCACGATGGGTGCGCAGCTGGCCAAGGAGGGTGACACGGTGCTGGTCGGCGCAGTGATCGCGATGATCGAAGCCGGCGGTGCGGCTTTGGCAGCAACGCCTGCCGCAGCCCCTGCCCCCGCACCCGCACCGGCCAGCGAGGCCACCACGCTCTCGCCTTCGGTGCGCCGCGCGGTGCTGGAACACGGCATCGATCCTGCCTCGGTCAAGGGCACCGGCAAGGACGGACGCATCACCAAGGAAGATGTGCTTGCCGCCGCCGCCAGCAAGGCCGCCCCGGCCCCTGCGGTGACTGCGCCCGCCAGCGCCCCCGCCCCCGCCCCGGCCAATGCGCCCGCTCCTGCGGCCACCGGCGAGCGCCGCGAAGAGCGCGTCAAGATGACCCGGCTGCGCCAGACCATCGCCCGCCGGCTCAAAGAAGCGCAGGAAACTGCCGCGCTGCTGACCACGTTCAACGATTGCGACATGACCGCGGTGATCGCCGCGCGCGAGAAGTACAAGGAATTGTTCGAAAAGAAGCACGGCGTGCGGCTTGGCTTCATGGGCTTTTTCGCCAAGGCCGCGTGCCTGGCGCTAAAGGACATTCCTGCCGCCAACGCCCGCATCGAGGGTGACGAGATTGTCTACCACGACTATGTCGATATCTCGGTTGCCGTCTCGGCGCCAAACGGGCTGGTGACGCCGGTCGTCCGCAATGCAGATAGCCTGTCTTTCGCCGGCATCGAACGGGCAATTGCCGAATATGGCAAGGCCGCCAAGGACGGCAAGCTGACCTTGGACGACATGAAGGGCGGCACTTTCACCATCTCCAACGGCGGCGTGTTCGGCAGCCTGATGTCCACCCCGATCATCAATCCGCCGCAATCGGCGGTGCTGGGTCTGCACCGTATCGAGGAACGCGCGGTGGTGCGCGGTGGCGAGATCGTGGCGCGGCCGATGATGTATCTGGCGCTCAGCTATGACCACCGCCTGATTGATGGCCGCGAGGCGGTGACCGCGCTCAAGATCATCAAGGAAGCGATCGAGGATCCGACGCGGCTGCTCATAGACCTTTGAACCACCTCCGTTTGCCCTGAGCTTGTCGAAGGGCCGCACTTCCGCTTTGCGCGGCAGCAAAAAAGGACGATCCTTCGACCGGCTCAGGGCAGTCGGGTTTTAGGGTCTGGAACAAATTATGGCTGACTATGACTATGACGTGATCTTCATCGGCGCTGGCCCCTGCGGCTATGTCGGCGCGATCCGCGCGGCGCATCTGGGGCTGTCGGTTGCCTGCGCCGAGGCGCGCGAGACGCTGGGCGGGACTTGCCTCAATGTCGGGTGCATCCCCTCCAAGGCGCTGCTCCATGGCTCGGAGCTGTTCGAGGAAGCGGCTGGCGGCACACTCGCAAAGTTCGGGGTAAAAACCGGCAAGGTCGAGCTCGATCTCGGCGTGATGCAGGGCGAAAAGGCCAGCGCGGTCAAGGAACTGACCGGCGGCATCGAATTCCTGTTCAAGAAGAACAAGGTCACCTGGTTGAAAGGCCTGGCGGCGTTCAAGGACGCACACACCGTCACCGTCGCGGGCAAGGATTACACCGCAAAGAACCTGGTGATCGCCACCGGATCCTCGGTCACGCCGCTCCCCGGTGTCGAAGTAGACAACGCCAAAGCCGTGATCGTCGATTCCACCGGCGCGCTCGAGCTCACCCGCGTGCCGCAGCACCTCGTCGTCATCGGCGGCGGGGTGATCGGGCTGGAGCTCGGCTCGGTCTGGCGGCGACTCGGCGCGAAAGTCACCGTGGTCGAATACCTCGACGCGCTGCTCCCCGGAATGGACGGGGACATCCGCACGGAAGCCACCAAGATCTTCAGGAAGCAGGGCATGGAGCTCAAGCTTTCCACCAAAGTCACCGGTGCCAGCGTCAAAGGCAAGAAGGCAACGCTGACGTTGGAGCCCTCCCCAGGCGGCGCGGCCGAGACGCTGGAGGCCGACTGCGTGCTTGTCGCCATCGGGCGGCGCCCGAACACCGAGGGACTGAATCTCGCGGCAATCGGGCTTGAGCTGAACGCGCGCGGCCAGATCGAGACCGGCGATGATTTCCAGACCAAAGTGCCCGCCGTCTGGGCCATCGGCGACGTGATTCCGGGTCCGATGCTGGCGCACAAGGCCGAAGACGAAGGCATTGCCGTCGCCGAATTCATTGCCGGCCAGATCGGCATTGTGAACCACGCCGTGATCCCCGGGGTGGTCTATACCATGCCCGAATTTGCCGGCGTCGGCCTGACTGAAGAGCAGGCCAAAGAGCGCGGTGAAATCAAGGTCGGCAAGTTTCCGATGCTGGCCAACAGCCGCGCCAAG
Organism: Novosphingobium sp.; assembly: GCA_031428115.1. Lineage (GTDB taxonomy): Bacteria > Pseudomonadota > Alphaproteobacteria > Sphingomonadales > Sphingomonadaceae > Novosphingobium. The sequence continues at coordinate 1,047 of JANPOS010000094.1, read as the reverse complement.
ACCAACCGCGAGCCCGATGGTTTCGTAAAGGTCATCGCCGATGCCGAAACAGATCGGGTTCTGGGCGTGTGGTGCATTGCCACGCTCGCCGGGACGATGATCGCAGAAGCGGCGCTGGGCATGGAATTCGGCGCGACCTCCGAAGACATAGCCTACACCTGCCACGCCCACCCGACCCATTCCGAAGCGTTCAAGGAAGCGGCGATGGCGGTGCGCGGCAAGGCCATTCATCTGTAAGCGCAACCGGGACTGTGCTAGCACGGCAGCTATGCCCGATCCCGCAATTGCCCTGCCTGCGATCCTTGGCGCGCTCGATCTCGCCGCGATAGCCATCTTCGCCCTGACCGGGGCGCTGCTTGCGGTGCAACTGCGCCAGACTTTCGTCACGGTGGCATTCTTCGCGCTGATCACTGGGGTCGGCGGCGGGTCGGTGCGCGATGTGCTGATCGGCGCGCCGGTATTCTGGGTGCGCGATCCCTGGGTCGCCGCAGTTTGCCTTGGGGTGGCGCTGGTGGTGTGGTTCACGCCGCATCGCTGGTGGGAGGGCAAATTGCTCGAATGGGCAGACGCTGCCGGGCTTGCCGCCTATGCGGTGTTGGGCACGGCAAAGGCGCTTGCATTTGGCGTCGCGCCCGTGCCGGCGGTGCTGATGGGGGTAGTCACGGGCTGCGTCGGCGGCATCATCCGCGATGTCCTGGCCGGGCGGCCTTCGATCCTCATGCGACCCGAACTCTATGTCACGGCAGCAGCGTTGTCTTCGGCCCTATGCGCTGCAGGATCGGCTCTGGAACTGGCAGCAAGGCCGGTCTGGGCGATCGCCGCATTGGCAGGTTTTGCCCTGCGCGGGGCGGCAATTCACTGGGGCATCGACCTGCCGACCTATCGCCGCGAGGGCGAAAGACGGAGTTAGTCCTGCCCGCGCCCGTCGATGCTGACACCGCGAATCCGGCCGGCACTGTCGATGCTGCAATCAAACGGCTGTCCACCGCCGATGCGGCCCGCAACGCGCCAGCCATTGGCATCGCGGTTGACCGAATCGACCGTATC
>JANPOS010000093.1:0-2524 GCA_031428115.1 Novosphingobium sp. | reverse complement strand
CCCCCCCCCGCGGGCGGCGCCGCTCCCCCACAACCCCCCCCCCCGGGGGGGGGGGGGGGGGGGGGGGGGCCCCCGCGAGGCGGATGCCGAGCGTGCACGCTGGCGTCGAACCCCCACCCCAACCCCTCCCCAATGGGTAGGGGCTCAGTCAGTTGCCGGTGCAAACGCTTGTGAAGCACGCCCCCAGTCCCTAAGTGGCCTGCATGGCTGGTGAGATATTGGACAACCGGGGAACGGGCGAGGCCGGATGGCACTGGCCCGCGATCCATCCCGAGGCACGCAAATTTGCCGGCATCGCGGTGCTGGCCTGCGCTCTGGCGGCATTTTTCGGCTGGGAGACGCTGGCCTGGCCGCTTGGCCTGCTGGTGATCTGCATCTGCGCCTTTTTCCGCGATCCGCAGCGCGTGACCCCGCAAGGCGACAGCTGGATCCTTGCCCCGGCAGACGGGCTGGTAACGCTGATCAATAAAGTTCTCCCGCCGCCCGAGCTGGTCATCGACGACGGCAGTGGCTCGCCAGGGCTCGGCAATGTGCCGGTAACGCGCATTTCGATTTTCATGTCGGTGTTCGATGTCCACATCAATCGCGCGCCGATCGGCGGCACGGTGCGCCGGGTGATCTATATCCCCGGCAAGTTCCTCAATGCCGATCTCGACAAGGCGAGCGAAGAGAACGAGCGCCAGCATATCCTGATCGAGCGCGGCGACGGCACCGCCATCGGCTTCACCCAGATTGCCGGGCTGATCGCGCGCCGCATCGTGCCATTCGTCAAGCCGGGTGATATTCTTGCCGCCGGGCAGCGCGTCGGACTGATCCGTTTTGGCAGCCGGGTCGATGTCTATCTGCCCGCCGGCACCGAACCGCGCATCGTGCTGGGCCAGAAGATAGTCGCCGGCGAGACCGTGCTGGCAGAGATTGGCAGTGCGGCGCTGATCGAAGGCGTAAGCCAGTGATCGAGGAGGTAGGCGGTGGCCGCGACGGGCGCTTGCCGCGCGGGCTGACCTTGCGGGCGCTGGCGCCCAACGCAATAACCGCCGCAGCGCTCTGTGTAGGTCTGACCGGCATTCGCTTTGCGATTGGCGGCGAATTCGACAAGGCCGTGTTGGCGGTGGTCTTCGCCGGGATGCTCGACGGCATTGATGGCCGGATTGCGCGGCTGTTGAAGGCGCAGTCGCGTTTCGGTGCGGAACTCGACAGCCTCGCCGATGCGATTTCATTCGGGGTTGCCCCGGCGCTGATCATCTACCTGTGGGCCTTGCAGGCGCTGCCCCGGCTCGGCTGGTTTGCCGCGCTCGCCTTTGCGCTGTGCTGCGTGCTGCGGCTCGCCCGCTTCAATGCGCGGATTGACCTGCCCGATGAGCCGCGCAAACAAGCGGGATTCCTCACCGGAGTCCCTGCGCCGGTGGGGGCCGGGCTGGCCTTCCTGCCGATCTATCTCTGGGTGATCACGGGCAATGAACTGTTCGCCAGTCCGATCTTGGTGAGCGGCTGGCTGGTGGCCATCTCGTTCCTGCTGATTTCGAATGTTCCGACCCTGAGCTGGAGCAGGCTGCGCCCGCGCAAGACCATCAGGCTGGAAGTCATTGCACTTGCGGGCCTGGTTGTCGCCGCACTGCTTACCGAGCCGTGGCTGACGCTGGTCGGCATTTGCGTTGTCTATCTGCTGCTCATCCCGGTCGGTATTGTTGCCTATGGGCGGGTCAAGCGGCGGCGCGCAAAGACGGGCGCCGCGGCGCCTGAGGGATCGACCGCCCCGCCGCCAGCGGCCTGAAGCCCGGACGCCAGACTTCAGCGGTTTCGCTTTCCACCCGGGTGGTCACCACGACATAGCGCAGTTCGCGAGTCGCCTCGCAGGCAGCCAGCTCTTCGCGCAGGGCCAGCGCGAGCGGCCCGTAACGCAGCCAGCTAAGCCCGATGGCACAAGCCGCGAAGACTGCGGCGGCGGGGAACAGCATCGCGACGAAAATGGCAAACATGATCGGTTTCCTTAAATCCTGGCGATTCGATAACCGCTATGTTCCAATTATGTTCCAAGCCGTCAAGAAAAATAATTCACCTTTTGTTCTCATCATGAAAATTCAGGGCTGGATTCTGGCGCCATGCCCGGCTAAGGGCGCAGGCGCTTCGGGGCTTTTCCCGGCGCAAATCCACATGGGAAGCACTGACATACCGGTGCCGCAGCGGGCTTTTTCCGCACGGTTCCAGCTTCCCAGAGGCATAACCGGAAGGAATTGAATCATGGCGGCACCTACCGTCTCCATGCACCAGCTGATCGAAGCTGGCGCACACTTTGGCCACCAGACCCATCGCTGGAATCCGCGGATGAAGCCGTACATCTTCGGCGCGCGCAATGGTGTCCACATCCTTGACCTGTCGCAGACCGTGCCGCTGTTCGCGCGCGCGCTCGAATTCGTCTCGGCGACCGTCCAGGCGGGCGGCAAAGTCCTGTTCGTCGGCACCAAGCGCCAGGCGCAGGAGCCGATCGCCCAGGCCGCGCGCGCTTGCGGCCAGCATTTCGTCAACC
>JANPOS010000092.1:0-27187 GCA_031428115.1 Novosphingobium sp. | reverse complement strand
GTGCGGGGCGGAGAGTTTGGGGGGTGTTGCGCGTGGCACCGTAACCACCGTAACCAACACGATGGCATTACCTTGCATTGTCCGTGTATTTGCCGTACAGAATGAAATGAAAGAGAGGCTCTTATGGCGCAACTTGTCACGCGCACCGCACGGCTGGAGGCGCGCATTTCCCCCGATGTGCTGGCTGCGGTCAAGCGTGCCGCTGAAATCGAAGGGCGCAGTGTCAGCGATTTTGTGGTCGATGCGGCGCGCCAAGCCGCCGAACGCACCATTGAAGAAACGCAGATTATCCGCCTGTCGCTGGCCGATCAAATGCGGGTGGCGGCAGTTCTGGCTGCACCCCCTGCACCGTCGGCGGGGCTTGACCGCGCTATGGAAGCACACCGCTCGCTGATCCAAGCGAGCGAGTGACCCAGCCCTACCGCATTGAGCTGTTAGGTGCGGAGGATCGTTCGGCCTTTGCCAGCGGCTCCGATGCGCTTGACCGCTATCTGCAACAACAAGCCAAGCAGGATATGCGGCGGCGCGTGGCCTCGTGCTTCGTAGCGATTGATAACACGGACGCAATCGCTGGCTTTTATACGATTGCAGCTTCATCGCTGGTGCTCGATCTGCTGCCTGCCGAACAGGCCAGGTGCCTGCCGCGTTATCCAACTGTTCCAGCGGTATTGCTCGGACGGCTGGCGGTGGCGCAAGCCCACCAAGGCAAGCGGCTCGGCGGCGCACTGGTTGCCGACGCGCTGCTGCGCGCGACACGGGCAGAAGTGATGGCCTATGCAATGATCGTCGATGCGAAGGACGAAGCGGCAGTGCTGTTTTACCAGCATCTGGGTTTCACGCGATTGGGCGATGATGGGCGGCGTCTCATCAGGGCGTTATAGTGCTTTCCATGCCGGGAATTCTCAATTGAGCAAGGGGGCGGCCAGGCGGTTGGCTTTCAGTGGAAGCTGGAGTGGGGTGGCAGCGCATGGGTTGGAATGTGGGGGTAATTGGGGGTTGAGTAAAGTTTCACGGTAATTTGCTGTCACGGTAATTTGCTCGCCACCACGTCGCGGCGGATCACCGCGCGTTCAGCGTCAACCACACACACATGCGTGATCTTGTCAGATACGTCCAATCCTGCATAAATCGTCATCGGGCACCCTCCTCGTTTGGAGCGCCCCACAGGCGACTCCGTGCTAACCAGGAGGGTGGCTACATCAATTACGCGGTGTCACCGGAATTCCCACGGGTTAAGTAAAGTGTCACCGGAATTCCCACATAACATGGGTTGGCTCACAGATTTCATGGGGGATTTATTCGCCGCTATGGCAGCGGAAATGGACAACTGCGCTTGTCGAGATCGTCGCTCATCTCAATCATAAGGATGAGCAAATCGGCGAAACTTAGGTCCGTTCCTATCACTCGTTTCCCGTTGTCATTCGGGCCATAGCTCAACCCATACCAAGCAATAATCGGTGCGTTCGGATTGTCGATATTGAGCGCGCCGCCATGAGACATTGCATTCCTGATGAGGCGGCCAAAGCCCCATGGACTTGGCCACTTGCTTTTGTCTCCCTCGACATTTGCTAGGAACCAGGGAACATGATCCTCATAGAACGAAGTGAAGATCGGCGATATCACATGCGTTAGCACCGTGCTGATGCTCGCACCTTGGGCTGGTGTCGAAGCGTCTGATTGGATTGTGTTTTTCTCAAATCCAATTGCGATGCTATTCGGCTTCAAGTTTTGCAAAACTAGCTCAATGGGCCCAACCAGCGGCAACCTCGCCTCTAGATCGAACTGAGCACATTCGAAATTGGCGTGGTCTCCGATGGCGTATGTCACGGATGCACCGGCGGTCAGATTGAACGCTTTTGCGATGCTGGCCGTGATTACGAAAAGGTCAGCGAACAGGTCGAACAGGCGATGATTGCCATTGTAGATACGCCACTCGCCCTGTAGATAGGTCATTATGGAATTCCGGTGACAGTTTACTTTACCCCTAAACATACCATGCTTCGGACCGCCTGACATTCCCAACTCAAGTTACGGTGAAGCATACAAGTTACGGTGAAGTTACGGTGACACTTTACTAAATACACTTAACTCACTTCCCCCTCCGCACACTCCACCGCCAACCGCACCGTTGCTCGGGGACACGGAATACTGTGTCCCCGGTGTGTGTTCCCCCCCCATCACCAATACCCCCACGGCCTCACCACCGCCGCAATATAAGCCTCATCCCGCAGCGCGTCCGGCCCGCCCAGGATCGTCGCCGGCAAAGGCTCCCTCGGCAGCGGATCGAGGCGGTCATAGCGCAGGCGCCAGCTGGTGATCTTCCACGCGCCATCGATCTTGCGGTAGGTCTCGTATTCGCGGCCATGGCCGTTGTAGCCGCAGCGTTCGCCGGTTGCAGGATCGCTTGGCCAGACGTTGTAATCGTGCAGCACCCAGATGCCCTCGGCCTCGGTGGCGCTGAGGAAAGTGATCTCGGGCATCGAGAAGCGGTGGAGCGAAACCGCGCCCTCCAGCATGTCGCGCACGGCATAGGCATAGGTCTCGCCGCCGTGCATGATCTGGCCGCCGCCGAGGTCGAACGTCGCGTCCTCGCTGAACACCGCCTTGAAGCCCTCCCAGTCCTTGGCATCGGCGAGGCGGCCGAAGCGCGCTTTCAGTTCGATGATGTCCTTGTAGTCGAACAATTGCTGCAAGCGGTCCTCGGTCATGGTCTGCTCTCCCGTTTTTATTCCAGTAGCCCTCGCACGGCCGCCATGAACGGCTGAATCGAAACCGGCTTGGCGAGGTAATTGTCTGCGCCGGCCTGCCGGATGCGCTCTTCGTCGCCCTTGCCGGCATAGGCGGTCACCGCCAGCACCGGAATGGTGCGCAGCAGCGGATCGGCTTTGGCCAGTTCGATCAGGTCTAGCCCCGAAACATTGGGCATCTGGATGTCCATGATGATCAGGTTCGGCACGAAGAGCCGCGCCTTGTCCAGCGCCTCCAGCCCGTCGGCAACGGGCTCCACGGTGAAGCCCTGACTCCTCAGGACGTCGCAGAACAGTTTGCGATTGAGATCGTTGTCCTCGACAACGAGGATTCGCTTTGCCATGCGTGAACCCTAGGCAATTTTCGAGGTATCTGGCAATTCTTCGCGACCATCCATCCCCGGTTGACCCTGAGGCGCTGACGCTGTCGGCGCTGGGCTGGCTGCTTGGCGACGCACCGCGCGCCGAGCGGTTCATGGCGCTGACGGGGTTATCGCCCGACGAACTGCGCGCAGGCCTCGGCGATCCGGCGATGCTGGGCGCGGTGCTCGAATTTCTCTGCGCGCATGAGCCCGATCTGCTGGCCGCCGCTGACGCGCTGGGCGTCGCGCCGGGCGACATTGCCGGTGCGCGCGAAAGGCTGAAGACATGAGCCGCCCGCTGATTATCTCGGACTGCGATGAAGTCCTGCTCCACATGATTGCGCCGTTCCGCGACTGGCTGGGCGAGGCGCACGGGATCGATTTCAGCCTAGGCGGCAACGAGTTCCACAAGGCGATGACCCGGCGGGATACCGGCGCGCCGGTCGATCTGGAGCAGGTCTGGCCGCTGCTCAATCTGTTTTTCGATACCGAGATGGGCCGGCAACAGCCAATCGCCGGATCGGTTGCGGCGATGATCGAGCTTGGCCGCCACGCCGATGTCGTCGTGCTGACCAATCTCAACGATCACCGCCAGGAACCGCGCCGCCGCCAGCTTGCGGAACACGGCCTCGATCTCAAGGTCTATACCAACCAGGGCCCCAAAGGCCCGGCGTTGCAGGCTATCCTCGATGAGTATCGCCCCAGCCGCGCGATCTTCATCGATGATCTCGCGCAGCATCATGACTCGGTCGCCGAAATTGCCCCCCACGTTGGCCGGCTCCATCTGTGCGGCGAGCCTTCGATTGCGCAGCACATTGCCTGCGCGCACAAGGCCGGGCATGCCCATGCCCGGATCGACGACTGGACCGGGGCCTTGCCCTGGCTGATGGACAGGATTTATGCCGACCGTGATGACTGACGCCGAGATTGAAGCGAGATTGGCCGAACTCGGCCTTGTGCTGCCAGAGCCGGCAGCGCCGGTTGCGGCCTATGTGCCGGTCGTGGTGGCAGGCGGGCTTGCCTATGTCTCAGGGCAGTTGCCGTTCATCGATAATGTGCTGGTCAAAGGCCGGCTGGGCGAAGATGTGACGACCGGCGAGGGCTATGACGCGGCGCGTGCCTGCGGGCTGATGATCCTGGCGCAGATCAAGGCTGCGCTGGGCTCGCTCTCGCGGGTCGAGCGGGTGGTAAAGCTCGGCGCATTCGTTTGCTCCACAAGCGATTTCACCGATCAGCCCAAGGTTGCCAACGGTGCCTCAGACCTGATGGCGGCGGTATTCGGCGAGGCGGGCAACCACGCGCGCAGTGCTGTAGGGGTGCCGGTGTTGCCATTGGGAGCCGCAGTCGAGGTCGATGCCATTGTCGCTGTTCGCCCCGCTTGATCGCCGTTTCGCGCCGGCGCCAGATCCGGCGCGCGTCGCCTGGATCGGTGGGCAGGCCTATGCCCATCGCGGCTTGCATGGCCCGGGCGCGCCAGAAAACTCGCCGACTGCCTTTGCCAAAGCCATTGCACGCGGCATGGGCATCGAATGCGACGTGCAGCGCTCGTCTGACAGCCAGGCGATGGTGTTCCACGATTGGGAGCTTGACCGGCTGACCTCGGAGACCGGCCCGGTGATCCAGCGCAGCGCCGCGCAGCTGGCGACGATCCGCCTTGCCGGCAGCGATGACTGCATCCCCAGCTTGCGCCAGGTGCTGGATCAGGTGGCGGGAAAGGTGCCGCTGCTGATCGAAGTCAAATCGCGCGCCGAGACGCGCGTGCCCGCCTTGTGCCTCGCGGTCCGCCGGGTGTTGGAAGGGTATCAGGGGCAACATGCGGTGATGAGCTTCGACCCGCGTGTGCCAAAATGGTTTAAAGTCCATGCGCCGCTGACTGTTCGCGGTCTGGTCGTTACCGAAGAGAATGACCATACGCTGCTGGGCCGCTTGCGCCGCCACCTGTGGCTCTGTCAGGCGAGCCCCGATTTCCTCGCTTACGACGTGCGCGACCTGCCAAGCCGTTTCGCCGCCGCCCAGCGCCGGCGCGGCCTGCCGGTCATCACCTGGACTGTGCGCAGCCCAGACTTGCGCGAAACCGCAGCCCTGCATGCCGACGCGCCGATCGCCGAGGGCGCGGGGGTGGTGTGAGCCGCAACGATTTCACCGTCCGCTTGGAGACTTCGGTCAGCGACATTCCTCAGGACCAATGGGACGCGCTGACTGACGGCGGCAATCCCTTTGTCGGCCATGCGTTCCTCAGCGCACTCGAGGATTCGGGCAGCACCGGGGGAAGCAGCGGCTGGCAGCCTGCGCCGCTGTTGCTCGATGGCGAGGACGGCCAGCTCGCCGCAGCGCTGCCTGCGTACATCAAGACCCACAGCCAGGGCGAATACGTGTTCGATCAAAGCTGGGCCGATGCCTGGCACCGGGCGGGCGGTCGCTATTATCCCAAACTGCAGATATCGGTCCCGTTCACTCCGGCGACCGGCCCGCGCCTGCTCTCGCGCGATCCCGCGCTTGCCGCGCCGTTGCTGCGCGCCGCTGAGCAGCTGTGCGCCGCGCAAGGGCTATCCTCAGCCCATGCGACATTTATCGAGCCCGCACAGGTGCCGCTGTTCGAGGCGGCAGGCTGGCTGATGCGCAATGATATCCAGTTCCACTGGGAAAACCGCGGCTATGCGAGTTTCGACGACTTTCTGGCCGCGCTGTCATCGGCCAAGCGCAAGAATCTGCGCAAGGAGCGGGCTGCCGCGCAGGAAGGGATTGAAATTCGCTTGCTGACCGGAGGCGACATCCGCAGCGAACATTGGGACGCATTCTGGCGCTTTTATCTGGATACGGGCGCCCGCAAATGGGGGCAGCCGTATCTGACGCGAGAGGCGTTTGTCCTGTTGGGTGAGCGCATGGCGGACCAGATCCTGCTGGTGCTGGCTTATGCGGGGGACACGCCGTTTGCCGGGGCGCTGAATTTCATTGGCCGCGATGCGCTTTATGGGCGTTATTGGGGGGCTCTGGCCGACAAGCCCTTCCTGCATTTCGAGCTATGCTTTTACCAGGCGATCGAGGCGGCGATTGGCCTGGGCCTGTCGCGCGTCGAGGCCGGGGCACAAGGCGGCCACAAATTGGCGCGGGGCTATGAACCGGTGCGGACCTGGTCCGCGCATTATATCGCCCATGAAGGCTTTCGCGCGGCGGTTGCGGAATTCCTTGCCCGGGAGCGGGCCGGCGTCGCGCAGGAGCAGAACTGGCTGTCCGGCCGCGTGCCGTTCAAGCGGGGCTGACTGCGAATCAGGCAGCCTTGCGCTGGCTCTCGGAAAGCCACTGGCGCGCGCGGCGCTGGGCCTCGGCGATCTCGCGCGCGGTCATTTCCTCGGAAATGTCCGCGCGGCACATCTGCGCCTCGGCGTGGCCGCCGACTGCCGCCAGATTGAACCATTTGTGTGCCTCGACCAGGTCACAGGAAACGCCGTGGCTGCCGGTCGAGAAGGCGACGCCCAGATCATAGTAGGCATCGGTATCGCCGTTCACCGCTGCGGCGAGGCAATTGGCCACCAGCAGATCGGCATCGTCGAAATCGGCGGGCATTGCGCCGGCGAAAGTGTCCTGTTTGGTCCAGGCCGTATCCATGATCTCTTACCCCCCTGAGTGTCTGCGGAGCCCCTGTTGCCCGCTGACAAGGTCAAGCTGGGCCAACGTGGTCAACAAATGGTTAACGCGCCGGCAAAAAAGTCATCCGGACCCCAGATTTTCGTGGGGTCAGTCAACACTTGCGGGAATTCCTGGGCCAGAGCCTCATTGCCGCTTGTGCCCGGTTCGGCCCCTGCTATAGGCCCGGCAGCCTTGGTACGCTGAAGGTCATCGGAAACATCCGGGGCGGCAGGACGCAAGCGGTCGGGGAAGGGCTGTTGCGGAGAAATCGATGCCAATTGGATTTGCCGACGAGATTGATGTCCTTGCCAAAGCCAAGCGGGCGATTGGCGGGGACTATGTTCCCAACGATAGCGAGCCTTATATGGCCGAGCAGCAGCTCGACTATTTTCGCCGCCTGCTGCTGGAATGGAAAAAATCCATTCTCGATGCGTCGGCTGGCACGCTCCAGCAGCTTCAGGATGCGCCGATCCGGGAGCCTGACCTCAACGACCGGGCTTCGAGCGAGACCGATTGGGGCATTGAGCTCAGAACCCGAGACCGTCAACGCAAGCTGATCTCCAAGATCGATTCGGCGCTGCGCCGGATTGAAGAGGGTGAATATGGTTATTGCGAGGTTTCTGGCGAACCCATCGGGCTTGGCCGGCTGACCGCTCGCCCGATCGCCACGATGACTGTCGAGGCGCAGGAAGCCCACGAGCGTCGCGAAAAAGTCTCTCGCGACGACTGAGTCCCGGTCGCGGTGAAGCGCGCCCGATTCCTGCGTTCCGGTTTCCAGGCCGGCTTTGCACTGCGTATCTGCCCGGACATCCGGTTTTGGGACAATACCGAGTGCGGCTTAACGAAATGTTCGCCACACTCGTTTATCACAGGCTCACGGTGACGTCAGTACAATCGGTTGCTGAGGCGCACAATCAAGCCCGCCATCGCAGTTGAAGGAAAGCAGACCAGGCAGATGGACGAGTCAGACCAAAGGCATATCGGGCGCGACAGCCTGTTCGTCATGGCCGACTTGCGGCTGGACGGATCGGAGGAAACGCTCCGCATCAAGATGCGAAACCTATCTGCCGGCGGCATGATGGGCGACGGTACCGTTCGCCTGACGCGCGGCACGGTCGTCTGGGTCGAAATCCGCAATATCGGCTGGGTCGAAGGCTCGATAGCCTGGGTGCAGGACAATCGCTTCGGCGTGGCTTTTCGCGAAGAGATTGATCCCAAGCTGGCCCGTGCGCCGCTCCCTGCGGGCGATGGGGCACCTGATGAGGTGCCATCGCATATCCGGCACGCGCTCGACTTCACCAAGACCAAGAACTACCGCAAGATCTGACGCCAAATGCGGCTTCTGACGGTGCCCGCGCCTGGCGCGACGCCAAAGCGCATTTTAGATCCTGGCAAATTCGATTAGGGTCGGTACATGCGCCCCATCCGATCCTTGGCCGTTCACGGCTTCCTGCTGCCAGCTCTGGCGCTGCTTGGTGCCTGTGGCAGCGAGCAGGGCGACACTGTCGATGTTGTGGCCATCGGGGATCCGGCATCGCTGTTCGACGGGGGCGCCCGCTTGTCGGCCGCCGCACAGTTGCTGCGCGGCGCGACCGCCCAGGGGCTGGTCGCGCATGATCAGCAAGGCCAGGTCATTCCGGGTGTCGCTGATCGCTGGATCGTCAACGATGACGGGTTGAGCTATATCTTCCGTTTGAGCGATGGCACATTGACCGGTGGCGGCAAGCTGGGTGCCACCACTGCGCGTGCGGCCTTGCTCCAAGCCATCGCAGCCCTTCGCGGCACGGCGCTGGGCAAGGATCTGTCAAGCATCGAAGATATCCGGGTGATGACCGGGCGGGTGATCGAGATCCGCCTGTCGCGCCCGCAGCCCGATCTGCTGATGTTGCTTGCCCAGCCCGAGCTTGGATTGCTGAGCCGGGGCAAAGGTGCCGGGCCGATGGCATTGCGCCGCGACGGCGAGGTTGCCTACCTTGCGCTGATCGATCCACAGTTGCGCGGCCTGTCTGCGTCCGTCGACTGGCAGGAACAGGTGCGACCGGTCCGGCTGCGGGCGCTGGCGGCCGAAGGCGCCATCGCCCGGTTCGAGCGCGGCGAAACCGATGCGGTGCTGGGCGGAAGGTATGAAAACTTCCCACTGGCCGATTCGGGAGGGCTCTCGCGCGGGGCGATAAGGCTCGATCCGGTTGCTGGGCTGTTTGGCCTGGCTGCCATGCACCGCGACGGCTTTCTTGCCGATCCACAGAATCGCGAAGCGATTGCCATGGCCATCGACCGCGAGGCGCTGCCAGCCGCGCTCGGCATCGGCGGCTGGCTGATGACTGAGCGAATTTTGCCTGCGGGGATTGATGACAATCAGCAATCCGCGCCGCCGGCGTGGACGGCATTGTCTGTGGACGAACGGCACGCGTTGGCGGCAGGGCGAGCGACGCGCTGGCGCGGCGTGGCTGCGGCTCCGGTCAGACTGCGCATTGCCATGCCTTCCGGCCCGGGTACTGACCGGCTGTTTGGCAGGCTGGCGGAAGACCTTGGCAAAGCCGGGCTCGCCGCGACGCGCGTCGGCCTGGCTGACCCGGCCGACCTTCGCCTGATCGATGTTGTCGCCAGATATCCCGGAGCGGCTTGGTTTTTCAACCAGTTGAGCTGCGGCGTGCTGCCAGGCCCGTGCGATCCGGACACCGACAGCCTTGTCGCCGAGGCGCTCCAGAGCGCCGACCCTGCCGAGCGGGCCAGGCTCTTTGCCCAGGCCGAAGGTAAGCTTGCTGCCAACAACGTGTATATTCCGCTGGGTGCGCCGATCCGCTGGTCGCTGCTGCGCGGCAATGCGACGGGGTTTGTCGTCAACCGTTTCGCGGTCCACCCCTTGATGCCGATGGCGATACTGCCCAAATAACTGTAACTGGCCAAGCAGTCCCTGCTGGCCGGCATCGGGAGCAAATCAGCAGACATGGCGACTGGACGCACCACCCGGCTGGTCCCGGACAACCTACCGCTTGGTACCGATGCTGCCTCGGTCCGTCGGCGCGTGGAGGCGCTTGAGAAGATTCTTGACCGGGCCTTTGTCGTGCCCGGGATAAAGATGCCGGTCGGCCTCGACTCGTTGATCGGCCTGGTGCCGGTGGCCGGCGATACCATCGCCGCGCTGATCGGGCTCTATCTGGTCTGGGAAGGCCGCAATGTCGGCATGAGCAAATGGCAGCTCGCGCGCATGACCGGCACTGTCGGGATCGACTGGTTGACCGGTTCCATTCCGCTGGCGGGCGATCTGGTCGATTTCTTTTATCGCTCGAACAGTCGCAACCTGCGGCGCATCCGCAAACATCTTGATCGCCACCACCCGGCGACCAGCATCATCGAGGGCTGACCATGATCCGTCTTGCTGCATGTGCCTTGCTTCTCGCGCTGACCGGGTGCGGGAGCAGCGACCCCGGCCCCGGCGGGGTGACCGCCAACGAAGCCAAGGCGCTCGACGATGCCGCCGAGATGGTCGAAGGCAAGCGGCTGGACGACAGCGCGCTGCGCCCTCCGCCCGCCCAGCCCGCAGCAACGGATGCGGGCGAGTCCGCCCCACCGGCAAATTGATGCTTGCCTTTGCCGTGCGATGCGGGAACTGGCCTTGGCACAGCAGGTGAGGCGCAAGCGATGAGTGAATGGGCAGACTGGATTGAACGCGAGGAGCGGCGCACCGACCGGGTAGACGCCGGCCATCTTGGCCGCTGGCTGGCAACGCTGGACCGCGAAGCGCCTGCCGATGGCTCAGTGCCGCAGGGCTTCCATTTCTGCCTCTGCCTGCCCGACGCGCCAACCGCGCGGCTGGGCGTGGATGGCCATCCCTTGCGCGACGACAGTCCGGCGAGCTTCCTGCCGCCGGTGCCGCTGCCACGCCGGATGTGGGCATCGAGCAAGGTCGAATTCCTCGCGCCACTCAGGCCCGATCAAGCGGTCGAGCGGCGTTCGCGCGTGCTGTCGGTGACTGCCAAGCAAGGTGGCTCGGGCAGTCTGGTCTTCGTCGATGTCGGACATGAGAATTTCGCCGGTGGCGAGCTAGCCGTGCGCGAGGTGCAGAGCCTGGTTTACCGCGAGGCCGTTCCTGCTGGCTCGCCGCCCGCGCCGCCGCATCCAGGCGATGGCACATTCGATCCCGGAGCATGGGATCACGTCCGGTCTCTGGTTCCCAGTGAAACGCTGCTGTTTCGCTATTCGGCGCTGACTTTCAATACCCACCGCATCCACTACGATTTGCCCTATGCCGCCGGCGAGGAAGGCTATCGCGGGCTCATCGTGCATGGCCCCTTGATGGCCTCGCTGCTGCTCGATCTTGCGCGGCAGAAGCTGGGCGAGAATGCGCTGAAGACATTTTCATTCCGCGCGATGTCGCCGGGGGTCTGCGGCGAGGAACTGCACCTTGCCATGCGCGGCAGCGGCGAGGCGATTGAGCTCGGCGCATTTGCCAGTGATGGCCGCCATGTCCTGAGCGCGACGGCGTCCGGTTAGTCGAAGCTAACTTTGCCGCGCCCGGCCTTGACCGTGCCGCGCAGTTTCTTGCCCTGCAGCCGCTGCTCTTTGCCGATCCGGTTGAGCCGGCTCTTGGCGCGCTTCTGGGGCAAGTTGTGGGCCTCGGTCAGCAGCTCCACCAGCCGCGCCCGGGCATCGGTCCGGTTGGCCTCCTGGGTGCGGAATTTGCGCGCGGTGAAGACGATCTCGCCGCTCGCGGTCAGCTTGCTGCCGGCCAGGGTCTTGAGCCGCTGAAACACCAATGGTTCCAGCCGCAGGCCAAACACGTTGAGCCGCAGCTGAACCGCAGTCGCCACTTTGTTGACGTTCTGGCCGCCCGGGCCGGACGAGGCAATAAAGCTCTCCTCCAGCTGCGCCAGGGCGCGCGCGATAACCTCATCCATGGGTAAACCCGCAGGCGGCAAAGTCTGCCGGCATGGGCGCGGCTGCCGCAATCTGCGGCTTGCCCTCGCGCTGCACGGTCAGCCCGGCCGCATGCAGCATGGTGCGGCTGGCGCCTTTCGGGCTGCCATAGACCGGATCACCGAGCAGGGCCGCGCCGAGGCCGGAGGCGGCATGGACGCGTATCTGGTGGGTGCGGCCAGTCTCCGGGCGGAATTCGACCAGCGTCAGCCCCTCGACCTCCTCCAGCTTGCGCCAGTGGGTCACGGATGGCTTGCCCTTCCTTGCCGCGATCATCCGCCAGCCTTTTTCGGCGCTGCTGATCTTGGCGAGCGCCAGTTCGATCGTGCCCTCGACTTCCGCGATCCGCCCGGCGACGATGCCGAGATAGACTTTTTCGACCAGCCGCGCCTCGAAAGCGGCGGAAAAGCGTTTTAGCGCCTTGGGATTGCGCGCCAGCAACAGGCAGCCAGACGTGTCCTGATCGAGCCGATGGACCGGCTGGGGCCGGCGCTGGAAGCCGAACATCAGTTCCTCGAGCCGGTCCTCAAGGCTTGGTCCCCCGGCACGCGGGGTGTCGAGCGGCAGGCCGGCTGGCTTGTCGATGACGAGGGCTTCGCCGTCTTCGAACAGGATGGAAAGCGGGGTCATTGCTGTAAATCCCCTGCCCGCTCAGGCTGAGCTTGTCGAAGCCCGCACGCGACCTCGGTTTTTGGCGAGGGGCCTTCGACAGGCTCAGGCTGAGCGGTATTCTGCTTGCTGAGACTGCTCACGCCAGCGCCTTTGCAATCCGCCGCACGGCTTCGGCAAGCACCATGTCATCAGCGGCAAAGCTGATGCGGAAACCGTCGCGTCCGGCGAAGGCCGATGCCTGGACCACGGCAACCCCGTGATCGAGCAAGTGCATCGCCAGCGCGGAATCGTCGCCGAAGCGCGCCATCAGCGGGCCTGCATCGACCATGCAATAGAATGCCCCGTCCGGCACCGGCGCCGAAAGCCCGAATATGGCATTTATCGCCCCGACCACAGCATCGCGCCGCACGCGGAAGCGCTCACGCCAACCCAGCAGAAAGTCCTGCGGGCCTTCGAATGCCGCGACGGCTGCCGCCTGGCTGATCGAACAGGGATTGCCGGAGCTATGCGATTGCAGCTTTTCCATGGCCTGGATCAGCCAAGCCGGGCCAGCCGCGACGCCGATGCGAAAGCCAGTCATCGCGTGACTCTTGGAAACGCCGGAGATGGTCAAAATGCGGTCCGCAAGGTCGGGGCAGAGATTGGCGAGCGTCGCGTGGGGAGCTCCGAGGTAGTTGATCGGCGCATAGATATCGTCGCTCATCACCATGATGCGCGGATGCCGGCGCAGCACTTCGCCGATGGCCAGCAGCATTTCCGCCGGATAGCAGGCACCGGTCGGATTGCCCGGACTGTTGAGCATCAGCCACTGGGTGCGCGGGCCGATCTGCGCTTCGAGCTCAGCCGCCGAGAAGCGGAAATTATTTGCGGCATGGGTCACCAGCGGCACCACCCTGCCGCCGGCAAAGCGGATGATCTCGGGATAGCTCACCCACCACGGCGCCGGCACGATCACTTCCTCGCCTTGGCTGACCGTGGCCATGATCGCATGGAAGATCGCCTGCTTGCCCCCGGCGCTAACCGTGACCTGGCTGACCTGCACTTCGATGCCCAGATCGCGGGCGAAATGCAGCGCGGCGGCGCGCTTCATCGCCGCTGTGCCGCCTACTGCGGTGTATTTGGTGTCGCCGGCATCGAGCGCGGCCTTGGCGGCGGCGAGAACATGCGGCGGGGTGGCGAAATCAGGCTCGCCGACCGACAGCGAAATGATATCGCGGCCCTCGGCGCGCAAGGCCATCGCCCGGTCGGTCATCGCCGTGGTCTGCGAGGGCGAAATGCGGCCCAGCGCCTCGGAGGTCTGCGCGCTCACAGCAGTTTCGCCCGCATCAGCCCGCGCACCGCATTGCCAAGAAAGAACCCGTCCGCCAGATCATCAAGATGCACTTGCCCTTCAAATGCCTTGCCTTGCTCGATCAGCGAGCGGCGCAGCACGCCCGGCAGCAGGCCGAGCGACAAGGGCGGGGTTACCAGCATTTCGCCCCGGGCGAGAAAAATGTTCGAGCGGCTCGCTTCGGTAACCAGTCCGTCGTCGCGGACCAGGATTGCTTCCTGCGCGCCGGCGGCAACCGCGGCCTCGCGCGCGGCATCATAGAAACTGCGGTCACTGGTTTTGTGCCGTAGCCGCCAATCGCCCGTAGCGATGGGCAAGGGAAGCGCGCCGCAAACCACCGGCTCGGCAAATTGGTCATTGCCAAGCGGGGCCGCTTCCAGCGCCGTGCCCCCGCTGTGGCTGAGCAACACGCGCAATTTTGCCGCTTCGCCAAGATCGAAACACAGCGCCTGAATCCGGTTGCGCAACTGATGCCGATCAAACGGGAAACCAAGCTCTGCGGCACTCGCCTTCATTCGTTCCAGGTGCAGCTCAAGCAGCGGAATGCCGACATCAGGCGTAAATAGCATGGCTTCGATAAGATCGAAGGAAGCCGCAGACTGTCGCACGAACTCTCCCTTGATCAGGCACTCGCGCCATTCCGCCATGCTGCTTGAATCCGCGACAATCGCCGATCCGACCCCGAGCACCGCCGTGCCCTGGCCTGGCTGGCTTTCAGTCAGCCGCAGGGTGCGGATTGCCACATTGAACGCGGCATCTCCAGAGCTATCTATCCGGCCTATCGCTCCGCAATAGGGTCCGCGTGGATCGCGCTCCACTTCGGCGATCAGTTCCATCGCGCGGATCTTGGGCGCGCCGGTGATCGAGCCGCAAGGAAACAGCGCAGCGATCAGGTCGAGTGCTCCCAGCCCTTCGCGCAAGTCCGCTCGCACGGTCGAGACCATCTGGTGCACTGTGGGATAGGTCTCGATCGCAAAGGCATTATCGACGCGCACGCTGCCGGGGCGGGCAATGCGCGAGAGGTCGTTGCGCATCAGATCGACGATCATCAGGTTTTCCGCGCGTTCTTTTGTGGAGGCCGAGAGTTCAGCGGCAAATTGCGCATCTTCGGCCGGCTCGCGCCCACGCGGACGGGTGCCCTTCATCGGCTTGACTGTCGCCGAGCCGGCCTTCAGCGCAAAGAACAGCTCGGGCGAAAAACTCAGCAGCCAGTGGGAACCGTCGTGGACGATCCCGCCATAGCCCGCCGCCGCGCCAGGGCGGATCGCGGCATAAAGCGCGACGGGATCGCCGCGCCAGCTGCCCGCAAGCGGCATGGTCAGATTGGCCTGATAGATGTCGCCCGCGCGGATGGCCTGGCTTAGCCGGTCGAAGGCGCGGAGATAGCCGCCTGGGGAAAGCTGCGGCTCCATCGGGCCGAGACTGCCCGCCGGGCCGCCGGCCATGGCCGCCAGGCGCGCGGGCACGTCGCCCGCAGCAATGGTCTCATAGCCATCGAAGGCGCCAAACCACACCAGTGGCCCCAAGGCGCCGCAGCGCCCGTGCAGCAGCGGCGCCAGGCGCGGCTCCAGCGCGAGGCCTGCCTCATAGGCAATGTGGCCGGCCATAGCGTAGCCTTCGCTGGCCAGCCGGGCGATGCGTTCCAGCGCGGGCGCAACCTCCTCGCCGCGCTGCGCGACAACGAGCTCTTGCGGCGCGCGATAGAGCCGCGCGTCGCTCGCCCCTTCGCGCCGGGCATCGTCAAGCAGGACAAAGGGTTCGGCCATCGTAGGCGGCTTCTAGCCGCGCATTGCCGCGCTTGCAAAAAGCCTCTCGCGCCAAAGGCCGTGCCGCTCTATCTGTCGGCCACGGGATAACGCGGAGCGGATAATGGACGACATTTTTCTGGGGCTGGGCAGCAATGGCGAGAAGCAGGTTTTGCGGCTGGGGCGAGCGAACCGGCACGGCCTGATCGCGGGCGCCACCGGCACTGGCAAGACCGTCACGTTGCAAACGATGGCCGAGCAGTTTTCCGCAGCCGGCGTCCCGGTGTTCGTAGCTGACGTCAAAGGCGACCTGTCGGGCATCTGCATGTCGGGTAGCCCCGATTTCAAACACGCCGCCACGCTGGAAGCGCGCGCCAAGGAAATCGGAATTTCCGACTATGCCTATCACGATAACCCGGCGATTTTCTGGGATCTTTATGGCGAGAAGGGCCACCCGATCCGCACCACGGTCTCGGAAATGGGGCCATTGCTGCTCAGCCGCCTGATGGGGCTGAACGAGACCCAGGAAGGCGTGCTGAACGTCGCGTTCCGCTATGCCGACGACCAGGGCCTGCTGCTGCTCGATTTGGAAGATCTGCAATCGGTGCTTGCTTTCACGGCGGAGAATGCTTCGGCGCTGGCATCAAAATACGGCAATGTCACCAAGGCCAGCGTTGGCACGATCCAGAGGCAATTGCTCGCTTTCGACAGCCAGGGCGCAGGCCAGTTCTATGGCGAGCCAGCCTTCGAAATCGGTGATTTCATCCGCTGCGATGATAGCGGCAAGGGCTACATCAACATCCTCGCCGCCGACAAATTGATGCAGAGCCCCAAGCTCTATGCCACTTTCCTGCTGTGGCTGCTGTCCGAACTGTTCGAGGCGCTGCCTGAGGTGGGCGATCCCGACAAGCCCAAGCTGGTGTTCTTCTTCGACGAAGCGCATTTGCTGTTCGAAGACGCGCCCGAGGCGCTGTTCGACAAGGTTGAGCAAGTCGTCCGCCTGATCCGCTCAAAGGGTGTGGGTGTCTTTTTCATCAGCCAGAACCCGATCGATATTCCCGAGAAGATCGCCGGACAGCTCGGCAACCGGGTGCAGCATGCCCTGCGTGCCTTCACCCCGCGCGACCAGCGGGCGATTCGGGCCGCGTCGGAGACTTTCCGGATCAATCCCGATCTCGATGTCGAAACTGCGATTACCGAGCTAAGGGTCGGCGAGGCGCTGGTCTCGACGCTGCAGGACGATGGCAGCCCTTCGATCGTGCAGCGCACGCTGATCGCGCCGCCGCGTTCGCGGCTGGGCCCGGTGACCGACAAGGAACGGGCGATCGTCCAGTCGATCAGCCCGGCGGACGGCAAATACGACACCGCCATCGACCGCGAGAGCGCCGCCGAAGTGCTGGCGCAAAAAGCTAGCGATGCCGCACAGGTTGCCCAGCAGCTTGTCGATGAGGGCGAAGCGGCGGTCCGGGCCCAGCCGCGCAAGAGCTCGAGCTTGTGGGACAAGGCGGGCAAGGCTGCGATGGGCGCGGTCGCCTCGTCCGCCGGCGCGATGATCGCCGCCAAGGTCTCGGGCCGCAAGTCGAGCGCATCGCCAGTTGCCTCGGCGGCCAGCGCGATTGCCGGCTCGCTCGGCACGGCGGTTGGCGGCGCGGCCTTCGGGCGATTTGCCCGAAGCATCCTGGGCGGACTGCTGCGTTGAGTCTGTTGCGCAGCCTTTGGGCCCTCATCGCGATCAGCCTGGCGATTGCCGGGGCGGACGCGCTGCGGGCCCAGGCAGCCAGCGCGGTCGCGGCGCCAGCAGGCGGGGTGCCGCTGGGCAGATTGCCAGGCACTGTCCAGCCGCTGGCCTACCGGCTGGATATGACGGTCGATCCGGCGCGTGAGCGGTTTTCCGGCAAGGCTGAAATTGACACGCGCCTTAATGAAGCGAGCGCAACCGTGTTCCTGCATGGCCGCAAGCTTGCCATGCACCGCGCTTCCGCCTTGGTCCAGGGCAAGCGGATCGAAGGCATCTGGAAACAGGAAGACCCGACCGGGGTCGCCTCGCTGACTTTCGCCAGCCCCTTGCCCGCCGGACCGGTGACTTTCGCTTTCGACTATGACGCGGCGTTCAACGACAGTCCGGCAGGCATGTTTCGGGTCAAAGTCGATGACACCTGGTACAGCTGGACCCAGTTCCAGTCGATCGATGCGCGTGCCGCATTTCCCGGGTTCGACGAGCCCGGTTTCAAGACGCCATTCACCGTCATCTTGCGCACGCCTCCGGGCCTCATTGCGGTGAGCAATGCGCCGCAGCTGAGCGAAACGCGCGAGGGCGATCTGGCAGTGCACCGCTTTGCGCCCACTCTGCCGCTCCCCACCTATCTGGTGGCGATGATGACGGGGCCCTTTTCCCTGGTTTCAGGCGAAGTCGCGCCCGGGCCGCAGCGGGCGCTGCCTTTGCCTTTGCGCATCATTTCGCCCCGGCCAAATGCCGGGAAGCTCGATTTCGCGCTCGAAGGCTCCAAGGGCATTGTGCTGCATCTCGAAGACTATTTTGCCGATGCTTTCCCTTATCCCAAGCTCGATCAGATCACCACGCCGATCCTGCCGGGCGCGATGGAGAATGCTGGCGCCGATCTCTACAACGACGGCATCATCGTGATGGACCGCAAGGCCAGCGTCGGCCGCCAGCGCCAGTTCGGCATGGTCGTCGCGCATGAGCTGGCCCACCAGTGGTTCGGCGATCTCGTCACGCCGGCATGGTGGGACGATATCTGGCTCAACGAGAGTTTCGCCAACTGGATGGGTTACCGGATCGGCAGCGCCTGGCGACCCGACCTCGGGATTGCTGGCGGCGGCCTTGCCGATGGCTTTGCGGCGATGGACACCGACGCCCTGGTTTCCGGCCGACCGATTCGCCAGAAAATCACGTTGAACACCCAGATCGATCCCAGCTTCGATTCGATCACCTATGGCAAGGGCGGGCATGTTGTCGCGATGATTGCTGGCTTTCTGGGGGATGATAAATTTCGCGCCGGTGTGCGCGGCTATATGGCCAGGCACCGCAATGGCAATGCGACCAGCGACCAGTTCTTTGCCGCCTTGGCCGATTCCGCTGGTGATCCGCGGCTGGTGGGCGCGATGCGCGGATTTGTTGACCAGCAAGGCGTGCCGCTGCTGACATTCGCACGCAAGGGTCGGGGTTTTGTCATTACGCAAAGCCGCTATGCGGCGATTGGTTCTGCGCCTGGGCACCAGCGCTGGACCGTTCCCTTCTGCGCTCGGCGTGGTGCCGAGCGGCATTGCCAGCTGCTCGATCAGCCTGCCGCCGAACTGCAATTCGCCGGCAAAGGCCCCTTGATGCCGAATGCCGATGGCCTGGGCTATTATCGCTTCGAACTGCCGCCCCGCGCCTGGGATGTGCTGATTGCCGAAGCGCACCGGTTGCCGTCCGGCGAGACGCAGGCGCTGGCCGATTCGCTCAAGGCGAGCTTTCGGGCGGGCCGCGCGACCTCGCGCCAGGTGCTGGCGCTCGCCAGCAAGCTGGTGCGCAATCCGGATAGCCACGCATACGATGCGGCCGGAAGCCTGCTTGATGGCCTGACTCGCGGCGATCTGATCGAGCCGGTGGCAACCGATGCATACCGGCGGCTGATCGGGCGGCTCTATACCCCGGTGTTGCGCAAGCTCGGCTTCGACCCGCGCGCAGGCCGCTATGCCGATGAAGACCCTGAGCTTTCGCAGCGCCGCTCCGAAGCGGTGGTGCGACTGGCCGTCCGGCACCGCGACCGCAAACTGCGCAAGCAACTCGGCGATGCCGCTGCCGCCTTTCTTGCCGGCGATGCTGCCGCGCTCGATCCGCAGTGGTTCGATCTGGCTTTCGACGTGCAGCTCGACAGGGGCGGGCTGGCCATGGCCAGGCAGCTGGGCGAAAGGGCACTTGCCTCGCAAGACCCCGAGCTGCGCCCGGCAATTCTCGGTGCGTTGGCGGGCAGCGGCAGCAATCCGGTGGCCACCTGGCTGCTCGAAGAATGGAAGGATGCGCGGCTGCGGCGCAGCGAACAGCGCGATCTGCTGCGCGGCATCATGGCAACCCGTGCCACGCGGGAGGCCGGCTATGTCTGGATGAAGGCGCACCTGGACGAGCTGACCTCGGGCGATGGCGGCATTTTCTACACCTCACGCTTGCCACAAATGCTGGCTGAATTCTGCTCGGCCGAGCGCGCGGAGGAACTGGCTCGCGACATGCGACCGCGCTTTGCCGGCAAGTCCGGCGAGCTTGAGCTGGAGCGGGCGATCGAACGAGTCCGCACTTGCGGCGTGGTGCGCGAAGCTCTGGCGGCGCGGGTTTCGGCTGAGCTTGCTGGTAAGTAGTCTGGCGCTTTCGGTCAGGCCGGAGGCAGGCGAAGCTCGGCGATGAGGCCTGCGATGCTGCCATCGGCGGCGGCGCGGTTGGCGATGACAAGGCGCCCGCCATGCTGTTCGGCAATCGCCTTGGCCAGCGCGAGGCCAAGCCCGGCGCCTCCGGTGCTGCTGTTGCGCGATGGCTCGCCGCGGGTGAAAGGCTCCAGCATCCGCGCCAAGTCGTGCTCGGGTATTCCTGGGCCATCGTCCGCGACGGCAATCACGGTCTGCTCGCCCTGCTGCATCAATGAAACCCGAGCCGCACCGCCATAGCGCAGGGCATTGTCGATCAGGTTGCGGACTGCACTGCGCAGCCACGTTGCGCGCACGGCCAGGGTCAGCCGCGGCGCATCGGTGAGCACGACGCGCTGACCCATGTCCTCGTATTCCTCGACCAGCGCGGCAATGAGGGCTGACAGGTCGGTGACCTCGCGCGGTTCGCGGACACGGCCGGCCCGGGCGAGCGACAGGATATCATCCAGCGCGCGGGCAATATCGTCAATTGTTGCGGCCATCCGGCTGCGCTCGGCGGCATCCTCCACGGATTCGATGCGCACCCGCAATGCGGCCAATGGCGTCTTGAGATCGTGGCCGATGGCGCCAAGCATAACGTCTTTCTCGTCGAGCAAGGTGGCGATGCGCCGCTCCATCGCATTATGCGCCAGGATCAGATCACGCACGTCGTCTGGGCCTTCCGGCGCGATCTGGGCGGCGGCATCACGGGTTTCGGCGAAGCGCGCAGTCCTGCCGGTCAGGCTGGCCAGCGGGCGGGTTATGCGCCGGACGATGAAGGCAATCGCGCCGACCAGCACGGCGTAAATCAGCAGCGTCTGGGCGATCAGCGTGGCGACGATCATCCGCTCGCCTGGCGGGATCAGCACGCGTGCGACGAGCCATTTGCCCTCGGCGAGTTGCACGGCCGCGAGCATTACCCACTCAGGATCGGGGCCCTTGTGGGTGTGCGGACGCAGCGCGCGGGCGGCCAGACGCCGCTTTGCAGCGGCATCGGCCTCCACCCGGCGGCGCAACACCACGACTTCGCCGGCGACGACATCCTGGTCGACCAGGATCTCGCGCAGTTCGGTCTCGGCATGGGAATTGCGCTGGTCGCCGGCCTTGACTGGCGATGTCGCGCTGCGCTCGAGCCAGAAACTGCGCCGGCCGCCGCGGGATATCTCGGGCGCATCAGGCAGCGCGCTGTCGTCACGCGCGGCGCGCAGCAGGCGGAAGGCGGCGGTGTGAAGCAGCGCGGCCTCGCGCTGGCCAGTCTGTGCGCGGTAAATCAGCACGGCGCTCACGGCCTGCGCGAGCAGCAGCGCCAGCGCCACTGCCAGCAACATCTGCCCCTTGAGGCTTCTTGGCCAAAGGTGGCCCAGCCAGGCCATGCCTTTCATGGCTCCACGTCGGCCTGCCGGCGCACATCAGCGGCGAGCATATAGCCGCCGCCCCAGACTGTCTGGATGAGTTGCGGATTGCGGCTGTCTGCCTCGATCTTGCGGCGCAGCCGGCTGATCTGGTTGTCCACCGCGCGGTCGAACAAGTGCGCCTCGCGGCCTTGCACCATGTCGAGCAGGCGGTCGCGGTCAAGCACCTGGCGGGGGTGTTCGAGGAAGGCCAGGAGCAAGCGGAACTCGGCCGAGGAAATTGGCACCACCGCTCCGTCCGGATTGCTCAGCCGGCGCTTGAGCGGATCGAGCCGCCAGCCTTCGAATTCAAAGACGGCATCGGTTTCGGCGAGCGCGCCCGTCCGGGTAGCCCGGCGCAGGACGCTGCGGATGCGGGCGACCAGCTCGCGCGGGTCGAACGGCTTGACCACATAATCGTCCGCGCCGATTTCCAGACCGACAATGCGGTCGGTCGCCTCACTCTTCGCGGTCAGGAAGATAACCGGAATCGCCCGCGCTTCGACCATGTGGCGGCACAGCGCCAAACCGTCTTCGCCGGGCATCATGATATCGAGCAGGGCCAGGTCGGGGGTCTTCGTGCGCAAATGGCTGCGCGCTTGGGCTGCGCTTGCCGCCTGATCGACGACGAACCCCTGGCGGACAAGATAGTCCGACAGGGGTTCGCGCAAGGTCGCTTCATCGTCGACCAGCAAAAGCCTGATCGGCGATGCGTCGTTCACGTGATGTGATCCGCTAGACGCGATCAGTTTGCCGGTGCCTGCATTCCGGCGCCTTGGCCGCGGCGCTGCATCGCCTCCTGCATGCGCTCGCGCATTGCGGCGCGGGTGGCCTGGCGCTCGGCAGGCGTAAGCTGGCCGTCGCGATTGCTGTCTGCCTGGTCGAAGCGGCTAGCAGCGGCTGCGGCAGATTCAGCCCGGGTCACGGCGCCATCGCGGTCGCTATCGGCCATGCGCATCATCATGCCGCCACCCATGCCGCCTCGCATACCGTGCCCGCGCATCTCGCCTTGCCCGCCACCCCGGCCGCCCATTCCGGGGCGCGTTGCAGTGAACTCGGCGCGCGAGATCATGCCGTCCTTGTTGCCATCGATCCGATCGAACGCAGCCGCGCGGCGCGCTTCGCGGTCGCCGGGATCGAGCTTGCCATCCTTGTTGATGTCGGCCCGGTCGAACATGCGGTTGGCGCGCTCAAGCGCTTCGACGCGGGTAGTCGTGCGGTCGCGGCCGGGGCCTGCGGCATTGGCGGTTTCGGCCAGTGCAACTCCGGCGCAGGTCAGGGTCGCGATCGATACTGCGAGTGCAAGTTTCTTCATGAGAATAATCCCTTTGTCGCCCCCGGCACAGTGTATGCCAATTGCCAGAAATGGAAAGCCGAGCGGCCGAGGCGGGGAAGGGGGGTGGCCCTGGCCACGCGGCTCCCGGCAATCTGTCTAAGCCGCGACTGTCGCGCGATTATGCCGCTAGCGGGCCACTTTGTCGCGATTTGTCGCGAAATGCGCGGGCTGTTCATCCGGGTGCAAGGCCAGATCGCCCTCCATCAAGACAGCGCCACGGCATTCATCTTGTTGCCGTCGGGATCGCGCCAATAAGCAACGAAGTGGCCATTATCGCGTTGCCCGGGCGCGCCTTCGTCGCTGCCGCCATTGGCCAGCGCGGCGGCATGGAGCGCGGTGACCTGGTCGCGGTCTTTCGCGCCGATGGTTGCCATCGTGCCATTGCCGAACGTCGCGGGATTGCCGTCGTAGGGCAGGGTCACCGCGAAGCCGATGCCGACGCCGGTGGCGGTGTAATAAATCGTCCGCTCGGTCGTCCCGCTGCGCGCATTGCCGAGCACACCGGCTATGGCGTCATAGAATATTCCTGCCTGTTCAAGGTCGCGCGTGCCGACGCAGATATGCATGATCATCAAGTCTCTCCTTCATGTTACAGGGGCGCACACTGCGTCTCGAGCCAGGCGCGCGCCTCGCCTTCGAGCTGGTGCCCGCAAATCTCCAGCACTCGCGCGTGATATTCATTCCACCAGATCACGTCATCGCGGGTCAGCAGGCCGCAATCGACCAACGCGCGATCGATGGGCACGTGCGTCAGCACTTCGAAGCCGAAAAACGTGCCTTCCGCGCCGGCAATTTCGCGCGGCTCGACCAGCAGCAGGTTCTCGATACGGATGCCATAGGCACCGCTTTTGTAGTAGCCCGGCTCATCGGAAAGGATCATGCCGGGCAGCAGTTCCTGCTCCGCGCCGCCCTGGCCGCCGCTGGTCTTGGCGATCCGCTGCGGCCCTTCGTGGACCGAGAGGAAGCTGCCGACACCGTGGCCAGTGCCGTGCTGGTAATCGAGCCCGGCGGCCCACAGGAATTGCCGGGCGAGCGGATCGAGCTGGCTGCCGAGCGTGCCTTTGGGAAAGCAGGCGCGGGCGAGCGCGATATGGCCCTTCAGCACGCGGGTGAAGCGGTCCTTGATCTCGGCTGGCGGCGTGTCAGGTCCGATCCAGACGGTGCGGGTAATGTCGGTCGTGCCATCGGGATATTGGCCGCCCGAATCGACGAGATAGACCGAGCCCGGCTCGAGCACCCGGTTGGTCTCCTCGCTCACCCGGTAGTGGACAATCGCGCCATTGGGGCCGCTGCCCGAGATCGTGTCAAAGGAAAGGTCGCGCAGGGACCCGGTCTCGCGGCGCAACTGGTGGAGCTTTTCACCAGCGGTCATCTCGTCTACTGAGCCCTGCGGCGCTTCCACCGCAAGCCAGTGCAGGAAACGCGAGACTGCCGCCCCGTCGCGCGCCTGTGCGGCGCGCTGGCCGGCCTGTTCGGCATCGTTCTTCTGCGCTTTGGGCAGCACGCAGGGGTCGCGCTCATCAACAACTTCGGCCCCGGCCAGCGCGGAAAAGATTGCCTGCACCGATCGTTCGGGATCGACCGCCACCCGCTTTCCTGCAAGCGCGGCCAGTGCGGGCAGGAATGCCTCGCGCGGCTCGATGCGGACCGAATTGCCGAGATGTGCGGCAAGGTCAGGGGTGCCTTTGGCCGGATCGATGAACAGGCTCGCGGTGCCGTCCGCATTGGCGACGACGAAGGCCAGCGTCACCGGCGTGCGCTCGACATCGCTGCCCCTGATATTGAGCAGCCACGCCACCGAATCGAGCGCTGCGATCACCACTGCGTCGAGTTTCCGCTCGGCCAGCCAGGTCGAGACAGCAGCCCGCTTGGCCTCGCTCGATTGCCCGGCCAGCGCATCGCCATGCACCAGCGTCGGTGCGGCGGATGGCGCAGGCCGGTCTGCCCAGACTGCATCGATCGGATTGCTTTCCACCGCGACCAGTTCGGCCATGCAATCGGCCAGCGCCTTGGCTGCCTGGTCGACCCAGCGATTGCCATGCAGCCAGGGATCGTAGCCGATCCGCGCGCCTTCGCCGGCATGTTCGCCCAGCCATTTGGCGACGCTGGTTTGCGGCACGCTTTCATAGCCATAGAAGCGCGCGTCGACCTGATCGCGGACCTGCAGTGTGTAACGCCCGTCAACAAACATCGCCGCGCTTTTGGCGAGTACCACCGCGGTCCCCGCCGACCCGCCGAAGCCGGTCAGCCAGGCCAGCCGCTGGGCATAGCCGCCGACATATTCGCTCATGTGCTCGTCGGAAATTGGCACGACAAAGCCATCGAGGCCGCGCTCCTTCAATTCCTCGCGCAGCGCATTCAGTCTGGATTCGTGGGTATTCATCAGCATGGTTGCGGTCCTCTGCCGCGCAACATAGATGCAGGCGATGACAGATTCCACTAAAGCCTTCACCACGCCTCCGGTTGCAGCGAAGAAGCCGCACAGCACAACCCATCACGGCATCATGGTCAGCGACGACTATGCCTGGCTGCGCGATCCTGGCTATCCCGAGGTGACAGACGAGGAAGTCCTCGCCCATCTCGAAGCCGAGAACCAGTGGTTCGAAAGCCGCATGAAGTCGCACCAGCCGCTGATCGACACGCTGTTCAAGGAAATGCGCGGCCGCATCAAGGAAGCCGACACGTCGGTGCCGCAGAAGGACGGCGACTGGCTATACTGGATCGAGTTCGAGGAGGGCGCGGAATACAAGAAGTGGTGGCGCAGACCCGCAACTGGCGGCGCCGACGAGCTGATCCTCGACGAAGTGGCGCTGGCGGAAGGCAAGGAATACTTCCGGCTTGGCGCCATGTCGGTGAGCAACGATGGCAAGCTACTGGCCTATGCCATTGATGACAATGGCTCGGAACGCTTCACCGCACGGATCAAGGATCTGACGACCGGCGCACTGCGGGCCGACGAGATCCCCGGCACATTGTCCGCGCTGGTCTGGGTCGCGGGCGATACGGGCCTGGTTTACAGCCTCGCCAACGAACAATGGCGCACCGATAACGCGCGGTTGCATTGGCTGGGCCAGCCGGTCTCCAGCGACATCGAGCTGTACCACGAAGATGACGAAGGCTTCCGCGTCGGCTCCTCGCTTTCGGCCAACGAGGAATGGCTGATCATCACCGCGAGCGATCACGAGACCAGCGAGGTTCGCCTGATCCCCGCCGCCGATCCGCTGACCGCGCCCCTTCTGGTGCGCCCGCGCAACCAGGGCACCGAATACGATGTCGACTTGCGCGAGGGCCAGCTGTTCATCCACACCAACGATGCCCACGAGAACTTCCGCCTGGCCACCGCGCCGCTGACCAGCCCCGGCGAGTGGACCACGCTGATCGAGGGTTCGGAAGTGTTCTACCTGACCGGCTTCGAGCTGTTCCGTGACTTCTATGTCGTCGAAGGCCGTCTTGCCGGGCTCGACCAGATCGAACTTCGTTACTACGACGATCCCGCAAGGATTGAGCCGATCCGCTTTCCCGAAGCGAGCTATTCGGCGGGCCTTGCCGACAATCCCGAATGGCATGTGACCAAGCTGCGGCTCAGCTACGAATCGATGGTCAGTCCGGCGAGCGTCTTTGATTTTCACCTCGCTGATAAGCGGCTTGAACTGCTCAAGGTGCAGGAAATCCCCTCGGGCTACGACGCCGCACTCTATGCGACCGAGCGTCTGGAAATCCCGGCGCGCGACGGCACCCTGATCCCGGTCAGCATCGTCCAGCGCAAGGACCGCGCAAATGGCGGCCCGCTGCATCTTTATGGCTACGGCGCCTATGGCATCGCCATTGACCCGGGCTTTTCCACCTCGCGGCTGAGCCTGGTGGATCGCGGCTTTGCCTATGCCATCGCCCATGTGCGCGGCGGCGACGATCTGGGGCGGGCATGGTATAAGGCCGGCAAACTGGAGCGGCGAACGAACACCTTCACCGATTTCGTCGATGTGGCAAAGGGCCTGATCGCGCGCGGCTATACTGCGGCGGGGCGCATCTCGACCTCGGGCGGCTCGGCGGGCGGCGAGCTGATGGGTGCGGTGGTCAATTCCGACCCCGAACTGTGGGGCGCGGTGGTGGCCCACGTGCCGTTCGTCGATGTGCTGGCGACGATGCTGGATGCCAGCCTGCCGCTGACGCCGGGCGAATGGCCCGAATGGGGCAACCCGATTGAGGACAAGGCCGCCTTCGAGCTGATCCGCAGCTATTCGCCCTATGACCAGGTGAAAGCGCAAGAATATCCGCCGATCATGGTCACCGCCGGGCTCAACGATCCGCGCGTGACCTATTGGGAGCCGGCCAAATGGGTGGCGAAACTGCGCGAGCTGAAAGCGGGCGACAACGAACTGATCCTCAAGACCAACATGGGCGCAGGGCATGGCGGCAAGTCGGGGCGGTTCGAGTCATTGCGCGAGACTGCCGAGGAATTCGCCTTCATCCTCTGCCAGCTGGGGCTGGCGGATTGAGAAAACAGCAGAAGCCGGGCTAGGCTTCCTTTTGTACCATAACGGTTAGCTGTCCTTGACTTTTAAAAAAGTTCTTGTTATGTTCTTAGGTGTTTGGTCCCGGCCTTTGATGGTGCGGATTTAGGTTGAAGCGTTCGGGCTCGGTTGTCCAGCATCTGCAGATGTATTCGTATGGCGTGAGGCCGCGCAGCGTCTTCAGTCGCCTGCCGTAATTGTAGGCGTCGAT
>JANPOS010000091.1:0-6138 GCA_031428115.1 Novosphingobium sp. | reverse complement strand
GCGGTGTTGAGCTTGAGCGGCAAGTGGCTGCGATCGGCCTGCATCATGCCGCGCTGGCTGGCGCGTTTGGGATATTGCACCAGCAGGCGCCGCTGGGCGCGCTCCATGAAGCAGATGAACAGCACCATCACCACCATCAGCACCATCAGCCCAGCGATCAGGAAGCCCGAAATCGAGCCAGAACGGCCGCCTTCGAACAGATTGGTGATGAACGTCGGCATCTGGGCGACAATGCCCGCCATGATGATCAGCGAAACGCCGTTGCCGATGCCGCGCGAAGTGATCTGCTCGCCCAGCCACAGCAGGAACATGGTGCCGCCGATCAGGCTGATCACCGCGCCGATGCGGAACATCACGCCTGGCGCAACAACAGCGGCAAGGCCGCTGGAGGCCGCATAGGCCTCAAGCCCGGTGGCGACGAAATAGCCCTGGATGGCGGTCAGGAATACCGCGCCGTAGCGGGTATACTGGTTCATCTTCTTGCGTCCGCTTTCGCCCTCTTTCTTGAGCGCGGCGAGCGTAGGATGCAGCGCGCCGGCAAGCTGCACGACAATTGACGCGGTGATATAGGGCATAACGCCCAGCGCGATCAGGCTCATGCGCTCCAGGCTTCCGCCTGAGAACATGTTGAACATGTCGAGGATGCCGCCGCGCGTCTGGTCGTAGAGCGACTCCAGGATCAGCGGGTTGATCCCGGGCAGCGGCACGAAGCTGAGAAACCGGAAGACAATCAGCGCGCCGATGGTGAACCAGATGCGGTTCTTCAGATCGGTCGCCCGGGTAAAATTGGCGAGGCTGAGATTGCTCGCAACATTGTCGGCGCGTGATGCCATCTTGATCGAAGCCTTGCCTGTCGAAGTCCAACTGGGGTCACTGCCCCATATAGGGCGTTTGCGGCGATGTCGAACCCCCGCACGGCAAAACCCCTGCGCCCCTGGACAATCCCGGGCGCGGGGTTTTGCTGGCAAGCGTTACTTCGCGGCGCGCGCGGCTTTGTTGACTTCGCGCCGTGCGGTCTTCTTCTCGTGCTCGCTGGGCGCGGGCGCAGGCAGATTGACCGCGCCGCCGGCTTTTTCAACCGCGGCGAGCGCGCCTTTCGAGACGCCGGCGACTGCAAAAGTCGCCTTGGCGGTGAATTCACCCTTGGCGAGCAGCCGCACGCCGTCCTTGCCGCCGCGCGCCAGGCCCGCCGCCCGCAGCGCTGCATGGTCGATGACCGCATTGGCGTCGAGCTTGCCGGCGTCGATTACCTTCTGGACCAGGCCGAGGTTCACTTCGGCGAAATCCTTGGCGAAAATGTTGTTGAAGCCGCGCTTCGGAATGCGCATGTGCAGCGGCATCTGGCCGCCTTCGAAGCCGTTGACCGAGACGCCCGAACGCGCCTTGGCGCCCTTCTGGCCGCGCCCGGCGGTCTTGCCCTTGCCCGAGCCGATACCGCGTCCAACGCGCATACGGCCCTTGCGGGCACCATCATTATCACGGATGTCATTAAGTTTCATGGGTCTGCACTCGCTTTCGCTTTAGTCGCGCTTTCGGGAAGGCGCGCCCTTAGGAGATGTGGACACTCTTGTCATCCCCCTTTCTGCGCCGCTTGCAGGCGTGATAGCCACGGCGCTATGGCCGCAATGCTGAAACATCCCGTCGGCCAATTCGCGCTGCTGCTGCTTGCCGCGCTGATCTGGCGCTGCGACACCTTCGGCGATCCGAGCCTGCACGACGACGAGGTGTTCTATCATGCAGTCGGCGTCGCCATGCATCAGGGCGCCCTGCCCTATGTCGACGTGTGGGACCGCAAGCCCTTCGGACTGTTCGCGCTCTACTGGCTTATCACCGCAGTCTCGTTCGCGCCGATTGCATATCAGCTTGCGGCCACGCTGGCTGCCGCGACCGCTGGCTGGGCCGTCGCGCGGCTGGCGCAGCACTGGAGCACCTGGCAAGCCGGACTGCTCGCCGGCCTGGCCTACATTCTGTGGCTCGCGCCCTTGCAGGGCTACGGCGGCCAGACGCCGGTGTTCTACAATCCCTTCATCGCGCTCGCGGCCCTGCTGGTAGTGGGCGCTCTGCCTGCCTTGCGCAACGGCGAGGCCCCCCGCGCAGTCGCCTGGGCAATGCTGCTCGCCGGGCTCGGCATCACGATCAAGACCACAGCCCTGTTCGAAGGCGCGTTCCTCGGGCTATTTGCTGCCATTGCCCTCTCCCGCTCGCCGCTGGGGCCCAAGCGCAGCCTGCGCCCCGTCGCGGTCTGGATCACCGCAGGTGCCCTGCCCAGCCTGGCAATTGCTGCGGCCTACTGGGGCATGGGGCATTGGCACGAATACTGGCAGGCGATGGTCACCTCCAACCTGACCAAACCAGCCGACCTCTACACCGGCTGGATCCGGCTGCGGCTGATGTATTTGGCGCTGGCGCCGTTGCTGGCGCTGGCCGCCTTCGGCCTGCTCAATCTGCCCGGCGATGCCCGGCGGTTCCTGCTGCTCTGGCTCGGCGCTGCGTTCCTCAGCTTGCTGGCAGTGGCCAATTTCTATCTGCACTATGCCTTGCCGCTCCTCGTGCCGCTGTGCGTCGCAGCGGCCGGGTTTCTGACGCGCCGGATAGCTGGGCCTGCTGCCCTGCTGGCAATGGCCGCATACTCGTTCTGGATCGAACCGCCGTTCCGCTTCGAGCACACCCGCAAGTCGCAGGCGGCCATGACCGCACTTGTGCAGACCGTTCAGACGCACGCTGCCGGGCGCGGTCTGCTGACATTCGAAGGCCCAACCCAACTCTACCGGCTCACCGGCAAACCCTTCATCACCCCACTGGTCTTCACGATGCACCTCAGCGCGCTGATCGAAAAGGACGTCAGCCATCTCTCAACACTAAACGAGATGCAGCGGGCGCTGGCGCAGCGGCCCGGCGTGGTCGTCATGTCCGATCCAATCATCAACGGCCCGGTGAATCCCGAAACCGAAGCACTGGTGCGCGGCTATGTCACCGCCAACTGCCGTTTCATCGGCAAGCAGACGATCCTGCAACGCGGCCAGACGATTGATCTGGCGGTCTGGGGCGATTGCGGGGTGTGAACCCGCATCCCAGTTCCACACTTTCCATCATCCCCGGGCTTGAGCCGCACAACGAAAAAGCCCCGGCACAATGGCCGGGGCTCTATCTTGTCTTGCGTTCAGCAAACGCGGTTCAGTCGATCACGACAACCATGTGTGGCAGCTTGGCAATCGCCCCGCGAACTTCAGGTGTGTCTTGCCGCTCGACGACGCGGTTCATCTTGCCAAGGCCCAGACCGATGAGGATCTTCTTCTGGCTTTCCGGGCGGCGGATCGGGGAGCCGATCTGCTTGATCTTGATCATTTTCTTGTCGGACTTGGGGGCCATGAATCTTACTCCACAATAGCCGCGGCGTCGGCTTCCGCCTCAACCGCGCTGGCGCCGCCACGGCCGAGCAGGTCAGCGACCTTCTTGCCGCGACGCTGCGCCACCGACTTCGGCGATGTCTGGTTGATCAGCGCATCGAACGTCGCGCGGATCATGTTGTAGGGGTTCGACGAGCCGACCGACTTGGTCACCACGTCGGCCACGCCCAGGCTTTCGAACACGGCGCGCATCGGGCCGCCGGCGATGATGCCGGTTCCCGCAGGCGCGCTGCGCACATTGACCTTGCCTGCACCAAAATGGCCCTTGCAGTCATGGTGCAGCGTGCGGCCTTCCTTCAGCGGCACGCGCGTCATCTTCTTCTTGGCAGCAGCGGTGGCCTTGGTGATCGCCTCGGGCACTTCGCGTGCCTTGCCGTGGCCAAAGCCAACGCGGCCCTTGCCATCGCCAACCACGACGAGCGCGGCAAAACCGAAACGCTTGCCGCCTTTGACGGTCTTGGAGACGCGGTTGATGTGAACCAGCTTCTCGATCAGCTCTTCGCCGCCATCTTCGTTGCCGCCGCGACCGCGATCACGGTCGCCGCGACCACGGCCACGATCGCCGCCGCCGGCGCCGCGGTCATTGCCGCCACGGCCACGACCGCCGCGATCGGTCCTGGGACCACGCGCATCGCGCTGATCGCCGACTTCTGCGGGCGCGGCTTCCACCGCCACCGCAACCGCTTCGACTTCGACGCTGTTTTCGGTTTCGTCAGCCATGCTCAGAACTCCAACCCGCCCGCGCGGGCAGCATCAGCCAGCGCCTTAACGCGGCCATGAAACAGGAAGCCGCCGCGATCGAACACGACGGATGTGACACCGGCCTTCTTGGCCGCCTCGGCGAGCGCGGAGCCAACCTTGGCTGCATCATCCGTGGTGGCACCCGGGCCCTTGCCGCCCTTGACCAGCGTCGAGGCCGAAGCCACCGTGCGCCCGGCCAGGTCGTCGATGATCTGGGCATAGATATGCCTGCCCGAGCGGTGCACCGAAAGGCGCGGACGCCCACCGGCACGTGCCTTGAGGGCGGTGCGAACGCGGCGACGGCGGCGTTCGAAAAGCGATAGCTTGGCCATTACTTCTTCTTCCCTTCCTTGCGGAAGATATACTCGCCGCGATAACGGATGCCCTTGCCCTTGTAAGGCTCGGGCTTGCGCCAGCGGCGGATTTCGGCGGCGACCTGGCCGACCTTCTGCTTGTCGATCCCGGTGATTTCCACCGTGGTGTTGTCCGGGGTCTTGACCTCGACACCTTCGGGAACGTCGAAATCGACATCGTGGCTGTAGCCGAGCTGCAGCTTGAGCTTGCGCGGGCTCAGCGCATTGGCACGGTAGCCGACGCCGGTGATCTCGAGTACTTTGGTGTAGCCCTCGGTGACACCCGTCACCAGGTTGCTCACGAGCGTGCGCTGCATTCCCCAGAAGGCGCGGGCAGCCTTGGAATCGTTGGCGGGCTTGACCACGATGCGGCCATCTTCGACAACATAGCTGATCTCGCCACGCATGGTCAGCGTGAGCGTGCCCTTGGGGCCCTTGACGCTGAGAATGCCGCCGGCGATCTCCGCGGTGACCCCGCCGGGAATGGCGACCGGAACTTTACCGATGCGGCTCATCAGAACACCTCCGCGAGCACTTCGCCGCCGACATTGGCAGCGCGCGCTTCGGCATCCGAAAGCACGCCGCGCGGGGTCGAGACGATGGTGATGCCAAGGCCGTTGCGGATCACGGGAAGCTCGCGGCTGCCCGAATAGACCCGGCGGCCCGGCTTCGAAACGCGGGCAACATGCTTGATCGCCGGCTCGCCTTCAAAATACTTCAGCTCGATGCGCAGCTGCGGATGTTCGCCGCTGGCGTCTTCAGCATAGCCACGGATATAGCCTTCGCGCTGCAGCACCTCGAGAACGCGGGCGCGCAGTTTGCTGGCGGGCGAGGGGACAGAGTCCTTCTTCGCACGCTGGCCGTTGCGGATGCGGGTGAGCATATCACCCAGGGGGTCGGTCAAAGCCATCGCGTATTCCTTACCAGCTCGACTTGGTCACACCGGGGATCATGCCTTTGTTGGCAAGGTCCCTCAGTTCGATGCGGCACAAGCCGAACTTGCGATAATAGCCGCGCGGGCGGCCGGTGGTGGCGCAGCGATTACGCACCCGGGTGGGGTTCGCATTGCGCGGCAATTCGGCCATTTTCAGGCGAGCCATCAGCCGATCGGTATCATCGAGCGACTTGTCGGCTGCCTGGGCCTTAAGCGCGGCAAATTTTGCCGCATATTGAACAACGAGCTTCTTGCGACGCTCATTTTTGTTAACGGAACTCAGTTTCGCCATGGACTTAAGCTCTCTTCTAGAAATTCAGATTCACGCGGCCTGCTGCTCTTCAACAGCTTCCGGCGGGAAAGGGAAACCGAACAGACGCAGCAGCTCGCGCGCTTCGTCGTCGGTGTTGGCGGTGGTGGTGACAATGATGTCCATGCCGCGCACCTTGTCGATCTGGTCGTAGCTGATCTCGGGGAAGATGATCTGCTCTTTCAGGCCCATCGCATAGTTACCGCGCCCGTCGAAGCTCTTCGGATTCAGCCCGCGAAAATCGCGGATGCGGGGCATGGCGACGGTAATCAGCCGGTCGAGGAATTCATACATCCGCTCGCGGCGCAGCGTGACCTTGCAGCCGATCGCCATGCCTTCGCGCAGCTTGAACTGGGCGACCGACTTCTTGGCCTTGACGATCACCGGCTTCTG
>JANPOS010000090.1:0-29006 GCA_031428115.1 Novosphingobium sp. | reverse complement strand
CCCCCCCCACCTCCTCCGCCAACGCCGCCCGAACCGGACTATCCCCCGACGACCAGCTCTTCGCCGCCACCGACTGACAATGACTTGTCATCCAGTTACAACGCCCCCAACCAGGCCCCGCCGCCGCGCAAGACATCGGGGAAGAATTGACCATCGTCCCGAGCCTTGCCGCATGTTGCCCGGCAAGCGGGCGACAATTGCTGCGCCATCTGGGGCTCGCGCTGGCGCTGGCAGCCTCGCCCGCTCTGGCCCAGGATGATCCCGCGGCCGAACTTGACGCGCTTTCGGCTGAAACCGCGACCAGCGGAGGCGGGATGGCGCTGGCAGGCAGGCTGAGCGCCGCCGGCGATCTGCTCGGCGCGCTCGCCGCGCTTGACCGGGTGCTGATGATCGCGCCTGCCTCAGGACCGGCCCAGCTGCTGCGCGGCAGCCTGCTCTGCCGGATCGACGACAAGGCAGGCGGCGCGGCGCAGCTTGCCCGGCTAAAGAAGCGCGATTTCGCCAGGACCGACTGGAACCAGGCCAGCGCGCATTGCGCCAAGGCCCGGCCAGCCCCCAGCCAGAGGAGCGAGCGATGGATGCCCCCCGGATACTAGGCCGTACAGGCCGGCTGCGCCTGCTGGCGCTGGCCTCGGCGTTGCCGCTCGCCGGCGCGGCATTCGCGGCAGGCGCGCCGCAAGTGGTCGGCATCGCCGCAGCCGTGCTTAACGAAGTCAGCATCGCCCCCGGCGGCGCAGCGCAAATGCAGCCGGCGGTGCTGCGCCAGCGCGTCGCGCTCGCCGACCGGGTGCTGACCGGCCAGCGTAGCCAGTTGCAGCTGATGCTGCTCGATCATTCGACCTTCACCGTCGGTGCCAATGCGCGGCTGACGATCGACCGCTATGTCTATGATCCCGCGCGCGGCGGGGCGTTCGATGCCACCGTGGCCAAGGGCGCGTTCCGCTTCCTGTCGGGCCGCCGGGCGGTGCCGGGGGCATCCAGTATCCGCACACCCATCGCCGCCATCGGCATTCGCGGCACGATGATCGACGGGGTGGTCGGCGCCGATGCGCTGGCGATTGCCCGCGAGGAACGCTTTGTCGGGCGCGGGGTGCGCGGTGATCCCGAAACCGCGTCGCTGATCGTGCTGCGCGGGCCAGGCGCAGCGACCGAGGCGGGGCTAACCGTCGGCGCGGTCTCGGTCGAGGCCGGCGGCGCGAGCGTGATGTTGCAGGCCCCGATGCAGGCCGCTTTCGTCCCCCGCCCCGGCGCAGCGCCGATTGGCCCGTTCACGCTATCGGCCTCAGGGCTCGAGCGGATCGAGCGCCTGATCCAGTCCCCGCTTGCAGCGCCGACCAGCGTCGCCGGTCGCAAGTCGGGCTCGGGCAACACGGTCAAGACGCTGCTCAATGTCGGGCTGGGCATCCTTGGCGCGGTAAAGAGCACCGAACGGCAGACCGAACGCACAGTTCAGACCGGGTCGATGCAGACAGAGACCATGCAAACGGAGACGATGCGGACGGAAACCTTCCGCACGGAGACCTTCCGGACCGAGAGCGTGCCTATCGCGCCGCCGCCGCAGGATGCGATTCCCCAAGGCTATCAGGTCAAGTAACCCGTCAAATCGGCCAGAAAGAAGTCTCCCCCAACCCATTTCCGCTCGCCCAGTGCTTGTCGATGGGCTGTGCTGTTATTCGTGGGCCAGGCGATGCGGCCCGAACAAAAAGCCGGCCCTTCGACAAGCTCAGGGCGAGCGGGACAGGAAAGGATGCGGTATTTAGCAACCCGCGCCCCCCAGCCTACTTTTCCGTCGCGGCAAACACCCCGTCCCAGCCCGCGCCCGGCGGGTTTGCCGCCAGCGCGGCAATCCGCGCGCCATAAAGCGCATGGAGCGCGCCAAGGCCAAAAGCGGGCGCAACGTGGCCAAGCCCGGCAAGCGCCTGCTCCGCTGCTTGCCAATCTTGCGCGCGAAATGCGGTCAGCATCGCTTCATGCGCGGCTTGCAGGCCCGCAAAGTGCTCGCCCCCCGCCACGGCCTCATCCCCCAGCAGCGCAAAGACTGTCTCGGGCGCATCGCGGCCTACCACCCGCACCCGGTCAAGCTCGAGCAGGGCAAAGCCCGGCAGCTTCGTCGCCAGCGCGCTGCCGATGGCAATCGGCACGCCGTAATACTTGGTCAGCCCTTCGATGCGCGAGGCGAGGTTCACAGTGTCGCCGATCAGCGAATAGGACAATCGCTGCGCCGATCCCATGTTGCCGACGCAGCACAGCCCCGAATTGACCCCGATGCCGACTTTCACGTCCCCCGGCCAGCCCGGTGGCGGCTCGCGGTTGAATGTTTCGAGCCGTGCAAGCATCGCCAGCGCCCCGCGCGCGGCATTGGCATGGTGGTCAGCGTCTTCCAGCGGCGCGTTCCAGAAGGCGAGGATGGCATCGCCGATGAACTTGTCGATGGTCGCCTTGCGGGCGAGCAGGATGTCGCACATCGGAGTGAGGAAACCGATCAGGAACTGGATGATCTGCTTGGGCTCGAGGCTCTCAGACAGCCGTGAAAAGCCCCGGATATCGCAGAACAGCACGGTCATGTCGCGCTCTTCGCCGCCGAGCTCGAGTTGTCCCGGATCGGCGGCGATGCGCCGCACCAGCTCGGGCGAGAGATAGCGGTCGAAAGCGTGGTGGATATAGGCCCGACGGCGCTCCTCGCGGTAGAATGTCAGCGCGGTTTCAACGAGATAGGCCAGCACCAGCGCCAGCACCGGCCAGGTCGGATCAAGCAGGAATTGCGCCCGCGTAAAGCCATACCAGCTGCCCCCGATCATCCCCCCCACCAGCACCAGCCCGAGCACTGCGCCGCGCACCGCGCCCAGCCCCGGCAAGGCCAGCGCGAGGCCGATGCCGAGCACCAGCAGCAGCGCGCGTTCCAGCCCCGGTGCCCAGTCTGGCCGGACGAGGAACCTGCCGAGAATCATCTGTTCGGCCGCCTGGGCGTGGACCATCACCCCAAGCTCGCGGCTACCCAGCGGTGTTGAAACGAGGTCCCTGAGGCCAATCGCGCCCGCGCCGACAAAGACAATGGTGCCGGCAAAGGCTTCTTCCAGCTGCTGCGGCGACATGTCGCCGGACAGGATCTTCCACGCCGCGATCGTCCGCGATGGCTCAGGCCGGGTATAGTGCAGCCACAGCGACCCATCGGCAGTCACCGGCACCTCGAACTGCCCGACCTTGAGCGACACCGGCTGGCCCGCCGCGCCGCCGCCCTCGCCGCTGCCGTCGCTGGTCTTGACCACAATCGCGCCCGCCCCCTGCGCCTGGCGCAACGCATCGAGCGCGAGCGAAGGCAGCAGCTGACCGTTCGCCATGGCCAGCAGCGGCGCCTTGCGGACAATGCCGTCGCCATCGCCCGGCAGGCTGATGAAGCCCGCGCCCGGTGCCGCCTCGCTGAGCGCCGGCAGCGACTGGATCGCCCGGGCGTAGCTGGCAATCTCGCCCTGCGGCGGCGATCCCGCCAGCGCGATGCCGGCTTTCGGCTCGGGCGGCGGCCCGCCGCCGGCCTGCACCAGGAAATAGCCCGTCACCACCGGTGCCCGCGCGAAAGCCTCGGCCAGCACGGTGTCGTTGTCAGGCAGCCCGGCCAGCGCGGTCAGCGCCGCTCCGCGCTCGCCGCGCTGCCACAAGCGTTCGGCAATCCGCGCTGGCGAAGTGCGGTCAGCCTCCGAAAAGACGATATCATAGGCCACCGTCGCCGCGCCCGCTTCGGCCAGTCGGTCGGTCAGCAGCGCGATGTCGCTGCGCGGCCATGGCCACTGCCCCATGCGTCGGATAGTTTCCTCGTCGATATCGACAACCCGGACCAGCGTCGGCTGATAGCTGCGCGGGGCGGCACGCTGATAGCTGTCAAACAGCAGCAGTCCGATGCGATCGAGCGGCGCAAAGCCGACGAATTGCAGCAAGGCGACCAGCACGACCGCCGCCAGCCCGGCGAGCACCGGCACCCCGCTTGCGCCCAGCCATTTGCGCCATGCCGCGATTGAGGCCATTCCCGCCATCACCCCTTCAGCCGTCAGGCATCGCAGTTTGCCGCGCGAGGGGCAAGTGTCGGCGCAAGCCGAATTGGGGGTTTGTCATGCGCGGCAGTTGAGATTAGCATGGCGGCGGGAGTTGGGACCTGGCCCGGTGGCCGCGCCGCGATTTATTCGCGGTTTGCCCGAAGATGCGGAGCCAAGCTATTGCCAACGAAGGGTTTGGATAAGGAACAGTTCAATCTGTCACGCACCGCACAGCGCGAGGATACGCGC
Source organism: Novosphingobium sp. (assembly GCA_031428115.1). Taxonomy (GTDB): domain Bacteria; phylum Pseudomonadota; class Alphaproteobacteria; order Sphingomonadales; family Sphingomonadaceae; genus Novosphingobium. Next base: position 24,732 of record JANPOS010000090.1, on the reverse strand, counting down.
CGGCGGCTCCTGGCCTGCGCCCGCCAGCTGTTCCGCGCGCGCGGGGTCGATCCGGTGGCGATGGAAGACATCGCCCAGACCGCCTCGTTCAGCCGGGCGACGGTCTATCTCCATTTCGCCGGCAAGCCGGTGCTGCTCGAAGCCTTGATGCTGGAGGACTGGGCGAGCCAGCTGCAACTGTTCGAGCGGCTGCACAAAGTCGATTTCACCGACGCTGAATCGATCGGCAGCTGGGTCAGGCGGATTGCGACCGGCATGAAGATTGCCAGCGACAGCTTCGCGATCTACCGCGCCGCGCTGGGCCAGAATGCCAGCCTGACGGCGCTTCACCAGCAGCATATCGCTACACTGGCGCAGGAGCTGCGCCATGCCTGCGGAGAGGACGCTTCGCAAACCGGCGATGCGCGGGTTCGCTCGCTCGAGGCAGAGCTGATCGTCGCCGAAATCGAACATTTCGCCACCGCTTCGGTGCTTGCCTGGAGCGAACAGGATACGGCAAAGGCGGAGCTGCTGGTGGTCGAGCGGTTGCGCGGATTCGCTGCGAGGGGCCGCTCAGCCTAAAGCCCAGAACACTGCGCCCATGGCAAGATAGGCCGCCAACCAGAAGCCCGCGTCGACCAGACGTCCGCGCAGCGGCGTGCCCTGCCGGCTCTGCGTGAGCCAAACGGCCGGCACGACAAAGGCGATCGCCAACCCGCCGGCTTGCATGAAATACAGCCACGGCTTGGCGGCGAGCGTTTCAGCGCCGATCCGCGCGTAACTGTGCCCCAGCATGGCGGCGGCGATCAGGAAAACGCCCAGCACCAGGCCCCAGTTGCGCGAGAGCGGCGAGCCATCCACGGCCAGGCCGCCCAGCAGCGGACGCCCGGTGCGAAACAGCGGTCCATGCCAGACGATGCCGATGCCAACCGCGAAATTCGCCGCCAGCACCACCGCCAGCCAATTGATCGTGCCCATGCCTGCTCCAATGTTCGCCGCGTAACAGCGGTAGCGCGCTGCGCCAATGCGGTGTAGGGGCCGCGCCCAATGGCTACAAGTCTCACATCTCCCTTGACCCTCAAGGATCAGCCCAAAGTCGGCATGGTCAGCCTCGGCTGCCCGAAGGCGCTGGTCGACAGCGAGCGCATCCTCACCCGGTTGCGCGCCGATGGCTATGCGATGAGCCCGGACTATGCCGGGGCCGACGTGGTGCTGGTCAACACCTGCGGCTTCCTCGACAGCGCCAAGGAAGAAAGCCTTGCCGCGATCGGCGAGGCGATCGCCGAGAACGGCCGCGTGATCGTCACCGGCTGCATGGGCAACGAGGCCGAAGCGATCCGGGCGAAATTCCCCGCAGTGCTCGCGGTGACCGGCGCACACCAGTATGAGGACGTGGTCGGCGCAGTGCACGCCGCCGCGCCGCCGGGACAAGGTCCGTATGTGGATCTGATCCCGCAGCCAGATATCAAACTCACCCCGCGCCACTACAGCTATCTGAAGATCTCCGAGGGCTGCAATCACCGCTGCTCCTTCTGCATCATCCCGCAGCTTCGCGGCAAACTCGCCAGCCGCCGCATCGATGCGGTGCTGCGCGAGGCGGAAAAGCTGGTCGCCGCTGGCACCCGCGAACTGCTGGTGATCAGCCAGGATACCTCGGCTTACGGCGTCGACACCGGCCACGAACCGCGCGAATGGCCCAAAGACAATTCGGGCCGCCAGGTGCGCGCACATATGACCGACCTGGCGCGCGAGCTGGGCGGGCTGCGCACGCCCGATGGCGCAACGCCCTGGGTTCGGCTGCACTATGTCTATCCCTATCCGCATGTCGATGCGGTGATCCCGCTGATGGCGGAGGGCCTGCTGACCCCCTATCTCGACATTCCCTTCCAGCATGCCGCGCCTTCGGTGCTGCGCGCGATGAAGCGCCCGGCGAACGAGGCCAAAGTGCTCGAACGGCTGAAGGCCTGGCGCGAAATCTGCCCGGACATTGCCGTGCGCTCGAGCTTCGTGGTCGGCTTTCCCGGCGAAAGCGAGGCGGATTTCAAGTATCTGCTGGACTGGCTGGACGAAGCCCAGCTCGACCGGGTTGGCGGTTTCAAGTTCGAGCCGGTGGCGGGCGCGGCGGCGAATGACTTGCCCGGCGCCGTGGCCGAAGAAATCAAGGACGAACGCTATGCCCGGCTGATGGCCAAGTGCGAGGCGATCAGCGCGGCGAAGCTCGCAGCCAAGATCGGGCGCACCATTCCGGTGATCATCGACGAGGTCGGCGAGCCCGACGAAGACGGCGATGTGGGCGCCACCGCGCGCAGCCAGGCCGACGCGCCGGAAATCGACGGCGCAGTGCTGCTGCGCAATGTGTCCGGACAATTGCAGCCCGGCGACGTGGTTTTGGCCAAAATCGAAGATGCCGATGCGCACGATTTATATGGATATATTTCAGATACTTAAATGAGAAACTGAAATATATCAACAGGTAGCCCGCATTTTAAAATTGAATTGTTAACCATATGGCTGGATAAAAGCGGTGCCTTTTCAGGCATCCTCTCCCAAACTTCAAAGGGTCGGTCCCGTACCGGCCCTTTTTTTCGGCAGACTGGCAACGGGCCGGTCGCCGCTATCCTCGACCGCTCGTCAGCAGCGTATCAATCACCCCCGGGTCGGCGATGGTTGAGGCGTCGCTGAGGTAATTGGAATTGTGTTTCGGTAATTCTTCAATCCGCTACGCGGCAGAACGCTCGATCAATGAGAAAGCACTCACCGGGTCAGCATCGACCATGGCCAGCAAAGTGCGCGCCGGGGCATCAGGCAAACGTCGCTTCTGTTCCCAGTCTCGCACCGTGGCGGCGGGAAGGCGCAGCTTGGCGGCAAAGGCTGTCTGCGACAGCTTCGTCTTGGCGCGGATCGATTTGACATCCGGCCCCACCGCGACCCGCCCCTTGCTGGTATCGCCTTCAGCAAAGGCAATGGCATCGGCAAGTCCGGCGGCGATCTTTTCAAATGCAGACATGGTTCTCATCCTGCTCTGTGACTTCCATCCGGCGCGAGCAATGCCGGATGTGCTTCATGTCATTTGTTCAGGCTGTCCCGAAGTCCTGCAGTAAGCCGGCCAAGCGCATTTCATTCGGCCTGGCTCAGATTCTCCTTCTCACCTTTGCCAAAGACCGTGAGCAGAAAAACCGGAATGTCGCCGCCGCCAAAATACCAGACCACGCGATACCCGCCTGACTTCCCCTTGCCGCGACCGGCAAGCCGCGCCTTGCGGACACCACCCGAGCCTTTGATGATTGCGCCGGATTCTGGATCAGCCGCAACCATCAAAGCCGCTGCAATCTGTTCCTCCGGGCTCATCTTCGCATCGCGAGCAGCGCGCAGATAGGCGTCGGTTTCGATTACAGTGTGCACTTGCCCCCTATACGGCAGGGCCGTATGATTTGCAAGCGCGGGATTTTGGGGATGAGTGCAACTGTCGCCGGTCGCCGCTATCCTCGACCGCTCGTCAACAGGGTATCAATCACCCCCGGATCCGCCAGCGTCGAGGTATCCCCCAGGTTCGACACATCGCCCTCGGCGATCTTGCGCAGGATGCGCCGCATGATCTTGCCCGAACGGGTCTTGGGCAGCGCGGGCGCGAAATGGATCACGTCAGGCGTCGCAATCGGCCCGATTTCCTTGCGCACCCATGCTACAAGCTCCTTGCGCATTTCCTCGCTCTCCGCCTCGCCGGCGTTGAGCGTGACATAGGCATAGATGCCCTGCCCCTTGATCTCGTGCGGCATGCCGACGACGGCGGCTTCGGCGACCTTGGCATGAGCAACCAGCGCAGACTCGACCTCGGCAGTGCCCATGCGGTGGCCCGAGACGTTGATCACGTCATCGACGCGGCCGGTGATCCAGTAATAGCCGTCCGCGTCGCGCTTGCAGCCGTCGCCGGTGAAATACTTGCCCTTGTAGGTGGTGAAATAGGTCTGGAAAAAGCGTTCGTGATCACCCCAGACGGTGCGCATCTGGCCGGGCCAGCTTTGCGTGATGCAGAGGTTCCCTTCAGCGGCCCCTTCCAGCACCGCGCCTTCGGCATCGACCAGTTGCGGTGCGACGCCATACATCGGCAGCGAGGCGCTGCCCGGCTTCATCGCAATCGCGCCGGGCTGGCCGGTGATCATCGCCGCGCCGGTTTCGGTCTGCCACCAGGTGTCGACAATCGGGCAGCGTCCCTCGCCGACCACGCGCCAGTACCATTCCCAGGCCTCGGGATTGATCGGCTCGCCGACGCTGCCCAGAAGCCGCAATGAACTGCGCGAAGTCCGCGTCACCCAGTCGTCGCCCTCGCGCATCAGCGCGCGCAGGGCAGTCGGTGCGCCGTAGAAGATGTTGACCTGATAGCGGTCGACAATCTGCCAGAAGCGGCTGTGATCGGGGTAGTTGGGCACGCCTTCGAACATCACCTGGGTCGCGCCATTGACCAGCGGGCCGTAAACCACATAGCTGTGCCCGGTCACCCAGCCGACATCCGCCGCGCACCAGTAGATCTCGCCGGGACGGTAATCGAACACATAGTGATGCGTCATCGCGGCCCAGGTGAGATAGCCCCCCGTGGTATGGAGCACGCCCTTGGGCTTGCCGGTCGATCCCGAGGTGTAGAGCACGAACAGCGGGTCTTCCGCGCCCATTTCCTCAGGCACGCAGTCCGCCGAGGCCGCGCCGCGCGCATCATGCCACCAGTGATCGCGGCCTGCAGCCATGGAGATTTCATTCTGCGCATGGCGCACAACCAGCACCGCCGAAACCGACGGGCACTGCACCAGCGCCGCATCGACATTGGCCTTCAGCGCCACCAGCTTGCCGCCGCGCATACCGCCATCGGCGGTGATCACAACCCGGCTGTCACAGTCCTGGATGCGCCCCGCCAGCGCCTCGGGCGAGAAGCCGCCGAACACCACCGAATGGATCGCGCCGATGCGGGTGCAGGCGAGCATCGCCATCGCCGCTTCGGGGATCATCGGCATGTAGATCGTCACCCGCTCGCCGCGCCCAGCGCCCAGTGCCTTCAGCGCATTGGCCATCCGGCAGACTTCCTCGTGGAGTTCGCGGTAAGTGATCTGGCGCTGCTGCGAGGGATCATCGCCCTCCCAGATGATTGCCACCGTATCGCCGCGCTCTGCCAGGTGGCGGTCGAGGCAATTGGCCGAGACATTGAGCGTGCCGTCGGAAAACCATTCGATGCCGAAATCCGCCTCGTTGAACGAGGAGTGGCCAAGCTTCGTCCACGGCTTGATCCAGTCGATCCGCGCCGATTGCTCGCGCCAGAACGCTTCGGGCTCAGCCAGCGAGCGGGCATAGAATTCGGCGTATTTGTCAGCGTTCACATAGGCGCGCTTGGCCCATTCAGCGGGGACGGGGTGGTTGGTGGACAAGGCTCAGGCTCCATCAGACGGCGCGGTCAGGGCCCGCGCGATTCACATGCAGGGTTGGGCAATAAGGCAAATGCCATCGGTTGCGAAGCGGGTCGCGGCCAGCGACGGCGCGAGGCCACATGAGCCCGGCGGAACCGTATCGCTGCCGATGATGACGGGCGAGCTGATCGGAATGACCAGCAGCGGATTTGCGCCGAACCGGTCGGCCAACTCCGGCGCGGGCTGACCCACAATCCGCTCCAGCCGGAACGGCGGTCCGCCGACCAGCGCCGTACTGCTGCCATCGGCAACATGTTTGCGATGTTCGGGGGGGTGCTGCGTGCCCAGCGCCACTGCCAGCCCTTCATCCAGATGCAATTCGCGCGGGCGGCCATAGTCATAGAGCCGGTAGGTCACGTCGCTGGTCTGCTGCACCTCGATCAGGCTGACGCCCGCGCCGATGGCGTGGACTGTGCCCGCCGGGATGTAGAAGTAGTCGCCGGCTTTCACCGGATACCATGCGAGCATCGCCTCGATGCTGCCATCGAGCGCGGCCTGGCGCATTGCCTCGCGGCCCGGCGGCTCGCGAAAGCCCACGCCCAGCGCCGCACCCGGCTCGGCAGCCAGTACAAGCCAGCACTCTTCCTTGCCGTGACCCGGAAGCTGCGCATCGGACGGATGGACCTGGACCGAGAGCTTTTCCGAGGTGAATATGTATTTGACCAGCAACTGCGGCAGTTCCGGCGGCGGCTCGAACCACACCTCGCCGATGCGCTGGCCCTTTGGCGCGGCGAACGGCGCGGGCAATGCCTCCCGCCCCCAGGGCTTCTCAACCATGCGGGTGGGCAGCAGGGCGTTCACTTGCCAACAATCACTGGTTGACCGCTCCCGACAACTTGCCAACTTTCTGCGCACCGGCCGCGCTGGTCACCAGCACTTCGCCGCCATTGACCACGACGATCACCCCTTCCAGCCCGATCACCGAGACGCGCGGGCCGTCGGTTTCCACCAGCACACCGCGGCAATCGACCAGATCGGCCGGGCCGGTGACTGAATTGCCAGCTGCGTCCTTCTGGCGCGCTGCGTGCAGCGCTTCCCAGTTGCCGATATCGGACCAGGCCATATCGGCGGAAACCATCGCGGCGCGGCTGGTGTTTTCCATGACCGCATAGTCGACCGATTCGCTCTGCACCCCGGCAAACGCCTTGGCCTCGGGAAAGAAGCGCCGCCCGTTTTCGTGCCCGTCGCGAATCGCGGTACACACGGCCACCGAAATCGCCGGGCGATAGTGCTCGAGCTCGTCGAGGAAATCCTTGACCCGGAAAGCAAAGATGCCGCCGTTCCAGGCATAAAGCCCCTCAGCGAGGAAGGCCGTTGCGCGGCCAAGATCGGGCTTCTCGACAAATTCGGCGACGCGGTAGCCCGCCTCGCCAAGCGCCTCTCCGCGCTTCAGATAGCCGAACCCGGTCTCGGGCGAGGTGGCTTCGATCCCGAACGAAACCAGCCAGCCCTGCTTCGCCAGCTCCGCAGCAGCGCGGGCGGCGGCGACGAAGGCTTGCGGATCGCCGATGTGGTGATCGCTCGGGCAGACCAGCATCACTGCGTCATCGGCCAGGCGCAGCGCGGCGAGCGCGATGGCCGCTGCAGTGTTGCGCGCGCTTGGCTCGACAATAATCCGGGCATCGGGGGCATCGCCAAGCTGCGCCTCGACATGCGCGAGATGCGCCTTGCCGGTCACCACCACCGGCGCGCCGAAAGCCGCATTGCGCGCAAGGGTCGCCTCGAACAGCGTCTGTTCGCCAACCAGCGGCAGGAACGGTTTGGGCATGGCGGCGCGGCTGCGGGGCCAGAGGCGGGTGCCGCTGCCGCCGCACAGGATAACGGGGATGATGGTGGTCATGGCCCAGCCGTTAACGATGAACGCCTAAAGTTTCGCCTAATTTCTCCTCAACTCCCATGCATAAAATCCTATCAATCACAGGCCGGGAATTCGGCACCCGCCGACGCCGCGCCAGCTCTGCACGATCACCGTGCCTTGAAATCGACCTTGTAGCCATACTGCGCTTCAATGGGCATACCATCCCCCCGCTTTGCCGGGTTGAACCGGATCTTGCGGACCACCAACGGGCAGACCAGCGCGGTCGCCTCGGCATCGACGTTCGAACGCGCCACCGAGCAATTGCGCGCGCGGCCATCGGCGGTGACGGTGAAAACCACAGTGACCGATTTGCCGAAGCGGCTCTCGCGTCCGCCGGGCGGCGCAGGAAAATCGGAGGCGTTGTTGAGCTCGCCCGAACGCACCGAAGGCCGCGCCGCCATGCCGCCGCCCTGGCCAGCGCCGCCCGCGCCCGATCCGGTGCCGCTGCCCTGCCCGCCCGCACCCGTGCCCTGCCCGGCCGCAGCCGCGCCGGCGGCATTGGCGTTGCCCTTGCCCGCCACCGGCGGCGCATCGCGCTTGGCGATGGCAACCTTGGGTTTGGGCGCAGCGGCCGCCTTGGGCACAGCTTTCTTGCCCACCGGCGCCGCCGCGCCCATCTTGTCAGGTGCCCTGGGCGGCTCCGGCGGCTTGGGCGATGGCGGCGGCGTGGTGACAGTGACGGTGAAAGTCGAGATCACCTGCTCGGCCACTTGCGCCGTGAAACCCGGCGCAAAGGCCTGGATCAGGCCGAGCACCGCGACCACATGCAGACCGATGACCAGCGCTGCGACCAGCCGCCGGGTGCGCGGCGGGGCGGAGAGATCGAGATCGTCGTCGGTGGCTAACTGGTGGTCGCTCATTCCCCCCAAAATCTTTCTCTTGGCCTCATTTTGGTGCCGCTCTGCCCCGATAGGATAGCCGCCATTCGGGCGGAAACTGCGCATCGTTGTCCTTCACCGCCGCGGCCAGCCCTTTCTCGAACGTCTCGGCATCGACCTTGATGCCGCCCGCCATGTCATCCTTGACCAGCGGCAACATGCCCTCCAGCCAGCCCGAAAGCACCGAGCCCATGTATTCGCCCTGATTCTGCTTGAACACCTCGAAGAAGGTCTTCTGCATGACGATGGTATCAGTCGGGCGGTTCCGCGCGCAGGCGAGCGCGTATTTCATCGTTTCGGCCTCGAGCTGGTCTTTGGGCACCACCGAATTAACGAACGCACATTCCTTCATTTCCTGCGCAGTGAACGGCCGGCCAGTGAAGACCATTTCCATGAACTTCCGCAGCCCCATCATCGTCGCCCACTGCCACTGCCGCGCCGCCCATCCGACATAGCGGAAGGCGCTGTGGCCGAACAGGGCATCGTCCGACGAGATCACCATGTCGGCGTCGGCCGCCTGATAGAAATGCCAGCCATAGCAATAGCCCTTGGCCTCGACGATGCTGATCTTCTTGAAGTCCTGCAGGCTCCGCAGGCCAAAGCGCGCGTCGGCATAGAGGTTGGTCACCTGGGCGATATGCCGGTAGGTGTCCTTGGGCGGATAGACCACGCCGCCGTCGCTGCTATCGCCCGGCTCGATGCGGAATTCTGGCAGGCACGAATAGTCCGGGTCATCGTTGAACATCCCCGCCATTTCCGGCAGGTCAGCGCCGCTGCCAAAGTGCTCACCAACCCCGCGAATGATCAGCACTTTGACATCGTCGTCGACATTGGCGCGCAGCACCAGATCGGCATAACGCAGGCGCGCGGCGATGGTTGGCGCGTTGAGAAAGCCGGGGCGGCTCAGCGTGATCGTCGCGATCTTGGTCGCCGGATCCTTCTCGTAGAGGACGATATCTTCGGCGCGAGGCGGCGGTGCTTTTTCGGTCATGCAAGTATTTCCTTGCTCTTGCGCAGAATGAGTTCGCCAAGCTCGTGCAGCTTGATCTTGCCGGTGGCGGTGCGCGGCACTTCGTCCTCGCTGGTCAGAAACACGATCCGGCGAGGCACCTTGTAGCTGGAAATTTCCTCGCGCAGCGCCGCGCGCAGGCTTTCCGCGCTTGGGCTGGCACCCGGCGCGGGCAGCACGGCGGCGGCAACCACCTGGCCGAAGAGGGCATCGTCCAGCCCGGTGACCACGGCCATGGCGACGTCCGGCAAAGCGTTCAGCGCCGCCTCCACCTCCAGCCGCGAGACATTGGCCGAGCGGGTCTTGATCATGTCGTTCCGGCGCGCGACGAAATAGAGAAAATCGTCGGCATCGATGCGGCACAAGTCACCGGTGGGATAGAAGCCATCGGCAGTAAACACTTCGGCCCGGCGGCGTTTGTACATGCCGGTGATCAGCGCCCCGCCGCGCAGTTGCAGCTCGCCGACTTCGCCCGCAGGCAGCACCGCGCCCGTCTCCGGATCGACAATCCGCCGCTCATAGCCCCCCACCGGGCGGCCGATGCAGAAGCTCTTGTCTTCGGCCATGCGAAAATCGAGCGGCTCGGCGCTGTGCGGCCCGAAAGTCTCGCTCATGCCGAGCATACCCGACTGGAATTGGACCGGGATCAGTTCGCCCGCCGCGTCGCGGAAATGGCCGAGGCCGACGATGGCGTCGATGGCGATTCCGCGCGCTGGCGCCAGATTTCGCAGTTTCGCCAGACCGTCGCCCCAGCCATTGAGCCGGTTGACCCGCAGCGCCTTGATCGTCTCGGCAACCACCTCCAGATCGGGCGAGGCCGGATAGACCAGACAGGCCCCCTGGCTCAGCACCTCCATCGCCATCGCCATGCCGCCCAGCCAGAACGAGGGCAGTATTGGCAGCATACGGTCATCGGGCCGGATCAGGAACAGTTTGGCCAGCGCAGGCGGATGCCGGGTGACATTCCACTGGGAATGGATCACCGCCTTGGGCTGCGAGGTGCTGCCCGAGGTATAGACGATCACGGCATCGTCGGACGACGCGACCTGCGCTTCGACCTGGCCAAGCAACGCCCGCGAAACTTCGTCCGCGCGCGCCAACAGGTCTTCGTGGCTGTCCGCCCAGCCGAGGCCCGAGGCATCATCAAACCACACCGCGCGCAGGAACGGCGCATCCGCCGCGCGCAGCGCGCCGGGCTTGCAGCTTGCCAGATCGGGAAATGCCGCGAGCAGCTTTTCCGCATAGTCGTGAGCGAGAAAGCGCCGCGCCGACAGCATGAACTGCACATCGCTGTGGCGCAGCATGTGCGCCAGCTCCTTCGGCGTACACAGCGTCGAGCAACAGGTGATCAGCGCGCCGATGCGCAAGGCGGCAAGGAAGGCCATCACCCAGAAAATCCCATCTGGCGCGAGCAGCGCGATCCGCGTGCCCTTGCCCGCGCCCGACGCCAGCAAGGCCCGCGCCAGAGCGTCGCTGCGCCGGTCGAGCTCGGCATAGGTGATCGTCTCGGCGATGGTCGCGACGGCATCGCAGGCCCCATGCGCCGCAACCGTGGCGGCGAACTGGGCCGGAATTGTTGCCAAAATGGTAGAAGGCAGTTCTGCTTGGCTCATCCTCTCGCTTTCTTGTCGCTGGCGACTCGGCGGTCCTTGTGCAAGTCTGCCGCAAAGCGTGAATGAGGGAGAGAGCAATGGCAGGCAAGGTAGCATTCGTCACGGGCGCTGCATCCGGGATCGGGCGCGCCACTGCACAGCTGTTTGCCGCGCGCGGTTATCATGTGGCGCTGGCGGACATCTCCGCAGACGGCCTCGCCGCGACCGCGGCAATGATCGCCAAGGCCGGCGGCACCAGCGCGACTTTCGCCTGCGACGTGGCCGAGGATGCTTCGGTCAAAGCGGCCGTCGCCGGCGCAGTCACAAAATTCGGCCGGATCGACGCCGCGTTCAACGCCGCCGGAATCGACGGCGAAACCGGCAAGTTCACGGCCGACTGCACGATGGAAAACTGGCACCGGATCATCGGCATCAACCTCACCGGCACGTTCCACGTCATGCGCCATATGATCCCGCAGATGCTGGCCCAGGGCGGCGGCGGCACCATCGTCAACTGCGCCTCCACCGCCGGCCTGCGCGGCGCGGCGACTTGCGGCGCTTATTCTGCCTCCAAGCACGGCGTCGTCGGGCTGACCAAGGCCGCCGCGCTCGAATATGCCGGGCAAGGCATCCGCATCAACGCCGTCTGCCCAGGCATGATCCGCACGCCGATGACCCAGAACGGCCCGATGAAGGAACTGATCGACCAGCTTGTCGTCACCACGCCCTTGGGCCGCCTCGGCGAGCCGCAGGAAATCGGCGCGGCGGTGCTGTGGCTGTCGGGCGAGGATGCCAGCTTCGTCCACGGTCAGGCGATTGTCGTCGATGGCGCGATCACGAGTCGGTGAGGAGAATCATGTTCCCACACCCCGCTCGTCCTGAGCTTGTCGAAGGGCCGCTTTCTGCTTCGTGCTGCGTGCAGAACCGCAAGAACAAGGACAGTCCTTCGACAAGCTCAGGACGAGCGGGGATGGGAATGAGGAACAGCCGATGACCCCGCTTCGCTTCGACGGCCGCACCGCGATCATCACCGGCTCGGGCGGCAACCCCAGCCTTGGCCGCGCCCATGCGATGCTGCTCGCCAGCCGGGGTGCCAATGTCGTGGTCAACGACATCGGCATCAGCAAAGCGCCGCACTATGAAGGCCAGGCCAGCGCCGAAGCGGTTGTGGCAGAAATCCGCGCGGCTGGCGGCAGGGCCGTTGCCGACACCCATTCCGTGGCCGAGGAAGCCGGTGCCGCCGCCATCGTGCGAACCGCGCTCGACGCCTTCGGCAGTGTGGATATCGTGGTCAACAACGCCGGCGTCTCGATCGCCGCAGCCATCGACGAAATGACCCCGGCGGACTTCCGCCTGCACATCGAAGTCAACCTGCTCGGGCCCTATTACCTCGCCCGCGCCGCCTGGCCCCACATGCAGGCGGCGGGCTATGGCCGCGTGGTCAACATCACCTCGGGGGCAATGGCCGGCTATGCCAATCAGGCCGCCTATGCCTCGTCCAAAGGCGGGCTGTGGTCGCTCACCCGCACGCTCGCCACCGAAGGCGCGCCGCTCGGCATCAAGGCCAACGCGGTCAATCCCGGCGCCTTCACCCGCATGGTCGCCGCGACCCTGCAAGCCGATTCCCCGCTGCTGGAGTTCTCGCGCGACAACCTGCCGCCCGAGCTTTCGTCGCCCGCCGTCGCCTTCCTCGCCCACGAGAGCTGCCCGGTCACCGGCGAATGCATCGAATCGGTCGGCGGCGAGATTTTCCGCCACTACATGGCGCGCACGGCGGGCTTTACTGACCGCGACCACACCATCGAAACCATCGCGGCGCGCTGGGACGAGATCATGGCGGGCGCGTCGGATGGCCTGATCGGCCTCGCCGGCCACGACACCAGCGGCTGGAAAGTCCGCGCATATCAAGGCAATCTGCATGGCTGACTATCCGGTCCTCAGCCTCAAGGGCGGCGAAACCCGGCTCGACGAGGCGATCCGCAACGACCCATTCCCGTTCTATCGCGCGCTGCGCGCATCGCAGGCGGTCTATTACGACCCCGGCCTCGATCTGTGGCTGGTGACGCGCTACGCCGATTGCGTCGCCGTATTGCAGGACGACGCCACCTACTCGCTCGAACACGGCTATCAGGACCGCTACGGCGGCGAAAACCTCGCCGAATTCGCCGCGATTCTGGAACGCGACGGCGGCGGCTTCATCCGCGATCTCGCCATCGATCCGCCCGCGCACACGCGCCTGCGCCGCCTCACCGAAAAAGCCTTCACCGCGCACCGGGTCAAGGACCTGGAACCGCGCATGCGCCAGATCATCGTCGATCTGATCGAAGGAGTCGCGGACCTCGGCGAAGCCGACGGCATGCTCGACATCGGCGCGCCGCTGACCGCCCATGTCATCTGCGAGCAGCTGGGCTTTAACTGGGCGGAAGTCGGCGCGGAAAAAGTCGCTGCATGGACCAAGGCAGTGCTCGACCAGATCGGCCGAATGCAGGACCGCGATGCCATGCTCCAAAACGCAGGCGTGATGTGCGAGCTGCAGAATTACATCATCCGCTACGTCCGCATGCGCGAGGCCGCTCCGCGCGAAGACATGATCTCGGACATTGTCCACGCCGAATTGGCCGACGACACCAATCCGAAGCTGTCATTCGCCGAACAGGTCTCCACCATCCGCGGCTTCCTGATCGCCGGTAACGACACCACTGCCGCCGCCATCGGCAATGTCCTGCTGATCCTTGCGCGCCATCCCGATCTCGCCGACTATCTCCACGGCGAAGTCGACAACGACCGCGTTATGAACCGCTTCGTTGAGGAAGTGCTGCGCCTTCAGCCGCCCGTCCACGGCCTGTTCCGCACGGCGATGAGGGAGGTCAAACTCGGCGGCACGAGCATCCCCGCAATGGCCCAGCTCTGCGTGCTCTATGCCTCGGCCAACGACGACGAAGCCAAATTCCCCGACCCGCGCGGTCTCGACATCGAGCGGCCAAACCTCGGCACGCATCTGACCTTCGGCGCCGGCATCCACAAATGCGTCGGCATGGCGCTGGCGCGGCTGGAGATCAAACTGGCCGCGCAGGAAATCATCCGGCGGCTGGACGGGATCAGGCTGGCGGTGCCGCAGAATGAGCTGGCCTATCTGCCGACGCTCGCCACGCAGACGATTGCCAGCTTGCCGTTGCGGTTTGTGCGGCGGGCGGGCTGAGCGCGCGTCGATGTCCCGTCAGGCAGGCCATGTGCTCATCGCTGGCGCGAGCGGCGTTATCGGCAGCGGTGCGGTCGAGCATTTTGCACGGGCAGACGAATGGCAGGTCACCGCGCTGTCGCGGCGGCGGCCGGTGGTGGCCGATGGCCTCGAATTCGCGCATGTCGCAGCCGATCTCGGTGATGCCGAGGCCTGCCGCCGCGCCGTGGCCGGCCTGCCGCCGGTCACGCACCTGATCTATGCCGCCGTCGCCGAGGCGCCGGGACTGGTCGGCGGCTGGGGCGATGCCGCGCTGATCGCCACCAACGGCGCGATGTTCGAGCATCTTCTCGATCCGCTGGCGGCAAGCGGCAGCCTTCGCCACGTCAACCTCCTGCAAGGCACCAAGGCCTATGGCGCGCACCGCCACGATGTCACAGTGCCGGCCCGCGAAGACCAGCCGCGCGACGATCATCCCAGCTTCTACTGGCTGCACGAGGACCACGCCCGCCGCCGCGCCGCCGAGGCCGGCTTCAGCTGGACGATCTTCCGCCCGCAAGTGCTGCTGGGCAGCGCCCCCAGCGCCGCGATGAACCCGGTGCTGCCGATCGGCGCCTATGCGGCGCTCTGCCGCGAGATGGGCCGGCCCTTCGCCTACCCCGGCGATCCCGCCACGCTGTGGGAAGTGGTCGACACCGCGCTGCTCGCCGAAGCCTTCGCCTGGGCTGCCAGCGCGCCCGCCGCCGCCAACCAGACCTTCAACCTGACCAACGGCGACGTCTTCGTCCCCGCCCACGCCTGGCCTCGGATCGCCGCCCACCTCGCCCTCCCCGTCGCCGACCCGGCGCCAGCAAGCCTCGCGGAGTTCTTCGCCGAACCGGAGGTGCAAGGCGCATGGGCCAGCCTCGCCAGACGCCACGGCCTGCGCCTGCATGTTCTCGCCGACCTACTCGGCGAATCGCACCACTACGCCGACCTCCTGCTCGGCCCCCGCCTAGCCGCCAAGCCGGTGCCGGTGCTACTCAGCACGATCAAATTGCGGCAGGCGGGCTTCGCCGGGTGCCGCGACAGTTTGCAATGCCTGTTGGGCTGGCTGGACCGGATGGTTGAACTCAAGCTGCTGCCGCCGGTCCCCTGAATAGCCCAAGCTGCCAGGCACAGCGACACTTGAGTTAGTGCCGCCACCTGGCTAGCCTCATGCCATGGCATCCCGGGCACTGTTCATAACTCAGCTTTATACCGCCAAGCTGGATGAACCCGCGTTGCTGGGCACACTCGAACAATCTTGCCGCGTTCTTGCCCGCGATGACGAAGCCGGGCAGGCGTGGTCGAAAGCAAATCAATTCACTGGCTATACGTCTTATTGCTCGATTGAGGATTTGCTGCGGCGCGACCCGTGCTTTACGCAGCTGCGCAAGATAATTGACAATCATGTCAAACGCTTCGCCGCCCTTTGCGGCTTCGATCTGCAGAGCCACAAGCTGAAAATGCATAATATCTGGATCAATGTCATGGAGCCTGGCGGCGTTCATGGCTCGCATATCCACCCCAAGAGCGTGATTTCAGGCACGCTCTGCGTGACAGCACCCGAAGGATCGGGGGCGCTCCAGCTGGAAGACCCCCGGCTGGTCCAGATGATGGCGGCACCCCGCCGCAACGACAAGGTGCCAGAACCCTTGCGGAACTATGTGCAGATCAATCCTGAGCCAGGGGCGCTCCATCTGTGGGAAGGTTGGTTGCGGCATGAAGTGCTGCAGCATCGCGGCGAGAGTGAGCGGATCAGCATCAGTTTCAACTATCGCTAGGACACCCACCCGGCGTAGCCTGCCTCAACCCCGCGCGCCGAACAGCGCGGAGCCCACCCGCACATGCGTCGCGCCCAGCATCACCGCCGTCTCGAAATCATCGCTCATGCCCATGCTGAGCCCGGCGAGCCCGTTATCATCCGCCAGCTTGGCGAGCAGCGCGAACCAGGGCGCGGCTTCGACGCCCAGCGGGGGCACGCACATCAGCCCGGCGAGCGGAATTTGCGCCGCGCGCGCCTCGCCGAGCAGGCAAGGCAGGTCAGCAATCGCGCAGCCGCCTTTCTGCTCCTCCGCGCCGATATTGACCTGCACGAAGCAGGGCACTTGCCGCGCGGCCTTGTCCATCGCGCGGGCCAACGCCACGACCAGCGAGCTGCGGTCTAGCGAGTGGATGCAGTCGAACAGGGCGACGGCTTCGTCCGCCTTGTTGGATTGCAACTGACCGACAAGGTGGAGGGCGATGTCTGGATGCGCCGTGCGCAGAGCGGGCCACTTCTCAGCCGCCTCCCGCACCCGGTTTTCGCCAAACACCCGCTGGCCAGCCTCGATCAGCGGGGCGATGCGCTCCGCCGGGTGCGTCTTGCTGATGGCGATCAGGGTGACGTCGCGGGGCTCGCGCCGGGCGAGCCGGGCGGCCTGGGCGATGCGGTCTTCGATCTCGGCGAGGCGGGTGGCTGGCTGATCCATGGCGCGGTGCTATAGCGCGGGGATGACCAAGCGCCAGCCTGCCTTGCCAACAATCTGGCTGATCAGCGATGCGCGCAATGATGCCATGCTGGAACGGGCCATGCGCAAGCTGCCGCGCGGATCGGGCCTCGTGTTCCGGCACTATCACCTGGAGCCCGCCGAGCGGCGCAAGCGGTTTGACGCATTAGCTCAGGCGGCGCGGCGGCAGGGGCATGTGATGGTGCTGTCTGGCGATGCGGCCACGGCGCGGCGCTGGGGCGCGGATGCGGCCTATGGCCCGGCGCGGCGGCTGACGCGCGGCCCTGCCCTGCCCCGGCTGGTCACGGTTCATTCGCTGCGGGAACTGGCGGCCGCGCGCGGCGCACGGGCCGATGCGGTGCTGCTCTCGCCGGTCTTCGCGACGCGCTCGCATCCCGGCGCGGCATCGCTTGGCCCGGTCCGTTTCCGGCTGATCGCCGCGCGCGCAAACGTACCGGTGATCGCGCTCGGCGGCATGACCCGGCGCTCGGCTGCCCGCCTGCAACACGTCCGTTGGGCCGCAGTGGACGGGCTTTGCGACGAAGCGAGTCTTTTTTGCGCTCATCCTGACCCTGTCGAAGGGCTGATTCCCCAAGGATTCTTGACGCGGAGTCACTGACAGGCGCATTATGCCCGCCAGAACGGGGAAACGATCATGGCGACACGCGCGCTTGGAGCAGCAGGACATCGGCCGGCAAAGCAGCGGCTGGGCACGGCCAACTGGAACGCGCTGGTCCGCCGCGCGCTGCGGCGCAGCGCCGAGCTGGGCGGGGCCATGCTGCTGTTTGGCGCCATGCTGTTCCTCGGCCTGGCGCTCGCGACCTATCACCAGACCGATGCCTCTTCGTCGACTGCGGCAGGCGGCGCGGCGCTCAACTGGATGGGCGCGCCCGGTGCATGGGCGGCGGATGCATCGCTGACGCTGTTCGGGCTGGTCTCGGTTCTGCTGCTGCCGCTGCTCTATGTTTTCGCGCGCAAGCTGTGGCGGCTGGCCGAAGAGGAAGACGGGCTAGTGGCGCATGTCGACCAGCGCTGGTGGCGGCCGCTGGCCATGCTGCTGATTGCCATGCTGCTGCTCGGCACGGTGCTGTCGCTGACTTTCACCCGGCCGGGCGGATCGCTGCCCGCCTCATTCGGCGGGATTGCCGGGCTGCTGGGCGCAGGCGCGATCCGCGCGGGCGCCGGGATGCTGCCTGAGGCAGCGCAGATGTGGGCAATCCTCGGCGCGGCGCTCACCTGCCTTGGCGGCGGGGCGATACTCGCAGGGCGGGTGTTTGCGATCGACTGGGGCATGTTGCTCACCCTGCCAAGCCTGCTGCGCCGCGCGCCCACTGGCGACGGCGAGGCCTTCGTGCCGGCGCGCGAAAAGCGCATAAAATCCGGCAAGGCCAACTTCACCCCGCTCGAGAACCCACGCAAACCGCCCGAAATCAGCGATGCGGCGAGCACGACCAAGCCCGCGACATTCACTGGCCAGAGCCGCCAAAGCGACCTGTTCGACAGCTACAAGCTGCCCCCGCTCGATCTGCTCGACGATCCGCCGCCCAATTCGGCGCCCAAGATCGACAAGCTCAGCCTCGAGCGCAACGCCCGCCTGCTCGAGACCGTGCTCGACGATTTCAACGTCAAGGGCACGATCGAAGCCGTGCGCACCGGCCCGGTAGTGACGATGTATGAGCTGGAGCCGGCCCCCGGCATCAAGGCGAGCCGCGTCATCGGCCTGGCGGACGACATCGCCCGCAACATGAGCGCCATCTCGGCGCGCGTCTCCTCGATCCCCGGCCGCACGGTGATGGGCATCGAACTGCCCAATACCGACCGCCAGATGGTGGTGCTGAAGGAACTCGTTGCCTGCGAGGCCTTTGCCGCCTCCAAGGCGATGCTGCCGATTATCCTCGGCAAGGATATCGCCGGCGGACCGGTCGTCGCCGATCTTGCCGCGATGCCGCATCTGCTGGTCGCGGGCACCACCGGCTCGGGCAAGTCGGTCGGGCTCAACTGCATCCTGCTCTCGCTGCTCTACCGGCTCACGCCGGCGCAGTGCCGCCTGATCCTGATCGATCCCAAAGTGCTCGAACTCAAGAGCTATGACGAGATCCCGCACTTGCTCTCGCCCGTGGTCACCGAGCCCGCCAAGGCGGTGCGCGCGCTGAAATGGGCGGTTGAGGAAATGGAGCGCCGCTATCGCCAGATGAGCGAGATCGGCGTGCGCAATCTTGCGGGCTTCAACGACAAGCTGCGCGCCGCGCAGGCCAAGGGCAAGCCGCTGGGCCGCCGCATCCAGATCGGCTTTGATCCCGATTCGGGCGAGGAGCTCTACGAAGACCGCCAGCTCGACTATCAGGTGCTCCCGCAAATCGTGCTGATCGTCGACGAACTGGCTGACCTGATGGTCACCTGCGGCAAGGACATCGAAGTGCTGATCCAGCGGCTCAGCCAGAAGAGCCGCGCGGCGGGCATCCACCTGATCATGGCAACCCAGCGGCCTTCGGTCGACGTCATCACCGGCGTGATCAAGGCCAACCTGCCGACCCGCATCTCCTTCGCCGTCACCAGCCGCATCGACAGCCGCACGATCCTGGGCGAACAGGGCGCGGAGCAACTGCTGGGCAAGGGCGACATGCTCTACAAGCCCAACACCGACCCCATTCGCCGCGTCCACGGGCCGTTCGTCAGCGACGAGGAAGTCGAACGCATTGCCGATTTCTGGCGCGGCCAGGGCAAACCGGAATATGTCGATTCGGTCACCGAAGAGCCCGAAGACGGCATGTTCGGCTTCGACGACCTCGATGGCGCCTCCGACAGCCCCGACGAGCGCAAATACCGCCAGGTCTGCCAGCTGGTGTTCGAAAGCCAGAAGGCCTCGGCGAGCTGGCTCCAGCGGCAAATGGGCGTGGGCTACAACACGGCGTCGAAATGGATCGAGCGGATGGAGCGGGATGGGTTTGTCGGACCGGCGAACCATGTCGGGCGGCGGGAGATTTATCGGGATGGGGATGGGAATGTGTTGTGAGGGGGCGGGGGTTGGGGGGAGTTGGTTACGCGTGATCAGCTGAAAGTCTGCAAGATGCGTTTGAACTCGACGTCTGGGTGCCGCTGTTCCAAGACCGCTATCAACAGCGCAGCCTCATCGATTTTGAGAACCCTCGACAAATCTGACACCCGCGAAATCGGGATCGGCACGCGGCCTGTCGCCATATGGCTTAGCGGCACAGATGATCGATAGCCTAGCCTTGCTGCCAATTGCCGCTGCGACAAACGCCGCGTGTTCCAAATTTTCTCAAAGGCCTCGGCCAGCATCTTGGTCGCGACCGTGCCAGCGTAAAGATAGGGGCTTAGTTCGATTTCAATGTCGGCGATAATCGTCATGTTTGTAATTCCTGTTTAGGTGGTGATGTCGGCCACGGGGGGCTTAGGCGACCAGTTGCGCTCGAATGGCAGCGGCTACATACGGCTCGAGCTTCACCCATGTGACCGCGCCAGGTTTGTGCTTGTATGGCACCGGCAACGCCAGCTTCCGAACCGACGTCAGCTTCCACGGGCGGTTCCACTTTGCGACCTCGCCACTGCGGATCATCTGTTCGGGGATTCGGTGTTTGTCGAGGTGGCGTATCAGTTCTTGGGCCTCCATTGCTTCGCCACAATCGGAGAGCGAGGCCACGCCCCACACCATTCCGCTTCCTTTTCTGATCAGGCCGAACTGTCCTCGCAGCTTGGTTTTGGTCGAACGCATTTCCCACGTCTTTGAACCATCAAGGATCAAGTTGATCCAGGGCATGTCAATTACGAGGGCCTTCATAGTGCTGTCGGTCATTTGGACCTCCTTTGATTGGGTTGCTGAAAAGGTTGCCGTCTCTCCGAGCTGTCACGCGAGTCCCCACGTTCAGGGAGGCCAGGTCGACCGAAAGAATAAAATCGACCTGGCTCATCCGGAGTTGGGCTTACCTCCGGCGGCAAGACGAAGAGACAAGCCTCTCCGCAAACAGCAGTCGCGTTACCTGGCCCCCACAACACTGATGTCGCGGGTGGTTTGGGCTTGAGGCAGGACATGCTGCGTCCCTTTCCGCCTTGGCTCAGGTGGTTTTGGATACAACTGAGTTGAGAACGGAAACCATTAGATTGAAATGAGCTCTTCCCGGGTCAGCCGACGCCAGCGTTCGGCGCTGACAATGCCAAATTTTCCATTTTCGTTGGGCCGCCGCCAACGGGGGATTGCCATCTGAGATAGGGCGTCGAGAGCAGCTTCGAAGTCTTCGTAATTGACTTCGGCGTCCTTGACTCCGACTGTATAGTGAGGCTTTCCGGTTGCACCGCCTCGTTTGCACGCGATCGGGCTAAACACGGTCCCGTCACGGGCTTCCGGGACGAAAAGAAAGTCGCCGATTTCGTTCCTAGCGGGAGCGGGAGTGCTGACTTCACCATCTTCTTCCCAACCCTTGCAGGCGATGAATTCGCGCCAGATTGATGGCCTGTATTCGCGCGCTTCGAGCCATCGCTGAGCTGCAGCAACCGGGATCAAGCCGTCATTGCCGGCAAGTGGTGCATCATCCCGCCTGGCGTACATCGCATTTTGCAGGCGCTTGCTGCTGACGCCAGTCACGGCGGCCAGCTCATGGACAGTCAACGGTTCGTTGAAATCGATCTTGAGTCGCCCGGTTGCAGCAAGACATGTCCGCTCAATAATTTCGATGCCATATAAATCCAGCGATTTAGGCAGCAGCTGGACGAACCGGTTGAGTTGGCTGACTACCGAACGAACATATGCAGGGACGTCGTTGAACTGGACTGAACTTCTATCAGCGTAGGAAAGCGCCCACGTGGGCAGAATGCCGAAATAGGCGAAAGCGTTGAGGTTGTGGGCTGCCTCCATTAGCGATGACCAACAGGAGTCATTGAACGCGTCTAGGTCGGCCCATGCTGCAGCCCAGTCGGTTTGCGCGTCTCCGACGAGTTTCGACCAGTCGATAGGTTTGGCAGGGTCGGCGCTAGTCACAAGTCGCATTGCCTGCATGCCGCGCGCAGCGGTTATGGGGTCGAACACGATGCCTAGGAGTTCACCGACAATGGTGAAGGAGCGGAGAAGGCCATCGGACTCGTCCCACTCGTAGCCGTTCTGGAATTCGGCGATGCGTGAATTAAAAACACTGACAATCGATTTGCTGTGAGACATGGCTAACTCCTGTTTATGCGGGCATTATTAAACGCTACTTGCCTACATTATCGATTCGGTCCTCGCTTGTCAATACCTGGGTAAGAGAAAAAGATTAATGCCCGTGTATAATGGGTTTTGCCAACGTGAGTGGCCACGGCAGAATTGAATCACCGTTGGAGCGGGCACTGCGCCGCCAAGGGGCCTGATTGGTTTGGTTCACGAGAGCAAAGGCCATCAAAGCCCTCGGCCTAGGTCGAGGTGCGTCCCAACCACCGGCAGAGTAAAAAAGATGTCTGCTTTAAGCGCTTCGATTGGACCGCTTGTACGTCCGAAATGGGGCGCACAACCGTCACTCCCTCCATCCGCTCCACACCCCCTTTCCTACACCCCTCAAACTTGCCATCCTCCCCCACCAAGCCAAACCCCCAATAGCCGCGCCTGCCTGCGCGGCTTTTGTGCATTTGGGGGCCAGGTCTTGGGAAATGCATTCAGAGGCCACATGTGCGATGATAGCGAAGTTCCGGATGCCGTTTGCGGCGCCCTGCGCCGGGGCATTCGATTGATTTATTTACACAAAGACGGCGAAAGCCGCGCCTGCGTCCACCCAGGAACCCTCCCTTCCGCTTTGCCAAGGACAGCGATTGCCAATGAAATTTGCCCGTTTCGACACTGCCGCCTTCCTGCGCGATTACTGGCAGCAGAAGCCGCTGCTGATCCGCAATCCGTGGGCCGCGTGGCACAATCCGCTGAATCCGGATGAGCTGGCGGGGCTGGCCTGCGAGGACGAGGTGGAATCGCGGCTGATCTCGCGCACCGCCGCAGAATTGCAGGCCG
Organism: Novosphingobium sp.; assembly: GCA_031428115.1. Taxonomy (GTDB): domain Bacteria; phylum Pseudomonadota; class Alphaproteobacteria; order Sphingomonadales; family Sphingomonadaceae; genus Novosphingobium. The sequence continues at coordinate 2,292 of JANPOS010000090.1, read as the reverse complement.
AGCATGGCCCTTTCCCCGAAACGCGGCTCTCCCGGCTGGATAAGGGCAGCTGGACCTTGCTGGTGCAGGCGGTCGATCATCATCTTGCCGAAGTCGCCGCGCTGGTGGAGCCGTTCCGCTTCGTTCCCAACTGGCGGATCGACGATGTCATGGTCTCGGTGGCCAGCGACGGCGGCGGGGTGGGGCCGCATTTCGATCACTACGACGTGTTCCTGATCCAGGGTCTGGGCCAGCGGCGCTGGCAGCTTGGCCAGCTCTGCGATGAAACCACGCCGTTGTTGCCGCACGACGATTTGCGCCTGCTGGCCGACTTCCAGCCCAGCGAGGAATGGCTGCTGGAGCCGGGCGACATGCTCTATGTCCCCCCGCGCGTGGCGCACAACGGCGTAGCGGTGGGCGAAAACTGCATGACCTATTCGGTGGGCTTTCGCGCGCCCAGCCGCGCCGAGCTGATCGAAGGCTGGTGCGACGATGTGGTCGCCGGGTTGGACGACGATGACCGCTATGGCGATGCCGGCCTCGCGCCCCAGACGAACCCGGGCGAGATTTCGGTCGAGGCGCTTGCCCGCCTGCACTCGATGATGACCGATAAACTGGCCGACCGCGCGGCCTTTGCGCGCTGGTTTGGCGGATATGCCACCACGCGCAAGTATCCCGATATGGACTGGGGGCCGGAACAGCCGCTCGATGTGGAAGGCTTGCGCGAATTTCTGTCAGGCGGCGCGGCGCTGCTGCGCAATCCAGCGAGCCGGTTTTCGTTTGTGCGGGGGGAAGCGGGGGAGCTGGAGCTGTTCGTCGATGGCGAGGGGCATTCCTGCACAGGGGAAGTCGCCGGTTTCGCCGAGACGCTCTGCGCGCAGGATTGCTTCACACCCGATCCCAGCCTGATCGATTCGGAGGCGGCGATGGTCCTGATCGCGGTGCTGTTCAACCAGGGCAGCGTTGCGTTTGAGGGCGAGGAATGAGCGATGCGCACCCGCCTCAGCATCTGCAACCGCAAGGCCCGCTATCGCAACGAGGAGGAGGCGCTGCTCGCCGCGCAGCAGTCCGGCTTGGCGCTGAGGCCCTACCACTGCGACCGCTGCCGGCAGTTTCACCTGACCAGCCGGACGAAGGGTAAGCGGGTGCCCCGGCCTGCCAGCCAGAAAGCTACGCCACAACCTCCCGCCACTCCCCCACGCCCAGCCCCTCCACCGTCCACTCCCCGATCCCCCAGCGCACCAGCCGCAAGGTCGGGTGGCCGACTGCTGCCGTCATCCGGCGCACCTGGCGGTTGCGGCCTTCGCGCAGGGTGAGGCGGATCCAGCAATCGGGGACTGACTGGCGCACGCGGATGGGCGGGTCGCGGGGCCATAGGTCGGGCCAAAGGGACAATACGTCGATGCGTGTCGCTTCGGCGGGGCGGGTGAGGCCGTCGTTCAGCTGCACCCCGCGTCGCAGCGCCGAAAGGGCATCTTCACCCACATCGCCTTCGACTTGCACCAGATAGGTCTTGGGCGCCTTGAACTTCGGATCTGCGATGCGTGCCTGCAGGCGGCCATCATCAGTCAGCAGCAACAGGCCTTCGCTGTCGCGGTCGAGGCGGCCTGCCGGATAGACGCCGGGCAGCGTGATGTAGTCTGACAGCGTCGCGCGGGCTGTGCCTTGCGCAGCAGCATTTGGGCCGCGGTCGGTGAACTGGCTGAGCACCCCATAAGGCTTGTTGAACAGGATCAGCCGCGACATGCCGCCCAACACTCCCTTGCCAATGCGACCGCCTCCGCACCACTCTAACTGCTATAGTCAAAGGAGCATAAGCCTCTCAGCCCTATGACCCGTCATGCTCAATGAACGCACCTTCCGGCATATAATCACGCACTATACCGCTCATTATTACCGGGTCCATGCCAGGACATCTGGAAAGCCTTCAAAATTGCCGCTTGTGTTGTAGCACCAAACCGCTTGTCGTAACCGGGTCATGAAGTCCGTCCGGGCCGAAACCGGTCCGGGTCGCCTTGTCGAAAAAGAAGTAGGTGTAAGCACCGCGCGTCAAAGAGACCTGCGTTTCACCGCCGCCAGCATATCCTCGACTCCTGCGGTGCAGTCCGTGGGTTGATGGTGTCCCAGGACGTGGTGTAGCTTGGGGGTAGGTTGGCCACCGTGGTTTTCGGATTAGGTGTTTGGTCCCGGCCTTTGATGGTGCGGATTTAGGTTGAAGCGTTCGGGCTCGGTTGTCCAGCATCTGCAGATGTATTCGTATGGCGTGAGGCCGCGCAGCGTCTTCAGTCGCCTGCCGTAATTGTAGGCGTCGAT
>JANPOS010000089.1:0-19404 GCA_031428115.1 Novosphingobium sp. | reverse complement strand
GTGTGCGGCCCTTCGTAATTTCCCCAGCAGACATGCATCCGCACGCGGTCGGCGGGAACATTGCGCAAGGCATGATTGAGCACTTCAACATGGATGCCAATAAGTGCGAGATAATCGGCGTCGCTGCGCCCCTTGTACATCATGTGACGGCCAAGCCCCAGATCGGGCGAATCGAGCTGGAGGATAAGCCCGGAAGCAACAATTGCCTCGTATTCCGGGCGCATCGCCTCGGCCAAAGCTTCGAGATAGGCGTCCTGCGTCGCATAAAACTCGTTCGGCTGAAACAGCGCGATAACCCCCGGCGAGGCTGCGTTCATAAAGCCTCCAGCTGGCCCATGCTTGGCCAAGGCAGCCTGCATGTGACGCAGATCGTCGTCGAGCGGTGCCAGCGTCTTGGGCTCCACCGGCCCGACGCATTTCGGGCGGCGATAGGTCGGTGTGCCGCCGCTCGAATTCTGGCGGTTCATGAAGGCGGGAAAGTCTTCAAGGTCAGCCGGTGGCGTGCGCGGACTGTCGCCGTCAAAGCCGGTGATCCGGTCCTTGATATAGGTGGCATAGGAGATCTTCGACATTTCGCCGTCGCTCACCAGATCAACCCCGGCCGCAACTTGTCTCGCAACAGCATCATCAACTGCCGCGCCGATGACAGCGTCGAACTCGGCCTTGTCGACCGGTTCGCCGCGCTCAACCGCAAAAATCAGATCAGTGACGGCCTGCGAGCGCGGCAGCGAGCCGACATGCGTGCTCAATATCCGGTCATTCATTCCAAATCCCTCTCTTCCAGCCATGCAATCACGGTATCGGCAAATTCCTGCGGCGCTTCCAGAGGCAGCATGTGCCCTGCGCCGGCGAATATGGCGAGGCGGCTGTCCGACGCCCGCGCGGCCCAGTCGCGGTGCCAGGCGGGCGGGCACAGCTCGTCTTCGAGGCCGCAACCGAGCAAGATCGGCACCTGTGCGGCCCGGAGCACGCCGCGCAGATCGGCGCGGGTGCGCAAGGCTTCGCTTTGGGCGAGAAACACGTCGGGGCCCAGTGCCATGCCCATGTCGCGCAGCAGCACTAGCAAGGCGTGATCAAAGCGATTGGCTTTGGCCAGGTAATTCGGCTTCAGTTCCTCGACGATCACCCGTTCGAGCCCGCCGTCGCGCACTTCGGCCTGCTGGCGCAGCCGCGCAGCAGATCTCTCGGGCAGATCAGCACCGGCATTGAGGCCAAACAGTGCCATTGCCGCAATCCGCCCGGGTGCCAACCGGGCCATGGCGAGCGCGATGATCGCGCCCATCGAGAAACCGACCGGCAGGACTGGTCCATCAACCACCGAAAGCGTGCGCTGCGCCATGGCTGAGATGGTCGCATCCTGCGCAGGATCGACATCCTTCGTCACAATTCCCCGTTCCGCGAGTTGCTTGCGCAAGATTCCATCGCCACCATTCCAGAGCCGCGCATCGCACATGTTGCCGGGAATCAAAAGAACGGTTGGTCGCATCGGCAGGCTCATGCGTTAGCCGTGCAATCCAAGCACCCTGAAGATCACGCCGTTTCCAGTCAGTCTCCGCTCCAGCCCGACGGGGATGGTCATGGTGTCCCCCTGACCCAGCGACAACCTGCCACCGTCCCAGGCAATCTGCATTGTTCCTTCTTGCACGAACACGACTTCGTGCACTCCATGTGTGGCGCGCTCGTCTGCATTGGCCAAGCGGTCAAGCGTGAAAGGATGCGGCCAGCCAAGCGCAGTGCCGGGTCCAATGATCCGCTCCACATCAGCAGTGCCTGCACCCGCCCGCCAAACCAATGCCTCGGCCTCGGACTGGCTGGGCACATGCAGCCCAGCGACCTGTTCGTGCGTGGTGCTCGGCATCGGTGCCGCGCCGGGCGGAATGCTTTGCCCGGCAACGGTATCGATCAACTGCCCGCTCTCCAGCAGAACCAGTCCGTAATCTTTGGCCATATCGAACACTTCGGGTGCCCAAAGCACCCGTCCTGGATCATCGCCGCCCAGCACCGACCAAAGGAAACCAAGGTCGTTGCCAATATTGGTAAATCCTCGAAACATGCCGGTGGGCAGCGAAATGACATCGCCGGGATGGCAGATCACTTTCGCATCCTCACCGTGCTCGCCGATGTTGAAGCTCCAGGTTCCGGTATGCACCACAAACACTTCCGCCGTATCGTGGCTGTGCTGCGAATTGACGCAGGCCGGCGGTTGCCGTGCGCCACCGATGTTGAAGCCATGCGGCTGGGCAATGTGGACATGTTGCTCGGGATTCTCCGAAACGCCCGGTCCGATGATTGTGAAGTTCTCTTTGGCCTCGCTGCCCGGGCTCCGCGTGTCGATGAACGCGTTGTAGCATGGCCTGAGTTCGCCGTAGCTCACTACGCGGGATTTCATAGCAGGCTGGGTCCAGCGGCGCGCGGTCGTGTCGATTTCCATAAGTCTAAGCTTGCAGCGTTTTGCATTCGCAGTCAATATGGGGCTCGGATCGATTTGCAGAAGCAGGAGCAAAGAAAATGGCTGAGTGGCTCAAACGCAGCGCAATGTCTGAACAGAAGGCGGCGATTGACGCCAAAGTTCGCCAGACCGTGGAGACAGTGCTGGCCGACATCGAAGCGCGCGGCGACGCGGCAGTGCGCGATCTGAGCATCAAGTTCGATGGTCTTGACCGCGAAAGCTACCGGCTCACCCAGGCGGAAATCGACAGTTGCATCGCATCGCTAAGCCCGCAAGACATTCACGACATCGAGTTTGCCCAAACCCAGGTGCGCAACTTCGCGCAGATCCAGCGCGCTACGATCACCGACACTGAGGTCGAGACGTTGCCTGGTGTTGTCCTGGGCCACAAGACCATCCCGGTGCAGAACGCGGGCTGCTATGTCCCCGGCGGCAAGTATCCCCTCCTCGCATCGGCGCACATGAGTGTGATCACTGCCAAGGTTGCCGGTGTGCCCCGCGTCATCACCTGCGCGCCGCCCTTCGAGGGACAATTGGCCCGAGCGATCGTCGCAGCGCAGGCTATGGCGGGGGCAGATGAAATCTATTGCCTTGGAGGCATCCAAGCCGTCGGCGCCATGGCAATCGGCACCGCAAGCATCAGCCCGGTCGATATCCTGGTCGGCCCCGGTAATGCCTTCGTGGCCGAAGCCAAGCGCCAGCTGTTCGGCCGGGTCGGCATCGATCTGTTCGCCGGGCCGACCGAGACGATGGTGATCGCCGACGAGACAGTTGATGGCGAAATCTGCGCCACCGATCTGCTCGGCCAGGCTGAACATGGCCCAGATTCGCCCGCCATCCTGGTCACCACCTCACGCAAGCTCGCTGAAGAGACCATGCGCGAAGTTGAGCGGCTGCTGGAGGTGCTGCCCACCGCCGGGATTGCCCGTGTCGCCTGGGAGAACTGGGGCGAGGTTATCCTGTGTGACGATGACGAGGACATGGCGCGCGTCTCTGACAGCATCGTCAGCGAACACGTCCAGGTCATGACCCGTGACCCAGACTGGTTTCTGAACCGGCTGGTCAATTATGGCGCGCTGTTTCTCGGCCCGCGGACCAACGTTTCATTTGGGGACAAAGTGATCGGCACGAACCACACCCTGCCCACCCGCAAGGCAGGTCGCTATACCGGCGGACTTTGGGTCGGCAAGTTCCTGAAGACCCACACTTATCAGCGGATCCTGACTGACGAGGCATCCGCCATGATCGGTGAATATTGCAGCCGACTGTGTGCGCTGGAAGGCTTTGCCGGGCACGGCGAACAGGCCAATATCCGCGTCCGGCGCTATGGCAGGCGCGATGTTCCCTACGCCGGCAGCGCCACACCGCTCTACCCGGTCGCCGCCGAATGACCCTGCCGCGCACACCGAGTTTCAGGCTTGATGGCAGGCGCGCGCTGGTCACCGGTGCCGGGCGCGGAATTGGCCTTGCCGCCGCCGCTGCGCTGGCCAATGCCGGCGCGCAGGTCACTTTGGTTGCGCGGTCCGTCGGCGATATCGCGGCGGTGGCTGCCGAAATCGGCCGGGGAGCGGAGGCTGTCCAGCTCGATGTGACCGACATTGCCGCCGTCACCGCCTTTTTCGCCGAGCGGCCCGCCTTCGATGTGCTGGTCAACAACGCGGGAACCAATCGCCCCAAACCAATGTGGGAAGTGAGCGAGGATGATTTTGACACCGTGCTCGGCCTCAACGTCAAATCGGCGTTTTTTGTTGCCCAGGCCTGCGCCCGCAAGATGATTGCCGAGGGTGCGCGCGGCAGCATGATCCACATGGGATCGCAGATGGGGCATGTCGGTGGGGTCAATCGCTCGCTCTATTGCGCGTCGAAATGGGGCCTGGAGGGCATGAGCAAATCCTTCGCACTTGACCTGGCACCTCACGGCATCCGCTCGAACACCATTGCCCCCACCTTCATCGAAACTCCGATGACGAAGCCGTTTTTCGAGGACCCGGAGTTCAAGGCAGCGGTGCTGGGCAAGATCAAGCTCGGCCGCCTCGGCCAGGTCGAGGATCTGATGGGAGCCATTATCTACCTCGCCAGCGACGCATCGGCGCTGGTGACCGGAACCAGCCTGGTGGTCGACGGTGGCTGGACCGCAGACTAACGAAGCCGCGCCAGCTCAGGCGTGCGGGAGGTTAATCGACCCGTGTGGCTGGCTGAAGCTGACCGGGGAACAGGCGATATTCGGCCACGACTGTATCGTCTTCCAGCCGCTTCATCATCATTTCTGCCACTGCTTCGGCCATCTGGTCGATCGGCTGGCGCACCGAAGCAATCCGGTGGCTCTGCCAGCGCGAAGCATCGACGCCATCGAATCCGGCGACAACGACTTCATCCATTGCCTGCCGTTTGCTGGCAATCAGCGCATCGTGCGCGCCGATGGCCATAAGATCGTTCGCTGCGATCAGGGCTGTGAAACCGTCGAGCCCTTCGGCAATCCAGCTTTGAACAAGACTGAAACCTTCGGCATAGGCGAAATCACCGTCGGACTTGGCAATGACCTCGGCTCCGGAACGCTCCAGTTCTTCGCGAACCCCGCGCATGCGTTCGGCAGCGACATAGGAATCCTGCGCGCCCACCAGCGCGAAAGTGCAGTGGCCGCGCTCGACGAGGTGCGCAGCAATCGCGCGCCCGGCGGCGGCATGGTCGCAGCTGACCGAGGCGCAGTGCTGCGTGCCGGGGCGGTTATAGAAGATCACGGGCACCTCGGCCTGTGCCAGTGTCGCCAGATCCGCTCCCGGGATCGTCGCGGCGGCGACCACTCCGTCGAGCTGATAAGACAGCACATTGTCGACCACGCCTTCGATCTCATCGCTGTGCTCGATAATGAACAGCATGACCCGCACGCCTTTGGCCGAAAAGGCGCGCGACAAGGCGAGCAACACTTCGGGATGGTGCCGGTTGGTCTCACCGAACATGATCAGACCGACCACGTTCGAACGCCCCTTGGCAATCGCTCGCGCCATGACATTGGGCCGATAGCCCAGCGCGCGGGCAGCAGCGAGAATGCGCGCCTTCTTTTCTGGCGCGATACTGGCCCCCGGCGTGAAGGCGCGAGAGACCGCCGAAGGCGAGACCCCGGCGGCGCGCGCAACATCGTCAGAATTGACCCGCATGCGCGATCCGCGCGTCGCAGCCGGTTTGGCCGGGGGCGGATTAACCGTCTTCTTGCGAGATTTCATGCGGAGTGGAAATCCTGTGAAAGGCCATGCAAATCCGGGACGATATTCATCCCGCCAGCCCTAGCGCGGTGGCTCGCAAATCGCAACGAATCACGACGTGTGGGGAAATGCGCGCAATGATCGCTGCAAAGTCGCCCGACATCATTGTCATCGGCGCGGGCGCATTCGGTATGTGGAGCGCGCTTGCCGCCGCCGAGCGCGGTGCACGTGTCCGCCTGATCGACATGCGCGAAGTTGGCAATGCGCGCGCTTCGAGCGGCGGGGCGAGCCGTAATATCCGCGCATCCTATGGCGAAGATGCGTTTTACACGCGCCTGGCTATCGATGCCTGGGCCGCATGGCAGGAGCGCGGAGACGATTTCGGCCAGCGCCTGCTTTACGCTTCTGGTGCCTTGCGCAGCGGCGAACCAGCGTTGCTTGAGGCGCAGGGCAGAACCTACGCGACATGCGGTCAACCATACGAAATACTGCGCGGCGCAGAAGTGGCGCAGCGTTGGCCGCTGCTGAACTATCGTCCCGACGAGCGTCTGTTCTACGAACCACTTGCAGGCGTGGTGCTAGCGAGCGAGGCATTGCGGCTGGCGGCTGCCCGATTGCGCGCGATAGGCGGATCGATCGAGCAGGGCCGGGTCTCCACCGGTGTCGAAGGCACGATGCCCGCCCTCCTGCTCAATGGCCGCCAACTGGCGGCAGACTGCATCATTGTTGCCCCTGGGCCATGGCTGCCCGGATTGTTTCCCGATCTGATCGCGCCGCTGATGCGGACCCCTAGGCGCGAGCTGTTCTTTTTTGGCGCGCCGCCCGGCGACAAGCGCTTTTCCTGCGAAAACTTGCCCTGTCTGGCCGATTTCAAAGGATGGACTTCATCCGATATCGGCGGCGGGGTAAAAGTCGCCCCGCGTATGCGCTTTACGCCGCTGGACCCCGATGCCGAGCCCGGCCCGCCCAGCCCGCCAATGGCCGAAGCCGCGCGGAACTATCTCGCGGCGCGGATTCCTGCCTTGGCCAATGCGCCGATTGTCTCGACCTATGTCGGCCAGCTGGAAAACACCGCCAATGAGCACTTCATCATCGACACCCATCCCGGCAATCCCCGCCTGATCATCGCCGGTGGCGGCTCGGGCCATGCTTTCAAGTTCGGCCCGGTGCTTGGGGCAAGGATTGCTGAATTTGCCCTATCGGGGCACTTGCCAGCAGAATGGCACGCGCGGTTCGCGCTGGGCAGTCATCTGCCCATCCAGCCAGGTGAGGCTGGCTAGAGCCGGTCCAGGATTGCCGACAGCCCAGTGGCCAGATCATCCGCCTCGACGCACAGCGCAACGCGGACGTAGCTGCTGGCCGCGTCGCCGAAGGCCGCGCCGGGGGCCACTGCAACATTACGGTCCTCCAGCAGTTCGCGGGCAAACCGGCTGCTTTCCCTGCCGACATCGAGCATCAGATAGAACGCACCCTGCGGCCGGTATCCCGCAATGCTGCGCGCGGCGAGCAGAGCCATGGCCTCGTCCCGGCGCGCACGATAGTGATCGCGCATCGTGCTGACGCATTGCTGTGGCCCGCTCAGGGCCGCGTGTGCCGCCATTTGCGACACGGCACTGACCGAGGCGAGCACTGGCTGTTGCAGCTTGGCCAGGGTGCCTGCCAGGGCGGGCGGCGCGGCGACATAACCGACGCGCCAGCCGGTCATCGCATAGGTTTTCGAACAGCTGAATACGCTGATGACGCGGCCGTCGCGGTCAAACCTTGCGGGGCTGACATGCGGGGCATCGAAGCACATTTCGTCGTAGCATTCGTCCGATACCAGCCAGAGATCGTGCCGCCGGGCGAGCGCGACGATGCTTTCGAGCACATCGGCGGGATAGACCGCGCCCGTGGGGTTTGACGGCGAGTTGACCAGCAGGGCGCGGGTGCGGGGACCTATTGCGGCCTCCAGCGCTGCCAGATCGGGGACAAACCCTGCCGCCTCGCTCAACGCATAGCGGCGTGGGATTGCGCCCAGCAGACGGACCATCATTTCCCAGTTTGGCCAGCCCGGATCGGGCAGCAGCACTTCATCCCCGGGCTCGAGCACGGCGGCAAAGCTGGTCAGCAATCCGGACATCGCCCCATGGCTGACGATCACGCGCTCCGGGGGAATTTCAAGGCCATTGATCCGCGCCAGCTTCTCCGAAATCACTTCGCGCAATGGCGCGATACCGGCACCGGCGGTATAGCGGGTGAAGCCATCGCGCGCGGCCTTCGCTGCCGCCTCGACAATATGCTGCGGCGTCGGAAAGCAGGGCTCACCAATTTCAAGCCGGAGAGCGCCGGGCCGCGCCAGCGCCAGCTCGGTGATTTCGCGAATTCCGCTGCCCGGCAATCCGGCAGCAATTTTTGACACTTGGGGCATGGCTATCCTGCGCTACCTTCGCTAGGTTGCCCGCTATTGCAAGCGGATGCAACCACGATGGCTTCGAAGAGCGAAATTGCCGGCAGCACGGATACGATCGACGTTGCAGTGATCGGCGCCGGCGTGATCGGATTGGCCTGTGCGGTGGCGCTGCAACAGGCCGGGCGGCGGGTCACGGTGTTCGATGACCGCGGCGTGGCTGGCGGGGCAAGTTTCGGGACGGCGGGACTGATCAACGGTGATGCGCATCTGCCCGCGGCGATGCCCGGAATGATCCGCCATGTGCCGCGTTGGCTGCGCGATCCCTATGGCCCGGTGCGCGTGCGACCAGCCTATGCCCTGAAGGCGGCACCATGGCTGCTGCGCTGGGTCTGGGCGAGCCGGCCCGCGCAAGTGCGCCGCGCCGTACCAGCGCTGCATGCGCTGTATCGTGACACTTTCGCGGGCTACCGCACGCTGCTGGGCAAGGAGGATCACGCCCGCTTGCTGCATCGCTCGGGCGGCGTTGTCCTGCCGCGCGAACCGAGGCCTGGTCCGGAGGAGCGCCTCGCCGAGGAAATGCGCGCGATGCTCGGGCTTGAGGCCGAAGTGCTCGATGCCGCGCGCTTGCGCGAACTGTTTCCGGGTATCGGTCCGGTGGCGACGCGCGGCCTGCTGTTTCCCAACAATGGTTATACGCTGGCCCCAGACCGGCTGGTTGCCGCGCTCTATGACCGGTTTTGCGAAAATGGCGGAATGCTGCGGCGCGAGCGGGTGATGAAGCTGATCCCGCAGGGCGGCGGCGGCATGATGCTGACCAACGCGGCTAATACCCTGGCGACCGCGGTGGTGGTCGCAGCCGGGGCGTGGTCGCGCAGTCTGCTCGACCCTTTGGGGCTGAAAGTGCCGCTGGAGACGGAGCGAGGCTATCACCTTCAGCTTGGCGTTCCTTCGATGCCAATTGCCATTCCGATCATCTACAAGGCTCGCGGAGTGGCGATCACGCCGATGGCAGAAGGGCTCCGGCTGGCGGGAACCGTCGAAATCGCCGGGCTCGATGCCGAGCCCGACGAACGCCGCGCGCTGGGCCTGCGACGCCACCTCGACGAGCTGTTCCCGGGAATCGAGGCAGAAACCAGGCGGGTGTGGATGGGGCATCGCTCGTCATTGCCAGACAGCGTGGCCCTGATCGACCGTATGCCCCGTTTTCCATGGCTTTATGCCGCGCTTGGCCATGGCCACGATGGCATGATCGGTGCGCCGGGAACGGCGCGGCTGATCGCCGAACTGGTGACCGGCGCGCAGCCTCACATCGATCCGGTGCCATATGGGGTCAGGCGGTTCTTGCGCGGATAAGGGTTTCGGGCAAACCGCGCCACACGGCAGCCGCGAGCACAAATGCGGCAATTCCCAGCGCCATCGCTGGAACCAAGCCCCAGCTTTGCGCCAGCATACCGGTCAGCAGCGGTGTCAGCAGGCTGACGAGCCGCCCCCACTGAAACAGCGAAGTTGCCGCAAGGCGCAATTCTGGCGGAAACATCTCGGCAATCCACGGGCCGAGGCAAACCGTTGCGGCAAACCCAAGGCCATAGAGCGCGGCGAGAATGCCGGTCTGCTCCGGCGGCAGGTCCGAACCCAGCACCAGCGCGATCGCAGCGGCGCACAGCAAGGGGCCGAATGCCCCGACGCGGCGTCCATAGCGGTCAACCAGCCAGCCCCACAGGAAGGTTGCCGCTGCGTTGACGGTGTAAAGCGTCGCGACAACCGTTCCGACCCCTTCGCTGTCGAATTGGCGGACATCGCGCAAGTAAGTGGTCAACCAGCCGATGAAGCACTGATAACCGAAGGAATTGGCCCCCATCAGCGCGACAAGCGCGAACGTCCTGGTCCGCACATCCGCCCGCAAGAGGCCGCCCGGTTGCGGTGCATTCGCGCTGATTCCGCGCGCCGCAGCAGGGATGAGGACGAATGATAACGGTGCCAGGACAACGCCCGGCAGCCCCCCGATCCACAGCATCAACCGCCAGTCGTCAGGGGCAATGCGGGCAAGCGCCACGCCCATGGCGATCACCGCGCCATAAAAGCAGGCATCGATCAGCCCGGCGACGCGCCCTCGCGCTTGCGGGGGATAGAGCGCCAGATATACCGCAACCGTCACCGGGAAAATGCCGCCCGCGAACAGCCCATAGATGAATCGCGCGGCGATGAATGGGCCAAGACTGGTGACAAAGGCGACGGCCAGCACAGATGCGCCGCAGCCTGCCATCATCGCCGCCATTGCCACCGCCGTACCTGCGCGGCGTGCCAGCAGGGAAATCAGCCATGCCCCGATGACGGTGCCGATGACCTGTGCCGAATAGCCCGCACCGGCCTGCGCCAGGCTAAGGTCTAGTGCCTCCCTGATCTGCGGCCGCAGGACATCGGCGGTCGACCAGCCCCAGGCATAGAAAAATTGCGCCACCATTAGCAGCGCCAGAGCGCCGTGTCGGCCTGCGATCATTGTCGTTTTGCTCAGCTGCGATAGGCCTGCACCAGAGTGCCAACCTCATCGAACACGGTCCATTCCTCGACAATACTTCCGCCCCAGAAGCGGAAATGGCTGGACCCCATGATTGCGACCGATCCGCCCGCAGGAGCATTGCCCAGCAGACCACCTGGCACTGTCGTGCCCTCTAACGTCCAACGCACCGCAACGATCACCCCGTCGGTCTCATCAGACCAGCAGACATGCTCGACCCGGACCGCGCCATTGGGCACACTGGCGTTGAGCGCAATGATCAGCGCCTGGACATTGCGAAGGCCATTGGCAACGCGCCCGCTGGCCCAGTGTGCAATGACATGGGGCGAATAGTCGCGGCTGACCAGATCGAAGCGCCGCATGTTCCAGATGTCGTTGAAGTGCCGCACCGCCCAGTCCCACACTGTCTCGACCGCTGCTGCGTGAAGACTGCGCGGTGCCTGACCTTCGAGCCGGGTCGGTGCGACGACAATGCGTTCTTCGCGGAAAGGCGCCTCCGCCAGACACTGCGCTACTTCGTGCATGTCATAGCCCATCTGGCGCACCGACGCGCCGTTGTCGCGCATCAGCCATTCGGTGTGGATCAGATTGTTGCGGCTGACGCAGTCGGCAACGAACAGCCGCCCGATCCTGCGCCCGGTGGCCGGGCCATAAATGGTGTCGCCAAGATTGGTCGACAGGCTGTAGCCAAGGTGAGAGGTGTAGAAGCCCTCATCTTCGTCGCCGCTCCACGCGACATTGAGATGATGCGATTCGCCGTCGGGGGCGGAATGGATCGAGGCGGTTGTGGCCGCGACGACTTCCTCGACGGACCGCACGGTGCCGGTGGCGTTATAGACCACGCAATGCGGATCATAGGTATCGTAGATGCGGCCAACCTGGCGTTCGGGCCAGATCTGGTTGGTGATGCGAATGATGTAGTCGACGATATCGGTAAAATCATCTTCGAAGCCGCGCATTGGCTGGGTCCGCAGCGGGCCGGGCGCAGCAAATTCGCGCGTGTCGCGCTTGCGGATCCTGGTCACTGCGGGTCGCTCCGGCAAGGCGAAGGGCAGAGCTTTGGCTTCGGTCATTCTCGAATCCTCAATTTGCACACAAAAGCTTATTGCAACCGCTTGCAACGAAGCGCAAGAGTGGAGATAGCCAGACAGCGCGTTTTTGAAGCCCTGCTCGGCTAGATCGAGCTTGCCTTGCTGCAAGGCCAGTCCCGTCTCGAACAGCACAGCATCGCGCGTGGCGGCATCAAGGCGCGCACCCGGATCCTGGCGTGCGGTGCTCAGTCTCGATAGGCCATGGCGAGCACTGCAACTTCATCGAATACCGTCCACTCCTCGACGATCAGCGGGCCATCGAGGCGCATGTGCGAACTGCCCATCATGAACACCTGCCGACCCGCCGGCCACTGGTTGCCCAGCAAGCCCCCCCGGGCACTCGATCCGCTGAGCGTCCAGCGCACCGCGACGATCACGCCGTCGTTCTCCTCAGACCAGCAGACATGGCCGATTTCGAGCTTGCCATCGGGTATGCTGGCGAGGATCTGCACGATCAATGTCGACAGGGCATTCAAGCCCTGCATGGTCCGCCCGCCGCCCGAATGCGCGATGACGTCCGGCGCATAGAACTGTCCCAGCCGGTCGAGCCGCCGATCATTCCACACGCCATCGAACAACGCCTGTGCCCAAGTCTCCATTGAGCCCGGGCTATATGCGGTTGGCGGCAACATGCCGTGCCCCGGTGTCTGGATATAGACTTCGCCCAGGGGCAGCTCGGCCATTGCGCGACCGGCGTCGTCAAGGTCGAAGCCGAGCTGGCGCACACAAGCACCAGTGTCGCGAACCAGCCATTCGGTATGAATCTTGTTGGCCCGGCTGATGCAATCGGCGGCGAAGCGGTTGGTATAGCGCCGGCCTGTTGCCGGGCCAAATGCAGTATCGACCCGGTTGATGCCGCCGCCAAAGCCCAGATGCGCCGTGTAGAAGCCCTGCTCATCATCACCGCTCCAGGCGACATTGAGGTGGTTGGTGTCGCCATCGGGCACTGCAGCAATCCCGGCGATAGTCGACTTGACCACGGCTTCGGCGCTGCGCACCACGCCATAGCTTGAATAGACCGTGCAGGAATGGTCATAGGTATCGCGGATGTAACCGATGGCCCGGTCGGTCCAGATCTCGTCGGTGATCCGCACGATATAGTCGACGATGTCGGTAAAGCGCGGCTCGAAACCGCCCATCGGCTGGGGAGGTCCGGGTTGGAGTGAGGCCGCAGCATCGACTTTGCGGATGCGCCGCACAGATGGCCGCGCCGGGAGCGTGAAGGGCAATTTGCCGATTGAGGCTTTCATCTTCGTTCCGTTTCACGTTTTCGCGAGCGCAGCCGCGCCGGGCGCATGTTGATCAGGGGCTTCAGGCAAGATGAACCACAGCGCCGCGCCGAGCAGATAGGCCGCAACCCTGCAGCCAAGCGGAATCCCGCTGGCATTGCGTGGCAGGAGGCCCGGCGCCCCGATCATTGCTCCAAGTGCCCCGAAATGATCATCATCGTCATCACACCATAGACAAGGGCGGGGTGACAAGGCAAAGGATTTTTGCAAGGCCTTGCAAACAAGGAGTGTGCATGATGAACTGGACAGTTTTGGCGGCGGGGCTCGGCTTTCCTGAAGGCCCGGTGTGGTGCGCCGATGGCTCGGTGCTGTTGGTCGAGATCGAGCGCGGGCAGATCACCCGCGTTCTCCCCGATGGCGGCAAGCTAGTGGCCGCCAGCCCCGGCGGTGGCCCCAATGGCCTCGCCATGGGTCCGAACGGTATGCTCTACGCCTGCCAGAACGGCGGCTGCCTGTGGTGGACATGGAATGGCATGCGGCTGCCCCACGGTATTCCCGATGGCTATCCCGGCGGCTCGATACAGCGCATCGATCCGGCAACGGGCGCGGTCGAAACGCTGTGCACAAGTGCAGGCGAAGTGCCGCTTTGGGGGCCGAACGATCTGGTGTTCGACGCACACGGCGGCTTCTGGTTTACCGACAACGGCAAGTCGAACGGACGCGAGAAGAAAGTGACCGGCGTGTGCTATGCCCGCGCTGACGGGTCAGAATGCCGCGAAGTCGTTTTCCCGCTCGATGGGCCAAACGGAATTGGTCTCTCGCCCGATGGCAGGACGCTCTATGTCAGCGAGACCCCCAGCGCGCGGCTCTGGGCTTTCGATATCGCTGCGCCGGGCGAAGTGGCGCTGAAGCCGGGTCTGCGCGGCCCCAGCGGGCGGCTGCTTTACAGCGCGCCCGGGGTCAGTGCCTTTGACAGTCTGGCAGTTGAGGCCTGCGGCAATATCTGCGTGGCAACCATTGGTCTGCCGGGCACCTGCGGCATCAGCGTTGTTGACCCCAACGGCCGGCTGGTCGAATTCGTGGCGACCGACGATTGCTTCACCACCAACATCGCGTTTGGCGGCGCTGGGCTGATGACCGCCTATGTCACACTTGGCGGAACAGGACGGCTGGTGTCGCGTCAGTGGGCCAGACCAGGCTTGCCGCTCGCCCATTCAAACTAACTCTGATTGATCAACGCCGGATCGCCGCCCTGCGCCATGATATTGACCGTGATCGTGCGCTCGGTTGCAAAGCGGTGGAGCGCGTGCGGCCCGCCCGCTTTCGGCCCCGTGCCCGACAGCCTCAGCCCGCCGAACGGCTGGACACCGACAACCGCCCCGGTCATCGAACGGTTGACATAGATGTTCCCAGACGGGAGCAGAGCCTGGACTTCGGCGGCAAAGCGATCCAGCCGGCTATGGATGCCCAGCGTCAGCCCATAACCGCGCGCGGCGAGCTTGCCGAGGTCTTCGGCCAGTTCCTCACGCCGATAGCGATAGACGTGCAAGACAGGACCGAAGACTTCGCGTTCGAGGAAATCGGGTCGACCGACTTCGGCGATCACCGGCGCGAAGAAATGGCCTCTGGCTTCTCCGGCCCCCGGATGCCGGGCAATGATCCGCGCCTCGCGTTCCAGCCGCTCGACATGGCGTTCGAGCATCGCCTTGGCATCGCCGTCGATCACCGGACCGACGTCAGTCGCTGGATCACCAGGATCACCCAGCACCAGCACGGCCAACGCTCCGGCCAAGCCTTCGATCAGGCTGTCGGCTGACTCATCGGGCACAAACAACATGCGCAGCGCCGAGCAGCGCTGCCCTGCCGAGCCAAAGGCCGAGGCGATCGCATCGTCAATCACCTGCTCGCGCAGGGCAGTGGTATCGGCCACCATGGCATTCAGACCGCCAGTCTCGGCAATGAAGGGAATGATCGGTCCAGCCCGCGCGGCTAGCGCCCGGTTGATCGCCCAGGCGGTCTCGGTGCCACCAGTGAAGGCGACACCATCAATTCCCGGATGCGCGACCAGCGCAGCGCCGACCACACTCCCGTCACCCGGAACCAGAGCCAGAAGCGCCGGATCAAGCCCGGCGCCATGGAACAAGGCAACCGCCGCTGCGGCGATGCGCGGCGTCTGTTCGGCGGGATTAGCCAGCACCGCATTGCCCGCTGCCAACGCCGCTGCAATCTGTCCGGTGAAAATCGCCAGCGGAAAATTCCAGGGAGAGATACAGGCAAACACTCCTCGCCCGCGCAGTTCCCAATGGTTGGTTTCACCCACCGGGCCGCGCAGGGTAACTGGTCCGGCAAATTCGGTCTCTGCCAGATGCGCGTAATAGCGGCAGAAGTCTGCGGCTTCGCGCACTTCAGCCACGGCATCGTCAAACGTCTTGCCGCCCTCGCGCGCGAGCAGGGCGATCAGCCGCGAGCCATCGGCTTCAAGCGCATCGCCCATGGCGCGCAGAACCCTGGCGCGCACCGGGCCGCCGGCCGCATCCCAATTCGGCTGGGCAGCCTTCGCCGCAGCAGCTGTCTTGCCGATCCGGGCGAGATCGCTCTCAGGTGATGCGGGGCCGCCGGACAATGCGTCAAGCGCCGCGCGCGCGGCATCGCGCACTGCCTGCTGTGAGAGGTCACGCCCCATCGAATTGACCCGGGCAGCGCCATAAAGATCGCGCGGCAGCGGGATATGCGGGGCAGGGCGGGGATGGGCTTCGACTCCAGCAATCGGATCAGCGACGACCTCGGCAGCGGGAATGCGTTCATCGAGGAGCTTGTGGACGAACGAGCTGTTGGCGCCGTTTTCCAGCAATCGCCGCACCAGATAGGGCAGCAGATCCTCATGCCCGCCAACCGGCGCATAGGCGCGCAGCCGCATCGGGCCGAACTTTGCCCTGGCGGCGTCATAGAGCGCCTCGCCCATGCCATGCAGGCGCTGGTGTTCGACAATCACGCCCTTTTCGGCCGCCATCATCCGCACCGCCGTCAGTGTATGGGCATTATGGGTGGCGAATTGCGGATAGAGGTGCGGCGCAGCGGCAATCAGTTCCCGGGCGCAGGTGAGGTAGGACAGATCGGTCGCGGCCTTGGTAGTGAACACCGGATAGTCGGGCATCCCCGTCACTTGGCCTCGCTTGATCTCGCTGTCCCAATAGGCACCCTTGACCAGCCGGATCATCATCTGGCGGCTGGTTTGGGCCGAGAGTGCGGCGAGTTGCCGGATAACTTCGCGCGCCCGTTTCTGGTAGGCCTGGACCACCACGCCCAGTCCGCGCCAGTCACCCAATGCCGGCTCGCTTGCCAGCCGCTCGATCAACTTGAGCGAGAGAACGAGCCGGTCGGCCTCTTCGGCATCAATGGCAAGGTTGATGTTGTGCCCGGCGGCCGCAATGGCGAGATCGCGCAGGCGCGGATACAGCTCATCCCAGACCCGCGCTTCCTGCGTCGCCACATAGCGCGGGCACAGGGCGGACAGCTTGACCGAAATGCCATGTCCCAGCTCCGGCCCGGCGGCTGCCGCAGCACCCCCCACAGCTTCGATGGCACTGGCATAGAGTTCGGCATAGCGCGCCGCATCCGCCACCGTGCGCGCGCCCTCTCCCAGCATGTCGAACGAGCACAACATGCCTTCGCGGCCAGCGCGTTTGAGCGCCGATTCGATATCGCGTCCCAGCACGAATTGCTCGCCCATGATCCGCACGGCGCTGGCCACTGCCTGCCGGATGACTGGCTCGCCAGCGCGCGCGGTCATACGTTTGAGGAAACCGCCAAGGTCGCGCCGCGCCTGTTCATCGACATCGACCAGCTTGCCGGTGAGCATCAGCCCCCAGGTCGAGGCATTGACGAACAGACTGTCGGACTGGCCGAGATGCGCCGCCCAGTCGGCCGCGCTGATCTTTTCGGCAATCAGCCGGTCGCGGGTTGCCGCATCGGGCGTGCGCAGCAAGGCTTCGGCCAGACACATCAGCGCCAGTCCCTCACGTGTTCCAAGCGAGAACTCCTGGAGGAAGCTTTCGACCGCGCCGCCCTGGCGCGGTGAACCGCGTGTCGCCTCGACCAGGGCAGCGGCCTCGGCGCAGACAGCCTTGCGACCGATCCTGCTCAGCGGCGCTTCGGTCAGCATTTGTTTGATTGCCGCCGCTTCATCGGCGAACTTGATGCTGTCCAGGTAATCCCAGTCGTTTGTCACGCCGCTTCTTTCGCCTCGGCCCGCAGCACCATGCCAAACAGATCGCGCGGGTCATCGGGATCGGCCAGCAGATCGAGTTCGATGTAATGGGGATGATCGGCCAACCGGTCACGGACAAAGCGCAGCGCCGAAAAATCTTCGATCGCGAAGCCGACTGAATCAAACAGGGTGATATCCTTTGGCGATTGTCGCCCGTTCGCCGCGCCGGTCATGACCTGCCAGAGCTCGGTTACCGGATGCGCCGCGTCGAGTTGCTGGATCTCGCCTTCGATCCGGGACTGCGGCTCATATTCAACAAAAATTGACGAGCGCAGCAGGATGTCGCGGTGAAGTTCGGTCTTGCCGGGGCAATCGCCGCCGACGGCATTGATATGGATGCCCTCGCCAATCATGTTGTCGGTCAGGATTGTGGCACACTGCTTGTCCGCCGTCACCGTCGTGACGATCTCAGCGCCTTCCATCGCTTCTTGTGAAGTCTGGCATACGGTAACCGCGATGCCGGTTCCAGCCAGATTGCGCGCGCATTTGCGGCTGGCGGCCTGATCGATGTCGAACAAGCGCACCTGTTCGATGCCGAGCAAGGCCTTGAAGCCGATCGCCTGGAATTCGGACTGTGCGCCATTGCCGATGATCGCCATGGTGCGTGCACCCTTTGGCGCGAGATACTTCGCCGCCAACGCCGATGTCGCCGCCGTGCGCAGCGCGGTGAGGATGGTCATCTCGGAAAGCAGCAGCGGATAACCTGTTGCCACATCGGCGAGCACACCGAAGGCCGTCACAGTCTGGCGGCCCGAGCGGGTGTTGCTGGGGTGGCCGTTGACATATTTGAACGCATAGGTGGAATCGTCAGCCGCCGGCATCAGCTCAATCACGCCTTCCTGGCTGTGCGACGCGACGCGCGGGGTTTTGTCGAACGCAGGCCAGCGGCGGAAATCGGCATCGACGTAGGCTGCCAGATCAACAATGAAGCGCTCGGCCCCGATGGCAAGCACCAGTTCCATCATGTGATCGACGCTGACAAAAGGAACCACCGCCAGGTGGCCTGGGATTGTGGGCATGACTGAACCTCTGAAGGGCAAGAGCCAAGACCGCGCCGAGAGCCTGTCTCCCAGCAGGCGGGTCTGGCAGGCGGTCGCACGAGTGAACCGGACCGCTGCGGACTTTCTATGCCCGAAAGCGGTCTTGCGTCAAGAAATTTTGCAAGCCCTTGCAATCATTGTTCGGCAGCATCCTGCTGGGCCGCCAGCGCCGCACGCGTGGCGTCATGCGTGGCCCGGGTCACCCGAAGCATGCCATAGAAGACCGCAGCAATCAGCCCGGGTATTGTTGAAAGGACAAAGGCCGCAGCAAGTCCCATGAGCGCCATATCCGGGACCGATCCAGGGACCGCCTTGGCCGGAAAGGCAATCGTCGAGAGCACCCAGCCTGCCAGCGCCGTGCCGAGAGCCTGGTCGACCCGCTGGAAAAAGGTGCGCGTGGCATAGAGCGCGCCTTCCTGGCGGAGCCCGAATTTCAGCTCGTTTTCGTCGGCGATGTCAGCCAGCGCCGAAGTGACGGTCGTCACCATCAGGCTGTAGGGCAGATGCTGGAGCAGCGAGAAGCCGATCAGGATCCAGACCAGCCCGGGGGTATCCCAGCGCAAGATGCCCAGCCAGCCCAGCGCCAGCGGAATCGCCGGACCGATCGAATAGATCGCCAGAGCGAGCGCCCCGGTCCAGCGTTTGTCAATCGTTGCATGCAGCCGCTTCACCACCAGTGCGGCAAACAGATAACCTGAGAAGCTACCGATCGCGAACAGGCTGATCTGGTTGTTGTCGAGCCGCCAGAAATAGGTCGCGCCGTAGAGCCACAGCCCGCCGCGCACACCGACCATCATAGACAGGAACAAGAGCCCCAGCAGCAGCACGACATAATTGCGGTTCGAGAGCGTCCTGACGATATCGCGCGCCCATTCGCGTAGGCCAAAGCCCGGTGCAGCGGGCGGCGGAGCGGGCAGATACTTGATGACCTTGGTGGTCGAAAGGCTCGAATAGGTCAGGATGACGAAAATGAAGGCTGCTACAGTCGCCGAGAAAAGCGGCCAGCGCGTGGGATCGAGCGCGCCATTGGAAAACTCTGCCGTCGCCGCGAAAAACACACGGAACGACAACACCCAGCCAAGCGTGTCGCCCAGCCACAGGCAGAAAGTATTGTATCCCATCACGCTGGTGCGTTCGAGATAGTCGTTGGACATCTCGCCGCCGAGCGCCAGATGCGGCGTGTGGTAGAGCGTCATCGCCTGCAGCAGCATGGTGTTGGCAACC
>JANPOS010000088.1:0-21469 GCA_031428115.1 Novosphingobium sp. | reverse complement strand
TCGACGTCGTGATAGGCGCCGTCATACAGCTCGATCTCGAAATCGATGATCGGGAAGCCGATCAGCGAGCCGCCCATTGCAGTTTCGCGCATACCCTTCTCGACCGACGGGATATATTCCTTGGGAATATTGCCGCCCTTGATGTTGTCGTTGAAGATGACG
Organism: Novosphingobium sp.; assembly: GCA_031428115.1. Classification (GTDB taxonomy): domain Bacteria; phylum Pseudomonadota; class Alphaproteobacteria; order Sphingomonadales; family Sphingomonadaceae; genus Novosphingobium. Next base: position 21,307 of record JANPOS010000088.1, on the reverse strand, counting down.
CCGGTGCCGCGCTCGCCTGGCTTCAGGCGGAACTTGATGCGGCCGAACTGGCCCGAACCACCCGACTGCTTCTTGTGGGTGTAATCGATGTCCACCGGCTTCGCGAGATATTCGCGGTAAGCCACTTGCGGCGCGCCGACATTGGCCTCGACCTTGAATTCGCGCTTCATGCGGTCGACCAGGATTTCGAGGTGAAGCTCGCCCATGCCCTTGATGATCGTCTGGCCCGATTCGTGATCGGTCGAAACGCGGAACGACGGATCTTCGGCGGACAGGCGATTGAGCGCGATGCCCATCTTTTCCTGGTCGGCCTTGGTCTTGGGCTCCACCGACAGCTCGATGACGGGCTCGGGGAACTCCATCCGCTCCAGCACGATCGGCTGGCGCTCGGCGCACAGCGTGTCGCCGGTGGTGGTTTCCTTCATGCCGGCCAGCGCGATGATGTCGCCGGCGAATGCCTCGTCGACGTCCTTGCGGTCGTTGGCGTGCATTTCGAGCATGCGCCCGACCTTTTCCTTCTTGTCCTTCACCGAGTTCAGATAGGTGCCCTTGGTGAGCGTGCCTGAATAGATACGGATGAAAGTGAGGGTGCCGACGAACGGATCGTTCATCACCTTGAAGGCGAGTGCGCTGAACGGCGCATCGTCAGTGGCGGGACGGCTGTCCTTCTGGTCGCTGTCCATCTTGACGCCCTGCACGTCAGGAATGTCGAGCGGCGAAGGCAGATAATCGACCACGGCATCGAGCAGCGGCTGGACGCCCTTGTTCTTGAACGCCGAGCCGCAGCAGACCGGCACGAACGACTGGTTGAGCGTGCCCTTGCGGATGCAGGCCTTCAGCGTCGCGACGTCAGGCTCGGTGCCCTCGAGATAGGCCTCCATCGCATCGTCGTCCTGGTCGATGACCAGTTCGATCAGTTCGGTCCGATAGATCGCGGCTTCGTCAGCCAGATCGGCCGGAATTTCCTCATAGTAGAATTCGGCGCCCAGCGCTTCGTCCTTCCAGATGATCGCGCGGTTGTGGACCAGATCGACGAGGCCGCGCAGGTCGGCTTCGAGGCCGATCGGAATGTAAAGCACGGCGGGCTTGGCGCCGAGGCGGTCAATGATCGACTGGACACAGTACTTGAAGTTCGCGCCGGTGCGGTCGAGCTTGTTGATGAAGCACATCCGCGGCACGCCGTATTTGTCGGCCTGGCGCCACACGGTCTCGGATTGCGGCTCAACCCCGGCGACGCCATCGAAACAGGCCACCGCGCCATCGAGCACGCGCAGCGAACGCTCGACTTCAATCGTGAAGTCGACGTGGCCGGGGGTATCGATGATGTTGATCCGGTGATCGTTCCAGAAGCAGGTCGTCGCAGCCGAAGTGATCGTGATCCCGCGTTCCTGCTCCTGCTCCATCCAGTCCATGGTCGCCGCGCCATCGTGCACTTCGCCGATCTTGTAGCTCTTGCCGGTGTAATAGAGGATGCGCTCGGTAGTCGTGGTCTTGCCGGCGTCGATATGCGCCATGATGCCGATGTTGCGATACATCGCGAGGGGATGGCTGCGGGCCATATCAATAACTCCGGATTAGGACTGCAATTACCAGCGGTAATGCGAGAAGGCGCGGTTGGCGTCGGCCATGCGGTGGGTGTCTTCGCGCTTCTTGACCGCGTTGCCGCGGTTGTTGGAAGCGTCGAGCAGTTCGGCCGAAAGCCGCGCCGCCATGGTCGTCTCGCTGCGATTGCGCGCGGCGGTGATCAGCCAGCGGATAGCCAGCGCCTGGGCACGCTCGGGGCGCACTTCCACAGGCACCTGATAGGTGGCGCCACCGACGCGGCGCGAACGCACTTCGATCTGCGGCTTGACGTTTTCCAGCGCCGAATGAAACATTTCGACCGGATTGCCCTTGCCCTTGGTCTCCATGGTTTCCATCGCCCCATAGACGATGGATTCCGCGACCGACTTCTTGCCGTCGAGCATGAGGTTGTTCATGAACTTCGACAGAACCTGATCACCAAACTTGGGATCGGGCAGGATGACCCGCTTTTCGGGACGACGACGACGTGACATGCGATTTGTCTCCAATCTCTCATTCGTCACCCCGGACTTGATCCGGGGTCCAGCTTCCTATCCGGCACATTGCGCGGGAACGAAGAAAAGCGGGGTCCCGGATCAGGTCCGGGACGACGGGGTAGCTGTGCTTACTTCGGACGCTTGGCGCCGTACTTCGAACGGCTCTGCTTGCGATCCTTGACGCCCTGGGTGTCAAGCACGCCGCGCAGCACATGATAGCGCACGCCGGGAAGATCGCGAACGCGGCCGCCGCGGATCAGCACAACGGAGTGCTCCTGCAGGTTGTGGCCCTCGCCCGGAATGTACGAAATGACTTCGCGCTGGTTGGTCAGACGAATCTTGGCCACCTTGCGCAGCGCCGAGTTCGGATTCTTCGGGGTCGTGGTTTATACACGGGTGCAGACGCCGCGCTTCTGCGGGTTCTGCTCCATCGCAGGGACCTTCGACTTGGCCTTCTGCGGAACGCGGCCCTTGCGGACCAGCTGGTTGATAGTCGGCATTGTGAATGCTTCACCTTGTTGGCGGCACATGCTGCGGGAGTGAAGGCACATCAGGAATCGCGCAAACGGCAAATGCGGGGGCAAGCCCCGGTGCCGGTATCGCGAGCCGAAGAACGCTCCACCCCGCCGCAAGGGCCGGGTTACTTTGACGGTTTGCCCTGCAAGAGAGCGCTCCGCCAATGTTCAGCTCAATCCGGGAATTGCCCGGAAGAGGGCGCCCTTAGGGGGAATCCTACAGGGGGTCAAGGGTGGTGATGAAGCGGGGCGGCAATAAGCCGACAATCCGGCTTCACGGAAGCAGGCATCCTCTGGGGAGCGCTTTCTTTTGGATCAAGATTGGGATTGGCGCCAAGCTTTCCAATCGACTGGTTCGACTGAAACCGTCCGAACTTCCTCAACATTGATGGCATCCAGAAATAGTACGATATTTTTGCAGTCCCATCTTGCCGATGGCACAATCAACCCGTCGAAGCCCAAAAATGCTGCCGCAGCACCAATTTCTTGCGTGCGCGAGTAGAGAAGTTCGCGATAGCGGGCATCGTCCACGCCTAGTCGTTTGAGTTGCTCCATGTCTGCCAGAACAAGTGTCTGGTGTGCTTTGACGGCAAGCTCGAACACATCATGGCGCATTTTTGAGGGGAATACCGATTGCCCCCGGCTCAAGTGAAAGTTGATTTCGGCAATTGCGCCGTCACGGTCTGCAGCACCGTAGAGAACGGACATTTCCGATGTGTTCCACCGGCCCGAACCGCGCGAGCCATCAAGCACTTCGCGGCCTTTCCTGACGACGCGCCACATGGCGCTATCGAATGGTCTTCCCTCGATCGCGCCCAGAAGGTCGAGCAGCCTGTCATCGAGCGCGCGGCGTCGTTCCACTTAAAGATAAACCCCGCTATCCAGCCGCTCGATCACCTCAAGAACATCGGCCGTCCGCCCGTCGACAATCAGGTCATATGGACGCAATCCACCAAGTTGCGGATGCGGAGATTGCAGCCACAACCGCACTTCGTCCGGCTCGTAAAAATCCGCCAGACGGGCGGCGACCCAGCGCAGCTGCGCCATGGCAGTCTGCTTGTCGATCGTTGGGTCTGCCTCACCCTTGCTCCAACGGCTAACGGTAGGCGGGGAGACGCCAAGCATATTGGCCAGGTCGCGGCCTTTGAGACCGGCAATCGCCTTTAGTTCTCCAACCAGCCGGGAGACTGCTGTTTCACGCAAAAGATTGGCGGTGGTCATAATGATCTTTCCTGGAACAGTTCTGCTTGCCGCGATCCGCTGCGGAATTTTGCTTCAACTGGAAAATCGATTTTCCCCATTCGGTCGTAGAGGCCCGATAATGCGTCATATGCGAGTTCGAGCCGCTTCGCAGACGCACCAATTTTCCTTCTCAAACTATCGTCCATATTACGAATTCTGTTTGCCCTTCCTGCAATTTTGAAGCGCTCCTTAAGGTGAGTTTCCAAGAACTGTTCCGCGCGGTTCGCTTCGGGCGTCTCCGAAAGCGACTTAACGAGTCGACCCGCTTGAACTGCAAGATGAGCGGCAGGATGCCGAAGCATCTTATCGACGTCGCCGCAGCAAGAGGGATCGGAGCAACCGAACAATTGTCGAGAAGTCCGCGTTACATCGAAGAACTCGCGCATTTCCGAGACAGAAAGAAAGCGATCCAAACCGGTTATGAAAATCCGCTTTGATCCACCGCCACCGCTGCCACCGCCAACATCCGGTTTCAACCAATCTGAAGCATCAAAACGTTGCCTACTTTCGATCCCACTCGCAAAGCCACTAACGCCACCCATGGCCGCGACGGCAAGCGACGCAATTCCCCCGACACAATCGGCAATCACAGGAATACCAATGTTATAGAAATCGGTCGCCCCCTCAACAAACCGCGAGATGCCCACGCCAGTCGCGTCGGCACCGAAACCCGCGATCCGAAGCCAGACTCGATCAATTGGGAGACTGCGAAGCTCCTCACATAGTGATTGCCGAAAGTTTGGATTACGAAACTGGTTGTATGAAGTGATTATTGGATAATCGATTGGAATGTGACCACCGCCAGCTTGATCAAGCGCCGTCCTCAAGGCCTCGCAAGATTTTAAGTCAATCGGCAGCCAGCTTTGATTGTCGTCATCCAAAAAGTGTGAAGGGGAAAGTACCGCAGTCACTTCATTCGCCACCGCATGTCGGGCAATATGTTCAATGACACTGCGGTTCGTTCGAGGTGCGAAATCGGCCGCTTCGAGGGGACGCCCTTCAACCGCCCATGGCGCAGATTTCACATATCTGGAGAACTTGCCCGGTACGCTCAATTCAGCACAATTTGTGTCGAGAACTATCTCGGCCTTTCGATCTCTCAAAGACCTAACCAACCTCTTGTGCGGGCGAGTTGCTGCAGTCGCGGCCTCAAGTACGAACCTGCGACTGGCTAGCTTGTTTGCGCTCAAAAGCTGCTCACAAAGCCCATGCTCGCGGAACCCGACGCGCGTTGTTTGTGCAATTTCCCTCGGCTTATCGTAAAGATAGACAACATTTCCGGTCATCGCGACTAACCTCCTTGTTGTGAAATTGCATATATATTTCACAAATGTCAAGTGTGAAATATATATGCAACACCGAGTCACGCGGCGGGATCGGCCGAAGACCAAACAAAACCATTTTCCTACACACCCCCGCCTCGCCTATCCTGCGCCTCCACTGGGGAATCCAACACGCCGCCAATGGAGCCGCGCCCCTTGTCCAACAGTCTCACCACCACATCCTGCCGCCCTTCCCGCCGCACCAGCGCCGCCGCGTTCACTGCGGAGCCGCCCGATCCCGGCGATCCGCTGCTCGGCTTTGCGCCCTATCTGCACACATCGCCGCGCCGCAATTCGATCACGCCGGATCGCCAGCGCGCGTTCATTGCCGCGCTGGCTGCGACCGGCATCGTGACGCAGGCGGCGCGGGCGATCGGGGCTTCGCTGGAGGCGCTTTACAAGTTGCGGCATTTGCCCGGGGCGGAAGGGTTTTCGGCGGCCTGGGAGCTGGCGATTGATCGCGGCATCGCGCGGCTGGAGGATTGCGCGCTGGAGCGGGCGATCGAGGGCGAGGAGCGCGTGCTGCTGCGCGGCGGCGCGGTGGTGGCGCGCTGGACCCGGTATGACACCCAGCTGCTGATGTTCCTGCTGCGCCAGCGGCGGGCCAAGCGGTGGAACGGCGAGGGCGCGCATTTTGCCAATCTGCGCGCCGGCCATCCGGTCTATGACCGGCTGCGGCGCGAGTGGGAGGAAGACGAACGGCGGCAGCGCGAGGCGGAGGCGCCGATGATCGTCGAGAGCATCAACCGCAAGCTGGAACTGATGCGCACGCGGCTGATGGCCGGGACGGAGGATGGCGGGGGAGAGGTGTAGGGCCTCAACCCGCAATCATCACCCGGAACTGCCGGCCGCCGAATATATGCGCATGCAGATGCGGGACTTCCTGATGGCCGTCGTGTCCCATGTTGACCATCAGCCGGTAGCCTGAGGTCAGCCCGAGCTGGCGCGCCACCTCGCCCACCGCGCGGGTGAAGCCGGCAATTTCGGCGTCGCTGGCTTTGGCCGAGAAATCATCCCAGCCCACGTAAGCCCCCTTGGGCACCACCAGCACATGCACCGGCGCCTGCGGATTGATATCGTGGAAGGCGAGGCTCCACTCGTCCTCGAAGACCTGCTTGCACGGCAGCTCGCCGCGCAGGATGCGGGCGAAAATGTTATTGTCGTCATAGGGCAGGCTGGCGTCGATCGGCATTACTGGCTCCCGGATTCAACTCGCGCGGCTTTTTCCGCGATGCCGCTGGTGCCTTCGCGCCGGTCAAGTTCGGCGAGCACCTGATCGAGCGTCAGGCCTTTGGCGGCGAGCAGCACGGCGAGGTGAAACAGCAAGTCCGCCGCTTCCCCCACCAGTTCATCGTCGCTGCCCGAAAGCGCCGCGATCACCGTTTCGGTGGCTTCCTCGCCCAGTTTCTGCGCGATCTTGGGCAGGCCCTTGGCGAACAGGCTGGCGACATAGCTGCTGCCGGGATCGGCGGCGCGGCGCGCGGCGATCGTCGCTTCGAGGCGCTTCAGGGTGTCGCTGCTCATGTCGCTGGTCATGCCGCCTCAAGCCCGCGCAGGCAAGCCCGCCGCGCGCAAGGCGGCATGGGCCTCGGCTATCGAATAGGTGCCGAAGTGGAAGATCGAGGCAGCGAGCACGGCGCTGGCGTGGCCTTTGGTCACGCCTTCGACCAGATGATCGAGCGTGCCTACCCCGCCCGAAGCCACGACGGGCACCGAAACGCTATCCGCAATCACGCGGGTGAGTTCAAGGTCATAGCCGGCCTGCGTGCCGTCGCCGTCCATCGACGTGACCAGCAATTCGCCCGCGCCCAGCTCGGCGAGCTTGATCGCGTGGGCCACCGCATCGATCCCGGTGGCCTGGCGGCCGCCGTGGGTGAAGATTTCCCATCCTTCGACAAGCTCAGGATGAGCGGGGTTTCGTTTTGCACGTGCATCCACCGAGGCAACCACGCACTGGCTGCCGAACTTCGCGGCAATATCCGCGACAACTTCGGGCCGCGAAACGGCGGCGCTGTTGACCGCGACTTTGTCAGCGCCCGCCAGCAACAACGCGCGCGCATCTTCCACGTCACGCACCCCGCCGCCAACGGTCAGCGGCATGAAACAGACTTCCGCCGTCCGCCGCACGATATCGAGCAAAGTCCCGCGCGCCTCGTGGCTCGCGGTGATATCAAGGAAGCACAGCTCGTCCGCCCCCGCCAGATCATAGGCCCGCGCCTGCTCTACCGGGTCGCCCGCGTCCTTGAGGTCAACGAAGTTCACGCCCTTGACCACGCGGCCATCGCGCACGTCGAGACAGGGGATGACGCGGATGCGGACGGTCATGAGCGGGTGGCCTTCGACAAGCTCAGGCTGAGCGGGTCTCTTGGCTGAATTGCCCACAACTCCCGCTCATGCTGAGCGTGTCGAAGCATCATGTCGCCTCCGCCAGGGCAATCGCCGCCGCAAGGTCCAGCCTTCCGTCATAGAGCGCCCGTCCGGTAATCACGCCTTCGATGCCGTCTCTCGCCAGCAGCGCCAACATGCGGATGTCGTCGAGGCCTTTCACGCCGCCGCTCGCAATCACCGGCAGGTCGGTGCGCCGCGCGAGGTCAACCGTCGCCTCGATGTTGCAGCCCTTCAGCATGCCATCGCGCCCGATGTCGGTGAACAGCAGCGAGGCGACGCCGGCATCCTCGAAGCGGCGCGCCATGTCGAAAATCGAGACTTCGGAAAGTTCCGCCCAGCCCTCGGTCGCGACCATACCATCGCGCGCGTCGACCGCGACGACGATGCCGCCGGGGTATTCTTTCGCCATGTCCTTGACGAACTCGGGATCCTTAAGCGCCGCCGTGCCCATCACCACGCGGGCAACGCCGAGATCGAACCAGCCGCCGACCGCCTCGCGGGTGCGGATGCCGCCGCCCAGTTGCACATGGCCGGGGAAAGCGTCGAGGATAGCTTCAACCGCCTCGCGGTTTTCTGCGCGCCCCGCAAACGAGCCGTCGAGATCGACAACATGGAGATACTGCGCGCCCGCTTCGGCAAACAGCACGGCCTGCGCCGCCGGATCATCGCCATAGACCGTGGCGCGGGCCATATCGCCCTCGGCGAGGCGCACGACCTGCCCGGCCTTGAGGTCGATTGCGGGGAATACGATCATGGCTTCCACTCCAGAAACCGCGCCAGAAACTCCAGCCCATAGGCCTGGCTCTTTTCGGGGTGGAACTGCACCCCCAGCAGATTATCCCGCGCCACCGCCGCAACGACGCTGCGGCCATGGTCGGTCAGCGCCGCCACGTCATGGCCATCGTCGGCAACAAAATGATACGAATGGAGGAAATAGGCCTCGCCCGGCTCGATCAGCTGAGCGCCATTGCGGTGCGGCATCGGCGCAACGTCGTTCCAGCCCATGTGCGGGATCTTGATCGCCGGATCGCTGACTTCAATCGCGCGCACTTCGCCGGCGATCCAGTCCAGCCCAGGCGTCTCGCCATGCTCCAGGCCCCGGCTCGCCAGCAATTGCATACCGACGCAAATCCCCAGGAACGGCGCGCCGCCGACAAACACTCGCTCCTGCATTGCCTCGACCATGCCCGGCACGTCGCGCAGCCCTTCAGCGCAGGCCCTGAAACTGCCGACACCGGGCAGCACGATGCGGTCCGCCGCGCGCACCACATAGGGATCAGACGTCAGCTCGACCCGCTCCGCGCCGGCGGTCTTCAGCGCATTCATCACCGATTGCAGATTGCCCGCGCCGTAATCCACCAACGCGACAATCTCAGCCACCTAGCTGGCCCTTGGTCGAAGGAATTGCCCCGCCCTTCCTGGGATCAAGCTCAACCGCCGTTCGCATCGCGCGGGCAAAGCCCTTGAAGATGCCTTCGATGATGTGGTGGTTGTTCTCACCATAGAGCAGCTCGATGTGCAGCGTTATCCCCACCGCTTGCGCGATCGAATGGAACCAGTGCTGGAACAGCTCGGTGTCCATCTCGCCCAGCCGCTCCTGGGTGAAGCCCGCATTCCACACCAGCCAGGGCCGCCCGGAAATATCGAGTGCAACGCGGCACAGCGCCTCGTCCATCGGCGAATAGGCCATGCCATAGCGGCCGATCCCGGCCTTGTCGCCGAGCGCCTGCAGGATGGCCTGGCCGATGGCGATGGCGCTGTCCTCGGTGGTGTGGTGCTGGTCGACATGCAGGTCACCAGCGATCTTGCAGGAGATATCGATCAGCGAATGGCGCGAGAACTGCTCGATCATGTGATCAAGAAAGCCGATCCCGGTGGAAACGGCATAGGCTCCCGTGCCATCGAGATTGACCTCGACGGCAATGCTGGTCTCGCTGGTCTTGCGTTCAATTCGGGCGGTGCGCATGGGCTGGGGCATGGGCCTAGGCCTATAGAGCGGGAAGCGCGGGAATCAATCACGGGATTTGCGGCAGACGATTGCCGGGCTGCGGCTTTCAACCGATCAACCGGGGATTTTGCGCCTTTTACCCCTTGACCACCCGGACTCGCGGGGCCACTTCCCCAATTATGAATGACAGCGCGCCCGACAGCATGATCCCTTATGACGAAATCGTGCAGGAAGCGCTGCGCGCCGTCGTCGGCCGGGTGCTCGGCCAGGTGGTCACCTGGGGCGGCACGCTGCCGGGCGATCATCACTTCTATATCACCTTCAAGACCGGTGCCCCGGGGGTTTCGATCCCGGCGCACTTGCGCGAGCGGTTCCCCGACGAGATGACCATCGTCCTGCAGAACAAGTTCTGGGACCTGACGGTTGATGACGAGCTGTTTTCGGTTGGGCTGACGTTCAACCAGATCCCCGCCAAGCTGGTGGTGCCCTATTCCGCGATCACGGCATTTGTTGACCCGGCAGTCGATTTTGGCCTGCAATTCCAGGCCGACCTCGCCGATGCCGAGCCCAGCGCGCATGACGAGCCCGGCAATGATGCGCCGGGTGGCGACGGAACGGATGGCGACAAGGCGGCCGAGCCCAGGGGCGAGCCGGGCACCAATGTCGTCTCGGTCGACTTCGGCCGCAAGAAATAGCCCGGGAAAGCTAGCGCAGTGGCCCTTCCCCTGCTCGCCCGCCTGATCCGCTTCGCTGGCGGCAAGGCGCTTGATCGCGCAGTTGCCCGAGTGCTGCCGGGCGGGAAGGCAGCCGGTTCAAGGCTTTCAAAGGGTTTGGCCGGCGCAGCCATGGCGCGCATCGCCACCCGTTCGGTTCCCGGCGCAATTGTCGTGGGCGGCGGGCTGATCGCCAAGATGCTCTATGATCGCCGCCACGCAAAAGCCGCGACACCTGCCGCGAGCGCACAGAGCCCTGCCTTGCGCGAAGACGAAGACGCCGATGCCATCGGCTGAATCCGGCTCCGATGCGCTGCTGCGGCGCGGACTGATGTTCATCCTGTCCTCGCCATCGGGCGCGGGCAAGACGACGATCTCACGGCGCCTGCTGGTGCACGACGGCGATATTCGCCTCTCGGTCTCGGTGACTACCCGCCCGATGCGCGCCGGCGAGGTCGAAGGGCGCGACTATCACTTTGTTGCGCAGGCCGAGTTTGACCGCATGGCCGAGGCCGGCGAATTCCTCGAATGGGCGCATGTCTTCGGCAACTGCTATGGCACCCCGAAGGCGCAGATCAAGCAGGGGCTGAAAGACGGCCATGACTTCCTGTTCGATATCGACTGGCAAGGCACCCAGCAGCTCTACCAGCGCATGGAAACCGATGTCGTGCGCGTCTTCCTGCTGCCCCCCAGCCTTGACGAATTGCGCCGCCGCCTGACCTCCCGCGCCACAGACAGCGCCGATGTCATCGCCGCCCGCATGGAACGCGCCCAGGCCGAAATCAGCCACTGGGACGGCTATGACTATGTCGTGGTCAACGACGATATCGACGAGTGCTTTGGCAAAGTCGTGCAGATCCTGGCAGCCGAGAGACTGCGCCGGGCAAGGCAGACCGGGCTGGTCGGGTTTGTTCGGGGGCTGATGAAGTAGGCTGCGAACGGGCCTTCGACAGGCTCATACCGAGCGGATGTTGTTATTTTTTTGCTCAAATCTTGAAACAACTGTTTGCAACCCAACCCCGCTCAGCCTGAGCTTGTCGAAGGCCATGCGCGACGCCTAGACAAACACCATGTCCTTCTACGCCTACATGCTCCGCTGCAACGACGGCAGCTTTTATGTTGGCCACACAGACGATCTGGAACTGCGCCTCGCACAGCATCAGGACGGAACTTTTGCTGGCTACACGGAAAAGCGAAAGCCCGTTGTGCTGGTTTGGTCGGACATGTTCATGACCCGCGACGATGCATTCTGGATCGAGCGCAAGCTCAAAGGCTGGAGTCGCGCCAAGAAGGAGGCGTTAATCGTTAACGATTGGGCCCTGATTTCGCAGCTGGCTCGGGGCCGCACCGCTCGAAGCGAGTGAGGCGAACTTGGCGAGCGGCCTTCGACAAGCTCAGGCTGAGCGGGGTTGGAGGAAAACGCTCAAGAGCCGCCGCCGTGCAGGCTGGGCCTGTTGAATGCCCGCCCCCTGCCCCTTAAAACTGCCGCTGCCCCGTCGCGTCGCTCTCCTTGAACACCGGAATCGCTTCCAGCCCCGTCATCATCACCAAGGGCAAAACTCGCGTGGTCGACTGCTGGTAGTTCGCATAGAACGGGAAGTTGTCGACCATCACCGCCCAGACCTTTTCGCGCTCGGCGCCTTCCGGCTCGCGCCAGGTGCCGCGCCAGGCTTGCGTCGCGACCTGGAATTCGACCTCGGGCCTGGCGACAAGGTTCAGATACCATTCGGGATGATGGTCCGCCCCGCCCTTGGACGCGCAGATCACCACTTCGCCCGCGACCACCGAATAGCATAGCGGGGTGATGAACACCTTGCCGCTCTTGCGCCCTTGGTATTTCACCAGTGCATGCGCGCCATAGGCACGCCCGCCGACCGCAGTGATATCCTCGATGTGGCCTTCCGTCCCGCCCGAGACCAGATACTTCTCGCGGTGTTCGGAAACCCAGTCCTTGCGGACTTCGCGGATTGCGGCGGAATCGGCATCGCTCATCAGTCATCTCCCTGGGGCCCGGCCCCTTGTTATTGCCATTTTCGGCAATTCCATCGCGCCTGTCCATCGGCAATTGCAACGCACTTGCGCGACTCGCGCCTGGCGTGGATATGCATGGATTGTAACACCTGTTCAGCATAAGAGGATGCCATGGGAGAAATGGGCAAAGTTGTGCAAACCGCCGATGATCTCGCGGGTCCGGTGGTGATTGGCCCCGAAGCCTATACGAGCCGTGACTATCTGGAGGCGGAGCGCGCAAAGCTGTGGCGCAGCCATTGGTTGCAGGCGGGCCGGGTGGAAGACATTCCGAACCCCGGCGATTTCATTACCTACGACATGCTTGACGACTCAGTGATCATCACGCGCGGCGACGATGGCACGATCCGCGCGTTCCACAACGTCTGCCCGCATCGCGGCCGCAAGCTGATCGACACGCCCAAGGGCCAGCGGAACGCGCGCGGCAACAAGAAGAGCATCATCTGCGGCTTTCACGGCTGGACCTTCAATCGCGAGGGCACCTGCACCTTCATCGAGCATCAGGATGACTGGCAGGGCGTGCTCACGCCAGAGCGCACCAGCCTCGGCCCGGTTGCGGTCGATAGCTGGGGCGGTTTCCTGTGGGTCAACCTCGCCTCTGACGCAGGCCCCTTGCGCGCCTACCTCGAGCCCGCCGCGACGATGCTCGACCCGTTCCAGCTTGAGAACATGCGCTGCCGCTGGCGCAAATGGGTGATCTTCGAATGCAACTGGAAGGTGGCGATGGAGGCCTTCTGCGAAACCTACCACGTGCCCGGCACGCACCCGGAATTCATGGAATTCGGCCAGTTTCGTGGCTGGGCGCGCAATCAGGGGCGGCATACCAATATCGGCTATGATGCACCCAAGGGTCAGGAAGAAGACGCCGCCAAGCTGCGGCTGGGCACTGGCGACGCGCGCATTTCCACTGCCGAGATGCAGAACTTCACCTGGGAAAACGCCAACACCAACACCACGCGCACGCTGGTCGATGTCGCCAACCGGCTGAAGGACGATCTGCCCGAAGGTACGCCTTCGCCAGAAGTGTCGAAATACTGGCTGACCACCGCGCGGGCGATTGATCAGGCACGCGGCGTGGTCTGGCCCACGGTCGATCCGCAGCACACCGCGCAGAGCGGCACGGCATGGCAGATCTTCCCCAACCAGCAGATCGGCCATGCGGTCAACAACATGCTCACTTACCAGGCGCGGCCTTACGGCGACGATCCGAACATGTGCATCTTCGAAGGCGCGGTTTACGAACTCTACCCCGAAGGCGAAGCGCCCGCGAGCGACTGGGAATACACCGAGCCGCAGGACTGGCCGCCGGTGCTCCAGCAGGATTTCGCCAATATGTCGGCGGTGCAGAAAGGCATGAAAAACGCCGGCTGGCGCGGCGCGCAGCCCAATCCCTATATGGAGCGGACCGTCGCCAGCCTGCATTATAACCTGGCGCGCGTTATCGGGCGGGGGGCACCGCAGAAGATCGAGGGTTAGCGCAGGTCAATCCGCAAGGCCGTGCGGTCCTCGGCGAGCCATGCGACCATGTCGGCCCGCTCGGGCATTTCGCTCAGGATATGCCGCGTCAGCCGCTCGTAATGCGCGATGAAGCGGGCGATGGCCGCATCGCTCATCGCTTGCGGCGCGCCGCGCTGGTGGAGCACCTGCTCCTGCTGGCAGCGCCAGCCGTAGACCGTCTCGAAGCCGGGCGCGGCGAGCAGGATCAGCAAGTCCAGCCGGCCGAACAGCGCGCGGTATTCGCCAGCCAACGCGCGGTTGGCATGGGCGCGCCAGCTGCCATCGGGGTCTTCGTCGCGCTCCAACGCGTTAACCGGCTCGGCCAGCGCCGCTTCATCCTGCGCCACAGCTCCGGTGCACCAGCCTTCGAATATCAGCAGCCGCGTGCCTTCGGATGCCCGGTCCCAATGTGCTTCAGGTGCGCGGTCATCGGTGCCTTTGTCAAAGCGCGGCAGCAGCGCCGCCTCGCCGCGTTCGAGCGCGGTGATGGTCGCCAGCCCCAGCGCCACGTCATGCGTTCCGGGCACCCCGCGCGTGCGCAGCAGCGGATGGACGGTGCGGGCCAGCCCTTCGCGCTCGGCCCGGGTGAGGTAAATGTCGTCGAGCGACAGCGACACGGCGGGCACCCCCTCCCCCACCGCTCGGCGGACCAGTGCGGCGGCGAGCGTCGACTTGCCCGACGCTTGGCTGCCGCAGATGCCGACCACGGTCAGCCCTTCGCCCAGCTTGCCGCGAATCGCGCTCCAGGCGGCCTCAAGGATGGCGGCATCGGGCTGCTGCGCTCCGGCGATCACTTCGTTTTCTATCATCGCCCAAGGCTATGCGGCATTTGCTTGCTGCGCTAGGCTCCCCGGCACAGGCTGCGCAAAGCAGCGCGAGAGGATGCTGAAATGACCACCCGGATTGGCCCCGAACTGCTGCCCTATCTCGCCGACCTCGAGGGCGCGGTGGGCGAGCTGGCGAACACCTGGCGCCCCGACGATCCGCAGTACCGCGCGGATATCTATCGCCAGACGATGGCGAGCCTGTCCTACTCCTATTTCATGTTTTTCCACGCGACACCCGAACATCCCGACTGGGCGCCGCTGTGGAACCCGGTGTTCACGCTCCAGCCCAACCCCGATGACATCTATGTCCAGTCGCCGATCCGCAGCGACCTGACTTACCGCGTCTCGGGCAATCGCGGCACGTGCAAGATTCTCTCTTTCACCACGCAGGCTGCGCTTTCAGGAACCTATGACGAGATTCCGCAGCCCAACGGCCACAACGAGATCGATTGCGACGATTTCGGCATCGCGCTGGGCGCAGAGTTCGAAATCGTGTTCAGCGCGGCACGCCCGGCGGAATATGCCGGCAACTGGGCGCCGATCCATCCCAGCGCCACGGGCATGTTCACCCGCTACCGGATGTATGACTGGGCGAGCGAAGTCGATCCGGTGCTGTCGATCGAATGCCTCGATCCGGTCCCGCCGAAGCCGCGCCTGTCGCCCGACGAAATCCTGCGCCGCATCGGCGAGATGGCAAAATTTCCCGCGCGCAAAACCAGACAGTATTTCCGCATGCAGAACGGGGTGATGGACCGGGTCGGCTGGAACGTGTTCGAGCCGATCCGTATGCCCGGCGCGCTCACCAAGCAGCCCTCTGGCCGGCCAATTTCCAGTTCGATGGCGATGAGGCGCTGATCATCGAGACCGAAATTCCGGGCCATGCGCCTTACTGGAATGTCCAGCTCAACGATCCGCTGTTCAACGCGCTTGAATATGTCCACCGCCTCTCGAGCACCAACGGCGCGATGGCCACACTTTCCAGCGACGGCAAATTCCGCGCGGTGATTGCGCTCGAAGACCCTGGCGTACCCAACTGGCTCGATCCGGCGGGCTATACCGAGGGCGGCATCTATGGCCGCTGGTATGATTGCGACAGCGAGCCATTGCCGACGCTCAAACGGGTCAAGCTGGCCGAGCTGCGTGATCACCTGCCCGCCGACACGCCGGTGGTGACGCCTGAAGAGCGCGCCGAAGAGCTCCGGGTGCGGGTGCGGGCCTGCCAGCGGCGGAGGCGCTGGTAATGCTGGGTCACTGCGCTTGGCTTACTCCCAACTCCGCTCACCCTGAGCTTGTCGAAGGGCTGTTCTTTCTTCTTAAGACTGCGGATGGTGCACGAATTCAAATACGGCCCTTCGACAAGCTCAGGGCAGACGGTGTTTCATTTGGAGGGCTGCGTTTCGAGCCGCAGCTTGGACTACTGGAGATGATAGTCAGATGATTTCCGAACAACTCGATTTCACTGGCAGGGTCGCGATTGTCACCGGCGGGGGGACCGGGATCGGCTACGCCGCCGCGATGCAATTCGCCCGGCTGGGTGCGAGCGTTGTGATCTGCAGCCGCACCGCGCCCGAACTCGAAGCGGCAGCGGCGCGGATCGCAGCGGCAAGCGGATCGCCCTGCCTCGCCGTGCCGACTGACGTCAAGGACGAGGCGGCCTGCATGGCGCTCGTCCAGCGCACGGTGGACCACTTTGGCCGCATCGACGTGCTGGTCAACAACGCCGGCGGCACCCGCATGGGCCCGCTGGAGACGATCCCGATGCGCGGCTGGGATTCGATCTTCGATCTCAACGTCAAGTCGGCCTATGTCCTCACCCGCGAGGCGGGCAAACACATGCTCGCGCAGAAATCGGGCGCTATCGTCAACATTTCCTCGGGCGCCGGGATCAACGGGGTGAAAGGCGGCGCGCACTATTCCGCCGCAAAGAGCGCGTTGCAGATGTTCACCCGGGTGACGGCGGCCGAATGGGGCAAACATGGCGTGCGCGCGAACTGCGTTGCCGCCGGGGCGATCGCGTCCCCTCGCGTGCTCGAAGCCTGGAAAGTCGCGGGGCTCGATCCTGACCAGATGGGCTCGGCAATTCCGCTGCGCCGCACTGGCACGCCCGATGAAATGGCCAACGTGATTGTCTTCCTTGCCAGCGATGCGGCAAGCTATGTCACCGGGCAGACGATAGCGGTTGATGGCGGGCCGAATTTGGGAGGAATACCCGATGCTTGAGGCAAAATACCTCCCCGGAACGGGGAGGGGGACCAGCGAGACGAAGTCGACCGAAGGTCAACCTGGTGGAGGGGCACCTTCGGCAAGGCGCTCCGCTTCGATGTTCCGCCATGCCGCCTGTGCCCCTCCACCATCCTGCGGATGGTCCCCCTCCCCGTACCGGGGAGGATTGTGATGGATGCCTCCTACGATCCCCCGGCGCAATTCCGCACTGCCTCGGACCAGCTGCACGATATCGTCGCAAACGAAGTCGGCACCACCGATTTCGGCCCCTCCGACTATCTGCACGGTCTGCAAGTGATGCTCCAGTCGATGGACTACGACCCGCATTTCTCCGCACAGGGCCGCCGCCTTGCCTGGGGGCAGGTGATCGGCGTGCTGCGCAGCCGCGCGGCTGCGATAAAGTCGATGCAGGACAACCCCGGCTTCGACGCAAAACCGATCTTCGATCCCGTCGTGATCACCGGGGTCCCGCGCACCGGCACCACCGCGCTGCACCGGCTGATGAATGTCGATCCGCGCTTCCAGGGCTTGCAGACCTGGCTGATCGACGCGCCAATGCCGCGCCCGCCAGCGGAAAACTGGGCCGACTATCCCCAGTTCCGCAAATCGGTCGCCGATCTCGAAGCGCACTATGCCGCCGCACCCGAAGCGCGCGCCGCGCACAACCGCGCCGCCGCCGAAGTCCACGAATGCTGCATGGTGCTGTGGCACAGCTTCAACAGCAATATCTGGGCCTGCGGCTCGTGGTCGTCGGCGACCTATGATGCCTGGCGGCAGAGCCAGAGCGAAGACGCGGCCTATGCCTACTACTACAAATGCGTCCAGCTGATCGGCAGCAATGAGCCCGATAAACGCTGGTTGCTGAAAAACCCCGGCCATATCGAACAGCTCGACCTGCTCTGGGCGATCTATCCGCAAGCCAAGGTCATCCAGACCCACCGCGATCCTGCCAAGGCCGTGCCATCGCTATGCTCGCTGCTGATGAACCTTCATCCGATCTTTGAGGTAGGCCGCACCGACCAGCGCGCGCAAAACTTGCTGGCGCGCGAGGCGGGCAAATGGGCGGCGGCCACGCGGCGCGCAGATGATGCGCGAGCGCGCCATCCGGGGCAGACCCTCGACGTGGTTCACGGCGACTTTCACCGCGACCCGATGGGCGTGCTGGAGAAAATCTACGCCTTCATCGGCATGGACATCGGCGGGAGCCTGCGCGCATCTTTCGCCCAGCGGATCAACGCAAAGCCGGAACTTGCACATGGCGTTCACCGCTATGACATCGCCGATTTTGGCATGAGCGAGGACCGCGTGCGCGAGCAATTCGGCGACTATGTCGAACGTTATGATCTGGTGGAGAAACGCGCATGAAGGCCGCCATCTATCCCGGCCACGGCAAGCCTGTGACGATCGAGACCCTGCCCGATCCCGAGCCGGGTGCGGACGATTTGATCATCAAGATCGCGCGCTGCGGCATCTGCGGCACCGACACCTCGTTCACCAAGGGCGGCGTTTTCGATTTCGGCGAGAACGTGCAGTTCGGCCATGAATATGCCGGCGAAGTGGTCGCCACGGGCAGCGGGGTCAGCCGGTTCAAGACCGGCGACCGCGTCGCCGTGCTGCCCTCGGTGGCCTGCGGGACATGTTCCTCGTGCCGCAGCCACGGCAACAACGTCTTGTGCCAGGCAAGCCCCGGCCCCGGTATGCTCGGATTCGCGGAATTTGCGAAGATTTCCGAGAGCGTCGTCACCCGCCTGCCCCAGACGCTGTCGATGGCCGACGGCGCTCTGGTCGAGCCGATGACTATCAGCCTCTACGGCACCAAATTCGCCCGCATCCAGCCGGGCGAGCGCGTGCTCGTGCTGGGCGGTGGCTCGGTGGCGCTCTATGCCATCTACTGGGCGCGGCGGTTGGGCGCCGGCCGCATCGTCGCCATGTCGCGCTCCGACCGGCGCAAGGCGCTGTGCCTCGAGATGGGCGCAGACGCCTTCGTGCCGTTCGGCGACAATGAGCACGGCGAAGTGATTGAGGCGCTCGGCGGCAGCCCTGACGTGGTGCTCGAAGGCGTGGGCGCAGAAGGCATGATGATGAAGGCGATCAGCCACGCCGGCCAGTTCGCCCGGGTGATCAGCCTGGGCTTCTGCACCAGCCCGGATCCCCTGATCCCGGGCATGGCCAGCTTTAAGTGCCTGTCGATCCAGTTCATTGTCGGCTATTCGATGAAGGAATTCATCTATGTCGCCGAGCAGATGGATAAGGGCCACTGCGACCCCAAGGCGATCATCACCAACGATATAGCACTGGCCGGACTGCCGGCGATGATGGACGTGCTGCGCGGACCGAACGAAGAGACCAAAGTCCACGTGTGTATGTAACGGGAGCGATGCCGATGTCCGCAGATTTCGAAAAGGGGCTGGCGGTGTTCGCCGATGTCTATGGCGCAGAGGCCGCCGAAGGCTGCCGGCAGGCGGCGGCCAGTGACAGCGATTTCACCGCGCTACACGTCAAATGGTCGATGGAACTGCCCTTCGGCCAATTGTGGACCCGCGAGGACAGGCTCTCGCGGCGCGACCGCAGCCTGGCCGTGCTCGGCATGTGCATCGGCCAGCGCAGCTTCGATGAAATCCGCTATCACACGATCATGGGCGTGGCGAACGGACTGACGCGGGCGGAAATCGAAGAGGTGTTCCTCTCCGCCATCCCTTATTGCGGTTTTCCCGCAGCGAACACCGCCAAGTCAGCGATTTTGGAGGGGTTCAAGGCTCTGGAAGCGGCCGGGAAGCTGTGAAGGCTTGTTGAGGGCGGACCTCACGGCCATTACGGCCAATAACGCATCCTCTCCCGATGCCAGTCCGCCCTCACGCCCTTCCCTTGATGGGAAGAGATTTCGAATCAATATCCGATGGGCGACCATACACCGCTAAGCTTGCTTAGCAATAGGTCCGGGACGGCGCTTTCAGCCAGGACGTTTCTTCATCAGGACAGTCCGCAGGCACGAAAGCACTTCCTCGCCGCGCTGGTTGGTCAGCGCGTGGCGAAAGATGACGATCCCGCAATCGGGCCGCGATTTCGAAGGGCGCAGTTCGACGATTTCGGTCGAACAAGTCATGGTATCGCCGATGAAGACCGGCTTGGGGGTCACGATCTTGTCGAAGCCGAGATTGGCGATCAGCGTGCCCACCGTGGTGTCGGCAATCGACAGGCCCACCGCGAGGCTGAAAGTGAAGGTGGAGTTGACCAGGATCTGGCCGAATTCGCTCGCGCGGGCATATTCGGCATCGAGATGCAGCGGCTGCATGTTGTGGGTCATTGCCGAGAACATCAGGTTGTCGGTCTCGGTGACGGTGCGGCTGGGCTGGTGGGTGATTGTGTCGCCCACGGTCCATTCGTCGTAGTATTTGCCGGGCATCAGTCTTCTGCCTTCTCGATTTTCACCAGCAGCGCCTCGACCTGCACCTGAGCGCCCACTTCCGCGTTCAGCTCTGCCACCACGCCGTCAAACGGGGCGCTCAGGCTGTGCTCCATTTTCATGGCTTCCAGCGTGAGCAGCTTCTGCCCTTTCACCACCACATCGCCCTTGAGCACATCGACCGCGATGATCTTGCCAGGCATGGGGGAGAGAATCGTGCCGGAGCCCGCCGCCGCCGCGC
Organism: Novosphingobium sp.; assembly: GCA_031428115.1. Lineage (GTDB taxonomy): Bacteria > Pseudomonadota > Alphaproteobacteria > Sphingomonadales > Sphingomonadaceae > Novosphingobium. The sequence goes on along the minus strand of JANPOS010000088.1, from coordinate 900 downwards.
CGCCGCCAACGCGCCACGGGACAAGCTGCCAGACCATGCCCTGCTCGGCGATCAGCATGTCGGACATCGGCGCATCCGCACCCTCGCCCACCAGGGCAATATCGACCCGCACCCCATCGAGCAGGAACGGCGCGATCTGGCATGGCGCAGCATTAAGCCGGAAGCCCGGCGCCAGCGAGACCGGCACCATCGCCATGGCGGCATCGCTCAGCGCCTCAGGCGAAGGGGCTGGGTCCGCCGCCATCGCTTCGCCGTCGCGGCCGATGAGGCCGGTGTCGACCTCGCCGGCGGCAAATTCGGGATGCGCAAGCGCCGCGATCAGGAAGGCGGCGTTGGTGCGCACCGGCCAGATCGCGGTGTCCGACAGCATCTCGGACAGGGTTTCGCGCGCCGCGTCTCGGTTGTCGCCGTGGGCGATAAGCTTGGCGATCATCGGATCGTAGAACGGCGAGACTTCGCCGCCTTCATAGACCCCGGTATCGATGCGGCCACCTTCTGCCTCGCCCAGCTGAAACAGATCGAGCGGGCCGATGGAGGGCAGGAAACCCTTGGCCGGATCCTCGGCATAGAGCCGCGCTTCCATCGCCCAGCCGTTGATGCTGAGCTCCTCCTGCTGGAGCGGGATCGGCTCGCCCGAAGCCACCCGCAATTGCCATTCGACCAGATCGACCCCGGTGATCTCCTCGGTCACCGGATGCTCGACCTGCAGCCGCGTGTTCATTTCCATGAACCAGATGCGGTCCGCGCGCAGGCCTTCGCTGGCATCGGCGATGAATTCGATCGTCCCCGCGCCGACATAATCGACCGCTTTTGCGGCGCGCACTGCTGCGCGGCAAAGCTCTGTTCTGGTTATGGAATCCATCCCCGGCGCAGGCGCTTCCTCGATGACTTTCTGGTGCC
>JANPOS010000087.1:0-21157 GCA_031428115.1 Novosphingobium sp. | reverse complement strand
CATCCTGTTCGGCTCGGATTGGCCGCACGCCGAAGGCATCGCCCATCCGCGCGACTTCTTCGGGCTGGTCGAGAGCTTCTCGGACAGCGACGTGCGCAAGATCATGCGCGACAATGCGCGGGAACTGACATTCGCCTGATCGGCGTCAGAAAAATGGGGATCATATGCCAAGCGAAGCCGAGCAACGAAACCTGGAGGTGGTGCGCCGACTCTGCTCCCGCTGGCCGACAATGACCAGGGCACAGTTCGGCGAAGTGATGACGCAGGATTGTCTTTATACAAACGTGCCCTGGCCCGATCAGGCCTGCACCGGGCCCGATGCCGCCTTCGATTTCCTCAATTATTTCCAGACCGCCTATGTGACGGAGCTGGAAATCCTGCACGATGCGGCGGCTGGCGATGTCGTGATGTCCGAGCGACTCGAAACTTTCACGCGGGCCAGCGACGGCGTCACCCTGCTCAGGCTCCCCGTCACCGGCGTTTTCACCATGCGCGATGGCAAGATCGCCGGGTGGCGCGACTATTTCGATTCCGCCGCTGTCGCACCGATCATGCCGACCTGACTGCCTAAACATGCTCTATCCCGACAGGGTTGACGTCCCCGGCCACGTTCCGCTGGACAGGATCGTCGATTACGACACGTTTCAGGTCGATGCACCGGACGGTGATTTTGCCGCGGCGATGGTCCGCCTGCGCGATTCGGGAGTGCCCGACCTGTTCTGGACCCGGCGCAATGGCGGACACTGGGTGGCGACCAGCGGCGCGATTGTCCGGGTGATCCTGGAAGACGCGGAAGCGTTTTCCAGCCGGGCGATGCGGGTGCCCAAGTCGGCCAATCCCGCCGTGCCGATTATTCCGCTGATGATCGACCCGCCCGATCACGCGCACTATCGCCGCCTGCTGTCGCGCGCGATGACCCCGGGGGCGGTCAAGGTTCTGGCGGCGCGGGCGCGGGCCTTGTCGATTGGCTTGATCGAGGAGCTGGAGCCACGGGGCGCTTGCGAATTTGTCGCCGATTTCGCGCAGCAGATGCCGATTGCCGTGTTCATGGCGATGCTCGACTTGCCAGCGCAGGACCGCCCGGTCATCATGGAGATCGTCGACCGGATCATCCGCCCCGATCTGCCCGAAACCCGGCACCGGGGGTTCGCCGAACTGGCGGACTACACCATGGCCAAGGTGCAGGAACGCCGCGCCGCGCCCGGGAACGATCTGGTCAGCGATCTGGCGAAAGCGTCCATCGAAGACAGGCCGCTGCGCGACGACGAGTTGCAGGGGCTGATGTCGGTGCTGATGCTCGCCGGGCTCGATACGGTCGCCTCGATGCTGACCTTCATCACCCGCTTCCTCGCGCTCAATCCCGGGCACCGGCGGGAACTGCGCGCGCAGCCCGGGATCATGACCGAGGCCATCGAGGAATTCCTGCGGCGCATGGCCATGGTCAATCTCACCCGCGAAGTGGCGCACGATACCATGCTGGGCGGCGTGCTGCTGAAAGCCGGCGACCTGATCGTCGCGCCGACCGCGCTGGGAAATTTCCCCGATGATGGGCCCGAAGCTGAGGTCGACTGGCTGGCGGTCGATTTCGGCCGGCCCAGAATAGTCCACGCCACTTTCGGCGCGGGCGCGCATTACTGCATGGGCTCCAGCCTGGCGCGCGCCGAGATCCGGATCTTCCTCGAAGAATGGCTCGCGCGCATTCCCGACTTCGCGATTGCCGAGGGCGCGCGGCTCGAAGTCAAGGTCGGCGCCGCAGCCATGATGCCCCGCCTGCCGCTGGTATGGACGCCCCGGAAAGCCGCGAAAGACCCAATATGACCATTCAGACCGACCCACTCGCTTATGCCGGCAAACGCTGCGTTGTCACCGGCTGTCATTCCGGCATCGGCCACGCCACGGCCGGCCTGCTGATCGCGGCTGGAGCCCGGGTGCACGGGCTTGACTGGCGGGAATGCGATCTGCCGCTGGCCGATTTCACCCAGGTCGATTTGCGCGAGCGTTCATCGATCGACCGCGCCTTGGCCGAAATTACCGGACCGGTCGATGCACTGTTCAATTGCGCGGGCCTCGCCCCGATGCACCCGTGGCTTGATGTGATGAAAGCCAATTTCATCGGCATGCGTCACCTCTCCGAGGCGGTGCTGGATCGGATGCCGGCGGGAAGCGCAATCGTCTGCATCGGCTCCAATGGCGGCGCAGGCTGGCGCCAGCGTATTCCCGAACTGCGCGAATTCGTCACCATAAATTCGTTCGATGCGGCGGTTTCGTGGTGTGAACAGCATCCCGGACCGCAAACGAATGCCTATGGCTATTCCAAGGAAGCCATCGCGGTGTGGACCCAGCACCACTGTGCCAGCACGATCGCGCGCGGCGTGCGGCTCAATTGCACCAGCCCGGGCACAGTTAAGACTCCGATGCTGGACGAGATCGAGACGGTCGTCGCCACCGAAAAGATCGACACCGTCTCCCAGCCGATCGGGAGGCGCTCCGATCCCGAGGAACAGGCCTGGGTGCTGCTGATGCTGAACAGCCCGCGCGCATCCTATGTCAACGGGGTGGACCTGCCGGTCGATGGCGGGTTCATTGCAGTCCGGACAGTGGCACCCAATTGATCGGCTTGGCGCGCGCGGGCCTTTAATGCACCGCCCGGCCTGAGCGGATCAGCCGGCCGGGCCTCGTCCCCGTTTCCGCATCATGCCGGCGGGTCACCACGCCGTCCACCATGGTCGCCAGATATCCGGTCGAGCCCTGTAACAGGCGCGGGCTGCCCTTGGGCAGGTCATGCACCATGCGCGGCATATGCAGCGCCAGCCGGTCCAGATCGATGACATTGATATCCGCGCGCTTTCCGGCGGCGATGCTGCCGCGATCGCTGAGACCATAAAGTTCGGCGTTCTTGAGACTGAGTTTGCGGACCAGATGTTCGACCGGCAGCGTCGGCCCGCGCTGGCGGTCGCGGCCCCAGAACGAAAGCATGAAAGTCGGCATCGAGGCATCGCAGATCATCTTCATGTGCGCCCCGCCATCGGCCAGGCCGCTCGCGGTAATGTCGCGCCTGAGCATCTCGTATGTCCCGTCGAGACCACCGCCGGCGAAATTCAGCACATGGCTGGCGCAGACATTGGTGCCATCGCCGGCGGTGTAGTGATCGTAGAGATAGTGTTCCATCGGCACGCCGGCTGCGGCGGCAAGCACTTCGAGCCGGTCTTCAGGGGCCGGCTCGTAATCGAGCGGCAGCTCCATCGGAAAGATCCCGCCGATGCGGCCGGTTAGCATTTCGATGAAGGCACCAAGCTGCGGATTGGCGGCGATCAGTGCGGGGTCGCTGCGCTCGGCCAGGATCGCGGCGCGGCGCGAAGGTTCGCGCAACGCCGCCACGCGCTCGGCCAGCGGCAGATGGGCCACTTCATGGCAGGAGCGGCGCAGCAGGAAGATGTGGTTGCCGTCCAGCGTCGTCAGCGCACCAACCCCGCGCGCGCCGACCTGCGGCGTGATCGGCAGGCCGCTGGTCGCCGCCCGCTCGGAGAGCTCGATCATCATCTGCCAGTCGCTCTCGTCCGAATTGAACTGGACAAGCGAATAGGTCAGCGGGCGGCCCGAGACTTGGGCAATGCGCACCAAGCGGTCGTGCTCCGCGCGCCGCGCATCGCGGCCCGCATGTTCGAACATGCTGGCGCCGACGCCGCCAAGCGGGATGATCTGGAAAGTGCCATGGCCCGATGCACCCATGGCCTTCGCCATGCCGAGCAGCTCGTCATCCTCGGCGAAAGTGCCGGGGACATGTTCGCCGCTGCTGGAGAAATGCTCGAGCAGCCGCGCGCCGGAAAAACCGGCCGCGCCGGCATCCATCGCCTCGCGCACCAGCAAGGCCATTGCGGCGACATCTTCGGCCGTGGCCGCCTCGTGCCGCAGCGCGCGCTCGCCCATAACGAAGACGCGCAAGGGGGCGTGGGTGATGTGGCAGGCTATGTCCATGGTGTATTGCCGGGCGGCGAGGCGGTCGAGATAGTCGGGAAAGGTTTTCCAGTCCCAGTCCAGCCCCTCGTCGAGCACGATGCCGGGGATTTCCTCGACGCCCTCCATCAGTTCGATCAGCGCGCGGCGATGCTCGGGCCGGACAGGGGCGAAACCGACGCCGCAGTTGCCGCCGATCGCGGTCGTCACGCCGTGCGAGAAGCTGGGGTCCAGCCGGTCGTCCCAGAGGAACTGGCCGTCGTAATGGGTGTGGACATCGATGAAACCCGGCGTGACGATGGCGCCTGTGGCATCGATCTCCTCGCGCGCCGGCCCGCTGACACGGCCGACTTCGGCGATCATTCCGTCCTTGATGGCCACATCTGCGGTGAAGCCCGCTGCGCCGGTGCCGTCGATGACTGTGCCGCCGCGAATGATTGTATCGAACATAATGCTAATCCTCAGGCTGCTGCGACCAGGCCGGGCGCTGCGCCCATGCCATAAGTCCGGGCCATGTCTTCGCCCCGCTCGAATCGGGCAGTCCACTCGTGGAAATATTCAGGCAGCGGCTGATGTTCGGGATTGTGCCACGGCATCTGCGACAAGGCGATGCCAGCCATCGAACGCAATCTGCCCATCAGCGGCATCTTGTAGTTCGAATAGCTAGTGAACCACTCGGCGGGCAGATCCGGGAACGCCTGCCGGAATTCCTCGGTGATCGCTGCGATCACCACGCCGACATGCCGCATGAAGCCCCTGAAGCGGCTGACCCGATAGAGATAATCGCCATAGATATGATCATAAACCATCAGTCCCGAGCTGCGATGCTCGATCTCCTCGCAAAAATGCCAGAGGAACAGCGAGGCGACACGGGCGTCCCCGCCGAGGAACAGCGGATCGCGGTTGTCGAGCATCAACTTGAACGACGGCGTGAAAATGCTTTCCAGACCGCCGACATAGGCGAGGTGATACTTGATGTCCTGGGCGGCATATAGGGCATCGTAAAGCTCGATCGAACGGTCGAGCGCGCCTTGCAATGCGGGCGTCTGCGCAATCAGCGCCTTGGCATGTTTGCGGTGCGCCAAAGCGTGAATGCTCTCCTGCACCCGGAAATCCTTCGCCTCCTGCAGCACGCGCGGATCGGTGATCAGCTTTTCAGCTTCGTTCATCGCCTGGCAGATGTATTTCTCGAAGCCGACGGCGAAAAACGAGACCTTGTTCATGGTGATGGCGAAAGCCGGATCGCTGCTGTTCCAGACAAAATCCGTGCCTTCGAGATCGAAGGGAATTCGGCGGATCTTGAGATCGATCATCAGGAGGTCCTTTGTGGCACGGTGGGATCAATAGCCGGAATCGGACACAGTGTCCAGTATGGACATGGTGTCCATTTTAATCTAGGCTCGCCGCATGAACGCCGCCGCATTTCGCATTGATAACGTTGTGCCGCTGGCCAACCCGCGCCGCGCGGCCACGCGCCTGCGCATTGTTGAGGCCGCCAACGCCTTGTTTTTCGAGCGCGGCTTTGCCGCCGTGACGATGGAGGAATTGGCCCAGGCCGTCGGCATCCGGCGTTCGACGTTGTACCTCCACTTCCGCGACAAGGAGGAAGTGCTCGGCGCGATTGCCCGGGACTATACCGCCAAGCTGCGCCCGGTTATCGCGCGCCTGGCGGGGCCCGAGCCGACCCGCGCGCAGATCGCCAGGTGGGTCGATGAAATGGCCGATTTCGTGATGCGCGAACGCGCCGCGACCGAGTTGCTGGTATCGCTTAGCCATCTGCCCAAGGCGCCCGCAGCTGCACAGGCCTTCGGCGCCGAGTTCAAGGATCTGATGGCAAGCCGCCTTGCTGCGTTCCGGCTTGCGCTTGAGCCGGGCGAGACCATGGCCTTTGCCCGGGCGATGGCAGCGGTCGACGGTCTGGGCTGGGCGCTTTGCCATCACGCCCGTTCTGGCGGCGATGCGGTTTCCAAGGCTCGGCTCGCGGTTGCCGCCGATGGACTGGACCGGCTCGTGCGCGGTTGCACGTGACATGACCGGCACCATCCAGCCATTCCAGAATGCGATCCCGCAGGCCGATCTCGACGACGTGCGTGAACGGCTGCGCCGCACGCGCTGGCCGCAGGAGATTGGCGACAACGACGCCTGGCAGGCGGGCACGAACCTCGCTTATATGCGCGAGCTGACCGAATACTGGCTGAACGCCTACGACTGGCGCGTGCAGGAAGCGGCGATGAACAAGTTCCCGCAGTTTCGCACCATGATCGACGATGTGCCGGTCCATTTCATCCATGTGAAAGGAAAGGGGGTCGAAGGCGGTCCGGCCCCCACCCCACTGATCATCAATCACGGGTGGCCGTGGACTTTCTGGGACATGCGCAAGATAATCGGCCCGCTGAGCGATCCCGCGGCCCACGGCGGCAATCCGGCAGATGCCTTCGAGGTGATCGCGCCATCGCTCCCCGGCTTTGCCTTTTCCAGTCCGCTGACCAGCGAAGGCATGTTCTTCAATCCCACCGCCGACTTGTGGGTCAAGCTGATGGCGCGGCTGGGGCATGAGCGCTTTGCCACCCAGGGCGGCGATATTGGCGCCTATGTCTCGGCGCGGCTGGGGCACAAATATGCCGAGAAGATCATCGGCGTGCATCTGCATCTCGCGGGGCCAGCCATGCCGCCCTACCCGGCGCCGGAGGACTATGCCCCCGAAGAACAGGCCTGGGGCGCCAAATTCGCGGCGTTCATGGCGCAAGGCTCGGGCTACATGCAGATCCAGCGCACCCGGCCGCAGTCCATCGGCTTTGCCATGCACGATTCGCCGGTCGGCCTCGCTGCCTGGCTGATCGAGAAGCGCCGTGCCTGGAGCGATTGCGACGGCGATGTCGAAGCGGTGTTCAGCAAGGACGACCTCATCACCACCGCCATGCTCTATTGGCTGACCGATACCTATGTCAGCTCGGCCCGGCATTATTACGAAGCGAAGCCGGAACGGCTGGTGCCTTGCCATGACCGCCAGCCCCCGGTCGAAGCGCCCACCGCGCTGCTCCAGTTCAAGAACGACGTCTGGCTGCAACCGCGCAAATGGGCCGAGCGTTATTACAACCTCAAGCGGTGGAACGTCATCGAACGCGGCGGCCACTTTGCGCCGATGGAACAGCCCGAAGTGCTGGTCGGCGACATCAGGGAATTTTTCAGGGAACTTCGGGCCTGAGCCCGATCTATGGGGAGAAGACAGATGGAAATCCGGATTTTGATCAAGGGCGGAACGGTCGTCGATGGCTCCGGTGCACCGGCCTATGCCGGCGATGTGCGCGTGGCGGACGGCCGGATCGTCGAGATCGGCACGGGGCTGAAAGCCGGGCAAGGCGAACGCGTGGTCGATGCTGCGGGCTGCTATGTCACCCCCGGTTTCATCGAGACCCACAACCACTGGGACGGCGGCGTCTGGTGGAACCCCAACCTCGAGCCGCTGCCGGCTTACGGCGCGACCACGTCGATCAACGGCAATTGCGGCTTCAGCCTCGCGCCCGCGCCCGACGGTGATGAGAATGTCAGCGATGTCATCGACATCTTCAACTACTTCGAAGACATTCCCGAAGAGCCAATGCGCGCCATTGTCCCGTGGGACTGGAAGAAGTGGAGCGAATACAAGGCTTCGATGCAGGCCAAGGTCAAGCTGCCGCTGCATTTCGCCGCCTTTTGCGGCCACATTCCGCTGCGCCTGTGCGCGATGGGCCAGGACGCCTGGAAACGCGCGGCGACGCCTGCCGAAATCGAGACGATGTGCGCGCTGCTCGATGATGCCCTGGCGGCCGGTGCGATGGGGCTGTCGTCCAACTATCTCGACTATGACAAACATGAGCGCCCCTTGCCCTCGCAGCAGGCCGACGATGCCGAGTTTGAGGCGCTGCTCGGCGTGCTCGCGCGTTATCCCGGCGCGACTTTCCAGGTCATCCTCGACTATTTCATGCGCAAGGTGGGCAATCAACAGCTCGAGCGCATGGGGCGACTGGCGCAGCAGGCAGGCGTGAAAATGCAGTGGGCCGGGATGCCGGGACTCGAATTCATGAAGCCGCAGCTCGCCCGGGCCGAGGAATTGCACGAGCAGTTCAAGGCGAAAGGCCTGCCGTTCTACACCGCCTTCAATGTTGTCTCACCCACCTCGGTGATCAATTTCGGCCGCACGCTGGTGTTCGGGCAGAACGGCAATCCGGTGTGGCAGGACATGGTCAACCAGCCCGGCTGGGATGCCAAGGCGGCGATGCTGGCAGACCCGGCATGGCTAGCTACGGCGCGGCAGAGCTGGGATGACCAGTTCGACCATTCGTTCCTCCACGATCCGACGGCGATGCTGCTGCGCGAAAGCGAGAGCGGTTTCGGCCCCATCGGCCTGACCCTCGCCGACTACATGGCCGAAACCGGCATTGCCCATGCCTCGGACGCGATGGCCCGCTGGGTGCTCGATAACGGCCAGGAATCGACCATCCTCAAGCGCTCGTGGCCCAAGAACGAAGAGGTGATGATGAAGCTGCTGAACGACAGCCACAGCCTTGCCAATGTCACGGATGCCGGCGCGCACGGCAAGCTGTTCTGCGGCGCGGGCTACAGCGCGTTTCTGCTCACCGACTATGTCCGAGACCGCAAGGTGCTCAGCCTCGAACAGGCGGTGCACATGCTGACATGGCGGCTCGCAGACTTCTTCGGGCTGCATGATCGCGGGTTGATTGAGCTGGGCAAAGTGGCGGATATCACCGTGTTCAATCTTGATGAAATCGAGATGCGGCCCGAAAAGAAGACCTTCGACGTGTGGGACGGAACCGGCGGGCGCACCTATCGCTACACCCGCGACCCTGCGCCAATGCGTTTGACTCTGGTCGCAGGCGTGCCGACTTTCGACTACGGTGAGTTTACCGGGCGTTACCCGGGCGAATTCGTCGGCCCAGAGCCGGGCGCTGGCCAAGCGCTGGCGATCGCGGCGGAGTGACGGCGCGGTAAAAGTTGCCAATCGGCAACACCCCCACCGCAATCGCCAGCCAGACCGCAGGCAACAGCGTTGCAGGATTACAATCGTTAGGCTAACGGAGCATCATTGCATCATTGCATCATTGCATCATTGCATCGCTGCTGGTGCATTTCGTTCGCCGGATATTGGGGCAATCGGACCATTGCGTCCGACTGGGAGAAGAAATCATGTCGAAGAAAATCATCTATGCGCTGTTTGCGACCACCGCGCTGACCCTTGCGCTGCCAACTGCAGCTTTCGCGCAAAGCGCGCAGGCCGATGGGGCGGAAGCCACCAGCGAAGGCGACATCATCGTTACCGCGCGCCGTTCGGATGAGCGGCTGCAAGACGTGCCGGTCTCGGTGCAGGTCGTTTCGGGCGATTCGCTGCAGAAGCTGGCAATCACGTCGGCGGACGAGCTTTCCAAGCTTGCGCCGGGCCTGACCTTGGTCAATGCCGGCGCCAGCACCCAGGTCTCGCTGCGCGGCGTTTCATGGCGGCCGGGTTCGGGCACGCCGGCAACGCCGATCTATTTCAACGAGGTCGGCTTCGATCCTGGCCAGACAGTGGTGTCGTTGTTCGACATTGGCCAGATCGAAGTGCTGCGCGGACCGCAGGGCACCTCGCGCGGCGCGCCGTCGATTTCCGGCGCCATCACGATCATGACGAAGAAGCCCGACCTTACCGAGTTCGGCGGCTATGCCCAGGGCTTCTATGGCTCGGCCAATCACTGGGACATTCAGGCAGCGGTCAACCTGCCGGTGATCAAGGATGTGCTGGCGATCCGTCTGGCCACCAACATTGAAAACAGCGAGGGCGACCGGATCTACAGCGTTCGCAGCGCAGTGAAGCCAAGCGTCAGGGACCGTTCGTTCCGCGCCACGGTGCTGCTAAAGCCGACCGACACGCTGTCGATCCAGGCAATGTATCAACGCCGCAAGACGGATATTCGGCGCTATACCCAGGTGCAGGGAACCGGCAGCCCGGGCGCGGCGGCTTCGCCAGTGGCTGCTCTCGGCGCACTTGGTGCCATCCCGGCCAACTTCAACGGCCCGGCCTTGACGCTTGCGCAGCGCGCTTCGGTTCAGGATGCGCCGAGCATCGACCCCCAGCACACCGACCTTCTCACCATCAACGCCAGCTGGGAAGTGTTCGGCCAGAAGCTGAGCTACAATTTCGGCAAGCAGTTCAACCGGCAATTCGCCAGTTTCACCACCTCGGACGCGCTCAACATGTTGCCCGGTTTCGAATCGTACACTTCGCCGGAGAACGTTGCGCTGCCCAAGTTCAGAATCCACGAACTGCGCCTGTCGGGGGACCGCGTCGGCGGCAGCCCGATCAGCTATGACATCGGCTGGTATTCGAAGCACTCGGGCGGCCAGGGCATCAATTTCAGGGCTCCGACCTATCTGGCGGGCGCTTTCGGCCCGCCGACCGCATTGCCCGGATCGGTCACCACGCCGAACCCGGCCTATGTCCTCAACAGCCTGACCAACATCCGCATCGCCCAGACCTTCGATTCCTTCTACGGCAACCTGAAAGCCAATCTGGGTGAGAAGACCGAGCTGAGCGGCGGCATGGCTTTCGTGCGTGACCGGGTTTCGGTGGGTCTGAACATCCAGACCTTCCCGGCTCTGAACAATATTGGCAATCTGGATGTCGTCAGGCTGGGCTTCGGCGCGGCCGCACCCATGGTTACGTCGTGTGCCGTAGTCGCAGCTTTTGCCCGATCAAACATCATCTCGAGCGCGGCCTATCCCGGAACCTGCGATGCCGTGGTTGCCGCCGGCATCGGCAATTCAACCCAGAACAACGACGACAGATACACCTCGACGCTCTACAACTTCTCGCTGTCGCACAAGTTCACCGATGATCTGATGGTCTATGCGACCACCGGCAGCTCGTTCCGCACCGGCCTGCCGGCAATTAACAACACCGGCCTCCCGGCCAATCTGGTCACCCCGCTGCCCGAAAAGGCCAAGAGCTACGAAATCGGCGTCAAGGCGAGCTTCGGGCAAAATCTGCGGGTCAACGCGGCGGTGTTCCAGATCGACTATGGCAACCAGCTGACCACCTTCGAGGGCGTCCAGTACTGGAATACGGTATCGGGCCGCACAGCCCTTACAAGCCTCGCATTCTACCGCAATGTCGACTCGCGGGTGCGCGGCTTCGAGCTGGAAATTGCCGCCAAGCCAACTGACAATCTGTCGCTGGGTGCCAACCTCAGCTACTCGCAGATCAAGTCGCGCGGCGGCAATGTGCCGGCGAATCCTGGTGCCTGCGCGGGAGCTGTCGCAGTTAGTGCCGCGAACCCGATCAACTTCTGTCCTTCGCCCGTAGGCCAGGTGCTCAATCAGGATGCGCCGTTCAACGCCACCGTCAATGGCAGCTACACGATGCCGCTGGGTTCGCTCGAAGGCTATTTCCGCTTCAATCTGAACATCAAGGGCAACAATCCCAACTTTGGCAACTTCGCTACGGCTGGCGTGTTCAAGCCGAGCCCGTCCTATGCGGTGCTCGATCTGTTCGCCGGGATTACCGGTCAGGAGAACGTCTGGGAGCTGGGCTTCTTTGCCAAGAACGTGACCAACAAACAGGTCGAGCTCTCGCGGACTGCCACGCTGAACAACATCTACGGTCCTTATGCAGTCGCTCCCAGCGGCTACAACACCGTGCGCTCGTCGCTGCCGCGTGAGCTTGGCGTGAGCCTGCGCTACTCCTTCGGTTCGCGCTGAATCCGGCGCTGAGCTGAATGACTGCCGCCGGCGAGGTCCTCCCCTTGCCGGCGGCGTTTTTTTCTGTCTATCGTCCTCATCTCTCGAGGTGTCCGCCGATGTTGCTTCGCAATTTCGTTCTCGCTGCCGCCACGCTCTGCATGCTTGCCGCGATGCCTGCCGCCGCGAAACCGGGCGGCACCTGGCGCGAGGCTTACCAATCCAGCCCGGCTGCCTATGATCCGCTTGATCCGGCATTCGAAAAAGCGTTGATCGAAAAGTTCAAAGTTCCCGAATCCGTGCTTGAAATGCTCCGGCCCAAGCCGCCGGCCCCCGGCACCTTGCGCACCCGCTTCGTCATATCGGCAGCAGGCTCGCAGCTGCGCATCCGCATTTCCAACGAGGCGGGCGCAAAGCCGTTGAACCTTGCCGGGGCCAGCGTCGGCCTTGCGGGCGAAGGGCTTAATGCCATGCCGGGCTCCTTGCGGCCGCTGACCTTTGGCGGTGCACCTGGCATCGTCATTCCCGCCGGTGCGCCAGTGCTGAGCGATCCGGTCGAGCTTGCCGTGTCGGCGCAAGCCGAGCTGGTGGTGAGCACCAATCTTCCCGACGGCATCCAGCTCGATCCGCGCGGCGGCGGGCTGCTGGTGATTGCGGAAGGCGACCAGACCATGCGCGAGGCGCTTGATGGCGCGAAAGCCATCTCGGGGCGCCCCATTGTAACCGGCGCGGAAGTGCTCACCCCGCGCGCGCCCCGCGTGATCGTCGCATTCGGCGATTCGATCACTGATGGCAATCGCAGCAAACCCGGCGCGGTACGCAGCTGGCCGGAACAGCTGGCAAACCGGTTTTCGGCCTGCCGGCGGTGCAAGCCGACAGCGGTGGTCAATGCCGGGATTGGCGGCAACCGCGTGCTGACGAGCGGCTGGGGGCTGTCGGCACTCGCCAGGTTCGACCGCGACGTGTTGCGCATCGAAGGGCTGAGCCATGTCGTCGTGCTGGAAGGCATCAACGACATCGGCATGTCGGGCAAGAACCCGATCTTCGGCGATGGCCCGGCCCTCAGCGCCGCCGATCTCATCGCCGGCTATCGCCAGCTCATCGCCCGCGCCCATGCGCGGCGGGTCAAGCTGGTGATGGCGACACTCCTGCCGATGGGCGGTGCGGTGTCGCACTACAACCCGGAGAAGGAGGCGATCCGTCAGGCAGTGAATGGCTGGATCCGCAGTTCCGGCGAGCCTGACGCGGTGATCGACTTTGACGCCGTCGCGCGCGATCCTGCCGATCCGGTCAAGATGGCGAAGAGCTTTGGCTCGGCAGACAACCTGCATCCCGGCGATCCCGGCTACACGGCGATGGGCGATGCCATTGACCTCGCGATTTTCAAGTGATGAAATCCGGAGAATGCCCATGACCCAGCTTCGCCAGCTGGGCATTGCCTGTGCCCTCGCAACTGCGCTGAGTGCCAGTCCGGCGACGGCAGAAGGCCAGCCTGCGCCGGCAATGACCATGCCCGCGAACATGAACCTGACACGCGAGACACTGCCGATCCCACCCGAGCCGAACGCGATACCCTTGAACACCGGGACGGTGCCGGGAATGCCGCCAGAAGCGCGCGAACGGTTTCTGGGCCAGGTAACCGTGCGCAACGTCTCGCAAGCGACTCTGACGCCCTTCCTCCCCAAACGGTCGAAAGCAAACGGTGCCGCTGTCATCGTGCTGCCCGGCGGCGGGTTCTTCGGGCTGTCGATCGTCGCTGAAGGCTCGGCGGTGGCGCAGTTTCTGGCTGACCGCGGCATCGCTGCCTTTGTGCTCAAGTATCGCCTCAATGCGACACCCGCCAAGGCCGAGGACCAGATGGCGTTCATCACCGCAAGGATGGTGGCCGCAGCTCCGGCCGGCGGGCTCAAGTTTCCAACACCACCGCAATCGCTCGAAGATGCGCAGGCCGCGCTGCAGCTGGTGCGGGCACGGGCTGGCGAGTGGCGGGTCGATCCGGCGCGGGTTGGGATGGTCGGCTTTTCGGCAGGCGCAATCCTGACGCTCTCGACAACGCTCGCGAATTCGCCCGACAAGCCCGATTTTGCCGGGCTGATCTATCCGGAGATGGATGCCGTCGCTGTGCCGCCTGCCGCTCCGCCGCTGTTCATTGCGATTGCTGCCGACGACCAGCTGTTCGGCAACAAGGGATACGGTCTGGCGGAGAGCTGGACGCGGGCACGCCGACCTGTCGAACTGCATGCCTATCAGCAAGGCGGCCACGGCTTTGGCCTTGGCGCGCCGGGCAATACTGCGACCAACTGGGCGCCGGGTTTCGTCGACTGGCTGCGGATGAATCGCCTGCTGGAGAAGAAGTGATGCGAAAGATGTGGCGCACCGCAGCTATCGTTGCGCTGGCGTTTTCTGGGCCAGCCCTTGCCCAAACCGCTCCCCAGCCCGCTGCCGCGCCCGGCCCGCTGACCATTGAGGCCGACAAGCCCGGCCCCGTCATCAACCGCGATATCTTCGGCCAGTTCGCCGAACATCTCGGCAAGGGCATCTATGGCGGCGTCTGGGTCGGCAATACATCGCCGATCCCCAATGTGCGCGGCATCCGCAGCGATGTTGTCGGCGCGCTCAAAGCTATCAAGGTGCCGGTGGTGCGTTGGCCGGGTGGCTGCTTTGCCGACGAGTATCACTGGCGGGATGGCGTAGGCCCTGCGGCCAGGCGAGTGACCACAGTCAACACCAATTGGGGCAATTCGGTCGAACCCAACACGTTCGGCACTGACGAATTCATGGATTTTGCCGGTCAGATCGGCGCAGAAGCCTATGTATCGGTCAACCTCGGCTCGGGCACGGTAAAAGAGGCATCGGACTGGCTGGCCTATATGACTGCCGCCGCCCCGGCGAGCGCCGCGAAAGAGCGCGCGGCAAATGGCCGAAGCGCGCCATACCGGGTCAAATACCTGGGTCTGGGCAACGAGAGCTGGGGCTGTGGCGGTCCCTTCACGCCCGAGGAATACGTCACGAAAATGAAGACCTTCGCCCACTTCGTGCACAACCAGAACCCGGAGCAAGCCCCCCCGCCCATCGACTTCGCCGCGATTGTCCCGAGCCTCATGGCGGGCAAGACCCTCGATTCGCTACCGCGCAATCCGCTTGCCATGCAGCGCATCGCCGTGGGGCCGAACAGTGCCGACCCTTCCTACACCGAAGTGGTGATGAAGGCGTGGAAGGAGCGCAGCCCGATCTACTGGAATATCGAGGGAATCTCGCTGCACCAGTACACCTGGGGATCGATGCCTTTCAATGAGCCCGCGACCGGCTTTGGCGAAAAGGAATATGCCACCATCCTGATGCAGTCACGGGGCATCGAGCGCACCATCGCGATGCATTCGGCGATCATGGACAAGTATGACCCGAACAAGCAGATCTCGCTTGCCGTTGATGAATGGGGTGTCTGGCTGAAACCGACCGAAGGCACCGAGCAGATGCATCTCATCCAGCAGAACTCGCTGCGTGATGGAATCGCGGCGGCGCTGAACCTCAATATCTTCGCCCGCCACGCCGACCGCGTGCGCATGACCAACATCGCGCAGATGGTGAACGTGCTGCAGGCGATGATCATGACCGATGGGCCGAAGATGGTGCTGACCCCCACCTATCACGTCTACAAGCTGTATGTGCCGTTCCAGGATGCGACATTCCTGCCCGTCACTTTCAACGCGGGCGAATACACGTTCGGCACGATCACCCTGCCACGCGTCGATGCGATCGCGGCGCGGGGCAAGGACGGCAAGGTCTGGCTGACGCTGGTTAACCTTGATCCCAATGCGGAGACAGAAGTAAACGCCAGTGTGGCAGGTGTCGCAGCAAGCCGTGCGGAAGGCGAAGTGCTGACAGCGGCGAGCTTTGCCGCAGTGAACACCTACGATGCGCCGAATGCCGTTCAGCCCCGACCATACCGCGCCAGTGCCACAGACGGCAGGCTGGTCCTGCGCCTGCCGCCGCATTCGGTGACTGTGGTCCGCCTCGAGCCGTAAGGGGCGGCTCAGCGCCAGGAAAAACCACCGTCGACCGGGAATTCGGTGCCGGTGGTGAAGCCTGAATCCTCCGTCGAGAAGAACAGCGCGGCGCGCGCGACATCGTCGGTCACGCCCAGCCGCTTCAAGGCCACCCGGTCGCTGGCGCGTGCGGCGTGCTCGGGGTTTTCCCAAAGGTAGCGGGTCATCTCGGTCTTGATCACGCCGGGGCAAAGGGTGTTGGCGCGGATCTTCGGGCCAAGATCGAAGGCGAGGCATTTGGTGAACATGGCCAGGCCCGCTTTGCTCGCCGAATAGCCTGCGGTTCCCGCCATCGGCATCAGCGCGCTGACCGAGGCGATGTTGACGATGGTGGCGCTCGGCGCAGCCCGCAGTGAGGGCAGCGCGGCACGCACGACATTGAATGGCCCGGTGAGGTTGACCGCGATCATGCGGTCCCAGCTTTCGGCCTCGAGCAGGTCGAACTGCTTGGTGATCAGGATACCGGCGGCGTTGATCACCCCGTCGATGCCGCCAAGCGCCTCTGCGGCCTTGGCGACGACTGCATCGACTTGCGCCCGGTCGGCCACGTCGCAGCCATAGCCTGCCGCCCCCAGATCGCTCGCTGCCGAGCGGACGCCGGCTTCATTGCGATCAAGCAGGGCAAGGCTGGCGCCTTCGTCGGCGAACAGCCGGGCAATGGCCAGGCCCATGCCGCTGGCCGCTCCCGTCACCAGAATCCGGCGCTGATTCAGTCGGCCCGCCATCGCTATCGCTCCTGCACAAGTGCGTAGTCAGCAAGGTCCGGCTTCGCCATGACCTGGCTGAAATAGTCAAAACTCCACGGCCAGACCTGCGGCACGCCCGCGCTATCCAGATACCAGCTGCGGCAGCCGGAGGCGAACACCGTGCGCTTGGCCGCCTCGGTGCGCCGGGCCTCATAGTCTTCCAGCGCCGCCAGCGTCGGCGCGACGGCAGCGCAAGTGCCTGCGCGCAGCAGGTCGGTCAGCTGGTCGACATAGGCCCACTGCGCCTCGGCGATATCGATCAGGGTGAAATTGCCGACCGGCCCGGTGGGTCCGTTGAGCAGGTAAAAATTTGGAAAGCCCGGCACAGTGACGGCATAATAGGCGCGCGGGTGCTCCGCCCATAGATCGTCGAGCGCCCGCCCGCCGGGGCCTTCGACGACAATCGGCCGGACGAACCGATCGACCTTGAAGCCGGTCGCCAGCGCCAGCACGTCAAGCTCGTGAAAGCTGCCGTCCTTCATCCGCACGCCGGCGGCCTCGATGCGCTCGATCCCGCCGCATTCGACCTGGACATTGGGCTGTTGGACGGCGGCATAATAATGCGCCGAGAAGATCATCCGCTTGCAGGCCGCGCGGTAATCCGGGCGCAGCTTTTCGCGCAGCACCGGATCGCGGACGCTGTCCTCGAGGTTGCGCTCGACGATGGCCTGGATCTCGGCGAGCTCTGGCGAATCCATGTCGATGATCGCGGCGGTGAAACGATTGCGGCGCGCGGCGGCATCGGGGCCATTGCGCACCTCTTCGATCCGGCGAGGATCCTCGCGGAACGCCTGCTTGTCTGCCTCGCTATACTGCGTATCCGGGCAAGGCATGATCCACTGCGGCGAGCGCTGGAAATGGACCAGCTTGCCGGCCTGCTTCGACACCGCGCTGACGATCTGCACGCCGGTCGAGCCGTTGCCGATCACGCCAACACGCTTGCCATCGAGCGGAACCGAATGATCCCAGCGCGCCGAATGGAAACAGGGACCGGCAAAGTCACCGAGCCCCGGAATATCGGGCACATTGGGGTGATGCAGCACGCCGGTGGCGGCCACCACGACATCGGCGACGTCCTCGCGTCCGTCGCTGGTCTTGATCTGCCAGCGCCCATCGACAAAGCGGCACGAAGTTATCTCGGTGTTGAATTCAATCTGCGGCTTGAGGTCGTAACGTTCGGCAATCTGCTCGAAATAAGCGCGGATTTCCGGGCCGGGTGCGTAAAAGGCGCTCCATTCCGGATTGGTGGCGAAACTGTAGGTATAGCTGTGCGCCGGAGTGTCGCAAGCGAGCCCCGGATAGTGGTTTTCGCGCCAGGTGCCGCCGACGCTGTCGCCTTTTTCATAGATGGTGAAATCAGTGTCGCCGCGCTCCATGAGGCGAATGCCGGCGAGCATACCGGCCATCCCTGCGCCGATGATGACGAAGCGCAATTGCCTGCTTCCCGGCTGTATTTCGCTGCCTTGCATCGCTTATCCCGCGCCTCAACATTGAGCGAAACGCAATGCCACAAAAATGCACCGCATCAAATGCATTACGCCACTGGCGAGGACCGGGGAGCGAGACTGTCCTGATATACGTGAAGTGAGAGAGGCGCTATCGCATCAGCGACGCGGACGCTGGCCCAGATGCCCGATGCGCCCGATTTCTTCGCAGTTCTGGTCATCGGCATACTCCCGCTGTGTAGGCAGCGATTTGCACCGGAGAGGTCGCGCGAGAAAGGCCATGAACATGGCGGTTCGCAAAGCCCGCCAGATGCCATAGGAATGGTGACGGAATAGCGGGGGTGGACGCGGCAATGACATTTGCGTTCTGGCAGGACAGGGATCAGCGCGGGCAATGGCTGCTGACGCTGCTTGCGGTTCTGGCGGTGCAGGCGTTCTACTGGACTGCGCTGCTGCCGCTGTTTTCGCCCAAGTCGATTCCGCACGAAAAGCTCGAACTGTTCGACACCGCACATGCCAGGCTGACCTCGCCAGACTGGCCCGAAGTGCTGAAAGCCCGGTTTGCTCCCACCCAATTGCCCTGGGAAACCTGTTGCGAGCATGGCTACCACGCCATCCGCACCCATTTCACGCTACCGGCCGTTCCCGATGAGGGCCTCGCCATCGTGCCGGTGATGGCAAGCGACAATTTTCGCCTGCGGGTCAACGGCTCGCCGGTGTTTGGCGAAGGCCGGATGAAACTGCCCGATCAGACCTATCATGGCTCGTTTCGCGGCACCATTCGGGTCCCCGCTGGCGTGCTCAGGGCGGGGCGCAACGAGATCGTCCTGACCATGGTGCGCGGCCCCGGCGAGCCCTATTTCTTCGTCGGCAAGTTCGCGGTCGGGGCCTATGGTCCGCTCAAGGCGCATTACGATCCGCGCGAATTCATGTTGAACGACTATGCGACCATCAGCATCACCCTGGCGGCCATGGTCGCGGCCCTCGCCTTCTTCGGCTGGGCGCGCGGCGGCTGGAACCTCTACCTCGGCTGGCTTGCGGCGCTGGCGCTGATCTGGGCGCTGTCGCTCGTGTACTTCGAACTGCCCGACCCGCCAATGCGGGACAAATGGCGCCTGTCCTGCATGACCGTCGTTTCGACCTTGCTGCCGGTCGCCTGGCTCAACCTGGTCAACAGCTGGGGCGGCAGGCAGGTGCGCTGGCTCGGGCGGGCGTCCTTGCTGCTGTTTGCCGCCTGTGTTGCGGTCTTCCTCACCATCCTGTGGCGCGAACTGCAGGAGGGCATCGACACGGTTTATGCGCTCGTCATGTGGTTCACCGCCCTGCTCTCGGCGGGGACGGTCGGCCTGCTGCTGCGCAAGATACCGGGCCTTGCTCCAGACCGGCGCTGGGAATTCGCGATCTATGTGCTGGTGTGCACCCTGATGATCTACGACGGGCTGAATGCCGTGTTCCACTTCGCGCCCCGGTTGCTGATGAACATGGCGGTGCCGATCCTGCTGGCGGCGCTGGCGGTCGCCTTTCTTGCCCGCAATGTCCGCTTGTTCCAGTCTGCCGAACAGATCAACACCATGCTCCAGACGCAGCTGACCCAGCGCACCGCCGAGCTGGAAGCGGCGCATGTGCGTGAGAAGGACTTCGTTCGCAAGGAGGCGCACATCGACGAGCGCCAGCGGATCATGCGCGACATGCACGATGGCCTGGGCAGCCAGCTGATGTCGATGCTGCTTGCCGCGCGGCGCGGGGTCGCCAAGCCCGCCGCGGTGGCCGAAGGGCTGCAAGCGGTGATCGACGAGATGCGGCTGTTGATCGATTCGATGGATTCGGTCGGCGAATCGCTCGGCTCGGCCTTCGCCATGTTCCGCGAGCGGGTGCAGGCCCGCGTCGAGGAAGCCGGGATGGCGTTCGAATGGAGCGACACCAGCGCGGGCAACCTGCCCGAACTTGGCCCGCGCGAAGTGCTGCAGGTGTTCCGGATCATGCAGGAAGCGGTGACCAACGCGCTCAAGCATTCGAACGGCTCGGTGCTGCGGGTTGCCGTCACGCCCAGCAATGAGCCCGGCCAGTCGGTGCGTATCGCCATTTCGGATAATGGCGGCGGGCTCGGCAAGGCCAATCCGCGCGGCCGGGATCGGTGGCAGGTTGCATGTGCAATCCGGGGCCGACGGCGTCGAGGTACTGCTGGACCTGCCGCAGCGATGAGCGCCAAGCCTGCCATAGTTCTGGCCATTCCCAAGCCAGCGGGAACGTGATCTAAGCAAGGCCATGCCCGACACCTCAACCAATTCGCGCATTGCCATCGTCGATGACGATGCCATCGTTCGCGACTATCTGATCGACATTGTCACCGGCGCGAGCGAGCTCGATCTTGCCGGCGTCGCCCCCAATCTGGCCAGGGCGCGTGAGCTGCTGGCACTTGAGCCCGATCTCTTTCTGGTCGACATTGGCCTGCCCGACGGCAGCGGGCTCGATTTTGTGCCCGAGGCAAAGGCGCATGGTCGGGCGAAAGTGCTGGTGCTCACCTCATTCGGCGACCGCGAAACCGTGGTCACCGCGATCCGCTCGGGCGCGGACGGCTATCTGCTGAAGGACAGCACGGAAGCGACGATCCTCGACGGCATCCGGGTAACGCTGGCAGGCGGCGCACCGGTGAGTTCGGCGGCGGCGGTCTATATGCTCGAACAGCTGCGCGCTGCGCCAATGGTGGTGACAGGCGAAGAGGAGAACAGCGGCCTGACCCCGCGCGAGGTGGAGTTACTGGAAGTCTTTGCCAAAGGCGGCAGCTACAAGGAAGCCGCGCGCATCCTCGGCATTTCGCCGCTCACCGTGGGCAACCATGTCAAATCGATCTACCGCAAGCTCGCGGTCCATTCGCGCGGCGAGGCGGTTTACGAAGCGATCAAGACTGGGCAGTTGAAGTTCTGATTCAGTCGTTCAGTTGATATAATGCGCCGTCGTCCTGGCGGCCACTTCGTCGGCGCTCACTCCCGGCGCGCATTCGATCAGCCGGAACGGGCTCGCGTGATCGGGGCGGCTGAATACGGCCAGATCGGTGACGATCATGTCCACGACATTGCGGCCGGTCAGCGGCAGGGTGCAGGCGGGGATAAGTTTCGGGCTGCCGTCCTTGGCGCAGTGTTCCATCACGACAATGATCCGCTTGACCCCGGCGACCAGGTCCATCGCCCCGCCCATGCCCTTGATCATCTTGCCGGGGATCATCCAGTTGGCGATGTCGCCGTTCTCGGCGACCTCC
>JANPOS010000086.1:0-44618 GCA_031428115.1 Novosphingobium sp. | reverse complement strand
ACCGGCGAACACTTGCGCACATTCGACCGGCGAACGGCACGCGAAACCTATGGCGCCGGCTATGTGCAGGTTCACCGCACGGATTTGCACGAGCCCCTGGTGGAACGCTTTGGGCTGCAGAATTGCCAGCTCGGTGCGGAGCTGACCGGCATAACCGCAGACGGCGCGCTGACGTTTGCCGATGGCAAGGTAATCCAGCACGATGTCGTGATCGCTGCCGACGGCCTGCGTTCAGTCGTTCGCGACGCGATGTTCGATGCCGACGCGTCGCAGTTCAGCGGCCATGTGGCATGGCGAGCGCTGGTCGATGCAGCGCTGCTTGGCCCCGAATATGCCCTGCGCCGTAACACCAATCATATCGGACCTGGACGCAATTTTGTTACCTATCCGGTGCGCGGCGAGCAGTTGGTCAATATCGTGATCCTCACCCGCAGGGCGGAGTGGGCTGAGGAAAGCTGGTCTGCCAAGGGTGATATTGCCGAACTGCGCGCGCACTTTGCTGGCTGGTGCTCCCATGTCCAGCGCGCCATCGCTGGCATTGATCAGAGCCAGCTTTATCGCTGGGGCCTGTTCATCCGCAGGCCTCTGGAAAGTTGGGTCAACGGCCGCGTCGCGCTGCTTGGCGATGCGGCGCACCCGATGCTGCCCTATATGGGCCAGGGCGCATCCTCGGCGATTGAGGATGGCATCGTGCTTGGCCGCGCCTTTGCGAGCGAAGCCGGCCCGGCAAAGGCACTCGCGCGCTATGAAGCCAGCCGCATCAAACGCGGTGCCTTCCTGCAGGCCGAATCCAATCTGGGCGGGGACCGGCTGCAGGCGCTGGATCCTTATGCGCTGCGCGACATGCCGGTGCAGAACGAGGATGCGCTGGGGATTTTCAGCTATAATCCGGTATCCGTGCCGCTCGGCTGAAGGCTTCGACGCCGCCACAGTCAGTTCGCGGGATCAGAAGTTGGCTGTGGACCATTGCGAAATGTGCGCCGCGTAACGAACAGGGCCAGCCTAGAGCTTCGCTGCGGCGCGGCCTGCCAGCTTGCCGAAAGTGGTTGCCGTCAGCAGCCCGTTGCCTGCCAGATAACCATCTGCACCCGCCCCCGATATGCCGCGCGCAGCGCCGCCGCCGGCAAACAGGTTGGGAAACGGTCTGCCGTCGTCGCGCAGCACACGGGCGTTGCGATCAACCACCAGCCCACCTTGCGTATGAAATAATGCGCCGGTGACTTTGGCGGCGTAGAACGGAGGAGCCAGGGCCGGCTTGCCATTGAAGTCGCGTCCGAACGGATCCGGCGCAGCGCCCGACTTCACCGCATCGACTCCGGCAAATGTCGCCTGTAGCGCGGTTTGGGTAACGCCAATCCGCTGCGCAAGTTCGGCGACATTTTCTGCGCGCACCACGGCCCCGGCGGCCTCGGCTTGCTGGAAATCGTCAAACTTCATCATCAGGTCATGCAGCCGCTGATCAAGGATACTCCAGGCGACATGCCCGGGCTGGCCGAGCACTTTGACTGCCTGTTCGGAATAGCCCTGCGATTCATCAGAGAAGCGCCTGCCGTCAGTGTTCACCTGAAACCCGCCTTCCATGATGAACGGCCACAGGATCGGAATGGCGTGGCCGGCGGCGAGGCCGCCATGGCCCTGATAGGCGTGCATATCGGCAAGCCCTGCGCCCAGCGCGCGGCCCCAGGCCATCGCTTCGCCCTTGTTGCCGGGGTGGCCGTGGAACACCGCGTCCTGCAGCTCTGGGATATATTCGATCACCATGTCCCAGTTCCCGCCGAAGCCGCAGCAGGCGAGGATCAGCGCATCGCAGCCGAGCCTATCGCGCAAACCGTCGGGCCGGACATATTCAACGCCCAGCACCCGGTCATCAGCATCGACAATCAGGGTATCGACGCGCGCATTGGTCAGGATATCGGTGCCTGCCGCCGCGCAGGCCGACTCCAGCGCGGCCATCAGCTCCGACCCTGTCCGGTTGGGGGAACCATACATCCGCATCGCGCTGTGCCCGGGATAAAGGAAATCATCGATCAGCGTCAGCGGAACGCCATGCGCATCGCGCAGCCACTGGATCGTCTCGAGCGATTCCCGCGCCAGATGCAACGCGATGTCGGGATCCGTCCGCGCTTTGGTCTTCTTCATTATGTCATCGCGAAACCGTTCCGGACTATCGTCGATCCCAAGCGCGGCCTGCTCGGGCGTCCCGCTTGCCGGGATAAGTCCGGTCGACATCGCGGTCGTGCCGGACACCCTGGGGTCCCGCTCGAACACCAGCACATCCACCCCGGCATCGCGCACCGCAAGAGCGGCAGACAAGCCGCACCCACCCGCCCCGATGACGACGACGGGCACGGACATATCGAAAACCTGATCGTCTGGTCTGGACCGGGTCACTTGGGCCATGGCTGAGCCTGACTCCTTGGGGGCTGCGCAATTGGTTCTGACTATTGCGCCTTGGCTGCACCAAAGCGCGCCGGTCTGCAACTTATCGTCTGACGGACAAAACCAGCCGCCACAGTCGCAACGCGCGGTGAGACTCTGCACTTGGCGCTCTCGGGACACGGCAGACCCAAAGCGATGGCAGTTCAAAGCTCCTTGATGTGGTTTATTGGCGTTGCGCATAGGCGCTGGGGCCAGCCGTGCCGGCTCATTTGAAGTGAAGCTCGCCCCGCAATACGACTACATCATCGTTGGCGGCGGCTCAGCGGGCTGCGTGCTGGCCAACCGGCTCAGCGAAGATGGCCGATCGACCGTGCTGTTGATCGAGGCCGGGTCGCGGGACTGATCTCCCTATATCCATGTGCCGGCGGCGATCGTCAAACTGATCGGCAATCCCGCGCGCGACTGGATGCACCTGACCCAGCCCGATGCATCACGCGGCAACCGGGTCGATCTGTGGTCGGCGGGGAAAGGCCTCGGCGGATCCAGCTCGATCAACGGTATGCTCTATGTGCGCGGGGCGCCGACGGATTTCGACGCCTGGGCCGCACTTGGCAATCCGGGCTGGAGCGCAGCCGACGTGGCACCGCTGTTCCGGCGGATGGAGCGCACAACCATCGGCCAGGATCAGGAGCGCGGGCGCGACGGGCCGATGTCGGTCGAACATCTTCGCACCCGCCATCCCCTCGGCGCGGCATTGGAAGAAGCGGCAATCGCATACGGATTGCCCGCCAGGGCCGACTATAACGGGCGCGTTCAGGAAGGCGTGTCGCCGCCGCAGGTCACGCAAAGGCGCGGCCTGCGCTGGAGCGCCGCGCGTGGCTATCTGGATCCCGCGCGGGACCGCCGCAATCTCACCGTCGTCACTCGCGCCCGGGTCGACCGGCTGCTGATCGCAGGGGGCCGTTGCACCGGCGTCGCAATTCGCGGCCGGGGAACGGTGCTGGCCAAACGCGAAGTGATTGTCAGCGCAGGCACCATGGGCAGCCCGAAACTGCTGATGCTGTCAGGCATCGGCCCCGGCGAAATGCTGCAGGCAGCCGGGGTCGAGGTCATCCACGACAGTTCCGAGGTCGGGCGCAACCTTCAGGAACATCCCCACGCCGGGGTCAGTCACGAAGTGATGCAGCGAACTTTCAACATGGAAATCAATTCGCCCCGCATCGCCTGGCACATGATCAACTGGGCCTTGTTCCGCAGAGGACCGGCAACCAGTGCTTTCCCGCACACCGTTGGCTTTTTCCGGTCTGATCCCGCACTTGCCGAGCCAGATCTGCAACTGATGTTCGGCCCCTTTGCCTTTGCGGTCACGCCCGATGGGGTGGTGCCTTATGTCAAGCCGGCGGTCACCAGCGTGATCGCGCTGTCCTATCCGCACAGCAGCGGATCGCTCAGCCTGCGCTCGGCTGCGCCCGATGATCCGCTGACTATCGACATGAAGCTGCTCGACGATCCCCGCGATGTTGCGGCGCTGGTGCGCGGATGCCGGATCATGCGCGCCATTTTCGAGCAAGACGCCATCGCCCGGCATGTCGTGCGCGAACGGCTGCCCGGTGCACAGGCCGGGAGCGACGAAGCGCTTGAAGCCTATGTCCGGGCGACCAGCTCGCCCACCAACCATCCCATCGGGACATGCCGGATGGGAAGCGCCGGCGAAGGCGTTGTCGATGCGCGCCTGCGCGTCCACGGGCTGGAGGGGCTGCGCATCATCGATGCTTCGGTCATGCCGCGCCATGTCAGCGGGAACATCAACGCCGCAGTGCTGATGATCGCCGAAAATGGCGCTGACATGATCAGGGCAGACAATCGCTGAACCGGTCGTGTCGTGCATCTCCTCGCCAGGCAGGTGCCCTCAGGGCAACGTCAGATCGGCTTGACCGTGCCCAGAAAGCAGATCCCGGCGATGGTGATCCAGTAGACATAGGCCATCATCCGCCCCCAGCCGATCTCGCGCTCGAGACGGGCTTGTGCCTCGGGATTGGGTCCGGCGGCAAGCTCGCGGAAGCGCGCGGTCCACGAGCGCATGATCCAGCGCAGACCAAGGCCGATGCACAAAGTGAAGCCATAAAGCGTGAACTTCCAGGCATACCAGCGCACGCCTTCGTCCGCGACAAACGGCCCATTGCCTAGCAGCGAGGAAATACCGGCCACGAAGATTACCGGGATCAGCACATAACGCACCGCCTCGTCGATCTTGGTCAGCCGCAAACCGAGATCGGTCTCGCGCTTGAAGAAGGCGGCCCAGCACAGCGCCGTCCAGGCGGCGACGGCAAGCCACATGATCGTCAGGAAGTTGCCGCCATAGGGCTGCAAGCCATAGATGTTGCCCATGTGGAGCCCCAGCGGTAGCAGCATGATGATGCCCGTGCGCGCCAGAACATCGATGCGATAGGCGGTTTCCATGTGCCGCCGCCGCTCATCGAGTGACAATGCGGCATTGGTCACATTGTAGCTGGACTGGAACACCCCCCATTCGCCGCCGAGCCAGTAGACCATGGCAATGATGTGCAGCCAACGCAGCACCAGAACTTCTTCCATCGCGCTTTCCCTTCCCCCTGTCAGCCGCAGCTAGTCGCGTGACAGCTTTTCGACCCAGTCGGTGATCGGCGGATCAGCATCCTCGAGCGCCTCAACTTCCTGCTGAAAGCCGCGCATCACCCGCGCGATATAGGCTCGCGTCGCAAGCCCCCGTTCCTCGCCAGCTGCACGATCGGGCACAAATGCGTCGATATCGGCCCGGCTGATGCTGCCTTTCTGCTCAAGCAGCCGCTCGACGGTGTCCATCCGCTCGCGCAGCACCGAAACCTCGCCGACGACTGCCATGGTGAGCGACAGCAACCGGTCGATTGCCGGATCGTCATGGAACTCGGGCCGCCTGCCCTTGGCTTTGGCGCCGGCCCGGGCGATCCAGTCGATCGCTTCGGTCATGCCGCCTGCTCCTGCGCGATTGGCTTCCAGGCGCCATATGCATTCCAGACCGCCGCACGGCCATAGTCTTCCTGCTCGTCGATTTGCGCTGCCGGGAAGACCGCCCGGTCGACCACCGCACGCACGCCGATCACGAACTGGTCGTGCCTGGCAAAACCGGCACTGGCCATAACCTCCTTGAGGTCGATCTCATGCATCGCCGTCCAGAATGGCTCGTTGTTATTGAAGGCGTCCCAGTCGCGCATGAACTGCTCGAACAGCGGCATTTCCGGCGCATACTGCGGCTGCTCGACGTGGAGGATCAGCCCGCCCGGTGCGAGCACACGCTCACACTCGGCCAGCAGCCGCGGCATCGCCTTGCCCGACAATTCATGGAGGAACATGGTGGTCTGCACCCAATCGAACGAGCCATCGGCAAAGCGCGACAGGTCCTCGCCATCGGCCTGGACGAAGCGGATATTCTTCACGCCAAGCCCCGCCGCGCGTGCCGCGCCATAGCGCAGCGCAGCACCGGCAGTGTCGATCGCGATCACCTCGGCCTCGGGATAGGCGGCCGCGAGCGGCAACGCATTGTGCCCGACTGTGCAACCGACATCGAGAATCCGCATCGGCTTCCAGTCCGGCCGGTCCTGCTTGAGCCAGGCGACCACCGCCTGGCCGCCGCCATCGTTAAGTCCGCCCAGCGCGCCCCCGGTGGTGGCGAAGATGCCGACATCGTAATTGGCCCCCGCCGAAACGTCGCCCGCGCGCTCTTCGCTGTGATAGCCGCCCGGCTGGCAATGAATATCGACCGCAGTCTGGTAAAACGGCTGCTGCACTGCGGGATCGAGCTCGAGCTGGCCCGAATGTTCGTTGAACTGGCGCGCCTGGGCATCGAGCTCGTCGAGTTGACGCAGGACGGTCTGGCGGCCGTTTTGCTGACGCATTTCCATCGAATTGCGTTTGAGTGAGGACCACATGCGGTGGAAGCGGTCACGGTTCATCGCCTCCCGGATTTCGTTGCGATGCTCTGGGTCGCGGCCATGCTCCGCGCGGAAGGCTGGCAGCACGCGCGTTTCATAGGCGAGCTTGTTGCCTTGCCCCAGGCTGCCCGACAGGTAGCGATTGAGATGCGTCAGGAAGTTGAAGCGTGCGGTTTCATCGTGGCTGGCGCGCGGCAGCATCGGATGCCGGGTCAGGGCGCTGTAGGGCGGCGGCAGTTCAGCACTCATGACCTGTCTCCAAAAGGGTCAAACTAAGTTGTCCGGACAACTTTTCACGCAATGGCCTTGCTGTCAAGGAATACCCGAGAGATTTGGGGGCTGAGCCGTCACAGCGGCTTACCATACCAGCGCGTCGAGAACTGCTTTCGGAGATACCGGCACGACCTTTCGCCGAAAGCATCTCTTTTTCTCCCGGCCGCGGCAACCAGGCTTCGCCCGCCACTGCGGCTGGCAGACCCATTGCCAAAGCGCGATGTGCACGCTTATAACCGTAACGCTCAGTTTAATTAATCGGCTTCTCCGCCGGGTCACGGCAGATCAGGCAGGGGCCGACAGCGATAGGGCCAACAATGCGGGTAAAGACCGATGCACGCCGCAACACGATCGTCGCGGCCGCCTGGGACACATTTCGGGCGAACGGCTTCGAACGGACAACTATGTCCGATATCGTCGCGCGCGTCGGCGGATCGAAGGCAACGATCTACAGCTACTTCGAGTCCAAGGACCAGCTATTCGCTGCGGCGCTCGGATACGGACTGCGCGATGCTGGGGAGGAACCGTTCCGCGAGCTCGCGAAGCCTGGGCCTTTGGCGCAGCGGCTGTTGCAGTTCGCCCGCGCGGATTTGAAAATCCGGCTTTCAACCGACATGATCGCGGTCGAGCGCATGCTGGTCGCCGAAGCGGAACGCTCGCATGTTTACGAAGCGCTGCGCGAGAAGTCCCACCTGAGGCGCCGCCTCGTCGCCGACCGCCTGGAGGTCGAAATGGAGCAAGGCAACCTGCGCGATGCAGATCCGATCCGCGCGGCCATCCATCTCCTCGCCCTGATAGAATTCGATGCGCGCGACTGGCTGCTTTATGGCGACCGGAGCGTCACTCCCGCCATGATCGCGGAGCAGATCCACCAGGGGGTCGATGCCTTCCTGCGCGCCTACGCGCCAGAAGGCTGAGGAGATGATGGAAAAACTGATCATTCAGGTGCGGGTGAACGAGGGGCAGATGCGCTCGTCCAATCCGCATGTGCCCTACGCACCCGATGAGATCGCCGCATGTGTGGTCGATTGCTGGCGCGCCGGGGCTTCGATCGTTCATTGGCATGCCCGCGAGCCGGGGACCGGAGCGATGTCCTCCGACCCAGCACTCTATGTCGCAGCGGCGCGGCTGATCAAACGCGAATGCGACATCGTCCTCTTCCCCACGCTGGGCGCCAACATGTTGCCCACAGTGCAGGAACGCATCGCCCACATTGTGGAGATGGCGAAGGACCCGGCGAACAAGCCCGACTGCGTTCCCGCCGACATGATCACCACCAACATGGACTTCTACGACCGCGAACGCCGGCAGTTCCGTGGCAGCCGCGACCGCATTTATCTCAACACGACGAAGATGCTCGAGGAGTTGTGCGAGAGCACCAAGGCGATTGGCGTCCGGCCGGTGGCGATGATGTGGAACATCGCCGGCATTCGCCTGACCCAGGCCTTCATCGAAATGGGTCATTTCGCCGAGCCGTTGATCTGTGAGTTCACCACTTTCGGCGAAGGCTTCGAGGAATACGGTCATCCCGCCACCATCCAGGGATTGCAGGCGCTGATCGACTTTATTCCCGCAGGGGCGGACTGGCGCTGGATGGTCAGCACGATTGGCGCCAATCCCTTCCCGCTCTATGCTTACGCCATCGCCAAAGGCGGGCATGTTGCAGTGGGTCTGGGCGATCACGCCTATCCCGAATTCGGACTGCCCACCAATGTGCAGCTGGTTGAGCGGGTGAGGCAGATGGCAGCGACAATGGGCCGGGAAGTAGCGACGGCGGCGGAGACGCGTCAGCTGTTCGGCTTTACAGCGTAACAGGAAAGGAAGGCGTCATGGCAACGGCAAGCGAGGTCGTGTCCGATCTGCAGTTCGAACCTGTCTCGGGCAAGATCGGGGCCTGGGTTCGCGGCTTCGAAGCCGCCTCGCCGGATAACAGTTTGCTGCAGCAGAGCCTGCAGCGCGCCCTGGCCGAATACGGCGTCCTCTTCTTCGATTTCGGCCGGATTCCGGACTTCGAGGAATATTTCGGCTTCGCCGGCCTGTTCGGCAAAGTCCAGGGCAAGTTCGAACAGGTCGTCAAGGACCGGCAGGGCGAGGCGACCCCGTTCATCGATTCTGCCCGCAACCCGATGAAGCAGTTTCGCATCAATCACTGGCATGCCGACGGCGGTCCGCTGGCGGTACCACCACTGGCGGCGATACTGATGGCCTACGAAGTGCCTGAAGCAGGCGGAGACACCATGTGGGCCAGCATGGTTGCGGCCTACGACGCGCTATCGCCGCATATGCAGCGGATGCTCGACGGCATGCAGATCATAAATAACAATGATCGGACGAGCTTCCTCGAACCCAAGCAACATGTCCATCCCGCCGTGGTGGTCAATCCGATTACCGGGCGCAAATGCCTGTTTGTCGATCCCAACTACACCGCGCGCTTCGTCGATGTGCCGGACAGGGAGAGCGAGGTGCTGCTGCAATTCCTGTTCGACCATATCAACACTCCGGAATTCCACGTACGCCTGCGCTGGAAGCCGGGTTATGCGGCTGTCTGGCATCAGCAAGTGACCAAGCATCGCGGTGTCGACGATTTTACCGGAACGCGCAAATTGCAGCGACATACGGTGGACGGTGCACCGTTGATCGGCGCGGGTGCATGAGCGGCCTGCTCGAAGGCAGGGTCGCAGTCATCACCGGCGCCGGCAGGGGCATTGGGCGAGTGATCGCGCGACGGTTCGTGAGCGAAGGAGCCAAGGTCCTGGTTTCCGATTTCACTGGCGAGCAGGACGATGCGGCTGCGGAACTCGGAAAATCGGCAGTCGCATTTCAGGCCGATGTGACCCGTGAAGAAGATATCGAGGCGATGTTCGCCAGTGCGCTCACGGCGTTCGGGCGGGTCGATGCCTCGATCCATGTTGCCGGCAACCCCGGCGGGCGCTGGGGTGACGAAATCACCGTCGAGGAGTTCGATGCCTTCATCCAGACCCATCTCAAGGGCATGATGTTCTGCTGCAAACATGCGGTGCGGGCGATGCTGCCGACCGCCGGGGGCGCAATCGTCAATTTCTCGTCGACCGCATCGATCAATTACGATCCATTGATTTCGCTTGCCTATTCGGCGGCCAAGGCCGGTATCAATTCGCTGACCAAGGGGTTCGCCGCGAAATACGGGGCTCACGGCATTCGCGTCAACGCCATCGCTCCCGGGTTTACGCTGAGTGAAAAGAACCTGGCAGCCCCGCCGGCAATCCTCGAAAGCCTGACCGCGCGTGCCGCGCTGGGCCGCGCTGGCTTGCCGGAAGAGCAGGCCAGTGTCGCGCTGTTCCTCGCCTGCGATCTTTCGTCCTTCGTCACCGGAGTGACCATTCCGGTCGATGGCGGCTGGACCACCAAACTTGCCTGAAATGACGAAACCAAGAGTGGGGAGAATTCGATGGCCGTGATGACTCAGGAACAACGCATCGCTGCGGAAAAACGTGTGCGCCAGCAGCTTGGCCTGCCGATGATGGGCCAGAGCACCAACGGTTCTGCGTCTGATGCGACGATCCAGGTCGAACGGGAGATTGTGGGCGCGATGTCCTACGCCTTCGGCGAGATCTGGGGCCGACCGGGCCTCGGCATGCGCGAGCGCTGTTTCATTACGCTTGCGGTACTGACGGCAAAATACCAGCTCGGCCCGCTGGCTGACTATGTCCGCGCCTCGCTGCGCGTCGGCCTCGAGCCAAGCGAGATACTGGAGGCAATGCTCCAGGTGAGCAGCTACGCCGGCTTCACCGCTGCCGCGGAAGGCATGAACATCGCGCGGCGGGTGTTCGAGGAAGAGGGGCTGACCAAACCCGGCGCCGAGATCGCACCGATCTATCCGATGGACCGGCAAGGCCGTGTCGAGGCGATGAAGCGGGTGGGGGCCGAATGCGGCATGGGGCGGCACGGCGCCAACGACGCTGCGGCCGCGCCCCTGCAATACCTCAAGTCGGGCGTCTGGTCTGCCAAAGCCAAAGACCTGGCGGTCGAAGAAGATTTCAACATGACGGGCGGCCAATACGGCTACGGCGAATGCTGGGGTCGGCCGGCCCTGGGCTATCGCATCCGCTGCTTCGTCACAGTGGCGGCGCTCCAGGCGCTTTTCGCCAACGACCAGCTCCAGTTCCACCTCAACACCGCAGTGAATCTCGGCATCACTGGCGAGGAGATCCACGAAGCGCTCGCCCAAGCCGGAATCTACGCCGGCATCGCCAACTGGCGCAATGCCGCCAACGTCGCGCGCGACGTGTTTCTTCAACGCGGCATCGTCGAGCCTGCCTAATGCAGATACTCGAGACGACCGCCTCCCATCATTGGCTCGGTATCCCCAGCGACGCTGCCAATCAGGCGGCTCTACTTTCTTCTGCCTCATCAATCCAGTCGCGGCGCAGATAGGACCCGGCGAGCGCCATAAGCAGCGCAGAAACGCCATATAGCCAGAGCGAATAGAGCATCGAATAGCGCAGCGCCTCGCTGCCATAGATCGGGGCCAAGGCATCCGACAGCGCACCGAGGGCGTAAATCCCGCCGCCCAACCCGATCAGATTGTTGATCAGCAGAAACAGGGCAGAGGCCATCGCGCGCGACGCAGGCTCGACCAGATGCTGCACCGCCGATAGCACCGGTCCTAGCCAGATATAGGCCATCGCTTGCGGTATCAGCAGCATGACAAAGGCGATCCTGACGTCTGTTGCTGAAATCCCGGCCGCGAAGAGCAGCGCGCCGATGACAAATGCCAGCGCCGGCAGATAGCCATGAAAGGCGCGGTCGCGGCGGCCGAGCCGATCCCCCAGCCAGCCGCCGGCCAGCACGCCGGCAATCCCGCCCAGCAGCAAAATCGCGCCATAGAATTGCGAAGACTCGACCAGGTCGAGGGCGAAACTGCGGCGCAGGAAGCTCGGCAACCAGAACGCGATGCCATAGCCCAGCATGGAACTGCTCGCCGCGCCAAACGAGAGCAGCCAGAACGAGGGTTTGCGCGCCAA
Source organism: Novosphingobium sp. (assembly GCA_031428115.1). Taxonomy (GTDB): domain Bacteria; phylum Pseudomonadota; class Alphaproteobacteria; order Sphingomonadales; family Sphingomonadaceae; genus Novosphingobium. Next base: position 33,016 of record JANPOS010000086.1, on the reverse strand, counting down.
CAGCCGCGCCGTGGCGGCGAGGCTTGGCGCAGCGGCCCGGACTTCGGGCGCGACAGGGCGATCACGCACGACGAATTTGAACACAGGGGCGAGCATGATGCCGGCCAGGCCCACGACCAGGAACGCCAGCCGCCAGTCCACCGCCGCAGCAATATAACCGCCGACCAGAACCCCGATAGCCGACCCCAGCGGAATGCCCAGCGAATAGACCGACAGCGCAAAAGCGCGTTTGTTGCTCGGGAAATGGTCGCCAATCAGGGCATAGGACGGAGCGACCCCGCCCGCCTCACCGACCCCGACACCGAGGCGGGCCGCGAAAATCTGCCAGAAATTCTGCGAAAATCCGCAGACGGCGGTGAACCCGCTCCAGACTACGAGCGATACGGCAATTACCCAGCTGCGGCTGGTGCGGTCGGCCAGCCAGGCCAGCGGCACCGCAAGTGTCGAATAGAGCAGCGCGAAGGCCAGTCCTCCGAGCATTCCCATCTCACCATCGCTGAGCTGCAAATCCTGCTGGATAGGCTCCGCAAGGATCGCCAGAATCTGACGGTCGATGAAATTGAAGATGTAGACCAGCAGCAGCATCGCCAGCACCAGGTTCGATCCGGAGCGTGCTGCTGTCGGAGCTGGCGCCGCGGCCATTTATCCGCACTGCGCCGCGAGGAAGGTGTCGATGGCGACCAGCGCTGCGGGTTCATCGAGCAGCGGCGCATGGCCCCGCCCCGGCACCTCGACATAGGCGAACACGCCGGAGTGGCGCTGCGCCATGGTGTTCGCGGTCGCCGACGACAGGACGTCTGAATGTTCCCCGCGCAGCAGCAGCACCGGAACCGGGGCAAGTGCATCCCATAGCGGCCAGATATCCGGCGCAGCGGCAGTGGTTTGCAATCCCGACGCGATCGCCGGATCATAGGCGAAGGCGATTGTGCCATCGTCCAGCTGCCGGCAGGTGCGCCGGGCAAACTTGCGCCAGTCGCCGCGGGTGAAGTCAGGAAAGGCCTCGGCGTTGATCGCGGCGCAGCGGTTTGCCGCGTCGTCCCAGTCCGCAATCGGCGTGCCCAGCCCGACATAGCTGCCGATCCGGGACAGGCCAGCAGGCTCGACGAAAGGGCCGACGTCGTTGAGGACGATGGCGGAGACCAGGTCTGGCCTGACCGCTGCCATGATGAAAGCTATCAGCCCGCCCATCGACGTCCCGATCAACCCCGCCCGCGGGATCGCCAGGCTGCCCAGCAGGGCGAACATGTCAGCTGCGTAGATATCGGGACGGTAGTTGGCCGGGTCGGGGTCGTAGCTGGACAGACCCCGCCCCCGCTGGTCGGGAACGATCAGCCGGTACCGGCCGGCAAGATGCGCAGCCAGCGGCTCGAAATCCGCGCGGTTGCGGGTGAGGCCGTGCATCAGCAGCAGCGGCGGACCCTCACCCGGATAATCCCGCGCGTAAAGGTCCAGACCACCGCTGCTATAGTGCCTGGCTTCGAAGCCGATGGTTTCGTTCACCGTGAATCGACCATTGCGACCATCGCCCCCCGGATCAGAAGTTCAGCGAGGCCGTGACGAAAACCTGGCGCGGGTTGGCGTAGAATGCCGACAGCACACCTTCGCGGCCCAGCGCCGAAGCGAACGGCGAGTTGAGCACGCCAGTGGTCGTATTGCCGGCCATGAAATTGTAGCCGGAAGTCTTGATCCGCTCGTTGGTCAGGTTCTTGCCATAGACGCCCAGTGTCCAGCGGCCCTCGGGTGCGTGATAGACGATGCTCGCGTCGAACAGCTGATAGGCCGGCTGGTCGATCTGCGGGATCGGGATCTCGAACTGATTGGTCTTGCTCTTGAACGACATGCCGCCGGTCAGATTGACCCGGCCCTCGCCAATTGGCAGCGCATAGTCGAGGCTGGCGCTGCCAGTCCATGCCGGTGTGTTCTGGATCTTGCGGAATGCTGCCACGTCGGTCGGCACGCCGCCGATATTGGCAACATAGGTCTTGTACTTGGCGTCGATATAGCCAAGCGATCCCGCAAAGGTCAGTGTGCCCCTGTCGCTGTCGATCAGCTTAGCGCGGGTTTCAACTTCGAAACCCTGCATCCGCGCTTTGCCGGCATTGGAGACGACCCCGCAAAAACTGGGCAGCCCGCCGATTACGCAGGCAACCGAGCCGGGAATCTGGACATCGGTATAGTCCATGTAGAATCCGGCCAGCGCGAGATAGACCCGCCGATCGAACAGACTGGCCTTGTAGCCAACTTCGTAGCTGTTGACCGTTTCGGGGCGGAACGAGAGGAACGCGGCGATTTCAGCATCGGAAAGGCCCGGGGCGCCGTCCGTGTTCGGTGCATTGACACCGGCACCGCGCGGATCGAACCCGCCGCCCTTGAAACCTTGCGAGTAGCTTGCGTAGAGCGTGGAATCCGGATTTGGCTTGAAACTCAGCGTTGCCTTGGGGGTGAACTTGTTAAAGGTCGCGGAGCCGCGGAAGTTGGTTCCCGGGGCACCAAACGCCACGCCCAACCCGCCGAATACCGGCGAGCCGCCGCCAACATAGTTCTGCCGCAGGATCACTCCGGTCCGCTTGTCCCAAGTATAGCGGCCACCGAGCGACAGGCTGAGCTGGTCGGAAAAGTCATAGGTAAAATCGGCAAATCCGGCCACCGTCTTGGTGCCGATATCCGCGCTGGTGTATCCGGTGAGTCCAGCGATCGTGGTGAACAGCCGCACATCGAACTGGGTCAGCGCCGAGGCGTCAAGGTAATAGAGCCCGACCAGTCCCTTCAGCGGCCCGGCATCGACCAGAACCTGCAATTCCTGGCTGAACTGCTTGTTGAAATAATAGCCGGGCACATCGACATCGACCGCTGGCAGCGCGTCGAAGTCGATCGGGGTCGCCGAATCGTCCTTGCGCAGCGAAGTGATCGAACGCAGGGTCATCCAGTCGTTCGGGCTGGCCTCCATGAACAGCGAGCCGCCATAGGCTTCGACCCGCTGCCTGGGATCGTTAAGCCCGCCGCGGGTATCATAGACGTTGCCGAGCACCGGGGCGGAGGTGAGCAAGCTGGGGATCAGGCGGTGTCCGCCGCGCGGGTTCGACTTGTCGAGCGTATAATCGCCCGAGAGCCGCGCAAAGAAATCGGTGCCGTGGATCTCGATCGTGCCGCGCGCTGCCCAGACGTTCTTGTCATAGTTGCCGAGCCCCGTGGTCAGATTTTGGCCAAAGCCGTCGCGGGTGAGCCGGGCCACGGCACCGCCAATCCTGAGCACTCCGGAGCCAATCGGTGTGCTGGCGGAGAGCACACCGTCGGCCTGATTGTAGCTGCCATAGGTCGCGCGCGCCGAAACGCGAGCCTTGTCGTCGAGCCGCCGGGTGACATATTTGATCGCGCCGCCGACAGTGTTGCGGCCGTAAAGCGTGCCCTGCGGCCCGCGCAGCACCTCGATCCGCTGAACGTCATAGATGTCGAGCACCGCCGCCTGCGGTCGGTTGAGATAGACGTCGTCCAGATAGATCCCGACGCCCTGCTCGAAGCCCGACACCGGATCCTGCTGGCCGACGCCGCGGATGAAGGCGGAGAGCGTCGAATTGGTTGCGCGGCTCGCTTCGAGGGTAACGTTGGGCACAGTCTCGGCGATGGCAGTGATATCCGCCGCGCCCCGCGCGGCGAGCTGGTCGCCCGACAGCGCGGTAATCGCGATCGGCACGTCAATGAGTTTTTCCTCGCGGCGGCGCGCGGTGACGACGATGGCGCCATCGTCGCTGCTGGCCTCAGCCGCCTGGTCGGGCTGGGTGCCGCCAGCAGACTGGGCATGGAGTGGGGCGGCCATGAGCCCGCCGGCTGCGATGAGAGCGGCCAGAACCAGTTTGCTGGTGCCACCTGCGTAAAGAAATGCCTTGCTCATTCAATGCCTCCCAAATGCCAAGCTCGAATCTTGCTGTCGAATCTCGCCACGATATACTGAGAGTTGAATCACCTTTCAACATTTTAATTTGCCATCTCGGCGCGCTTCGGGTTAACTGTTGCATGATGAGCACACTGCCTGAACCGCGAGAGCCTGAATCGGCAAAAATCCCGAGGAGCGAGCGCGGTCGGGAAACCCTCAGGAAATTGCTGGATTCAGCGACGCTTGAATTTGGCGAAAAGGGGTTTCACGAGGCATCGATAAGCGGGATCACGCGTCGCGCCGGTACCGCGCTCGGAACCTTTTACACCTACTTCGATTCCAAGAACGAGATATTCCGGGCCGTGGTCAGCGATCTCAGCGACCAAGTCCGCAAGAACGCGGCAAATCGCCTTGCACCGGATCTTGGCGCGCTGGCCAAGGAGGCGGCTGCCCTGTCCGCCTTTCTCACCTTTGCTCGCACTCATAAGGAAATCTACCGCATCATCGATGAAGCCGAGTTCGTCGATGCCGACAGTTTTCGTGCACACTATGAAACCACGGCCCAGCGGATCTTCGAACGGCTGAAGCAAGGCGTGGAGAGGGGCGAATTGCGCCCCGACATGGAAGAGGCCCATGCTTGGGCGGTGATGGGAATGAACGTGTTCCTTGGGATGCGCTACAGCATCTGGTCGGATTCAATGAGCATCGAGCATATCACCAATCTCGCCAATTCGGTGCTGAGGTGTGGCATTGCCAACCCGGACTCTGGTGATTGAAAGGGCGGTGCGCCGAGGTAACTCGAACACCTGACCCCATCATTGCGAAGGAAGTGGTTCCACCGCTCAGCGCGCACCCCGCCCCATCGCGCCGTCTTCGGCAATGGCGTTCGCAGCCGCCGCATTCGTCAAATTCGATAGGCCCATGCCCGAACAATCACAAAACGATGCAGCGAATCAACCGCTGATCCCATGCAGGAGCTTATGCGGGACGGCGGGACATAAGGCCGAATTTCCCTGGTAAAAATCAGATATCTATAAGGGAAATTGGCGGAGACGGAGAGATTCGAACTCTCGGTGCCGAATTCTCAGCACGACGGTTTAGCAAACCGTTGGTTTCAGCCACTCACCCACGTCTCCGGATTGCAGCAGCGCGCTGGGCCTATAGCGGCGCGGATGGAGGGCGGCAAGGGCCTGCACACTGCGGCGTGCAGTTGCCGGGGCGACTCGCTTGGCCGCAATTCCGACTCGCCTCGTCGCGCCGCCATTGCAAGATCGGCAAGGTGCGACTCTCGTGAAGTCCGACAGGCCAGCGGGGACCGGCAACTGATTATGGCAGCCACGCACATTCTGCGCAAAAACCTCGCCCGTGCGGCGCAGACGCTCGCCGCGCTGGCGCTGGTGATGGGCCATTCGGTCGGCCTGGCGCAAGGCAGCGCGCCGATCGATGGCGACCTCGCTGCGCCAGCAACTGCCGCACCGCCGCCCCCAAGTCCGCCGCTGCGAACGCCCGCGCCGCAAGCTCCGTCCGCGCCGAAAACGCCCCCCGCATCCGCAACCGCCGCCGCGCCGGGTCCTTCTATCGATATCGGCGCGCCGCTCAACGAGGCGATCCCGGCCGATGCACCGACTCATGGCGCCAACACCTATCAGAAGGACGATCTGATCGGCGCCGCCGAAGGCCTTTTCGGCAAGGGCGCGGCAGGTCTTGCGACTATGATCTCCGACTTGCTCGAAAAGCAGGGCGAGCCCAACGGCTATATTGTCGGACGCGAGGGCAGCGGCGCATTCATTTTCGGGTTGCGCTATGGCTCGGGCACGTTGCACCACAAGGTCGAAGGCACGCGCCCGGTCTATTGGACCGGGCCATCGGTGGGCATAGATGCCGGCGCGAACGCGGCCAGCAGCTTCGTGCTGGTCTACAACCTGTTTGACACCGAAGACCTGTTCAAGCGCTTCGGCGCAGGCGAAGGCCAGGCCTATCTGATCGGCGGATTTCATGTTTCCTACCTGCGGCGCGGCGATATCGTGCTGATCCCGGTGCGCTCGGGCGCGGGGCTCCGGCTGGGCCTCAATGCGGGCTATATGAAGTTCACGCCCAAGAAGACCTGGCTGCCCTTCTGACACCGGCCGGCATACGGGCGATGCTTGGCCCCAGCCGCACGCCAGAGCGGCCCTGCCCGGTCTCAAAACCCGTCCACGCCTGAGAACAAGGCCCGCCCCTCCGGCGAGAGGCACGGAGGGGCGGACAGTTTGGCCGGGCATGGTGGGTTGCCCGGTCCTGGGGAAATTCAGGCGACCAGAGAGGCCTCGATAGCGATGCGGATTGCCTCGGAGGTGTGGTTGGCACCCATCTTGGTGAGCATGTTGGCGCGGTGGATTTCCACCGTGCGCGGACTGATCGATAGCTTCTCGCCGATCAGCCGGTTGGAAAGCCCCGCAGCCACGCCGGCCAGCACTTCGCGTTCGCGCCGGGTGAGCTTTTGCACCCGGCTGCGCGCCCGGGCCTCGCGCAGGCGCAGGCTGCCGATCCTGGCGGAATTGCTATCGACCTCGGCGAGAGTCGCGGCAATCGCAGCGGCCTTGGCCGGCCATTCGATATAGTCCACCGCACCGTCCATGATGGCATGGACCACGCGGCTCGTGGTCGGTTGCTCGCGAAAGGCGATAACCGGAAGCCAGCAGCCCGCCTCGGTCATATGTTCGATCAGCGCGTGAATGTTGTCGTCGTTATCTTCGGCGAGGATCGTGCCCGAGCGTGGCCAGCGCCGCTTGATCTCGCCGGTGTCTTCGAACGGTTCGACGTGGATGCCGCTGCCCGACAATTCGTGGCAGACGGCCGCACGGCGGCGGAAGTCGCTGTCGATCAGCATAAGACTGGTGTTGCGATCCATAGTAGTGCCCCCTAGCGGAATTCGCTTAGGGGTTATGCCGGTGCAGCGGCGCTGGCGCGGTTCGTTCCATCCGATTTCGAGCAATATCGCGGCGCAAAACCCGGTCATTGCACACGTTGCGCCGCGCGGCGCACCACCATTATGAATCCGATTTCGCAGTCATCAGCGCCGTAGCAATCTCAAGCAGGTCCTGGCGCACCGTCGTGATTGCCGCGGCATCGAAAGACAGCGCGCTGTCGAGCAGGGTCTTGCGCACCGCGCGATAGAACTGGCGCAGCGATACAGCCACGCCGGTATCGCCGGAGATGCCCATCTGCAGCGCGGTGATCGCCGCCAGCGCGCGGGTGAGCGCCTGGCTCTTGGCCTGGTTGTCGCCGGTGGCGTGGGCGTGCAGCGCGCGCGACATCGCGCTTGCCGCCGATTCATAACAGAGCCCGACCAGATGGGCCGGATCGGAGCCGGCCACCCGGGCATCGAAATCGACGCGGCGGTAGGCTTCGTTGGGGTTGCGATCTGCGAGCATGGTCATCAGTTGTTCGATCCATTCCACGCGGCGATCTGGTTCTTCAGGAAATTCAGCGTCGATTTCGACGTGCCGATGCGACTGTCAGCGACGGCAAACCGCTGGGTCAGCTGGCTGCGCAGGGTTTCCTGCTGCTCGGACAGCTTCGCCTGATCGTCGCTCGCCTTGCCGCGCTGGGCGGTATAGCGGCTGAGCGAGCCGGCCAGCGTGCCCGGATCGCCCGGGGTCGTCGCGCGGCGGGCAATCGAGTCAATCGACGCATAGACGCCAAACAAGCCATTGGTGAACATCGCCGCCGCGCCGCTGGCATCGGCCTTCAACGTCGCGGCCAGCCGCCTGCTATCGAGGGCGAAGCTGCCATCGCGCTGGGTCGTCAGGCCGAGATCGGCGAGTGTCGTGGGCGCCCCGGTGGGTGCGGTGGGCATGATGATGGCTCCCGCCAGGCTCGAGAACGAACGCTTGAGGGCCAGCGCGCCGCTATCGCGGGCCAGCTCGCCAGACCTGGGGTCAGCGGCGGCACCCAGCGCACTGGCGATCTCATTGAGCGCGCCGGTCAAGTCCTGCATCGCAGCGGAAATGGCGCTCGCCGGATCGCTGAAGGTCACTTGCGCCGGCGCGCCGGTGTTGGTCCCGGTCAGCGACAGCGAGACGCCTGGAATGGCATCGACCACGGTGTTGCTGGCCGCGCTCATCGCCAGACCATCGACGCTGAAGGCGGCATTGGCAGCGCTGATGAGCAGCCGCGCGGGCGCCGCAGGGGGCGTCCAGGCGAGATTGGCCAGGCCTGGATCGCCCGGGGCTTCCACCGCTTCGAGCACAAAGCCGTTGGCCTCGCCGCTGGCGCCCTTGAGTACCAGCTGGGCGCCGGCGTTGGTCTGGGCGACATAGGCCGTGACTCCTGCCCCCTTGGCGTTGATCGCGCGGGCAACGTCGGTCAGGGTCGCGCCGCTGGCTATCGTCACATCGACCGCCGGCCTGCCGGGATCGGCAGTGAAGCCGGCACCCGAAGCCGCACCAAAACGCAAGGTAAGCGTGCCCGAGCCAACCAGACTGGCGCCGCTGGCATAGGCCGGGCTGGCCAGCGTCTGTGCGCGGGCAAGCGTGGTCACCTCGAGCGAGAAGTTGCCGCGCACCAGGCCCGCGCCCGACAGCGTGGCTTTCGCCACGGCCGGATTGGACAGCTGCGGCTGGGGCGAGAGATCACCCTGGCGCACCCGCTCGCCCAGCGAGGCCGAAAGCCCGGTCAGCATACTTTTCAGGTTGGAGGCGGCTGAAATCTGACTGTCGAGCGTCTCCAACCGGGCCGCCAGCCGGTCAGCCCGGGCGGCAAACTGGGCATTGGCGATATTGGTCGCGAGCGCCGCCATGTCGATCCCGCTGCCGCCGCCGAGCGCGGCAACGATCGATTGGGTCGCGGTGGTGGGAGGTGTGCTGGCCATAGCGGTTAGGACGGCGCAAATGGCCCGGGGTTAAGCCGTCTCGAGCCGTCCCTCGACATCGAAGCGGAGCGCGACCGGCACGTCGACCTGCGGCGCTGCGGGCGTTTCGCCGCGCTTGAGCGAGAAGACGAAGGCGAGCACGCCGGCAACGGCGGCATAAAGCTCCTCGCGGCTCACCTGATGCTCGCGCGTGGTGAAATAGACCGAGCGGGCGAGCGCGGGATATTCGAGGCACGGCACAGCCAGCTCCGCCGCCAGCTGGCGCATCGCCAGCGCCTTCTCGCCGCGGCCCTTGGCGAGCACGATCGGCGCCGAGGCTTTCGACGGATCATAGGCCATGGCCACGGCGAAATGGGCGGGGTTGGTGATGACGAACTGCGCCTCGCGCATCGCATGAGCGACGCCGCCCATGGCGAGCTGGCGCTGGCGCTGGCGCTGGGCCGCGCGGACTTGCGGCGAGCCTTCGCTCTCCTTGTTCTCGTCCCGCATTTCCTGGTGGCTCATCTTGAGCCGTTCGAGCCGGCGCAGCAGCTGGATCGGAAAGTCGAACAGCGCAATGACGATCAGGCCGCAGGACAGCGTCAGCAGCAGCGAGGTGATCGCCTGCCAGCCGCGCGCCAGCTGTGCGGTGAGGTCAGCCCGGCCCATCGACAAGAGTTCCGCCAGCTCGCCCCGCGCCCAAACCCAGGCGATCACGCCGAGCAGCGTTACTTTGGCCAGCGCCTTGACCAGCTCTATCCAGCCGTGCGGTCCGAACATGCGTTTGAGCCCGGCCATCGGATCAAGCCGCGAGGCCTTGGGGGCAAGGTTGCCCGGCACCCAGCGCCCTTCGCCAAAGCCTAGCTGCGAGGTGATGCTGGCGATCAGCACCAGCCCGCCCAGCAACAGCACCGGCGGCAGCACCGAGATCAGCATCCCGGTCATCAGCGGCCCGGGCGCGAAATCGTCGATCGCCGCACGGTCCCAGACCAGCCCGCCGCGCAGCGTTGTCTCCAGCAAGCCAAGCATCCACGGGCCGACAAATCTGAGCCAGAGCGCGCCCACCAGCATGGCGATGGCCAGCGCCAGATCAGCCGAGCGCAGCACATCGCCCTTTTGCGCCGCATCGCTCTTGCGCTTGGCACTTGGGGCAAATGTCTTTTCGCCAGCAGAATCGTTGTCGCTCACCGGATCAGCACCATGCGCACATCGGCCAGCGCGGCGGCGGAAAGATCGGACATCAGGTCGCCCAGCATCGGAGCGGCGGCCAGCAGTGCGGCAAAACCGGCGAGCACGCCTGCTGGCAAGCCAAGCGCGAACAGGTTGAGCGCCGGGGCCGAGCGGCTGAGCACGCCGGTCGCCACCTGCACCAGCAGCAGCACCAGCGTCACCGGCAGCGCCATGGCAACGGCGGTGCTGAACATCTGCCCGGCTAACGCCGGGACCGCGGCGAAGCCCTCGGCGCCCAGCCAGGTCTCGCCCGGCGGCAACAGCCGGTAGCTGTCGACCAGCAGCGCGATCCATTGCAGATGCGCGCCGGTGGCGAGGAAAACCAGGGTGAGGACCACGGTGAAATACTGGCCAAGCGCCGACGACTGCGCACCGCTATTGGGATCAACCGCGGTTGCCATACCCATGCCCATCGCCCCGCCGATCGTCTCGGCGGCGATGACCGGCGCGGCAAAAGCGATCTGCAGGACGAAGCCCAAAGTGAGCCCGACCAGCACTTCGCCGGCCAGGATCAGCAGCCCGGCGGCGGAAAACAGCGCCGGGGGGGCGGCAAGCGGCGTCCAGGCGCAGACCAGCACGGCAATCGCGCCGCTGGCAATCACCCGCACCTGCATCGGCACCGAGCTCGCGCCGAACAGCGGCGCGGCCAGCATGGCGGCGCCGATCCGGGTCATGCAGAACAGCAGCCGCCAGAACTCCCCTTCCAGCGCGCCGAAACCGAACTGGAGCGAATTCACCGCGGACCTTTCGCGATGGCCTCGAAGATTTCCTGGGTGAAATCACCGATCAGCCCGAGGATCGAGGCGCCGAACAGCGCCAGCACGACGGCGGTGAGCGCCAGCTTGGGCACGAATGTCAGCGTCTGTTCGTTGACCGACGTGGCGGCCTGGATGATGCCGATCACCAGGCCTGCGGCAAGCGTCGCCAGCAAGACCGGTGCGGCGGCAAGCGCGGCGACCCAGAGCATTTTCTCGGCGAGCGCAAGGAGGGGATAGGCTTCGTTCATTGCGCTAGCCAAAACTCGCCGCAAGACTGCCCATCAGCAGCGCCCAGCCATCGACCAGCACGAACAGCAGCAACTTGAATGGCAGCGAGACGATCATCGGGCTCATCATCATCATGCCCAGCGCCATCAGCACCGAGGAGACGACAAGATCGATCACCAGAAACGGCAGGAACAGCATGAAGCCGATCTGGAGAGCGGTCTTGAGCTCGCTGGTGACGAAGGCCGGCAGCAGGATCGAGAAGGGCACATCCTCTGCTTTCTCGAACTTGGGCGCTTTGGCCATTTCGGCAAACATCGCGAGGTCGCGTGTCCGGGTCTGGCGCAACATGAAGGTGTGAAACTCCTTGCCGCTGGCGGCAATCGCCTGTTCGGCGTTGATGGTGCCTGCGGCATAGGGCGCGATGGCGGTTGCGTTCACTTTCTCCAGCGTCGGTGCCATGATGAACAGCGAGAGGAACAGCGACAGCCCGATCAGCACCTGATTGGGCGGCGATTGCTGCAGGCCGATCGCCTGGCGCAGGATCGCCAGCACGATCAGGATACGGGTAAAGCTGGTCATCATCAGCACCAGGCTGGGCAGGATCGTCAGCAGACCCATGATCATCAGCAGCTGGAGCGACATGCTCATGCCTGCCCCGCCCGCGCCGCCTGCGCCGCCCATCGCGCCGAACGCGCGGTCGAGCGCGCCCGGAATGGCAGACTGGGCCTGGGCCATGGTCGGATTCAGCAGCAGCACGAGCAGCGCCGTGCCCCATCTGGCGACGCGCGCAGTCATTGCGCCACCTCGCGTGCGGGGGCCTCGGCGAGACGGGTCATCCCGGTGCGCGTGGTGGCAACCAGGATTTCCCGGCCGTGAAATTCGATCACCGCCAGCCGCTGGCTGGGCGAGAGCATCACCGTTTCAATGATCCGCACGGAGCGCGAGCCCGGCGTGGCGGCGGCGATGCGCGCCTGCATTTTCTGCGCAAATTTGAGCGTGCCCCAGGCGAGCCCGGCGATCAGCGGCAGCAGCACCAGCAGCTTGAGGATATACCACAACATCAGACCCGGCCCTCCGCGCTTGCCGCAGGCTGCGCCGCGCCGAGCAGCTCGACGATCCTGAGGCCAAAGCGCCCGCCTTCGGACACCACCTCGCCCTTGGCGATCAGCTTGCCGTTGACGTGGACGTCGAGCAATTCGTCGGTCAGCCGGTCGAGCAGGACAATGCTCTCCTCGCCGAGCGCGAGCACATCTTTCAGGGTCATTTCGGTCCGGCCCAGTTCGACCGACAGGCGCACCTCGACATCTTTCAGAAAATCGAAGCCGCGGGGTTGGATGGTCATGCAGATATCCTTGCAGGAAAACGTGAGGTCAAAAGGCTTGGGTGATCTGGACGGCGACCCGCTCGTCGAGCGTGCCGATGCTGCCATGGGCGAATGTGCGATTGCCGATCCGCAGCGGCACATTGCGCGCGACCGAAACCGGCAGGATCTGCCCTGGAACCAGCGCCGAAACCGCCGAAACCGGCATCGCCATATCAACCAGCACCGCATGGACGGCGAATTGCAGGGCGCCATAAGGCTCGTCAGCCGGGTTGGCTTCGGCGCGGGGCTGTTGGCCGGTGCCCGCAGACCGCGCGCCCTCGCCAAGCAGCTCCCCGATTGCGGCAAGCGGCAAGGCCAGAGTGATCGCCCAGCGCGCGCCGCCACTTTCGGTGACGGTAAAGCGCTGGACCGCCAGCGGAATGACAGACGCAAAGGGGGAGAGCTGATCGAGCTTCGCGCTGCGACCGGCGAGTTCCATCCTGCCCGGCCCGCCAAGCTGCCAGACCCGGTCCAGCGCAGTCATCGCCAGGCCTTCGAGCCGGGCAATCATCAGCTCGGCCGAAAGCGGAAGCGTCTCGGGCAGGGGATTGGGCGCTGTGCCCTTGCCGCCGAATGCCCGGTCGACCAGCCGCAGGACGGCCTCGCCATCGAAGGCTGCGAGCAGCGGCACCCGCTCCTTGCCGGCGCGCAGCAGGCTGAAGGCGGCATAAGCCGCGACCTGTTGCGCCAGAGCGTCGCTGGCGCATTCGCTGGCCGGTTCGGGCTCGACCTTGGGCGCATCGAAACCCAGCAGCGGTGCCAGCGCGCTGGCAAGGGCCCCGGCCAGCGCTGCGCCGGCAGCATCGAGCCGGGCAACAAGCTCAGCCGTCGGCGGCGCGGGGCGCAGCAGCTCGGCGCAATGCTGCGCGAGCGCTCGTTCCGCAATCAGGGCGCGCTGGGGTTTCACGCTGGCGCCCTCACTGGACCAGAAAGCTTTTGTAGTAGACCGCATCGACCCCGCCGAAGCCTTCGGTATCGGTCAGCACCTTGTTGATCGCAGCGGTCAGCCGCTTCTGCAGCTTGTCCTTGCCTGCGACGGTATAGACGTCTTCTTCCGGGGTTTCAGCGAGCACGGCGAGCAGGGCCGAGCGGATCGCCAGCTCGTGCTTCTTCATCCACATCAGCACCCGGCCATCGCGCCGGGTCGACGCGGCGAGGCTGACCTGGACGAGACCTTGCGAATTGCTGAGGTTGGAAGTGAAGTCCTCGGCGAAGCTATAGTAGGCGGTGCGATATTCGCTGCCGCCTTCGCCCTCGACATCGGACAGGCCGCCGCCTTCGCCTTCCTTGCCGGCTTCGGCCTTGGGCGCATATGGGTCGGTATCGCCCTTCTTGATCAGCTTGGGGTGGTTGTCTTCCTTCTTCGCCTCGCCATGGCCGCCGATCATCCCCGACTGCACCATGCCGAAAACGCCGCCACCGCCCGCGCCCACCAGGCCCAGGCCCAGCAGCAGTTTCATCACCATGCCCTTGCCCTTCTTGGGCTTGGCATCCTTTTCCTTGTCGCTCTTGTCACTGCTCATGGTCGTTTACTCGGCTAGAAAGGGGGAGGGGGAGAGGCGGTTTGGGGCGCTCAGGCAAAAATGCCGCCGCGCGGATCGGATGGGGAATCTGCGTCATTGCCAGCTTGGCGATCCTGCGCAACGGACCCCGAAGCAGGCTCGCGCTGAGGCGACTGGCCGCGCTGTTGCTGCGCTGAGAGCTGGCCCTGAGATTGGCCTTGCTGCTGCCCCGAAGTGGCCGCACCGCCGCCCTGGCCATCCTGTCGCTGAGCCGGCGCGCCAGTGGCAGCGGGCCTGATATCAGCAGGCAAGGCCATCGGCTGGAGGTTCTGCACCGCGCGGGCGAGATCGGGATCGGGATTGGCGAAGGAAACCGTCATCCCGGTCGGGTCTTGCTGGAAGGACAGCGAAACCCGGCCGAATTCGGTGTGCTGCACGCTTGCCTGAACGGTCTGGCTGGTCAGGCTCGACTGCACCGCCTGACGCGCTTCGACCAGCCGGTCGATCAGCGCGGCAAAGTCATGCGGCTGGGTGGCGGCGGGGCTTGTCCCGGTTGCTGTCATGGCGGCTGGAACGGCAGCCGCACCAGCGGTCGGCTGCGGAGCGGCGGCCAGGGCCTCGAGCCCGGCGGCAGCAAGTTTGGCCTCCAGCTGGACGGCAGGTGCTTCGAGCGGCACGGGCGGCGCGGCAGGATCGGCCAGCTTGGCGGACTGGTGCGCCAGCGCAAACGAGGCGGCCTGCGCCTGGCCGAGCAATTGCAGCACCACCGGCGCGGTCGCGGCGGGCGGCTCGGCTTTGACCAGTGGGGTGAATGCCTCGCCGGGCAAAGCGGCCTCGCCCAGCGACCGGAGCGACTTCAGACCGGTGGGCAGGGCAAGCAGAAAACGCACAGCGGGTATCGCCGCCCTGGGAGGCGCTTGCGCAGGGGCGTCTGGCTGCAGAGCCGCGCTGGCGGTCTGCCCTGCGGGCACCGGATTGATGAGCATTGGCGGCAGCGCGGCGCCGCTCACCGGCACGCCGGGCGTGGCCGAGGTGGCCGTTGCCGGCGCGGTGCTGGCCATGGCAAACCAGCGCGAAGGCCGCGCGTCCGCCGGAGCAACTGCAGCAGCGGATGACAATGCGGGTGCCGCAGCAGCAGCCGGGGCCGCAAGGGCGCGGGGCGGAGCTGCTGCGGCGGAAGAAACTGTGGGCACGGAGATTTGTGCGAGCACGCGCTGCACGGTCAAGGTTGCCGGGGCCGGCGCAGGATCGCTGGGTGTGGCGTCTGGCGCGGCTTCCGGCGAAATTTCGGCTGCGGATGGGGCCGCATCGCCATTGCCCGGCGGCGCGACAAGTGCAGCAAGCGCATCCGGCAAGATGTTGCCGCTTTGCTTGCCGGGCAGCTTGCCGCTTGCCGCCTCTTCCTTGCCGCCGCGCGCGCCGGGCAGAGCGGGACGGGCCGGGGCATTTGCTGCGATTGGCGGCGTCGCGGCCGGGCCTGCGCTGGCAAGCAGCGCGGAAAACTGGGCTTCGAAGCCGGCCTCAGTGGCCGGCTCTCCTGCGGCATCAATCGCCAGAAGCATCTGTGCAGCGCTGGGCAGGGACAATGGCTGAATGGCGAACATGGGATCCTCAGGCGTGACTGCAGGGATCTATTCAAGATGCGTGCCAAGTCCGGTCCGCGCGGCACTCGAAGGTGCGAGTGCCGCCTTGGCCATGCGGCGCGCCTGCTCGTCGGCGCGGCTGCCGGTCGCGGCGCGGCGGCGTTCGGCCTGGGCGAGCTCGGCCATCTTGACGTCGGCGGCGATGCGCGCGCGGGCGGCATCACTGGTGGTGTTCTGTGAAATGCCGCGGAGCCCTGCGGAAAAGCTCAGCAGTTGCCGCAAGGCTGCGCCGTCGCTGGCCTGGCATTGGACAGCATAGCTGCCGGCCATGGCTCGGGTCCGCGCGGCAAGCGCTTCAAGCTGGGCGAGCGTGCCTTCCGCCGCTGCCGCTTCGGCTGCTGCCGCGCGCTTGGCGATCTCGCGCAGCCGCTCGAGCCGGCGCATCCGGGCCAGCCGCTGGCGTTCGGCGCTCATCCGCCCGGCGCCGGCGCAAGCAGCGTCTCAAGCTCGAGGAAGCTGCACTCGATATCGACCAGTTGCGCCGCCGGCTGGGCGAGGAAAGTGCTCATCGCTGCGTGCATGGCAATTGCCCGGTCGAGCTGGTGATCGGCCCCGGCGCGGTAGGCCCCCATCAGCACGAGATCGCGGTTGGCCTCATAGCTTGCCGACAGCGCGCGGAATTCGCGGGCATAGGTCTGGAGTTCGGGCGAGACGATATCGTTCATCACCCGGCTGAGCGATGCGGCGATGTCGATCGCGGGATACTGCCCGCGCTGCGCCAGTTCGCGGCTGAGCACGACATGGCCATCGAGGATCGAACGCGCGGTGTCGACCACCGGATCGTCCTGGTTGTCGCCGTCGGCGAGCACGGTGTAGATGCCGGTGATCGAACCGCCGCTCGCCGCCGAATTGCCCGCGCGCTCGACCAGCTTGGTAATCGTCGCCAGCGCCGAAGGCGGATAGCCGCGCGCTGCGCCGGGCTCACCCAGCAACAGCCCGATCTCGCGCGCGGCATGCGCCACGCGGGTGAGGCTGTCCATGATCAGCAGCACACGCTTGCCCTGGCTCCGGAAATATTCGGCCAGACTGGTGGCCTGCATGGCGCCGCGCAGCCGCAGGTTGGGCGCGTGGTCTGCCGGCACCGCAACGATGGCGGTGCGCGCGCGTTTCTCCTGACTCATATGGCGCTCGACGAAATCGGAAACTTCGCGTGCGCGTTCGCCGATCAGGCCGACGATGACGATATCCGCCTCCGCGCCATGCGCGATCATGTCGAGCAGCACCGATTTGCCCACCCCTGATCCCGCCATGATGCCGATGCGCTGGCCGATGCCGAACGTGGTCAGCGCATTGAGCGCGCGCACCCCGGTGTCGAACACCTCGCGCACGCCGCTGCGATCGAGCGCGCCCGAACGGATGCCGCCCGCAGGCCAGAATGCATCGGCGTGGATCGGCCCGCCGTCATCGATCGGCTTGCCTTCGCCATCGACCGCGCGGCCGAGAAATTCTTCGCCCACCGGCAGCAGGCCGGGCTGGCCTTCAGGCCGCACCCGCGCGCCGGGGCGCAGCATGACCGAATCGCCCAGCAGCATCGCCAGGGTCTTGCCATTGCGAAAGCCGATCACTTCGGCGCAAAGCGTGACATTGTTGCCATGCGCCACCCGGCACAATGCGCCGACCGGAACCGACAGCCCGCTGACTTCGAGCAGGCCGCCGTCGCAGGCCGCGACCAGGCCATACCGGCGCGGGGCGAGTACGACGGGGTTGGCGGCAAGGTCCGCGAGAATGGCATCGTGCAGGCTCAGCACTGCTCCAGCGCCTCGGCAATTGCTGCGCGCCACTGTGCCGGACCGTCCTCGACGCCGCCATTGGCCGCCTCGATGCGCAAGGCGCCGCGCGCCAGCGCCGGGTCGGGCAAGACCTGCCAGTCCTGCGCCAGACGCGGCGAGACCAGCGCCAGATCATCGGGGTTCAGCCGGATCACGCGCTCGTCATCGGCGCGCGCGAACAGCGCCAGCGCCTGTTCGATGCGGCGCAGCAGCGCATCCTCATCGAGCGCCATCGGGGCAAGCGCCGCTTCGCACAGCGCCGCCACCGTGTCGCGCAGCCGCTGGCGCAATTGCTCGGCCTGTTCGCGGTTCAGCCGTGCAAATGACAGGGCCAGCGCCTCGCGCGCTTCGGCTTCGGCCCTGGCATGAGCCCGTGCCTCGGCCTGCGCCTGCTCGGCGCCGCTGGCATACCCTTCGGAGAAAGCACGTTCGAGCGGGTCTTCCGGGGCCGCTTGTGCGTGGCTGGCGACCGCGGCCGCCGCGCCGGAATAGCGCGCATCGCCGCGAAACCCGCTCGAAGGCGCATAGAGCAACGACGGCGCGAGCGCGGCCGGCTCGTGCGCGAAACCGGAAGCGAAGCCCTCAGACATAGTCACCTTCGTCCGATGCCGATCCGAAAGCTATCAGTCCGTCAGCGGCGAGCCGACGGGCGGAGGTGACGATCTGCCGCTGGGCCTCGACGACATCGGCCAGCTTGATCCGCCCGCGCGAGGCGATCTCGTCCATCACGCCGTCGGCTGCGCGGCTCGACATGGCGCGGAAGAAACAGGTGCGCTCGTCTTCGCCGATGCCTTTCAGTGCGTCGATCAGCGTCTCGTTGTCGACCTCGCGCAGCAGCGTGCCCATGGCCTGGGCATCGAGCGCGAAAAGATGCTCGAACTTGAACATCTCGCTCTCGATCTTGCGCGCCAACGCTTTATCGAGCTTGGCGATTTCGGGCATGACCCGCTTTTCCATCGCCTTGCCCGAATTGTTGACGATATCCGCGGCTTCGCGAATGCCGCCCAGCTCGAAGCTGACCTGGCCCTGGCTCGCCTCCAGCCGCCGCGCCAGCATGTCTTCCAGCATGGCAATTGCTTCGGGCGAAACAGGCCCGAGCGTGGCGATGCGGTGGACCACCTCGGGCTGGACCGGCAGCGGCAGCGCATGCAGTACTTCGGCGGCAACTTCGGGATCGAGCTGGACCAGCAGCACGGCAATCGCCTGCGGGTGCTCGCCTTCGATCAGCGGAATGAGCGCGCGTGGATTCAGCCAGCGCGCAAGTTCGAGCGGTGAGGCCTTGGCCTGTTCGGGCGCGATGCGTTCCATCAGGCCCGCCGCCTTCACGTCGCCCACCGCGCGGGTCATCAGCGAGCGGACCTGACCGACGCGGTCGTGCGCGACCATGCCCATGGCCTCGGTGCGTTCAACGAATTTGGCGATGGCATGGGCGATGACTTCGGGCTGGATCTCGCCAAGCGCGCACATCTTTTCGCCGAGCAACCGCAGTTCCGCCGGATCAAGCTGGGCGAGGATATCCGCCGCCTGCTCGTCGTCGAGCAGCATGACCATCACCGCCGCGCGGTCCGCCTCGCTGAGTTTGGGGCCGGGCTCGGCCCTCAGTTTCTCTGGCGCGCTCATGCGGCGGCTCCCGCTTCGCTGCTGCCCAGCATCTGGCGCAGCGCTGCAACGGCGTTTTCAGGCTTGTCGGCAACGAGCTGCTGGGCGAACCCGACCTGCTGGCTGAGCCGTGCCGGGTCGATTGGGCGCGAGAAGTCCGCCTGCTGCCCGGCCTCGCCCGAACCCGGCGCTCCGTCCGGATTGCCGCCTGCGGCCCCTGTTCCGGCATCAGGCCTGCGCAGCGCCTTGATCAGCGGACGCACCCCAAGCAGCAGCACCAGCAGCAGCCCGACCAAAGCGCCGACATTGCGCAGCACCGAGGCAAACCATGCTGTCTCGTAAAACGGCAAGGTCGCCTCATCGACCGGGCTGAAATCGCGCGCCATCACTGCGACCTGATCGCCGCGCTTGGCATCAAGGCCCACCGCAGCGCTGACCAGTTGCTTGATCTGCTCGATATCGGCGTTCTTGTTCTTCAGCGCCTTGCCGCTGATCGCCACGGCCACTGAGAGCCGCTTGAGCTTGCCCGGCGTAGAATTGGCGACGGCGACTTCGCGGCCCAGCTCATAAGTGCGGCTGGTGCTCGCCTCGCCGCCTGGCGTCGCTGCGCCGGGTGCTGCGATAGCGGTTCCCGCAGGGGGTCCGGGCGTGGCGGTGGCGGCAGGCGGCGGGGTGTTGGACAATGCGCCGGGCACGCCAGACGCCGTTGCGCCGACGGTGCTCGAGCTCTGCTGCGTCTCGCTGCGCACCACGCCGTCCTTGTCATAGCTTTCGCGCGCGGAGGTGATCTGGTCCATATCGAGATCGACCTGAATCTCGCTGGTGAAATTGCCTTCGCCCAGCATCGGCGTCAGCAATTGCGAGACCTGGCGGCGCAGCTTTTCCTCAAGCCGGGCCTGCAATTCCAGCCGGTCGTCGTCCTTGGTCTGGCGATCGGTGAGCAGCCGTCCGTGCTGATCGACCACGCGGACCGCATCGGGCGAGAGGCTAGGCACCGCAGCGGCGACGAGATTGACGATCGCGCCGACCTGGCCGTCAGACAGCTGGCGGCCCTGCGCCAGGCGCAGCATCACCGAAGCGGTGGGCGGGGAGTCATCGCGCACAAAGACCGATTTTTCGGCCTCGGCGAGGTGGACGCGCACGGCTTCCACGCCGTCGATCTCGCCGATGGTCAGCACCAGATCGCGTTCGCGCGCGGCGCGCATGCGCTCGCCTTCCATCGTCCGACTGGCGCCCATCGGCAGCTTGTCGAGCATCTGGCTGCCGCTCTCGGGGGTTGCCAGCGCGCCGTTGGCGGCGACCAACATGCGGGCGCGGTAGAAATCACCTTCGGCGACGCTGAGCGTGCCGGACTGGTTGTCGATGGAATAGGTTATGCCTGCCTTGTCGAGCGCTTCGACCACTCCGGCGCGCTCGTTGTCGGCGAGCTGGGAATAGAGCGTGCGCTGCGGCGAGGGCGCAAGCGCCGACCAGGTCAGCGCCGCGCCGCCGATTGCCGCAACGCCGAGCACCCAGGGCAGCATCCGGCGCACCCCCGCCTGTCCGGCAAAGGTGCGCAGCCGCGCCGCAGCACTGCCGCCGGCCGGGTCGGTGAGCGGGGTCAGCAAGGAACCCTGTGACGTTGCGGCGGGCCCAAATGTGGCTGGCAGAGTGTCGCTCATCTAGTCATACTCCCATCCGCATGATGTCCTGGTAGGCGGACAGCAGGCGGTTGCGGACTTGCAGGGTGGCCTCGAAGGCGACGCCAGCCTCCTGGCGGGCCAGCATGACCTTGGCGATATCCGTCACCTCGCCGCGCTGATAGGCATTGCCCAGCGCTTCTGCCCTCGACTGGGTCTGGTTGACGCCGTCGAGTGCGGACTTCAGCGCGTCGGTGAAACCGCCGGCGGGGCCATTTGTCTCGGCCGGGGCCTCGGCCCCCGATTGCGGCGTGCGGACCTGCTGGAGCAGCGACGAGCGATCAATGATCTGCTGGCGCAGCGCGATGATCTGCTGGATGCCGCCAGCACCGCCGCCAATTGCAGAGGGCCCGTTCACGAGCGGCCCCCGGCACGCATCCGGCCGATCTCGATGCCGGCATCACGGAACGAGGCGAGCCGATAACGCAGCGTGCGCTCGGAAATGCCCAGCTCGCGCGCGGCGGCGATGCGGCTGCCATTACAGGCCTCGAGCGTATCCATGATCGCGCGGGCTTCGGAAAGCTGGACGATGTTTGACAGGCGGCCATTGCCTTCCGCCAGCTCGGGCTCGGCAGTGACGAGACGGGCGGACTGATCGAAGACGATATGCGTCGGCGTTATCATGCCGGTGCCATCGGACAGCAGCAGCGCGCGGCGCACGACATTTTCCAGTTCGCGCACATTGCCCGGCCAGCCATGCAGCTTGAGCATGGCCAGCGCGCCGTCGCTGATCCAGGGCACCGCGCGCGACTGAGGCGTGTGGCGCAGCGCAAGTGCGAAAGCCAGCGGAGCAATATCTTCTGGCCGATCGCGCAAGGGGCGCAGCGCCAGCGGGAACACGTTGAGCCGGTAGAACAGATCGGCGCGGAAACGACCTTCGGCAACTTCAAGGGGGAGATCGCGGTTGGCGCAGGCGATCACGCGGACATCGACCTTGATCGCCTGGGTCGCGCCGATCGGCACGACTTCACCTTCCTGGAGCGCGCGCAGCAGCTTGGCCTGCAGCGCCAGCGGCATTTCGGCCACTTCGTCGAGCAGCAGCGTGCCGCCGTCGGCAGCACGAAAGAAACCTTCGTTGGCCTCGCTGGCGCCGGTGAATGCACCCTTCTTGTGGCCGAACAGCAGGGCTTCGAGCATCGCCTCGGGCATGGCGGCGCAATTGACCGCCACGAATGGCCCCCGGGCACGCGGGCTGTGCTCGTGGATGAAGCGGCTGAGAACTTCTTTGCCGGTCCCGGTGGGGCCATTGATCAGCACCGGGATTTCGCTTGCAGCCAGCCGTTCGGCCAGCGCGAGGATCGAGAGGCTTTCCGGGTCCGCTGCAATCGGCGCGCCGGGCCGGGCGAGCGCCGCGAGCAGCGCCGCGAGGCTGGCATCGCTGGCGGCATCGCGATAGCGCACCACCAGGCGGTCTGGCCCTTCGCGCAGGATCTGCGGGGCGGCGGCGCGTTCCAGGCTGACGCTGCGCACTCGCGGCGAGAGCGGCGAACGGTCAGCGATGTCGCGCAATTGCGCAGCACCAGTTGGCGCGAGCGAAGCGGAGATCGCTGCGGCGCGCTGGACCAGCGGTGCATGACCCCGAGCCACCGTATCGCCGAATTCCAGTCCGTTCATATTTGCTGCCCCTGAGTTAACCAAGTCTCGAGAGGCTGTTTGCCGCGTAAACGTCAAACGCACCGGTAATTTAAGGCCCGGTAATAATCCCTAGCTTGGCAGGGGCGCTGGCCCGCCGACTTAAACTTCGCGGCAATTCGCCGCTCTTTCCCATGGCAGCCGCACCGGATGAGCCGGACGGCACCCCCATTTCGGGACAATCACGGGAGTAAATCATGGCTGTTATCAATACAAACATCGGCGCGATGCGGGCCGCGAATGCGTCCACCTCCGCTGACAAGATGCTCGCTTGGGCAATGGAGCGCCTGTCGACCGGCAAGCGCATCAACAGCGCCAAGGACGATGCGGCCGGCATGGCCATCGCTACCAGCATGACTTCGTCGGTGCGCGGCATGAACCAAGGCATCCGCAACGCGAACGACGGAATCAGCCTGGCGCAGACTGCTGAAGGCGCTTTGGGCGAAGTGACCAACATGCTCCAGCGCGTCCGCGAGCTGGCGGTCCAGTCGTCTTCAGGCACCTACCAGGACGCCACCGACCGCGTTTACATGCAGGCGGAAGTCGATCAGCTGACGGCGCAGATCGATCAGGTGATCACCAACACCTCGTTCAACGGTGTGGTGCTGTTCGATGCCAGCACGGCGACAGTTACGGTTCAGACCGGCGCCGATACTGCTGACACGGTCGACCTGACCATGGCCGACCTCACGACGCTGACTGCCAGCGGCGGCGCGGCCGGTTCCTATGACGTTTCGACCGCGACCGCAGCGAATACCCTGCTCGCAACGCTCGATACCGAACTGGATTCGATTTCGAGCGCACGCGCCACGCTGGGTGCTGGGCAAAACCGGCTCGAGTCGGTGGTCAACAACCTGACCAGCAACGTCACCAACCTCTCCGACGCCCGTTCGCGGATCCAGGACACGGACTATTCGGCCGAAACCACGGCTTTGGCCAAGGCCCAGATCCTCAGCCAGGCATCGACCGCGATGATCGCCCAGGCGAACCAGAGCTCGCAGAACGTGCTGTCGCTGCTGCGTTAAGCTGCCGCGCACATCACACCAGCCTGACCCCTTCAGGCCCACCTTTCTGCCAATATGGGCCCGGCGGTTTCCCCCGAACCGCCGGGCCTTTTTTGCGTCTTTCGTTCACACGATGGTCGCCCGCGTCAGCTGACGACCTCGCCCACGGCCTCACCCACGACCTCACCCACGACCTCACCCACTCCGGGGGCCTCCTCGATCATCACATGATACGTGCGGCGCAGGATCAGCCACCGTCCGCCGCGTTTGACCAGGTCGTCATCGTTGCGCCCGGTCAGCCGAAAGCTGCCCCCCGGCATCATCAGCCGCTCCTGGCAGGTGGCGCTGGCCCGCGCGGTGTCGCCGCTGACTTCGATCGACCCGAGCTGGGTAAAGAAGGTGGTCGCGGTAACCGGTGCCATCAGCGCGTCGTATTGCGCGCCGATCGCTGCGATGCCGGACTGTTCGAAGTAGTGGGTCTTCCAGACCGCGTCCTCGGCCCAGACCGACAGCCAGATGGCGCGGTCCATGCGGTTCGCGCCGTCGCCATAGGTGTCATACATCTCGCGGATCGCAAGGCGGTCTTCGATCGGGCCGGTGAATGGCATGCGAGGCTCTCCCGTTGTTTCGGGAGAAGTGCCGCGATTGGTGCGGCCGCGCAAGCCCGGTGGCTGCGCGGCGGCGGCTTAGCGCATCAGCAGGATCGAGATCCGGCGGTTCCTGGGATCCGCCGGGTTATCCTGCACCAGCGGTTCGCGCGCGGCGACGCCTTCGATGCGGGCAAAGCGCGCCTCCGGAATGCCCCGGCGCAGCATTTCCTGGCGGGTCGCCTCGGCGCGGCCGGCGGAGAGCGACCAGTTGTTCGAAGGCTCGCCTGGCCTCCAGGGCAACGAATCAGTGTGGCCGCGGATTGACAGCCCGCCGCTTTCGGGGCCGACAGCTTCGGCGATCACGCGCAGCAGCTGGGCTGCATCGGGGGTGAGGATGGTCGTGCCCATCTGGAACATGGCGAAATCGGCATCATCAACCAGATCGATGCGGATGCCCTCGGCGGTGTCCACCAGCCGCACCTGCCGTGCGAGCTTGAGCAATTGCGCGGTCGAGCGCAGCTTGGCCTCGATCCGCTCCTTGACGCGGCCCACCTGCTTGACCCGGGCGGCGCCCTCTTTCGGTCCGCCGGTGGTGTCGCGCGGGATGGTCAGCGATTTGGTGCCGGTCTGCCCGGCCTTGTGAGGATAGTTGTCGACATCGGTGATCGACGAGCCGCCGAGCAGGCCATTGGCACCGGCGCTTTCCTGGCGCATCTTGACCAGCGTCGGGGTGAAATAATCGGCGATACCCTTGCGCTGTTTCTCGGTGGTCGCACCCAGCAGCCACAAGAGCAGGAAGAAGGCCATCATCGCGGTGACAAAGTCGGCATAGGCGACCTTCCAGGCGCCGCCGTGGTGGCCGCCGGCCACCACGGTGATCTTCTTGACGATGACGGGGGGCAGCTCGACCTTGCCCTTCTTGGCGGCGGCCATGATTTAGCGCCCGCGCAGACTGTCGAGCAACTCCGAGAGCCCCGGCCGGAAGGCGTGGCCCAGGCCCGAACGCGCGCTTTCGACCACCAGCGGCTGCGGCCAGCCGTGCAGGCTGGCGATGATCACCTGCTTGACCGCGTGGAAGATCTGTTCGTCGGCCTCGAGGATCTGCTTGAGTCGTCCGGCCATCGGCGCGACAATGCCATAGGCCAGCAGCACACCGAGAAACGTGCCGACCAGCGCCGAGCCGATCATCCCGCCGAGCACCGAAGGCGGCTTGTCGATCGAGCCCATGGTCTTGACGATGCCGAGCACGGCAGCGACGATGCCCAGCGCGGGAAGCCCGTCTGCGAGCGTGGTCAGCGCGTGCTGCGGCTCATGCATTTCGTGGAAGTGCGACTTCATCGCATTGTCCATGACTTCCTCGACCGCATGGACCTCGAGCGTGCCCGAGGAGACGACGATCAGGGTCAGCGTGTCACAGATCAGCGCGGTGAGCGCCTGGTTGGCGAGAAGGCGCGGAAATTCGGCGAAGATCGACGAATTGGCCGGCTCCTGAACATGGCTTTCCATCGCCACCGGGCCTTCCGAGCGCAGCAGCTTCATCAGCCGCGTGGTCAGGATGATGGCGTCGATGTGATCCTGCTTGTTGTGCTTGGGGCCTTTGAAAATCTTCATGAAGCCGCTGCCAAGCGCTTTCAGCTCGTGCATCGAGTTGCCAGTGACCGTCGCACCCACGGCAGCACCGCCGATGATCAGCATCTCATGCGGCAGGGCATGCATCACCGGGCCCAGAGCGCCGCCGGTCAGGGCAAAGCCGCCGAAGACCATGACCAGCAGGATGACAATGCCGATGGCTGCAAACATGAGAAGAAATCCTGTCGTACGCGAGTGGTTTGGCGAATTTGGGGAGTTTAACGGATCAGCTCGAACAGACTGAGACTGGCGAGCTTGACGAAGCTCGCCTGGCTGGCCTCGAGCACCAGCATAACCTGTTGCAGCTCGGCAATCGTCGAGCCCAGGTCGGTCGCGCCGAGATCGGCTTCCTCGCCGGCGTGGAGCTCCGAAAGCGTCGTGCGCCGATCATTGGTCAGCTCGATCCAGGCGAGCCGCGCGCCGATCTGGGTCTGGCCGGTGGTTACCGTGTCGAGCGCATCGGACAGCGGCGACAGCGCGTCGCGCGCGGCCTGCGCCGGATCGGCGACTGCGCCCATCAACGCATCGCCCAGGGTCTTGATCACCGCCATCAGATCGGTGGGATTGCCATTGACACTGAAGCCCAGAAATTCTGGACCGGTCAGCCCGCGCTTGACGCTCTGGCCGTCGCCGAGCGGCAGGTCTTCGGTGGTGGCCGTGCCGGAATAGACCGCATTGCCCGCGCCATCGAGCGTATAGGCGCTGCCAGCCGTCTGGCCGCCAAACAGCGCGTGACCGGTCGAATCGCGGGTGTTGGCGAGCGCATAGAGGCTGCCATGGATCTGCAGAAGCTCCCCGCCAATCGAGGCGCGCTGGCTGGTCGTCAGAGTGCCGTTCGACGCCTGGATGGTCAGCTCGCGCGCCCGCGTGACATAGTCGGCGAACGTCGACAGCGCCGTATCGGTCAGCTTGAGGTCGGCGGTCGCGCGGTTGGCATTGGCCACATCGACGTTCGACATTTCGGTGGCGCGCGCCAGGGTGCGCAGGCGCGATGCCGCCACTGGGTTGTCGGACGAGCGGGACAGCCGCGACCCGCTGCTCAGTTGCCCCTGGAGGCCTTCGGCCTGCTTGCGCAAGGCCGAAAGGTCCATGGTTGCCCGCTCGTAGAAGGCGCTGGTCGATGTGGAGCTGATGGTCATGGCTGGGTTACCTCAGGCCGATTAGCGTGTCGAAGATGTTGGAAGCGATCTGGATCGCCTTGGCGGATGCCTGGAAGGCCTGCTGATAGCGGATCAGGTTGGTCGCCTCCTGATCGAGATTGACCCCGGCCTGGGCGCTGAGCGCAATGCGGGCGTTGCCGGCGATGGTGTCGAGCGCATCGCGCGTCACCGTGCGGCCGGCGACCGTGCCGGAAATATCGAAGATCAGCGCATCCATTGCCCCGGCAGGGTCGCTGGCGCCCAGCGCACCCCGCAAAGCCGTCAGATTACTCGCATCGCGGCTGTTGGCCCCGGCGCCTGCGGGCGCAGTGGCGATCTTGCGCCCGTCTTCGAGCGCCAGCGCCATTGTCGCGGCGCTGGTGCCGGCAAGCAACGGCTGGCCGGCGCTGCCATCGAGCGCGATGCCGCCCGCTTGCGCGGCGTTGACCGTGGCGATCACGCCGGTGGCAATCGTGTCGAGACGGTCACGCACGTCGGCAAGCTTGATCAGCGCCTGCGCCTTGCCGGCAAGCGAGCCACCCGAAAGCGTCACCGGCGCGGCACCCACCGCGAACGACAGCGTGCCGTCGGGCGCGGTGGTCATGGCCAGGCTGGCGGTGGTGCCGCCGGTGACGATCTGCGCGCCGGCGCTGCCACCCAGCCGCACTTCGGCGGTGTGGTCGGCATTGATCGTCGCCGAAACGTCGGCAAATTCACTCATCCGTTCGAGCAGCATGTCGCGCTGGTCGAGCAGCGCGGTCTGGTCGCTGCTGGCATCGGAGGCGCGGGCGAGGCGCAAGTTGACCCGGCCAAGCTCGATAGCGATGTTGTTGATCTGGCTGACCCCGTCACCGGCTTCGAAGCGCAGGCCATTGCCCGCTGCATCGAGGCTGGTCGCCGCGATGTTCATCGTGCGGGTCATCGTCCGCGCTGCTTCGATCACCGCCGCGCGCAAGCTGGGATCGACCGGATCGGAGGCCAGCTGCTGTAAAGATGCCTCGAACCTGACGATCGAGGGATAAACGTTCGATTGCTCGACTGCGGTCTGGACGTTTTCAAGTCCTGCCACTTCTGCCCGCCCGCGCGCCGCGTCGGCCCCGGTGCGGCGCACTTCGGCCTGGCGGAACGTATCGGCGTTGCGCATCACCCGGTCGAGCCGGACGCCCGACAGCGAGACATCGCCGATCCGCCCGAACCCGCCCGTGGAGGCCAGTTCCTCGAGCCGCACCGAGCGGCGGACATAGCCATCGGACGAGGCATTGGCGATGTTCTGTGCGGTGACATCGAGCGCCAGCCGCGCCGCCTTGGCGCCGCTGGCGGCAATCGAGAGGAGATCGGAGGCCATGGGTTAAACTCCCTTGGCTTGCTGTTGCGCACGGGCTTCGACAAGCTCAGCCTGAGCGGGTGTGGTCCTAGTCCCAAGGCCCGCTCGTGCTGAGCCTGTCGAAGCACCGCCACTGACACTCGCGCCGATCTGCCGGGCAAGCTGCGCCTCGATCATTTTTGCCATGCCGAACGAGCCGCGCTCTGCCGCGATGTCGGCAAGGTGCTGGTCCTGCATCTGGCGGAAGGTATCCATGCCTTGCCCGCCCGTCAGCGCATCATCGCCGCCGAAATCGGCCTTGCGTGCGGTCGCCAGCATCTGGCGCACGAAGATCGCCTCGAAGCCGCGCGCGGCCTTGGCGATGCCTGCGCGGCGCGGGTCTGCCGGAGCAGTTGCAACGGACGCGGATGCGGCAGAGAGCGGCGCGAGCGTGCTCATATCACCACCATCTCGGCTTTGAGCGCACCGGCCTGCTTGAGCGCCTCGAGAATCGCGACCAGATCCGACGGGCTGACGCCGAGCAGGTTGAGCGCATCGACGATCCGCGACAGCGAGGCCCCGCCCTTGAACAATGCGACATGGTTGCCCGCTTCGTCAGCCGTGATCGTGCTGTCCTGCTGGACGGCAGTTTCGCCCCGACTGAATGCGCCGGGCTGGATCACTTGCGGCTTTTCCTCGATGCGCACGGTCAGCTTGCCGTGGCTGATTGCGGCCGGAGACAGGCGCACCGCGCTGTTGATCACCACCGTGCCGGTGCGGCTGTTGATGATAACGCGCGCGGCTGATTCAGCCGGAGTGACTTCGATCATCTCGATCGCCGCCATCATGCTGGCGCGCGCGTCGGCACCCGGCGGCAGGCGAAGCGCGAGCGTCACGCCGTCTTCGACCGTCGCGGTGCCAACCATGCGGCGGTTGATTGCATCGCGGACCCGCGCGGCGGTGAGGAAATCGGCGTTGTAGAGGTTGAAACGCAGCGCCTCGCCAGAATCGAACCCGGTGGCGACCGCGCGCTCGACGCTGGCGCCTTCGGCAATGCGGCCGACGGTGGGCACGTTGACGGTGAGCTGCGAGCCGTCCTTGGCCGAAATGCCGAGCCCGCCAACCGCGAGGTTGCCCTGGGCCATGGCATAGATCTGGCCGTCAGCGCCATAAAGCGGCGACAGGATCAGCGCCCCGCCGCGCAAGCTCTTGGCCTTGCCGATGGTCGAGACAGTGATGTCGATGCGCTGGCCAGGCTTGGCGAATGCAGGCAGATCGGCGGTGATCATCACCGCGGCGGCGTTCTTCAGCCCCGGCGAAACGCCGGGCGGCAGCGACACGCCCATCCGGCCCGAGACGCCGCGCATGGCTTGCGTCAGGTATTCAAGGTTGTCGTCACCAGTGCCCGGCAAGCCGACGACAATGCCGTAGCCGGTGAGCTGGTTCGAGCGCACGCCCTGGAACGCGCCGAGATCGCGCACACGTTCGGCATGCGCGGGGGCTGTGAGGGCAAGGAGTATGAGGCAGGCCCAGCGCATGGCCTTCGACAGGCTCAGGCTGAGCGGGCCATTTATCCGGAACCAAACCCCAACCCCGCTCAGGCTGAGCCTGTCGAAGCCCCCGCGAATCATCTGATCCATTTTCAACATCACCATGCTCCTCAAAACGGACTGATCATGTTGAAGAACCGGCTGAGCCAGCCTTCGCGCCCGGCGCGTTGCACCGCGCCATTGCCCGAATACTCGACGCGCGCGTCGGCGACGCGGGTCGAGACGATTCGGTTGTCGGCATCGATATCGGCAAGCCGCGCGATCCCGGTGAACTGCACCCATTCCTGGCCCTGGCTGAGCATCATGCGCTTTTCCCCGCGTAGCAGCACGGTGCCACCCGCCCGCACTTCGGCAATGGTCACCGACAGCTCCGAGGAGAAGGAACTGGTCTGGCTCGCATTGCCCTGACCGTTGAACGACCCTTGTGAGCTGGCTTTAAGGCTTTCGGGGTTGAGCCAGGAGAATGGAAAGGCCGCCGGCGGCACGATCGCGCCCATGCCGCTGCGCTGGGTTTTCGAGCCTGCGCTCTTCGAGGTGGTGGTGTTTTCCACCAGCTGGATGAACACCGGATCGCCCACCGCGCGCGCGCGCAGGCCTTCGTGCAGCGCGGCATAACCGGCCGAAGCGTTGAAGATCGAGCCATCGGCGACGCGCGGCGGCGGCGCGGGCGCAGGCAGCGCGGGCGCAAAGCCTTGCGGCGGGCGCTTGGCCTGTGCAGGGGATGGCCAACCAACACTCGTCATTGCGAGCACAGCGAAGCAACCCAGGGCAACACCCGCTACCCTGGATTGCCGCGGGGCTACGCCCCTCGCAATGACGTTGGGGGGGAATGGAGGGGTCATCACAGCGTCTGGTTCACATTGCGCAGCATCTCGTCGACCGCCGAGATCATCTTGGAATTGATCTCGAAGGCGCGCTGGCATTCGATCATGTCGACCAGCTCCTCGACGACATTGACGTTCGAGCCTTCGAGCATACCCTGCCGGATGTGACCGCGACCGCCTTCGCCCGCTGCGCCAATTTGCGCTGCGCCGCTGGCGCCGGTCTCCATCAGGAAGTTGTCGCCAGCCGCCTGGAGCCCTGCCGAATTGGCAAAGGCGGCGATGGTTATCTGCCCCAGTTGCTGCGGTTCGGTATTGCCGGCAACCACCGCCGAGACAGTGCCGTCGGGCGCGATGGTGATCGCGGTCGCGCCTTCGGGCACAGTGACCGCCGGCAGGACCGCATAGCCTTGCGCGGTGACCAGCTGGCCTTCCGAAGAGCGGGTGAAATTGCCCGCGCGGGTATAGCCCAGCTGGCCGCCGGGCAGCTGCACCTGGAAATAGCCAGCCCCGTCCAGCGCGACATCGAGCGGGTTGTCGGTGGTGTTGAGCGAGCCTTGCGTCTCGATCCGGCTGGTCGACTGGATGCTGACCCCGGTGCCCAGGTTGAGCCCGGTGGCATAAGCCGTCTCGGTTGACGACTGCTGGCCCGCAACCCGCGCGTCCTGATAGGCGAGCGTGGCGAAATTGGCGCGGTCGCGCTTGTAGCCGTTGGTGCCGACATTGGCGAGATTGTTGGCGATGACGCGCATCCGCGCGTCTTGGGCTTCAAGTCCGGTGCGGGCGACGTGGAGGGCGGAAGTGGGCATTTGGAGTACTCCGTCAGAAGATCTGGATCAGGAAATGCGCATGAGCTGCGCCCCGCGCTCATCGAGCTCGCGGGCGGTGGCAATGAATTTGGTGCGCATGTCGTAAAGCCGCTGGGCCTCGACCATTTCGACCAGCACCTGGCTCGGATTGACGTTCGACTGCTCAAGCGCGCCGGGCATCAGCCGGGCATCCTCGTTGAGCGGCAAAGTGCCGCCGGCAGGCGCACGGAACAGCCCGGTGAGGTCTTTCTCGATCTGCGAGCCGCGTGCACTGACCAGCTTGAGCCGCTCGATGCGCACCGGCGGCTGATCGGGGGTTTCCGGACTGGCCGACATCACCGAGCCATCGGGAGCGATCGAGAGGCGCGTGCCGAGCGGCACTGTCAGCGGCCCGTTCTCGCCCATTACAGCCAGCCCGTCGCCGTTCTGGACCAGGCCGGTGGCGGACACCGTCAGATCGCCGCGCCGGGTATAGGCCTCGCCGCCGTCGGGCGCCTGGACTGTCAGCAGCGCATCGCCTTCGAGCGCAACATCGAACTCGCGCCCGGTCTGCACCAGCGCGCCGGCCTTCATCGACGCGCCGGTTACCGCGCCCGCCGTCATCGAGCGCACTTGCGGATTGCCCAGCGGATCGACCAGCGTCTGCGGCATCGCCACCATGATTTCGGCGCGAAAGCCGATGGTCTGCGCATTCGACATATTCGAGGCGATCATCCGCTGGCGCGCCATCGACGCGTTCATGCCGGAGACGGCGGTGTAGATCAGGCGGTCCATGGTTCAGTTGCCCCCGATCAAGACCTGAGGTTGATGATCGTCTGCGAAATCTGGGTCGCGGTATCGATGGCCTTGGCGTTGGCCTGGAAATTGCGCTGGGCGGTGATCAGCCCGACGAGTTCCTCGGCAATATCGACGTTCGAGCGCTCGAGCGCGCCGGAGAGCAGCTTGCCATACTGCCCGGTGCCCGGCTCGCCATAGGCGGCCGCGCCGGACAGGCCATTGGCGGTCCAGTTTGATGAGCCGACCTGGCGCAGCCCGGTGGGTGCAATGAAAGAGGCCAGCGCCAGCTTGCCAACGAAGCTGTTGGTGCCGTCGGCATAAGTCGCCACGATATTGCCATCGTCGCGTACGGTGAGTCCGGCGAAGTTTGATCCCGCGCCATTGGTCAGCGGCACCTGGACGTCCTGCGGAGTTGTCGAGGTGGCGACCCCGGTGCCCGCGTCGACCGGAAACACCTGCAAGCGATTTTGCTCGCCGTCATGGACAAAGCCGTTCTCGTCCATGGTGAAGCTGCCGTTGCGGGTAAAGTAGGTCTGCCCGGAAAGCGCGGCCTTGGTGGCAAAGAAGCCGTCGCCGTTGATCGCCAGGTCGAGCGCCGAGCCGGTCTGTTCGATCGGGCCCAGCGCGAAGTTCTGGCTGACTGCCTGGACCGTCGCGCCGATGCCCTGGATCAGCTTGGGATTCGAATAGGCCGAGCCTGCAACAATATCGGCAAACTCGACCCGGCTTTTCTTGAAGCCGGTGGTTTCGACATTGGCGATGTTGTGGGCGATGACGCCGAGATCGGTCTGGGCGTTCTTGAGGCCGTTAAGTGAGGTGTAGAAGGACATGGAAGTTACTCCCTTGCTGGGTTCAGGTGGTGGGCGGGGTGGCGGAATTGCCAGATAAATTTGCGGCAGCTTGCGCGGCGATCAGCGCGTCGAGCTTGGTGCCGAGCGCCTGCAGGCTGGTGTTGATCTCGTTGAGACCGCCGAGCGACTGGAACTGCGCGAGTTGCGCCAGCATTTCCTTGTTATCGACCGGGGCGGTCGGGTCCTGCTGCTGCAACTGGGCGGTGAGCAGCTTCAGGAAATCGCCCTGGCCGAGCGCGGCAAAGCCCGCTTTCTCGCCGGGGGCGAGGATCCTGGCGGAACCGGCAATCGAAGAGATCATCACTTCATCCTCAAGGTATCAAGCATCAGCTGCTTGGCGGTGGACAGGGCCTCGACCATGTTCTGGTACTGGCGCGAGGCTTCGAGCATATCGACCGTCTCGGCGTTCTCATCGACCGGGCTGGTCCAGATGTTGCC
>JANPOS010000085.1:0-45145 GCA_031428115.1 Novosphingobium sp. | reverse complement strand
TCCGTGACCTGACCTTGCCCGAGCGGTCGCCGCCTGTGGGAGACGATCCCCTGGAGGACCGCAACCTCGCCGGGTTGCCGATTGCCCGAAGAACCTACACCCAGCTCGCCGGCAGTCTGAGTCTCAGTCTGCCCGGCGGGCAGATCGGCATTTCGGGAGCCTGGCGGCGGGAACGCGGTCAGGTTGCGGCCTATAATGCCGGCCCCTGGATTCGCTGGGATTTGCTCAATCGCGGCCCGTGGAATCTGTCATTCCGGGGCGACTATTCCAAATCGCAGGAAGGCAATGCGGGCTATGTCGGCCTGTCCTTGCGCTTCCAGGGCAGGCGGACCGCTGTTGTCGGCGATGCCGGCTTCAGGACAACCGGGCCCAGCGGTGCGCCCGCGCGCAATGGCCTGGTCGGTTCGCTGTCGGCGAGCTGGAACCGCGACCGGCCGGGCGGCACCGACATCGAACTCGCGGGCGGCTATGATCGCGCTCTCGACAGCCAGCTGGTCAATGGCCGGGCCGTCGTGCGCACCATGCAGGCGCAACTGGCCGGTGATGTCATTCATTCGCTGAGCGGAACCGACAGCGGCAACACGCAATACAGCCTGGGCTTTCAGACCACCATGGCGCTGCGCGGCGGCAAGCTCTCATTCGTCGGGAAAGCGCCCAATGATTCGATGGTAATGGTCAAAGTCGACGGGCGCGAGAAAGACGGCCGGTTCGAAGTTCTGGTCGACGATATGCCGGAAGGATCCGTGCGCAGCGGTGGCAGCCTCGCGGTCGCGCTCACGCCCTATCGGCAGTACAATGTCCGCATTCGCCCGATCAGTGCAGGGCTGCTCCACTATGATGGCGCCGCCCGCCGCATCGGGCTCTATCCAGGCAACGTCGCGCGGCTGGAATGGTCGGTGAGGCGGCTGGTGGCAATGTTCGGCCAGCTGCGCTTCTCCGACGGCAGGCCGGTGTCCGATGCCAATATCCGCGGCGACGGCGGCATCGGGCAATCCGATGACAACGGGTTTTTCCAGATCGAGGCTGCGGACGGGGCGGAAATGGCCGTGGTGCTGGCCGATGGGCGTTCATGCAAAGTGCAGCCGCCCGCAACCAACAATGGCGAGCAATTCGTCAAGCTGGAGGCCATGATCTGCAATCCCACTTTCTCCGGCAAGCCCTTCAACACTGCTTTTCGCCCATGAAACCCGCGCACAAACCGACGAGATGACCATGAATCCGATCCCGATTGCTTACCGATGTTTCTCCCCTGCTCTGGCCGCTGCGCTGGCCGCGCTCGGCCTGCTTGCGGCGCCCGGCCCGGCGTTGGCCGAAATGGTGCTGAGCCAGGTGATTGTCGACATGCAGCCCGGCAAGGCGAGCCGTGAAGACATCGAGGTGTGGAATGCGGGCGAGGAGCGCCTGTACGTCTCGGCCGAGCCTTTCGAGATCCGGCAGCCCGGACTGCCCGGCGAAACGCGAGTGCCCGGCTCCGATCCCACGGTCTCGGGCCTGCTGGTCACCCCGCAGCGGCTGGTGCTCGAGCCTGACCAGCGGCGACTGATCCGGATTTCGGCGATCACCCCGCCGGCGGCCAGCGACCGGATCTACCGGATCACCATCAAGCCGGTCGCAGGGCCGGTGCAGGCTGATGTGACCGCGCTCAAGGTGTTTGTCGGCTACGATGTCCTCGTGCTGCGCCGCCCGCAGACGATAACCGGCGAGGTTAGCGCGAGCCGCAGCGCCCGCCAGCTCACTGTGCGCAATGGCAGCAATACGGCCCAGGAAATCTACGAAGGCAAACAGTGCGACACCGCAGGGTCCAATTGCAAGGATCTGCCCGCAACCCGGCTGTATCCCGGCGCGGAATTGCGCGTCGACCTTCCCTATGACACGCCAGCCAAATACCGGATCACTTCGGGCAATGGATCAGTGGTCAAGCAGTTCTAGAATTACCGATCCGGCCGGGCGCGGGTGCGCTCAGAAGCCGATGTCGAGAATGGGCGCGGCAAAGCCGCTGTTGACGACTTGCGACGCCTTGGCGAGCGTCTCGGGATCAAGTCTGGCGAGATAGCCATCGACCAGCCGCTGATAGTTGCTGATCATGCCCTCGTGCCTGGTGGCGAGACGCAAGTGCTCAAGATCGTGCAGGCCAAGTTGCTGAAGTGGCAAATTATAATAATCCTGACGCGGGATTTCAGGGAACTTCTGCGAATCATAGGGAAGGATCGTCGGTTCCGTCGGGGTCTCGTAGGGCTCTCCTTCGGGCCGGATGACCAGCGACCAGATCTCGAAGAAGCAGGTTTCCGGGGTCAGCGGGCGGATGCGATAGCTGGACATCGCCCCCATCATCGGCAGCAGGAAATAGTGCGGGAACATGAATTCCACCGCGTGGAACGGATGCTCGGCCATGACCTTGCCGAATTCGAAAATGTCGGCACCGCGAGCGCGGGCATCCTTCTCGACCGCTTCATAGGCCTTGCCGTAGAAAGTCATTGCCGCGACATCGGGATCTTCGGGCAGGTCCATGTCGCGCAAGCCTTCGAGCACGGCGACTTCGGTCTTGTGGACCATGCCGTCCATGCCTTCGCTCAGCTTGGCGAGGAAGTTGACATGCATGTTGACTGTGTCGCGCGCATCGAGGCCTTCATTCACTGGCAGGCCCTCGGCATCGGCACCGAATCCGTCGTTGGCCTTGACCGAAACTGCATGCAGCTGCGGATGGGTCTTGGGGGTGTGGAAGCCTTCCTGGAAGGCTTCCATGGCGAGCTTCCAGTTGGTCGGCAGCACGGTACCGCACCACCAGTCCATCTTGAGCTTGTCGCCGTGCCGCGCGTCGATGCGCCCCGCGACCGGGCCGAGGCTTTCGCGCAAAGACGGGGCATTATCGTCGAAGTTGATAAAGGCGCAGCCCGCCCACTCTTCGATCCGCACCGACACGAGATCGATTTCGGCGCGTGCGAGAACGCCCTCATCGAAGAAGTGCCGCCCGAAGACAAAGGTGTTCTCGCCCTCGCCGTTGAAGCGCCAGCCGTGGAACGGGCAGACGAAGCCCTCCTCGCCGCAGTGGCCCGGGCCGTGCGCCAGACGAACGCCGCGGTGGCGGCAGGCGTTCTTGAATGCCCTCACCCCGTCCTTGGTGCGGATCATGATCACCGAGTGTTCGAGGATATTGTAGAGTGTGTAGTCACCCAGTTCGGGAATTTCCTCGAGCCGGCAGGCCATCTGCCAGACATGCGGCCACAGATGCTGCTTCTCCAGTTCGAAGAAGGCCGGGTCATAATACCGCTGCGCCGGGATCATCTCGGGATCGGTGATGCGGTGGGGGACTGTGCCCAGCTTGGCTGCGATGTTTTCGGTCATGGCCCTCTGCCTGGATTGCAATAAAGGAGTGCTTCCGTATGTTTGACTATCGCGTTCCGATCATAATGCAACTGGATATGTGCAATGCTGGCGACACCGACAGAAAAACGCCAGCGCAACCAGCGCGGAAAAGGCGCGCGGCTGAAGGACGAACTGATCGAGGCCGCGATGCGCATCCTTGATCGCAGCCCCGATGCGCAATTGAGCCTGCGCATGGTGGCCAAGGAGGCCGGCGTCGCCGCGCCTTCGGTCTATCGGCATTTTACCGACGTCAGGGCGATGATGGCGGAAATCGTCAGGGTGTGCTGGGCGCAGATGGGCGAGCATGTGGTCAGGGCCGCGCGGGACTGCGCGGAGGATAAGCCGCTGGATGCGCTGAAGGCGAAAATGAGCGCCTTCGTGCAATATGCGATGGAGCGACCGTCGCGCTATCAACTGCTGTTCGCGCGCTCCTATGATCCCGAACACGACATCGATGGCCCGCTGCGTCCGGCCTTCCGCCCGGTCAGGAAAACAATCGCAGCAATCGCTGCCTCTGGCGGCAAGATACCCGCCCAGGATCCGTTCACAGCGGCGCTGCTGATAGTCTCGCTTGCCCATGGCCGCATCGCGCTGGCGCATCTTGCCCCGCTGAGGCCGGGAAACTTCGCGCCCGATGTCGAGGCTTTCGTGCAGGAAGCGCTCGAGCGGATGTTTGCCGACTGAGCCGGGTTGCTGCTTAGCGGGGTTTTGCGGCGCCTGTCGCCGCCGCGCCGCAGCCGTCCCCTTCGAGCCCCGCCGCCCAGGCAATCGCGCCCCGGATCAGCTGCTGGTGTTTCGGCTCGCCATAGGATTCCGCCGTGTGCCCCAGTGCGGAATAGAGCGCGCGGCCCTTGCCGACGCAGTGCGACCAGACCAGCGGGTGATCCTTGCCCATGGCGATGGATTTGGGCGTGATGAACGGAATGATGCCTGAAACCGGCCGGTAGCTGGCCTCGTCGACGGTCACGAGAATGTGATAGCCTTTGGCGCGCGGGCTGGCGGCGAAGGAATACCATTCGTCCGAGCGGGTCCAGGTGGGCCCGAGGCCTTTGGTCGCCGGGTGCTCCTGGTCTTCGATCACCAGCTTTGCCTGCTGGATCTGCGGCCCCATGGTATGAGCCGTGAACTGCGCGCCGATCAGGTCATCGACATACCATTTCCACGCATAGCTCGGATCGCCGCCCGCGCCGTGAAGGCCGACAAACCCGCCGCCCGCTTCGAGCCAGGCCTTGAAATCTGCCCGCTGCTGCGCGGTGAGCACGTCGCCGCTGGTGCTGTTCCACACCACGGCCCTGAACCGGCCAAGCTGGGCCGGATTGAACACGGCGGCGTTCTCGGTGGTGTAGCTGGCCCAGCCGCTGCGCTTGGCAATTGCTTCGAGCGCCCGGTTCGCGGCCTGGATCTGGCCATCATTGCGGAAGCCATTGGTCTTGGAAAATATCAGGATAGCCGGCGCGGCGAGATTGGCCGGCAGGACGGGCGGAACCGTCTCGTAGATCTTGTATCCGACCATTGCCCGGTAGGTCATCGGGCCGATCCACAGGGCCAGTGCCACCGCCGCCAGCAACACGGCATAGAGCGTCCAGCGCAGCACGCGCTTGATTGTCGCCATGGCTCTTTCCCATCATTTTTGCAGCCGAATGAGTTTACAGTAGTTAGTTGATCGTCTAATGCAACATGGTTTGTGCATTAAGCGATCGCTGATACATTACGAAAGGCGCAGCGGATCACTGGCGTGCCGCAAGAGTGGATGCGACTGGCTACCGGCAGCGCGGACGGCTTTGTGCTAGAGAGGTAACGAGATGACTGAACCGTTTGGTCGCATGGGTGATGAATATCTGCTGACTCCCGAGCAGATCGCTCGGTTTCATCGCGATGGCTATGTCACACTTCCGGGCGTCATGGCTGAAGCAGAACTGCTGGCAATCGAACCCGATTTCGAGCGCTTCATCCGCGGCGAAGTGCCAGATATGGCGCGCGACTTTTGCGATATGAGTGGCCCTGCCGACCGCAGGTTTGAAGACTTCAGCCTGGTCAATGCGATGCTGCCGCGCAAATACCAGCCGCATCTGCAAGGCAATCTTTATGAGCGGCGTGCAGCCTCGATTTCGCGCCAGCTGATCGGCAAAACTGCGGCGCTGGACTATGATCAGTTCCTCGCCAAACGGCCTGCCAAACCGGACGCAGTGTTCAACTGGCATCAGGACCTGGGATACTGGCCGACCAATACTCCGGAAACCTTCACGGCGACCTGTTCGCTTGCGCTCGATGATGCCGATAGCGAAAATGGTTGCCTGCAAGTCGTGCCGGGTTCGCAAAAAGGACCGCTTCGCCCGCACCATTCGCTACACAGCGAAGGCAAGGACGAATTTCACATTCTCAGCATCGCGCTCGATCCCGATGAGAACATTGTCGAATTGCCGCTCCGTCGCGGCGACATCACTGTGCACGACGAACGCATCGTCCACGGCTCCGGGGGCAACCGGTCAAGGGACCGCTGGCGTCGCACCTATATCGTCGCTTTTCGCCATGAAGCGACCGTCGCTTATGAGCGTTCGGTTGGCTTCACCCATTCGCACAATGATACGCTCAATTGGGAAACGCACCTCGGCGCGCTGCAATTGACATGATCTGGCAGGCAATCATGAATCGGCCCAAGAGCGTCCCAGATTGCATTGACCGCCGCAGCTTTGTCCGAAACGCCATACTGGCAATCGGCGTTGCTGGCACGGCATTTCCAGGGTTGGACGGCCTTGTAGCAGCATCTCGCGGCAGTGCCCTGTTTTTCGATTCCCGCCGCTTGGCGATCCTGGATGCCCTGGCGGAAACGATCATGCCGCGAACCGACACGCCGGGCGCGCGCGATACTGCTGTGCCGGCGCGGATCGATGCGCTGATGAAATCATGGGCCTCGCCGCAGACGAGGCTCGATTTTGCCCGGGTGCTGGATGAAGTCGATGCAGCGGCACGGGGGCATGACCCCAGGGGCCTGGCAGCTCTGCCTGCCGCAAGACAGCTTGAGGTGGTCGCCGCCTATGACAATGCCAAGATGCGCGATGCCGGTTATGCCAAATTCAAGGCGCTGGTTTTCGCGCTCTATTATCTGTCCGAAGCGGGCGCGACGCAGGAGCTTCGCTATGAGCATGTGCCGGGCGCCTGGGAGCCATCGATCACGGTAACCGCTGCTACGCGCGGCTGGGCGATCGACACCAGTCCATGAGGAAAGCCGCTATGTTTGATGCAATTGTCGTCGGGTCCGGGATCAGCGGTGGCTGGGTCGCCAAGGAACTCACCGAAAAGGGCCTCAAAGTGCTCGTGCTCGAACGCGGGCGCAACATGGAGCATGGCGCGGATTACAAGGACGGGCTGATGCCGTGGGAACTGCCCGACGAGGGCAGGATCCCCGAAGCGGAAATCGCGCGCGACTATCCGATCCAGAGCACGCTGTTTTCGTTCAACGCGGCCAACAAGCATTTCTGGGTGAAGGACAGCGAAAGCCCCTATTCGACCCCCGAAGGCAAGCCGTTCAGCTGGTATCGCGGCTATCATCTGGGCGGCCGTTCGCTGATGTGGGCGCGCATGTCGTTGCGGCTTAGCGACCTCGATTTTGGGGCCAACAAAAAGGACGGGCACGGTTCGGACTGGCCGATCCGCTATGCCGATCTGGCCCCGTGGTACGATCACGTCGAGGCGTTTGCCGGGGTTTCCGGTTCAAGGGAAGGGTTGCCCCAATTGCCCGATGGGGACTTTCTGGCAGCGATGGGAATGAACGATGTCGAGGCGGACTTCAAAAAGAAGATCGAGGCGAACTTTCCCGGCCGCACGGTAATCCCGCCGCGCGTCGCCAACCTTTCGGAAGTGCGCGAGCAGCACACCGATCTGGGGCGCGGCCCGTGCCAATACCGGGCACAGTGCGGCAATGGTTGCAGCTTCGGTGCTTATTTCTCCAGCCTCAGTGCGACGCTGCCGGCGGCGCGCAACACCGGCAATCTCACCGTCATCACCGATGCCATCGTGCACAGCGTGATCCACGATGCCAAAACCAACCGGGTCACCGGTGTGCGCGTGATCGATGCCAAGACGAAGCAGGGCCGCACCTACAGCGCCAGGATGGTCTTCCTCAACGCCTCAACCATTCCCACCGCGCAGATTTTGCTCAAGTCGAAGAGCGCGGCTTTCCCAAATGGCCTGGCCAATACGTCGGACATGGTCGGGCGCAATCTGATGGATCATCTTGGCGGTGCCTATGCCATGGGGGTCTATCCTGGATTTGAGGACCGCTATTATCGCGGCCGTCGCCCGCAGGCCAACATCATCCCCCGCTTCCGCAACGTCGACAGCCAAGAGAATTACCTGCGCGGGTTTGGCATGGTCACCATGGCTTTCCGCTCGAACTGGAAAATGGCCTCGATGGCCCCGATCGGCGTGGGGGCGGCGGCCAAAGCAGCGATGCGCAAACCCGGCCCGTGGATGATCTTTGCCGGTGGCGGCGCTGAAATGCTGCCCGACCGCGACAACCGAGTTACCCTGCATTCCGTCCGCAAAGACAAATGGGGCATGGCGATCCCGCACATCGAATGCACCCCCGGCGACAATGACCGCAAGCTTGTCGCCGCAGCCCAGGCCGATGCCGAGGCTATGCTGGGGGCGGCGGGCGTGCGTATCATCGCCAAGGGCAATGGCCCCAATGCGCCCGGGAACGCCATCCACGAGATGGGCACGGCGCATATGGGCAGCGATCCTCGGACCTCGGTGCTCAACAAATATGGCCAGGCTCATGATGTGCCCAACCTGTTCATATCGGACGGCGCGGCAATGGCTTCGAGCGCAACGCAAAACCCCTCGCTCACCTATATGGCGCTGTCGGCCCGCGCAGCGCATTTCGCCGCCGAGTTCCTCAAGGCGGGCAAGATCTAGCGCGGCGGCTGTCTGAAGCGTAAATTGGAGACTGGAAATGGGTGCAGTAACTGGACGACTGGCCGGCAAGGTTGCCATCATCACCGGCGCCAGCACGGGTTGCGGCCCGGTCATGGCCCGGCTGTTTGTCGAACAGGGCGCGAAAGTGCTGCTGGCGGCGCGGCGTGAGGAGCTGGTGCAGGAAGCGGCTCGGGAAATCGGCGAGGGCGCCATTGCCATTCGCGCCGACGTGACCAGCGAGGCCGATGTCGCCGCCATGGTCGATCGCGCAATGCAGGAGTTCGGCCAGGTCGATATCATGCTCAACAACGCCGCCGCACCGGGGCAGGACAAATGGGTGTGGGAGCAGACGGTCGAGAACTTCAATGCGACCATTGCCATTGATCTCACCGCCGCGATGCTGTGCACCCGCGAAGTGCTCAACCGCTCGATGCTGGAGCGCAAAACTGGCGCGATCATCAATTTTTCCTCGACCGCCGGCTGGACCGGCATGGTGCGCAAGACGCATTATACCGCCGCCAAGGCGGCGCTGCGGGCGCTGACCAAGACCATCGCGCTCGAAGTCGGCCAGCATGGCATCCGCTGCAACTGCCTGGTTCCCGGCTCCATCGAAACCGAGCTGTGGATCAACTGGGGCAAGCGCATGGCCGCCGAACAGGGCGTTGAATACGAAGTCTGGAAGGCGAAAATCCTCGAAGGCTCGCCGCTCAGGGCGATCTCGCAGCCCATCGACATTGCCTATCTGGCGCTGTTCCTGGCCAGCGACGAAAGCCGCACGATCACCGGCCAGTCGATCAATTGTGACGCCGGCGGCTACATGGTCGGCTGAGGGAAACGAGATAATGACAACAGTTGAAGAACGGCTCCAGGCGCTGGAGGACCAGCAGGCGATCTATCAGGTGGTCTGCGGCTATGGCTATTCGGTCGATGGATGCAACGCCGCATCGGTTGGCGACCGCTATGTCGAAGACGGTGTCTATGCCGTCGGCGACATGCCGAGCTGGGTCGGGCGCGAGGCCGTCGCCGGCATCACCGCCAGCGCGGGCCACCTGCAACTCGTGGGTGCAGGCTGCGCCCATATGTCGAGCCTGCCTTTCGTCGTGATCGAAGGCGACCGCGCGGTTGCCACCTGCCACACGATGGTGCCGATGCACGGCGAGCGCGGCTTCTTCATCGGCCGGCTCAGCGCCAGCCGCATCGAACTGGTGCGCGAACCCGATGGCAAGTGGCGGATCACTCACCGCCAAAACTACATGCTCGACGGCAAGCCGGAAGGCCCGGCGCTGCTCGGGCGGCTCAATCAGGGACCGGCAGCGCAATGAAATTTACCATGGCCATCCCGCTTGGCGATATCACGCCGGGCGAATTCCAGACCCCGCAAGCGGTGCGCGAAATGTCGCTCGCGCTTGAGGCTGCCGGGATCGACGCCTGCTATGTCACCGATCACCCGGCGCCCGATGCCGATTGGCTGCAGCAAGGGATGGGCCACGATGCGCTCGACCCGTTTGCCGCCTTTGCCTTTGTCGCGGCGGCGACGACGCGGCTGCGGCTGCACACCAACATCGTCGTCATGGCCTATCGCAACCCGTTTCTGACGGCAAAGTCAGCGGCGACGCTGCAGGTGCTGTCGGGCGGACGGCTGATCCTGGGGGTTGGCGCAGGCTATCAGAAGGCCGAGTTCGAAGCGCTCGGCGTCGATTTCCACAAGCGCGGCAAGCTGTTCGACGAGGCGCTCGAAGTGATCCGC
Source organism: Novosphingobium sp. (assembly GCA_031428115.1). Taxonomy (GTDB): domain Bacteria; phylum Pseudomonadota; class Alphaproteobacteria; order Sphingomonadales; family Sphingomonadaceae; genus Novosphingobium. The sequence continues at coordinate 35,118 of JANPOS010000085.1, read as the reverse complement.
ATGGTTTGGGCGGGCGGGCCAGTGGTCTATCAGGGCACGCATTTCAACGCTGCCGGCAATGAACCGCGCCCAATTCCCGATCCTGCGCCGCCGATCTGGATCGGCGGCGGCAGCGACAAGGCAGTGGAACGCGCGGCGCGCTGGGGCGACGGCTGGTGTCCGTTTTTCGCCGCGCCAACGATGTCCGCGCTCAACCGCGACAGTGGCATTCATTCTGTCGCACAACTGGGCGAAAAGATCGCGATGTTGCACGAGCAGCGCGCCAAGGCGGGCAGGAGCGGCCCGTTCGACATTGCCATCGGCCCCAAGGCGCGGCTTGGCTATGGCAAGAGCGGCGGCGCGGACGCCTATCTTGAAGCGGTGGGCGAACTGGCGGAGGCCGGCGTAACCTGGGCCATGGCGGAACCGCCGCACGCCAGCCGCCAGCAATATCTCGAAAACGTTCAGTGGTTCGGTGAGGAAGTCATCACCAGATTGCGCGGCTGAGATGGATGCGCTGTCGGGAATCGAAAAGCTGATGGCGCTTGACGAGATCAAGCGGCTGAAAGCGCTGCGCGACCGCGCGGCCGACACCAAGGACTGGGCGCTCTACGAATCGCTTCATGCGCCCGATCACGTGTCAGAGAACGGCGACTATGGCCGCTGGACTTCGGCGGCGGAAATGATCGCCAATGTGAAGCTGAGCATGGAGCACCTCGTCACCCTGCACCATTCGCACACGCCCGAGATCACCTTCGAGACGCCGACGCGCGCGCGCTGCATCTGGGCAATGGAGGGCATGTCGTTCTGGCAGCAGTCCGATGGGGTGAAGTGTAACCAGGATCACTGGTTCCAGGCCTTCGGGCACTATTTCGAGAGCTGCGAAAAGCGTGAGGGACGCTGGGTCTATACCAGTCGTTCGCTCAAATATTACCACACGAGAAGGTCGCCGGGTGCGATCTTCCCACCCAAGATCGGAGCGGACACATGACCGGCATGAGCGACATCGAACACCTCCTCGCCATCGAGGAAATCAAGCTGCTGAAAGCCCGGCGCGACCGGGCCTGCGACACCAAGGACTGGGATCTCTACCGCGCCCTCCATGCGGACGATCACGTTTCGCACAACGACGGCTTCGAGCGCTGGGAAAGCGCCGACGTGATGATCGCGAATGTGAAGCGCTTGCTCGATAAAGGCCGCACCACCGTCCACCATTCGCACACCCCCGACATCACCTTCGAATCGCCGGTCAAAGCCAAGGGCATCTGGGGCATGGAAGATTACATCTTCGATTCCGAAACCGAGGAACTGCTGATCCACGGCTTCGGATTTTACCACGAGACCTATGAGAAGCGCGACGGCAAGTGGCTGTTCACCAGCCGCGCGCTGAAGCGTACCCATGTGCGCAACACGCCCGAAGCGGCATTCCAGAGGCAGAACTGACATGAGCACGTTCGACGAAACGTTCGACCTTGTTGTGGTCGGCAGCGGCGGCGGCTCGATGTGTGCGGGCCTGGTGGCGCGGCGAGCTGGCAAGTCGGTGCTGATCCTCGAGAAGACTTCGCTGATCGGCGGCACCACCGCGCGCTCGGGCGGGGTGATGTGGATCCCCGACAACCGCTTCATGAAGCGCGACGGCGTGCCCGACAGCCAGGAGCAGGCCAACACCTATCTCGACGCCGTGGTCGGCGATCACAACGATACGCCTGGCGCCAGCCGCGAGAGGCGGCAGACCTATGTTGCCGAGGGCACCCGGATGGTCGATTTCCTCGTCGATTCCGGGATCAAACTGAACCGAGTGTCTTATTGGCCGGACTATTATGATGACCGCCCGGGCGGCTCGGAAAAAGGCCGCACAGTCGTTGCCGACCTGTTTGACGTGAATGAACTGGGCGCGATGAAAGCCAGGCTGCGGCCAAACTTCATCCCGATGATGAGCACGCTCGACGAGATGCTCAAACTGCGCTTCATCAAGAAGTCATGGGAATCGAAGCGGATCGCGGTCCGCTTCGTGATGCGCACGATCTTCGCCAAGCTGACCGGCAAACACTATGTCACTGCGGGCGCGGCCTTGCAGGGCCGGATGTTCCAGGCCACGTTGAAAGCCGGGGTGCACTTTCGCACCGATGCTGCCGTCACGGCACTGATTGTCGAGAATGGCAAGGTCACCGGCGTTGTCGCCATGATCGATGGCCAGCCCCGCCGCGTCGGCGCAAAGCTGGGCGTGCTGGTCAATGCCGGCGGCTTTGCCCACAACCAGAAAATGCGCGATGAATACCAGCCGGGCACCAGCGCCAGGTGGACCAACACCGCCGAGGGCGACACCGGCGAAATGATCCTCGAAATGATGCGCCACGGCGCCGCCATCGCCCAGATGGATGAAATGGTCGGCAATCAGATGTCGATCCCGCCGGGAATGGAAGACCAGCCGGTCAAGCCCGTGGTGCAAGGCGTCACCGCCGCGCCGCACGCGATCCTCGTCGATCAATCGGGGCTGCGCTACATGAATGAGAGCGGTTCCTACATGACTTATTGCCAGGGCATGCTCGCGCGCAACAAGACCGTGCCGGCGGTGCCCAGCTGGGCGATCATGGATAGCCAGTTCATGAAGAACTATGCGCTGATCATGCCCATGCCGGGCGCGAAGAAGCCGCAGGCCTGGTATGATTCAGGTTTTCTGAAAAAGGCGGACACGCTCGAGGAACTGGCAGGCCAGCTGAACATCGAGCCCGCGACGCTGCGCGGCACGGTGGACCGCTTCAACGGCTTCGTCGCCAGGGACTGCGATGAGGATTTTCATCGCGGCGAACGGGCCTATGATCGCTGGCTGGGCGATGTCTATCACGCAAAGAACGCCTCGCTCGGCGCGATCAGCGAGGGGCCGTTCTATGCGGTCGAAGTTGTCCCGGGCGATGTCGGAACTTATGGCGGCGTCGTCACCGATGCCGATGCCCGGGTGCTGCGCGAGGATGGCTCGGTGATCGGCGGGCTCTACGCCACCGGCATCTCGACTGCTTCGGTGTTCGGCCGCGCCTATGCCGGCGCAGGGGCCAGTGTCGGTCCGTCGTTCGTCTGGGGCTATGTAGCCGCGAAACACGCGGTCGGGGTCGTTAGCTAAGCCGGAGATTCACCCGCAGCGGCGGCCAGGGCACGGCGACGTTCCGGGGTTTCTGTCCGCAGCCGCCGAGCAGCGAGCCAGAGAATGACAAACGCGAGCGGCGCCAGCACCAGAATGCTGGCGATGCCGGTGCCCAGCGATCCGGTTATCATGCTGACTTTCCCGGTCCAGTAAGGCCCGATGCCGGAGGCGACGACGATCGCCACCAGCGAATAACAGGCTGCCGCCGCGCCGCGCATCCGGGGTAGCACGAGATCCTGCACCAGCGCAGCAATGCCGCCGCTCCACAGCGAGGTGAAAATGCTCTGGAAGAAGAATGCCGCCAGGAACAGCTCGATGCTGTTTGCCGACACGATCACCAGAATGCAGGGGATCATGCCGAGCAGCGCTATCGCCGTCATGTTGAGTGGCGCGGCGCGGTCGCGGAGCTTCCATTTGTCGGTGAGCCAGCCGCCCAGGACCACGCCAATGATCGATCCCACCACGAAAATCAGGCCCAGCGCGAGGCCCAGTTCTGCCGCCGGCATGGCGAAGGTCCGCATCGCCAGGGGCGCGGCAAAAACGCTGATCCCGGCGCTGATGCAGGCGACCAGCGCAGTGCAGGCAATCGCCAGGACAAAGGTCGTGTCGCCATAGGTCAGCCGGTAAAGCGGTTTGTCGCCATGGCTCTGCACCTGCCCCCAGGTGGCGATCGAATAGCCGCCCAGCGCGCAGGCGATCCATTGTGCAGTGTCCCCGGTCGCCCAGATCAGCAACACTGCCATCAGCGCTATGGCGGCGATCAGCAGCAGGTTCTGGCGCAATGCAGACCTGCCGCCGATCCGGTAGATCGACAGCAGCGTGAACGGCGGCAGGGCGGAGGCAACCTCGCGCACGATCATGCGCATGGTTCCGCCGTGGTGCCGCTGTGGGCGCGGCGGCTCGTGGATCATCAGCACCAGCAGTGCCAGCAGCAGCCCTGGCAGTCCGACCGCGATCAGGGCCGCCTGCCAGTCTGCCAGTCCGCAGGCCGACGCAAGCGGTATGGCGGAACAGAATTCGGGCCACTTCTGGATAAACAGCCCGCCCACGATCATCGCTGCCGCAGTACCGAGAAAGGTTCCGATGAGGTAGCTGCCGAGCGCCAGCGCGCGGTTGCGCGGCGGGAAGCTGTCGGCCAGCAGCGAATGCGAACATGGATTGGCGACCGCTTCGCCAACGCCGACGCCGATGCGCGCGGCGCTTAGCGTGGCAAAGCCGATTGCCGCGCCGCCCAGTGCTGTCATGATCGACCACAGCGCCAGACCGAAGGCCATCATCTTCTTGCGCGAGACGAAATCTGAAATGCGCCCCATGGCGATCCCGACGATCGAATAGAACACCGCAAAAGCCGTGCCCAGCAGGAAGCCAAGGTCGGCATCGTCGAGCTTGAGGTCAGATTTGATCGATTGTGCCAGGATCGAGACAATCGTGCGATCGAGCATGTTGAACAGATTGGCCAGCACCAGCACGAACAGCGCAAAATAGGCCGAACGCGGAATGCGTGCCCTGGTTTCGGGCTCGTCAGCCAATGCGGTTGCCACCGGGCGGGCTTATTCTGCTGCCACTCGCGCGGCACCATTTGCAGCCCCGGCTTCGCGGCCGATCTTCTGTTTCATGATCCGCCGCGCGAGCACGCCGGCGGCGTCCGCCTGCAGGATGATCGGCTTGTGATCAAGTAAATCAGTGGAGGTGCCCATGTCGCGCTGCTGCGCCTCGACCATCGGGCCGTCCTGGGTTTCGAACACGTTTTTCATCGTTGCGGCGGTGGCCTGGGTGAAGGCATCGTTGTCGCGCGCGAAATTGCGGCCAGAGGCCCAGAAGTAGTGGCTGGTGGTCTCGGTTTCGGGCGTGATCAGGTGGGCATTGGGGGTGTTCCAGCCTTCGCCATAGGCCTTGCCATGATCCCAGAACGCGGTGTCGACGAACAGCACCCCGGGGGCATCCCAGCGCGCGTGGCCCTGGCCCTCGACGTCTTCGGGGCCTTCGCTCATGCCGAACAGCGGGCGCTTGGCGGCGTTGATATGATAGTGATGGCGCCACAGCATCGACCACACCGTGTCGCCCTTGCGCTGCACCTTGTTGGTGAAATCGGCGAAATTCGATCCCTCGTGGATGCCTGGATGCAGATAGTGGATGTGGCTGAGATCGAGCAGGTTGTCCGAGATCAGCTGATAATTGCCCCTGATGTGCGAATAGCCCTGGCAGCAGGTGTAGGTGGCGTGGTCGCTTAGGAAGGCAAATACCGGAATGGTGTCGGGATCGGCGAGTTCGGCATCGCCCAGCCACAGCCAGATCAGCTTGTCGCGCTCGACCGCCTTGTAGGCGCGCACGCAGGCCCGGGCTTTCTGGTTGTCGTCATCATTGGGGGCATCGACGCAGGCGCCGGTGCCGTCGAAACGCAGACCGTGATAGCCGCATTCGATCGCATCGCCGACGCGCCGGCCCATCGACAGCGGCACGAAGCGGTGCGGGCAGCGATCGTGGATCGCGGCGATGCTGGCATCGGCATTGCGGAACATGACGATCTGCTCGTTGCAGATCCTGCGGCTGACCATGCCTTCGCTGAGTTCGAAGGCGTTGGCCGCCACGTACCAGGTGTTCTTGAGGAAGGTCATGACCCGCGTAGTCCCTTTGCTCAGGCATGCGTTGCCTCTCGCCCGCCACGAATCAGCGCGGACAGCGTCCTGGGCGATAAAGCCTAACACCCGTTATTGCAACGACTGCGATTCATTTGTCGAAGTCACAGAACTGTGCGGTGCAGCGACGCCGGGCATAGCGGACATTGGGCTTAACGATAGCTGCGGCAGAACTCCCGCAAGTCCGCCACAAACAGCTCCGGCTGCTCGAAGGCGGCAAAATGCCCGCCCTTTGCAATTTTGGTCCAGCGCACGATGTTATACATCTGCTCGGCCCAGGCGCGCGGCGTAGGGCGGATTTCAGCGGGAAAGCGGGCGTGCGCCGTTGGCACCGTGACAAAACTCCAGTCAGGCTGCGGCGCAGCATTCGGCCCGATGCATTCATAGTAGAACCGCATCGCCGAATTGATCGTGCCGGTCACCCAGTAAAGCATGATGTTCTCGAGCAGATGGTCCTTGGACCAGGACTGCTCGATGTCGCCATCACAGTCGCTCCAGGTCCTGAATTTCTCGACCAGCCACGCGGCGAGGCCCGCGGGCGAATCGGTCAGCCCATAGGCGAGCGATTGCGGCTTGGTGCCCTGGATTGCCTGATAGCCGCTCTCGTGCGCGTCGTAATTGCGCTTCCATTCCTGCTCAGCGATCTCCTGCTCGCTCAGCCCGGCCATCGGGTTGGCAAGGTCTGCCGGCCGCCCGACGATGAAATTGAGGTGCAACGCGATCACCCGGTCGGGGTGGTTCATCGCCATGCGGCTGGAAATCGCCGAGCCATAGTCGCCGCCTTGCGCGACATAGCGGCCGTAGCCGAGCAGCTCCATGATCCGGTCATTGATCGCCGCCGCCTTGGCGATGTTGAAGCCTTTGTTGCGGGTGGGGCCGGAAAAGCCGTAGCCCGGGATTGACGGCGCGATCACATGAAAGGCATCGCGCGGGTTTCCGCCATGGCGCGCCGGATCGGACAGCGGCCCCAGAATGTCGAGAAACTCCGCCACCGAGCCCGGATAGCCATGGGTGATGATCAGCGGCAGCGCATCGGGCTCGGGCGAGCGGATATGATAGAAATGCACATTCTCGCCGGCTATCTCGCTGGTGAACTGGGGATAGCGATTGAACCGAGCCTCGGCCGCGCGCCAATCGAAACTGTCCCGCCAATAGGTGCACAGCTCCTCCAGATAGCCGCGCTCGGTCCCATAGTCCCAGCCTGCGCCGTCCAGCTGGTCAGGCCAGCGGGTGCGGGCAAGCCGCGCCTTGAGGTCGGCCAGGACTTCATCGGCGACCTGGCATTGGAACGGCTGGATCTGTTCGGACATGACACCCCCTGTTCATCGGCTTGATGCGCTGCGGCTGACGCTATCGACCGATGCAGGCGAAGCATCGGGCAATTGCCTTGAAACCGCAAATCCACGAGACAGGTATGGTGAGCCCTGCTGGGTTCGAACCAGCGACCTACTGATTAAAAGTTAGATATCCCACCTACTCACTCAGTCTCATACCGCCTCAACACCATTGAAAACCAGCGGAAACCCGCGTATATCGCTTCTCATACCGACCATGCCGTCTCGCCCTTATCCACGGCATTTGAGAGACTAGGAAGCGACTAATGCGTTTGACCGATCTCACCATACAGAAGCTTCCTATCCCTGAAAAGGGGCAGAAGACCTACTGGGAAGGTGGGTTTGGCGTGCGGGTGAGCCAGGGAGGTTCCAAAACGTTTGTCGTGATGTACGGCAAGGATCGCAGCCTCAAGTCCATCGGTAGATACCCCGCCGTATCGCTGAAAACGGCCCGTAGCCAATCCAACCACTTCCTAGCGATGAAAGTCCCGTCTCGCAGTCAAAAGACACTCTCCGAGGCGCGTGACGCCTTTATCGATGAGTGTGAGGGACGTTGCCGACCGGCCACCGTCTCGAACTACCGGCTCTTCCTCAATCGGCTGACAAAGGAGAAGCTCGACCAGGTGACACGGACCGACGTGCCACAGAGTCCGCACGCCATCATGGCAGCAAAGGTCTTTTTCAACTGGTGCATCAAAAACGACCTCATTGACCGCAATCCATTCGCCAAAGAGCGTGTCTCCTACAACAAACGCTCGCGGGTGCTCTCTCAAGACGAAATCCGGGAAATCTGGGCCTACGAAGCTGCGCCCATGACCAATTATCTCAAACTCTGCCTGCTAACGGGCCAAAGACGGGGCCAGTTCAACGCCTTTGAGATACGCGACGACATGCTTTATTTTCCCGCCACGTCCATGAAGGGTGCAGAGGAGCACACTATTCCGTTGCTTCCGCTGGCGCGCACCTACGCCGAGCGCATCCAACCTTTCAACGGCTGGAGCAAAGGCAAGGCCCGCATGGATAGGATCGTTACAATTCCCCATTGGACACCGCACGATCTGCGCCGCACTTTCTCCACCACAATGGCCAGCCTGAAAGTTCCGCTACACATCACTGAGGCAATCCTGGCGCACAAGACCGGCAGCGTTTCCGGTGTGGCAGCGGTCTACAATCGGTACAGCTACCTGGAGGAGAGTAGGGAAGCTCTAGCCATGTATGAAGCTCATATGCTAAAACTGGTGGGCCGAGGCGAGTAGCCGGAGCTGTTGCAATGGCTCCCTTTTTGGGAGTTCATGGCAATGAAACTACTATCAAAGAAGCAGGTGCGAGAGACTGTCCTGTATAGCCCGGCTCATATAGCCAGGCTCGAAGCGGAGGGTAGATTCCCCAAGCGGGTAAAGCTCGGAAGCGGACGAGTCGGGTGGGTAGACGAGGAAGTGCAGGATTGGTTACTCGCACGCATTGCAGAACGTGATAGTTCCTCCTAACGGGGACGGAGAGGGTCAGAGGAAACTCTGACCTTCTTTGTTTAAAGGAGAGTAGTAATGTCAGTCCTCGAAGAAATCCGTAAACTTGAAGAGCAGAAGGCTAAGCTCCTCGAAGGTGCAAAGATTGAAGCACTCAACGCTGCAAAAGCTGCAATCGGCACGCTAGCAGAGCTCGGTTTCAACTACACCCTGGTACAAGGTGAAGGCAGTGGAGCAATCTCACGTACCCCTGGTACACGGCGCAGTGGTATCCGTGAGGAAGTGCTCGCGCTCGTGAAGGCCAACCCTGGCGCTAACCGCTCCAGCCTCATAGCCAAGATGAATATCGCCAGCGACAAGTCAGGCCAGCAGAGCCTCAGCAATGCCCTCGCCGCGCTCAAGAAGGCTGGCACCATCACCGCCAATGGCGGAGCCTACACAGCGAAGTGAGGCACTATACGTCTCCACTATCGGGGACGCTACCTTGTATAGTGGTTATGAAACCACAAACGCACTGATTCCGCACCGTTTTGTGTGGGCCATGCGCCCCCGACCAAATGCCTTTTCAAGTCTCATATAAGAGCCCCGAACCTTTATCCTAACGGACAAAACGACATGCATTTGGCCGGGGCCTATCGTCCCACGACAAAACGGGTGGACAGTACCGTGTCATCTCACACCCTACATGAAATCTACTGACACCTTTCCCCACAGAACATTGCCTGCTCAGCCAACCGGGCCAACCCTGAGCTGGCCAGTATCAGTCCACTTGATTTGCGATAAAGCTAACTCAAACGGACATGCACTCTCATAGTGCAGTTGCACTTTTACCTGCACATTTTCACCTTACTTTCGCGCATGTATCAAATGCCAAATTATCCCCACATTCATTGCATTTATACTAGCTTACTGGTAAGATAGTATGACAGAGCCGACTTGGCGCTCGATAACAAAATCACTATGGGAATGAGACAAACCGTTGAACTTCAATTCGGAACGAAGAGCGACAAGCAGGAACAGCAAGGAAGCATCTATATCTACTCGCACTGGGGCGGTGACGATGACATCAACAACAGCCCTCTTGCTCAACAAGTGCGCCAGGGACTTAGCAGACGAGAGCGATGGGGAGATGAAAGCTACCTCGCTCGCATCATTTTCAGCGAAGTCATCAAAGACGACATAGAAAGCGACACGGGCTACGGTCTTTGTCCATCTGCATGGTACTGCGATGAGGAATTTCCACGCATCGTAGTAGACCTCACTGCCGAGACCGTAAACGGCATCTCGTTCGAGAAGTTTGTTACTATGTACGAATAGCTTATGGGTAAATACACCATCCTTGTGCACCGCAACCCCGACGAAATAGACGTAACTGCTGATAGTGCCATCATTGCTTATAGAGAAGCCGAAATTGGCTACTCCTACAATGGCTTTGACTTCAACGCTATTCGTGACGTTGACGTAATGCTCCTGTGCCCTTGTGGGAGCGAATTGATAGTAGACATTCACAACGAGCCTGCCAACCTACAGTGCGACGATTGCGAGTGCATTATCAACCAGTGCGACTGTAACGACTAACACCATGTCAAACCCTAAAATAAAAATCGACTTTACAGACAGCGACCTACACGACCTCATCAACGGCGAAACGTTCGACTGGACGTTTCCCAACGATGCGGGTGTCTCAATCGACATCCACCTCTACAATTCGGATTTGGATGATGAGGAAGAAACCCAAGCTTAGCTTATGGCCTACACACCCATACTGAAGTCGACTGGCGTGCGCATTACCATCGAGAATTACGAGTTAGAGCCTGGCTTTAACGAAGCCCGCATCGCCCGCGCACTCAAGGGCATACTCACAGATACCGACACGGGTAAACGGTATAAGATATATGGGAAGTCATGTAGTCAGCCTCATTGCGCGTGCGACGCGTGGGCGGTGGAAATAACCACCCTCACGCCGGTCAAGTTCAATTACAAAGATTGTCACGAATGCGTTCACGAGCGCCACGAGTACGGCGCACGGTATTGCACTGCGCACTTCTTGCTTTACGGTGACCCGTCAAATTAAAATCCAACAACAGCCGGAGTTCCCGAAAAATCCGGCCTTCTTTAACCCAGCGCTAGTATGAAAACCACCAAGCCAATCACTTTTTCAGAACACCAAAGCAATGCCTCCAAAGCCAGGCACGCCATGCGTTCGCCCGCAGAGAGGTCCGCACATGCCAAGATGATGGCAAGGGCGCGTCTTGATAAGGCCACACCAGAGCAACGCTCCGCTCACGCCAGAAAGATGCTAGATGCGCGCTGGGCCAAGCACCGCGAAGCGAAGGCCAGTGCAGCCATTCCCGAGAGCGATACGCGATAGAGCAGTGTTACGAAGCTATAGTGATTTCGTTTACCAGATATACGCACAGTCAAGCGCATAGGAACAAAACGGGAACAATATATGATGCTATCGGACTTGTTCCTTGATTGGGCTGGCGAGAGCATCCTACAAGAGATGAGGCTATTACTCTCCCCGGCATATCAAAACTCTTATTGCAGGCTCCCGCAAGGAAACAATTCTCAAGCACAATTACTTTGATGAGCTGCCAGAGCTCAAACGGTCCCTCCTGCTTATAGACGATAAGGTCGCGAGCCACGGAATTGCAGATGATGCAAGGATCCTGACGCTCTATGCTGGACTTGGACCGGGAACCAATGTTTATAATGACTTCATTCAAGGCTCGATCAGGGGATAGCCGTGCAGTTGAAAATCAAACGCTCACAGAGGGAGGCTGGCCTCATCTCGAAAACCGCCGTGTTCATCATCGACGCGCGGGTAGTGTTCACTGCGAACGAGGAGCGCAATGTCCAGCGCTACAAACTGTGGAATGAGCATATTTACAGCTCAGAGAGCGCCAAAAAGTCATGGATTAATGCGGAACTCTCCAAGGATGGCAGCACCTCCGGTGGCCTCAAGACTCTGACGCACTCCATCCTCGCCGCCTTCAAATTGAACGTCACCGTCCGTTCCATACATTCGGGCCAGCACATCGAGTGCAAGAATCTCGATGAGCTCATATTCGCCGAGGAATGCATCAAGACCGCCTGCAAGACCCTTAGGGAATATCTGGACGTTGCCTCCACCTTCAATGGCTCGGAAGTGCTGTACGAGTACCAGGACGGCGAGGTTGCCGTCATTGCTCGCTCAATCGCCCCTGAGCCGGCTCTGATAACGGCACCAGGTCCTGACCAACATACCTCAAATTCCAGCAGTGACATTGCCGATGCTGAATACGAGGAATATTCACCAGAATCGGACACTAGCGGACCCGACTATGACCAGGCATCTAACGGGCAGTCGAGCAGTGACGGAGGTGACTGGGGTGACTGGCTCAACAATAATCTTCCTGTTGTTGCAGCCGCCATTGGTGTGTTGCTCTTGTTCTTAGTCATCATATTTATAGCTACTAAGCACACAGACCCTGTGCAGATTACTACTACGGAACAGACCAGCCAAGGAATCCCAGAAGGATATACAGGCGCAGTTTTTTACAAAAACGGAAATATGGTGATACCAGAGACTGGAAACGGAATCATGCAGGACCCATGTGACCACGGATTTACAGATGCAGGGAAACAAGGCGCGATTCAGTTTTACAGGTGCAACAACTAGTGGGCGATAGAAACGCCTACAACCCTTGGAGCCGACTCTTCTCAAACGAGAAGGATAGGGAGCTACAGGAAACAAGGGAGCTGTACGAGTGGATACGTGCTCATCCAGTCGACAAGGATGCCATTCTGCTCAGAATAGGCCAGACTGTATATCCCCTCATTCGGCATCTACCCGAAGACGTAATCAACGCCTGCCTCCATACTTTGTACGACATTGTATTGGAGGAGAAGTATCTTGATGCACCGCCACCACCGCAATTCCAGAAGTGGAACCTCAAGGAGTTTGTTGACTATCGGAACCAGCTCCACACCCGCCAGTATTTCATCAAGAACCAGCGAGACATCGAGGGCTACATGGACAGTGTGATGGGCCTCCTTTTTGAGCGCCTATCTAACGACCTTCCACAAATGAACGCACCGTCTCCCTTCACCATCCCACTCATGCACAGCCTCCACGAACCAAAGCTCTTTGTCCAAAACATCATTGGTTCCTTCGCCTCCGACGAGCTCAATTCCCGTGGCATATTCTGTCCTATTGGAGAGCTCTTACATGCGAACATATGCGCGGTGAACGGCAGGACAGAGAAGAATGAGAAGCCATATGCCCTCCCGACCGATAGCAAGCTTCCCCTGGATGAGATAGTATCGACCTATCTCAAAGGGACACCCCTGGTAGAGCTTTTCAACACTCCCATCCCGTTAAAGCTCACCTTCGAGGACCGCTTCAACCACATGCACATAGTAGGTGGCACGGGAGCGGGCAAAACCACGCTCATCGAAAACCTGATACGGCACGACCTTTCCCAACCCAACCCGCCCTCAATCATCCTCATCGACCCGCACTCAGACCTAGTGCGAAAGCTCATGGCGAGCGACTTGGGTAGGGATGTCATACTGATTGACCCGAGGGATACGCAATATCCTCCGGCCCTCAACGTGTTCGCAGTGAACCAGGAGCGACTGGAGAACTATGACGAGGCGACCAGGGAGCAGGTGACCGCCGGCGCTATCCAGACCTTCGACTACCTATTTTCTGGGCTTCTCGGAGCTGACCTCACTGCCAAGCAGGGTGTGTTCTTCCGCTACATCGCCCGCCTCATGCTCACGTTGCCGGGGACAATGGGCCGGAATGCGACGATCCTCGACATGCTCGAATTGATGGAAGATTCCTCAGCCTACCGCCCAGCCATCCAAGCCCTGCCACCCATTGCCCGCAATTTCTTCGAAAAGGATTTTAATTCCAAGACTTTCGCGCAGACGAAGGAACAGGTCCGCTACCGGCTTCTAGCTATCATCGAGAATCCCACTATTGCCCGCTTGTTTCTCGCAGAGGAACAGAAGCTAGACCTCTTTACCGAGATGAACCGTGGCGCAATCATCCTCGTGGATACCGCCAAAGATTTTCTCAAGAGCGGATCTTCAACTTTCGGCCGTATCATAATCTCACTGGTGCTCCAGGCCGTGCTGGAACGCTCAGCTATCCCCGAAGAAATGCGCAAACCTACCTTTCTCATCGTGGATGAGGCGGCGAGCTATTTCGACAGCAACATTGACGACCTGCTGACCGATGCCCGGAAGTACAAATGCGGGCTGGTCCTGGCTCATCAGTACCTAGACCAAGCCTCGAGCTCACTGAGGGCTTCCCTCGCGGCCAACACCGGCATCAAGTTTGCCAGTGGCCTATCGGCAGGTGACGCGCGTGCTATGGCCCCTGAAATGCGAACCACGGCGGACTTCATCCTTAACGAGCCCAAGCTTCAATTCGCCTGCCACATCCGGAACGTCACGCCCCAGGCTGTCTCCATCCCTATTGAGCCCGTGCAAGACTACGCCAGGCTCTCCCAGGATGAGGTAGACGCCCTGTTGCGAAGGAACCGTGAACGAGTGTCCGTCCCACCAAAGCCGGAGACACCGGAACCAATTTCCCGACACCATGAAAATGAGCCATCCCCCCACGAGTTCCCTGAGACGGACGAAGATATCTCCTACGAGTAAAAATATGTGGGGGTGAACATACCGCAGCACTGCACCGCATGCTGACCTTTGCAAGTCATACCAAACGGTTACATCTGGTTTTCAGGCGATATATCCGCCATGTATGAAAACCGACACCCTCAATCGAAGAAGTAGATTCAGTGGTCCGGACCTGACTGCCGAGCGCCTTTCGCCGACTGAGGCTGATTTCCTGGTTGGCGCGGCGATTGACCGGCACGGCTATCTGCCGACCCACTACCTTTACGAATTCTCGAAGCACATCCGCAAAGAATACACCTACGTGCAGAAGCGGCTGACCGACCTATTCCACGGCGACACCCACGGTCCTCTTCTAACCCGGCCGCAGCCACAATTTAATGCCTACGAGGCCCGTTACCAGCATATCGTCTATGGCAACGCGCCCAGGATGAAACAGGAGCTCTCCATACGCGACAGGCTCGGCATCTATTCGCCCTCACCCAGCAACGACTTCGTCCATGACCTCATGCGTGCCTGTGTCATGGCATCCATCGAGATCGGCGCACCCGCTAAAGGTCTCGATTTCATTCACCGCGAGATGATTATCCGCACCAAGTGCCCGAACACGACACGAACCCAGAAGACACCGCTCGCGCTTCCCCTTGAAGGTCACGAGCGAAAAGCCATCATTCCCGACGACCTTTTTTGCTTGAAATACGCCGATGGCGGAACGCGGTATTTTGCCTTGGAGATAGACCGCAACACTGAGACGCTGACGACATTCGCCAAGAAGATCGCAGCCTATTCCCGCGTACTGGATAGCGAGCTCTATAAGAGCTGGTGGGGCATCCCCAACCTGCACATACTTATCGTGACGACCAACCCAGGACACATGAGAAACCTGATGGCATTGGTTCGTGAACACACAGACCCTAAGTGGATATCACGCTTCAAATTCGCCTGCGAGCCACGCTTCGGAACAAGGCGCGCCGGAGAACACGACGGTCACTGGCGCGTGCCAAAGACATTGATAACGCATCTGCTAGATGAACAGTGGGAGACCGCTGTAGGGCCAAGAGATATAACCACTGTATAAACGCAAAACCATGCGCCTTACCGGGTGGCACAGCGCATTTGACCGAGCACAGAATGGCGCTGCCACCTAGCTAGGGCAGTGTTAGCGAAACAAAATCCGATTCGAATATACGCTGCTCGGCTTCGATCGATAGCCGCAGATGACAGTAAAGCGCCCAATAGCGGCGCCATGCCGAGTCACCAGGCGGTATGTAGGTCACTGCGAGACCGATGCTTTCGGCCATTTCCCAGCCGATCATCTGGCCGTGCGACGGGAACTTGGACAGGTCCATCAAGTCCGATGTGTGCAGGGCGGTGACAAAACCAGCCACTGGAACGCCGGCGATGTGCTGAGCGGGGCAGCGTAAAAGTCTGCCAGTGGATAGGTTGGTCCTTTTGGGGGTCGACCGGGGATGTATGCCGTGGAGAGCTATGCCGCAGTTCGTCGTTTTGTGTTTGTGGAAGGCAAGAGCCAGCGCGAGGCGGCTCGGGTATTTGGTCTGAGCCGCGAGACGGTGGCCAAAATGTGCCAGTTCTCGCTGCCACCGGGCTACACGCGGACGAAGCCGGTGGCGAAGCCGAAGCTGGGGCCGCTGCTGCCGGTGATCGACGCGATTTTGGAGGGGGACCGGACGGCGCCTGTGAAGCAGCGGCATACGGCGAAGCGGATCTTTGAACGGCTGCGCGATGAGCATGGCTTCGGCGGCGGCTACACGGTGGTGAAGGATTATGTTCGGGTTTGCCGGGCGCGGTCTCGCGAGACGTTTGTGCCGCTGGCCCACCCGCCGGGACATGCGCAGGTGGATTTTGGCGAGGCGGTCGGGGTAATCGGCGGCGTGCGCCAGAAGATGCACTTTTTGTGCATGGACCTGCCGCAGTCGGACGCCTGCTTTGTGAAGGCCTATCCGCGCGAGACGACCGAGGCGTTTCTGGACGGCCATGTGTCGGCGTTCACGTTCTTCGGCGGGGTACCCCAGTCGATCCTCTACGATAACACGACGATCGCGGTCGCGAAGATCCTGGGTGACGGCAAGCGCGAGCGGACGCGGGCGTTCACCGAGCTGGTCAGTCATTACCTGTTCGCGGATCGCTTCGGCCGCCCCGGCAAAGGGAACGACAAGCCTGTCCTGAGCGAAGTCGAAGGGGGTAAGGTCGAGGGGCTGGTGAAGCACGCCCGGATGAAGTTCATGACGCCGATCCCGCATGCGGCGAGCTATGATGCGTTCAACGCCGAACTGGCGGAGCAGTGCCGTGCCCGTCAGGACGAGCGGGCCGGGCGTCACACCGAGACCATCGGCGAGCGGTTGATCGCCGACACCGCGGCGCTGCGTGTCCTCCCGGCCGTGCCACTGGAGCCATGCGAGAAGCGCGCAGCGCGCGTCTCATCGATGGCGCTCGTGCGCTACCGGACCAACGACTACTCGGTGCCGACCCGTTACGGCTTCCAGGACGTCATGGTGAAGGGCTTCGTCGACGAGGTCGTCATCCTGTGCGGCGGCAAGGAGATCGCCCGGCACGCGCGCTGCTATGGCACCGGCGTGTTCGTCTCGAACCCGCTACACTATCTGGCGCTGATCGAGATGAAGCCGGGTGCGCTCGATCAGGCGGCGGCGCTGCAGGGCTGGGACCTGCCCGAGGTGTTCCAGCATCTGCGCCATCTGTTGGAAGCGCGGATGGGCAACCGGGGCAAGCGCGAGTTTATCCAAGTGCTGCGGTTGTTGGAGGCGATGCCGATGGAGATCGTCACCTTCGCAGTCACCGAGGCGATCCATATCGGCGCCGCTGGCTTCGACGCGGTCAAGCTGATCGCGCTGGCGCGCATCGAACGGCGGCCCGCCCGACTTGATCTGGCGGCCTATCCACATCTGCCGAAGATGGATGTGAAGACGACGCAGGCCGCGGATTATGCGGCGCTCGTACCGGAGCTGGCGGCATGAGCCGGACACCGGACGGCACGATGCCGGTCGGCACCATGGCGGGCACTCCGCAGGTCCTGCTCGCGCATCATCTCAAGCAGCTGAAGCTGCCGACGGTGCTGCGCGAGTATGAGAAGGTGGCCCGTGAATGTGCTCAGGGCGGCATCGACCATCCCCGCTACCTGCTGCGGCTGATCGAGCTTGAGCTGATCGACCGCGAACGCCGCACGGTGGAGCGGCGGATCCGCGCGGCCCGGTTCCCGGCGGTGAAGAGCTTCGACACCTTCGACTTTGCGGCAATACCCAGCCTCAACAAGATGCTGGTGCTGGAGCTGGCGCGCTCGGAATACATCCTGCGCCGCGAGAACATCATCGCGCTGGGCAACAGCGGCACCGGCAAGACCCATGTCGCGTTCGCGCTGGGCCTTGCGGCCTGCCAGAAGGGCTTCACGGTAACGTTCACCACCGCCGCTGCACTGGTCAACCAACTGCTGGAAGCCCGCGACGAAAGGCGCCTTCTCAAGCTGCAACGCGACCTGCAGGCGGTGAAGCTGCTGATCATCGACGAGCTTGGCTATGTGCCGCTGTCACCGACGGGCGCGGAGCTGCTGTTCGAGACCTTCTCGCAGCGCTATGAGCGCAGCTCGACGATCGTGACCTCCAACCTGCCGTTCGAGGACTGGACGCAGGTTCTGGGATCGGAGCGACTGACCGGCGCGCTGCTCGACCGGCTCACCCATCACGTCAGCATTCTGACCATGAATGGCGACTGTTATCGCCTCAAAGTATCCGCCGGCCGTCGCCGCGTCGCCGCCAGGGCGGAGCAAAATCAGGCCACCATCGAAATCGTCGATCCCGATACCGGCGAGTTCACCACGCCCTGACCGGGGAAGGACGCCGACGATATGCAAAGGGCCCCGATCGGGGCCCTTTGCATATCGTCATGCCACAGCTCAATGGCCTGCTTTTACTCCGCCCCACTGGCCTGGAATCCGACCGCCGTTGACACCGATGCGATCGCCGTGAAATTGTGGCCGCGGCGCTTAAGCAACCCTTCGGCAAACCTCTGCGCGCGGGCCCGCACCGACTTGAACTTGCGCACGACCGTTGGGTCGAACTTCTCGAAAACGATGCGATAAGCCACGTCGTCGGGTTTCGCGCGCAAGTCCTGTCGGGCGTCGTCGTAGGCATCGAGATACATCAGGACCGAGTGGGTGATGTCGTTGCCGTTGCAATCCTTGAGCGAGACCTGGGGATCGATCGGGCCGAGCTCGGACGAATCGCTCATGACGATCTTGTCGGCGCCGAGCGCCATCAGCGTGCCGGCGCTCTTTGCAAAATCCGGAACGATCACGCGCAGCTGGCCATTCTCGCCGACCTTATTGCGCACCAAGCTGATCAGTTTCTCGGCCGCATCCACGTCGCCACCCGGCGTGTGGAGCATGAGATCGACCGGCTCGCCGGGCGCGACATTGTGCAGCATGTCGACGAAGCCGAGCGTGTCGATCCGGTCGACCTGGGCGCGAACGCCGGCCACATAGCAGAGTAGTGTCGGCCCATCGAGCTGGATCTCGCGAATGAGCGCTTGACGCTGGTATCGCGCCGCGTTCATCGCAGTGAACATCGGCGTCTTCTCGATGAACCGCGGCTGGAGCTCCTTTTCCCCCTTCGGGTCCTTGTCTTCCACTATTGAATCCTCATGCCCACAAAATGCGTCCGGTCCGGACAAAATAGTGGCAGCGCCGCTCATCGCCGACAAAGTCTATGCTCGGCGAGATGGTAAGTCGCCAGCCGCCGTTCAACTGCCAATTCGGCGCGCGAGACGGATCGGCATTGAGCATGATCCGGTGACCGCTTCGGCAGGGACAGTCGAAGACGATCCATTTGACCTTGTCCGGGGTGCCCACCAGCGCGACACCGTTGCGCGGCAAGCGCTCGGGCACCTCGTCGGCAGACTCGGCGAGGCCCACGGCACGCCAAGGTTGAAAGGGCAGCCATTTCCACCACGATATCTTCATGTTGCTGGCCATAGTTGCCCCAGAAATGGTTCCTCGCCGCCTGCGCCCCATTTTCCCGATGCGGTGTGGCAGTAGTGCCCCTCACGCGGCAACGCATGATTTGTCGAGACTTCGCGCTCGTGCACTCTGAGCAGCGTCTCGCTCCGCGGGGAGGGCGGACCATAGCCGATCAGCCGGTTGAGCAGCTCGTTGACCGCGGCGGCGGCGACAGCCGTTGTGAACGCGACGACCGCGGGCTCGGTGGCACCAAGCGCCGGCGCATAGCCTTCGTCAGCGAGGCGCTTGCGCTCCTCGGGTGTCAAGAGCTCGGCAGCGGCGCGCGCGAGATCGATCCGGTTGCGGCAGATCAAGCAGGCATGCCCTGGCGCAAGCGTTGTCACGCGGCCGTGAATGCCTTCGAGTGTGCCGTCCGCGCCGCTGCTGAGGAGAACCCCTAGATCGATCACCGGGGTCAGATACCAGGTGGCGAGGCGCGAGAGCACGATACGGCCGGCATTGTCGTCGGTGCAGCCAAAGACGACATCGGCCGCGCACAGCGCTTTGGCGACGTGGCGCATCGTCGCCATGCCCATGATCGTCTCGCATGTGAGATCAGGCGCAATGCGCAGGAGATGGTCACGCAACACTTCGACCTTGGGCCGGCCGACGTCGCCTGGCGTGGATACATAGACCCGGGTGACATTGCTGAGCGACAGCGTGTCGGCATCGATCAGGGTCAGGTGACGGACGCCCAATCGAACGAGTTGCTCAGCGACCGCCGAGCCGGTTCCACCACAACCCACCACGGCGATCACGAGTTCGCCCAGGATCGTCTGAATGCCAGGTCCGAATGCCCTGACATTGCGGTCGAACATTTCGGGATGGGCGGCGGCCAGCCCGCTGTCGGCCTGGAGCAATCGCCATCGCTGGCCAACCAGCCACAGACGATCAATCGGCGCGACGTGTCCCGCAGGGTCGTGCAACGCGCCAGTGAAAGCGAACGGCGGGCCGCCCGGGCCAGCGATCAGCGTGGCGTAGAAATCCGATGACGTGCGGATGCGAAAGGTTTCTGCGAGCACAGCATCGACCGCGGCGTCGGCGTCGCTTGGGTGGGGTCCGAGCGGACCAGGCGGATGGGTATGGAACCACATCGCGATCGCGCCGTCTTCCTCGGCAAGGGCGAGAGCCGGAAGATAGCCTTCGGGTGCGATCGCCATCCCGTAGGCGTTGCGCTCGCGGTAGCCGGCCTCATCGGTCCAGCACATGCGGCGCGCGAGAAGCCGCCTGCCGCCCGGTGTCTCGACAAGACGCGCGATCAGGACGCCAGCGGTCTCGTGGGGAAGCGCTGTGCGCTCCGCGATCTCCTGGGCGATTTCCTCGCTGAGGACGAGCGTGACGCTCATGCAGCTTTCGCCGCGGCGACCGCGCGTAGCTCGCTGTGGACGAGCGCCAGATAGCTCTCAAGCGAATCGACGCCCGAGCGCCACTGCCCCGCGTTGAGGTGTCGCGACCAGCGTTGCCACAACCGCTCGAAGTATTGCTCCTCAACCTCGGTCGCGGGAATCTTGACGCCGTCGGTACGGTGGACCGCCGGGCTGAACCACCACATGTCGGGCGGGACGTCGGGATAGCCGGGCGATAGCCGGAGCAGCAGGTCGGCCGTAGCGACGGTGAGGCCTGGGGGCATCACCAGCGCGGGGATCAAGACGCAGATCATGCCGCCGTCAGGCATCACGCTGAATCCGGGAGCGCGCTGGGAAAGCAGCTTCTCGTCGATCAACGGCAACATCTGACTTTACCTTTCTTAGCGGGTCCCGGGGTTGATCTGGGTCGGTGCCGTGAAGAATCGCAGCCCGTCGCGCATCTTCACCTTCATGTCGTTCTCGATCTTGAGATCGGAACCGCCGGGGACGACCTCAAAGAGGTCGCGGTCGGGGCCAATGTCGGGCTGCGGCAGTCTGCGCAGCTCGACGCCGGTCATGATCTCCTGGCGCACCTTGAATTCAGTCCGATCGATCTTGATCTCGAAGACCCTGTCGCCACCACCGGGGCCATCGTGCCCACCAACACCCGGTGCGCTGTTCCCGCCGCCGGAGCCACGGTCGTCCTTGTCTTTCTGCGAATCGCTCATTGCTACCTCCTTAAACTGATACCGTGATACCACGCCACCACATAGGTTGACAACCGTGTAATTTTGGTGCAGTGATTCTTTCATGAAACCTTCAAAGGCAATGACGGTGCGTCTCTCCGAGGAGCAAGCGCAAGCCTTGGAGACAGTCGCGAGCGTGGAGAATCTCCCCGTTTCGGACATCATCCGGGCAGCGATTGCGACTCATATCGAGAGCCGGCGCCGTGACCCCCAATTTCAAGTCGGCTTGAAAGGCCGCATCTCCCAGGCAAGAAAGCTGCTCGACCATTAAGCGCCCTCGCTTTCCTGCGGCCATTCGGGAATTGAAGAACATGATCAAGTCGAACAAGCAACTATCCAGCACAGGCCACGTCCTCGGCGACCGCACGTTCGCGGCAATTACCGCCGTCGAAGGCATCAGCCTCAGCCCCGCGAGCCGTAACCGGATTGCCTCGATGCGCGCGCGCAAGCTGTCGCCCGACGAGCAGCGAAGCGAAGTGATACGCGCCTATAGCGAGGCCAAGTCGAAGCGGTGAGCTTCGGAGGTTACGAGGCTTTCGACGACCCCTACAGCTACAAGGGGACCGGCACTCTCAAGAACCGGCTCGGCCTGCGCGACGCCGAACTGCTTGAAGCCTTCGAGCTCGAAATGACCACGCTGCGCGCTAACGAGCCGCTACCGGCCGGCAAGTTCGATCCTGCCCACTATCGCCGCGTCCACCATCACCTTTTTCAGGACGTCTACAGCTGGTCGGGCAAGTACCGCACGGTGCGCACCGCAAAGGCGGGCAACAGCTTCTGCTTTCCAGAGCACATCGATAGCGAGATGAACAAGCTGTTCGCCCAGCTCCACGCCGGGCCTTGCTTCCAGACCGACCAGGCCGCCACCCCCATTCCTGCGCTCGCATTTTTCCTCGGCGAGCTCAACGCAATCCATCCGTTTCGCGAAGGCAACGGCCGCGCGCAACTTTCCTTCGTATCGTTGATCGGCGCCGAATGCGGCTTCCCTCTGGCCTTCGACAAGGTAAAGCGCGAAGCCTTCCTGCCCGCAATGATTGCAAGCTTCGACGGCGAGCTCGGCCCGCTGGTCGCCCAGCTCAACGGTATGCTCGAGGCGGCCAGCGATGACGGCGGCGCCTAGCCGTCTCAAACCTGTCTTGAAACATCTCTCTCATATATGACCATGAAGGAGGTTTGTGAGACCCTTCCCTATGCTTATTGATTATGTCCGCGTCGGCGCCGAAGAACAGGACACCCCCATGCGGCACGATGCCCCTTCCGCTGGCGGTTGCGAGAAGCTGTTTGAGGAAACTGCGTCCGGTGCAGGGGTGGACCCGGCAGAGCTACAAGCAGCGATTGAGTTCGCCAGGCGTGGCGGTACGATTGTCGTGTGGAAGCTTGACAGGCTGGCGCGCTCCTTGTCGCAGCTCATCAAAACAGTCGAGGCTCTGAATTCGGAGAACTGCCTCCGCCACATTTGGAAACCAATCGTCCGCTAAACGGCGGGCTTGGCGCGCCGTCAATCATGAGCTTCGCATAGAAATTATGATTGGGGAGATTCAGCAGGTCGAGCGTGTCAAACACCGGCTGCATCTCTTGCGCGATTACCCCAGCATCCTCAGGCCCTAGTCGAAAGGAAATGAGCGTTCCAGCATTGCCAAGCACGGCATGGCGCACATCGCTGTCGAGCTGATGGAGATATTGGTGCGCCAAGATGAGCCCCACGCCATATTTGCGCAGCTCGGGCATCAAGCTGGCGAAGGCCAAGGTGGTGAAGGTCTGGAACTCATCGACATAAAGAAAGTACGGGCGGCGCTCCGACATGGGCATCTCGGCGCGGGAGAGCCCAGCGAGGCCGATCGTCGCCGTCAACAAGCTACCGAGGACATTGGCGCTGTCCTCGCCCAGGCGTCCTTTGGCAAGATTGACGATGAGCACACCGCCGGTGTCCATGAGACGACGAAAGCTAATCTGCTTCTCAGGATTGACCATGATCCGGTAAAGCCTCGGATCGGTCAGCAGCGCGCCCAGTTTGTTCTGAATCGGCGCTACCGCCTCGGCGCGTTGCCGGTCCTGATATTTCTCGAACTCGTCCCTCCAGTATCGCCGCACGGTTTCATTGCGAATCCCGCGCACGACCTCGCGGCGGAATGCCTTGTCGGAATAGAGCCGGAGAATATCGGGCAGGGTCGAGCCTTCGCGCTCGATCAGGGCATAGAGCGAGGAGCGCAGCACATGCTCCATGCGCACCCCCCAGGCATCGGCCCAGAGCTTCTTCATGGCATCCATCAGGCCTGACACGGCAAGCGGGATCCTTTCCTCAGTGACCCGGCGCAGAGGGTTGTAGCCGTAGGGCTGGGTGAGCGAGGCGGCATCCAAGTAGACGAAGGCACGGCCCGATTGACTGGCTTCGTTGCGGAGCTGCTCAGCGAGGTCGCCGTGCGGATCGATCAGACAAAAACCGCGGCCAGCTGCCAGATCCTGACGCGCCAAGGCCCCCAAAAGTGAGCTCTTGCCGACACCCGTCTTGCCGAGCGCGTAGACGTGCGAAAGGCGGTCGGCCTGCCTGATCCCAAAAGGGCGGAAACGATTGCGGGCATTGGTTTCAGCGAAATAGGAAATGTCCATTGTCCCATGGTGCGGCGGCGGACGTGATCTGAAACGGGGGCAGAATATGCGCTGGCGGCATAAGAAAGCAGCCTTCCCCTTTCGAGGAAGGCTGCAAGGCGGTTCAATGTTCGCCAGGTGATGCCAGTTCGTGCAGATACATCGCAGCCTGATTGGCCATACGCGAGGCTGCGAAGATCGCGCGGGTGTCGTTCTTCAACAATTGCAGCCAATGCGCGACATAGGCGGCGTGGTCGGGGCGTGGCTCATTGGTCACGCCAAGATCGGCACAGAGAAACGCGGCGCCGAGCTCGGCAACCAACTCTTCCGCTGCAACATCCTCCTTCTTGATCCCGCTTTCAAACCGAGCAAGTCGATGCGTGGCCCCAGACCAATGCACCAGCTCGTGCAGCAGCGTCGCGCCGAGGCCCTCGGTGGCCGTGCTGGTCGGGGTGTCGTGGAAGTGCTCCTTGCCCGGCATCTCGATGAAGTCGTCGATGATGCGGTAGCAGGCCATGGTACCGCCCCAGCGCACTTCGGCAGAACTGGCTTGGACGAACTTGGCAAGTGCCTCCGACAATTCGGCATCGCCCGGTGGGTGCCGCTCTTCGGGCGGCGTCCAACCTGCCACCTGGTCGGCATTGAACACGCGCGAAGCGCGGGCGAACAGGCGACCCAATGGCTGATCGCCAGCCTGCTCGGGCTCCTGTTCGATCCGTTTGAAGAAAACGATCGGTGAGCTCTTCTCGCCTTTGAGAACCTGGGCGCCAACTGCCTGCCACTGGCGGTAGGTCCCCCAATAGCCGCTGTGGTAGCCATGTTCATGGGCGTGTGCCCATAGGACCAGCACATTGATCCCATGATAGTCCATGCGGGTATGGGCATTTTGAGGCTTGGCGATGGGTGCGCCATGGCCATGCCAGGGCATGGTGAACTCCCCGGCCCCCGCTTCGATAGCGGCGATGATGTTGTCGGTGACGGTGCGGTAGATGTCGAACCGCGAATGTGAAGGAACTTCCATGTTCATTTCTGCCTCCTGCGCAGGGCGGGAGAGACGCACAATTGCGTCGCTCCCGGATGCGCAGCAGGCTCCAGGGTTCAGTGTGGGATCGCGGCCACCATTCGACACGGGGGCACAGTGTCAGCGGGACTGACCGATGGCGCCGATGCGAGGGACTTGGGGACGAAAGGGACTTGTTTGGGTGCATGTGACGCATGTCCAAGGACACGGTCGTCACTCACAATTTGCCCCCGTGCCATCCTTCACCGCCGGGGCGAGAATATAGCCACCATGGCCCTTACCGATGCAGAACTCGACGAATTCATCGCTATCTATGCCGACGAATACGGCGAGCGGCTTTCGCGTGAGGCAGCGCGGCCGATTGCGGCCAATCTGGTCAACCTCTTCCGACTGATTTCGCAGCCACCGCCAAATGCGGAGTCTCCTCATTCTCAAAGCGATCCCGCAATGTCCTGAGCTCGGCGAGCATCACGCCGATATCGCCGTCCTTAAGTCTGTCCGATATGTCCTTTAGCAGGCGCTCGGCAGGGGTAGGTGGGGTTTCAGAAAAAGTTCTAACCTCATCAACGAACCTGCACCTTTGTGGAATTTTGCCAAAATGCGGGTCGGCGAACAACGGTTTCACAGCCTCAACGCTCAATATTTTCCCAGTCAGGGAAAAGTTCGAACCGGCCCTTTTGACAATCAGGGACTTTGCCGCATCATCGGCCCGCCAGAACCAATCCACCGCGTGATTGCTGAACGAAATGACTTCGCGCAAAAGTTCTAACCGATCCACGGTATCGACCGCCGCCAGCGACTTTTGCAGAGTTTGGCGTTCCTCTTCGAGCCGCTCCTTCTCAAGGACAAATTCGCTATCGGACATCAATCGCCTGAGGCGCAAGGAAGTGAGTTCGCGCTGCTGCGCCGACACCTCGTCGATGGCGGCGGCACATGACCGCTGTTTTGCTGCCTGTGTTTCTTCGTCGTCCGCGCCCTTAGCCACCTGATCGCATGCCCATTGCGCAGTTTTGGGGGCGATTGACAAAGACGCCAGGAAGTCGGCGAACTGTTGTTCTAGCGCTTTATCGGCGATTGGTCGCTCGGGGCATTTGGCACCCATACCGCGCTTGGTGCAGTGATAATAGGTGTAACTGGAGCCATATTTGTTGGTCTTGGTCTCGGCGGTGATCATCATCGCGCAGGTTCCGCAGCGGATCAGCCCGGTGAAAGCAAAGCTGTGCTTTTTCGCGCACGTTTTCCCGGCGCGTCCTAGCAGGCGTTGCACCTTTTCAAACTCGTCGAGCGTTACCAGTGGTTGTTGCTGACCAGGGTAGATTTGGCCGTTCCACACGAAGCGTCCGGCATAGAAGGGATTGCCCAGCATTTTGTAGATCGTGGCCAGGACCAGCGGTTTGCCGCCCCTGCGTTTGGTACGCGGGCTGCGAAATCCCCATTCGTCGCGCGCCATCAAGGCGATGGCGCGCGGCGTATAGCTCCCAGTCAAAAAGAGCTCGAATATCTGGCGGACCAGCGGGAAGTGGTCTGGATCGGGGATGATGGTGCGCGTGACCGGGCAATTGCGGTAGCCGAGCGGCGCGCGGCTTGGCCGCCACCCCTTGTCGATCTTGGTCTGGTTGCCGCGTTTAATGTTTTCCGAGAGAGCATCGCTGTAGTATTTGGACTGGCCGAACATGATCGATAGCATGAACTTGCCCTGCGAGTTGTTCTCGAAGGTGTAGGTGGCAAATTTGAGATCGTGCAGCACGCCGCAGTCGAGCAGATAGACGATCTGGCCGCCATCGATCGAGTTGCGGGCCAGGCGGTCGGGGGCCCAGGTAATGATCCCCTCGGCCTCGCCAGCCTCGATACGCGAGAGCATTTGCCGGAAAATCGGTCGCCCAGGATTCTTGGCGCTGCGTGATTCCTCGAAGGTCTCAATGACCTCGATGTCGGGATTGCCGCCAAACGAGCGCTCCATGGCTTGCTGCTGGGATTCGATCGAGAGGACCTGGCGATCCTCGGCCTCGGAGCTCTTTCGGCAATAGAGGAAATACCTCATAGGCCGCGATCAAAGTCCCTGACCTCCCCAAGTCCCTGTGGGCAGCGCGGCTGAATGCTGCCGACATGAGCGGCATCGACGCAGAAATCCCATGGAGTGGTGTGACGGATCATAGGGTGCTTTCGCGCGAATCTTACACCTTGAAAGGGATTCAGGCGAATCGCGCTATCCCCAGTTTTGCGCAGACTACTGCGATCCCGCAGGGGGCAGAGTGCCAGCAGGGCGGTCCAATTGCCGCCTGTTGGACCAGCGATGGCTCGGCGATGATGTCCATATGTCACCCACAAAGCCCAG
This sequence comes from Novosphingobium sp., assembly GCA_031428115.1. Classification (GTDB taxonomy): domain Bacteria; phylum Pseudomonadota; class Alphaproteobacteria; order Sphingomonadales; family Sphingomonadaceae; genus Novosphingobium. The sequence goes on along the minus strand of JANPOS010000085.1, from coordinate 7,870 downwards.
TCAGCCCAGCCCGACAATCTCGCGCCTGCTGGCCGACGGCACGATGATCGAACTGCTCTATGACGCGAATAACGCGCAAACGGTCTTGGCGATCTGCCCGCCCGGAGGCACGCCCAGAGTAGAAAGCCAATATGATCTGGCCGGGCAAGAATGCCTGGTCCCCTATGCGCCGGGCAATAATCTGCTGACCTCGGGCTGCGTGCTGCTGCCGTCAGAGGTGGGAGTCTATACCGACAAGGCCAGTCTGCTGTCCGAAATTAAGGCCTTCATTCACCGCTATGTCGATCTCACGCCGCTATTCGAGCAGATCGCCGCGCATTACGTCCTGCTGACCTGGGTGCACGATGCGTTCAACGAACTGCCATACCTGAGATTTCGCGGGCAATTTGGCACTGGCAAGACCCGCGCGCTGCTGGCGATTGGCTCGCTATGCTACAAGGGGTTCTTTGCCTCGGGCGCATCGACGGTCTCGCCGATCTTTCATATCCTGCATGAATTTGGCGGAACGCTGGTGCTGGATGAGGCTGATCTGCGGTTCAGCGACGCCACCGCCGATCTCACCAAGATCCTCAACAACGGCAACATGAAAGGATTGCCGGTACTGCGCACCATGACCAACCGTCACCGCGAGCTCAATCCGATGGCCTTCAAGGTATTCGGCCCCAAGCTGATTGCTATGCGCGGAAGTTTTGCCGACGAGGGACTGGAAAGCCGCTTCCTGACTGAGGAGACCGGTACGCGTCCGCTCCGCAAAGACATCTCGATCCATTTACCTGACAGCATGAAGGCTGAAGCCCTGGACTTGCGCAACAAGCTGCTGGCCTGGCGGTTTGCTGCGCGAGGCGGCATCGCTGTCGATCCAGCACGTGCGATCGATGGCATTTCGCCGCGCGGCAACCAGGCAGCATTGGCTTTGCTCAGCCTGGTCGACGACCCTGCGATACGCGAGGCGATTGGCACTCACCTCGTGACTGTGGAGGCGCGTGCGGCAGCACAGCGCGCCAATCTCCCGCATGTTACGATGGTGAGAGTGCTACACCGCAAGTTTGAGGGTGCTGGCACGCCGTATGTCAAGATCGCCGAGCTTGCTGACGCGTACAATTGCCATGCCGCAGAGGCAGGAGGCCCGCCGCTCTCGCCTAAGGCCGTGGGTGAAATTGTCCGAAAATCTCTCGGTCTGCGCACGCGAAAATCGAATGGCGTCTATATCGTTCCGCAGGATGAGAAGATCACCATTGCCGCGCTCGCCAAGCGATACGGACATACGGGTTAGGTGCAATAGGTGCGATCACTGACATTTTTGCGCCGCGCAAAAATGTCAGTGGGGCTGACAATATGCCCTCATCACAGGGGCCACGTGGGCGGCGACAATGCAGGTAGACCAAGTGGGTCTAGTCTAACCATGTCACCTATGCACATTCCCTATTCACTCCGCATCCATCGCAGGCGCTGGGCCCTGTCACAACAGGAGCTTGGCGATCTCCTCGGCCTCTCGCGCACGGCCATTACCCGGCTCGAAAACGAGACCGAATCGACCAGCCTGGCGACCGCCTTCGGCCTGATGGTGGTGTTCGGGATCAAGGCCAATGTCATGCAGCCGCATATCTATGCGCAAATCGAAGATGCGGTGATGAACCGCGCCGCCAAGCTCGATCAGACGCTGCGTGGCAAAAGCGATCCCAAGTCGCTTCGCAAGCTGGAATTGCTGTCCGATATGGTGCACCGAGCCTCGCCTAGCCAACCCGAGCTATGACACCGAAGCAACCGCTCATCCTCGCCATTCACGCGACTTCGCGCGGCTTCGGCTATGTGGTCTTTGAAGGCGTTGGCGCGCCCTATGATTGGGGGACTGTCGGCGCACGCGGCGATAAGAATGCCGTGTGTCTGAGGAAGCTCGAGATCATGTTCGACCGGTTTTCGCCCGAAACCCTGCTCCTCGAAGAAGCAAAAAGCGTGGCCAACCGCTCGGCACGAATCGACCGGCTCTACACGGCTGTTGCCAGCATGGCGGCAAATCGCGGCATCGAGGTCGCGATCTACAAGCTTGGCCAGATCAAGGCCTGTTTTGCACAAGTGGGAGCCGTGACGCGGCAGGACATCGCCGAGGCCGTCGGTCGGCATATCGACGCCTTCCGCCATAATATGCCCAAACCGCGCAAGCCATGGCAGTCCGAAGATCGGCGCATGGCGATGTTCTGTGCGGCGGCACTGGTGCTGACACACTATCAGCTGGGCGCGTCACGGCTATTCGACGCGCTTTAGGCTCCGACCGGCCAAAGCGGACGATTGGCGCATTGGCTGATGCGAAGCGAGCGGCGGCAACGCCACCGCTCGCCTGTCCTTCATACCGCCAATGGCTCCTCATCCTGCGTGGCTAGATCGTTAGTCAAACATTCGGTTTGCGCACTTGCATCGCAGCCCGGATCAATCGGCTCGTCATCTTCGGCCAGCCAGCGCGCGTGTTCGGCGGCGGCAACCGTCGGCACACCGCCCCGCACGGTATAGCTCGACGGCGGGAAGGCCATCCAGCGCGGCACCCAGCCCTCGCGCTTGGCGCGATCATTGCTGCCGGTCAGACAGTCTTCGATCACTCCTTTGATCGTTTTGCCCTTCTCACCGGCATGGGCCTTGGCGACCTCCTCGCCACCGACCTCCGCGAGAATGGCGGTCAGCACTTCGCGGTCGCGGATCAGGCCATAAAAGGCTTCGTCTGCTGTCCAATAGTTAGCCATATCCACATTCAAATGAACGCCCATCACCTCGATCAGACAGGTGCCGCAGGCAAGGCTTTCGGCCATGACCATGGCTAGAACCTCAAGAACCGCGCTATCTGGCAGACCGAGCAAGTGCAGCACCAAGGCGCTTACACCGGATACCGGCTCATGCCCCAAGACAACGCTGGGCGCTTCGGGATCGAAGCCAAGCAAGGCGAGGGTCCCGCGACGCCGTTCGTCGAAACGCGCATTGGCGGTACCGGTCTCGACACTTTGTGTGATGCTGTCGTTGCGCGAACGCTGGTCCTGCACTTCAACCCGCCACAGCGGCGAGCCGCAAATCGCATGGGCGACCATGACGCGCAGCGCAACGCCGGGCTCTGCCGCAAGCGCAGAGCGGACGGCGGCGTGGCGGTGCAAATCGACATAGCAGGCCATCGCCGCTGTCACTTCCGGGCGGGAGGGTAGCGCGGAATTGGCTGTCCCGGCCCCCGCATCTTCTTGGCGGCGCGCTTCCTTGCGGGTGAGATAGCCTTCATGGAATGCGACCTCGCCATTGGCATGAACATCGATATAGACACGTCCGCCCTTGCGCTTGGCGGCATGCTCATGTTCCCATGTGGTGAAGCGGGTTCCCGGCGGAACGATTACGACGTCGCTCCAGCCCTCGGCCAGATAACCTGCCTTGCGCGCCTCGATTGCTGCCTCCTGCGCGGTCCAGAACTGCCCGGCATCGGCAAAATAGCCTTCCTCGTCGAACAGGTTTGTAACGATCTGGCCGTCATAACCGGCAAGATCGAACAGCGCTGCCGACACGGCTATCGATGCGCCGCCGAACAGCCAAGCCTTGAGCTGGCTGCCGCGCGGCGCATGGGCTTGCGGATCGTCGAACAGCGCTAGCCATGCTCTTTGCTGCGCCTTGGATGCAAGGGTCAGATGCTTGGCGGTTGCAGCGTCAATGTGCTCGGCGCGATAGGCTTCGCGGATGCGCGGCAAGAGATTGCCGAGCGCGAGGATGCGCTTCACCTGCAATTCGGAGAGCGCGAAGGTGGCGGCGATATCTTCGATATCGCGGCCCTTCTTGACTAACCGGACAAAGCTCTCCCATTGCGTCACCTGATCGGGGTCTTGCCGCAGCAGGTTTTCGATCATCGACACTTCGAGCGCGTCGGCATCGTCACCCGGTGCGGCGATCACGCAGGGCAAAGTCACATCGTCGCGGCCTTCGCTGGCCAGCGCGAGGGCGGCATAATAGCGCCGCCGTCCCGCCTCAATTTCGAGCGGACCTGAGGCGGCACAGCCACGCGCGATGACCGGAACGAATACCCCGCGTCGGCGCACCGAGGGCAGGATGTCAGAAATGTCGGGGGGCTTCTTGCCGTAGCGCATATTGCTGCGGGCGATGGTGAAGCGCTCCAAAGGGAAATAACCAAAGTCCATGATACTCACTCCTTGCTGAATTGGCCTTGGCTCGATTGCAATCGAAACAGCCAAGCCGGGGCCGGATGGTGCGCCGGGGAATGCCCCTCGCGCTGGGGTCAACCGCCACCGGGTGGACGCGGCGGAAGCTGGTTGAACATCTCGATCTGCAGGCGGGCGTTGGTATCGAACAGGCCGTGATCGATGGGGCGTTGCGGCTTGCTTGGCAGCAATGGCGCATTGGCCAGCAGGGCCAGCCGGTCTGCCAACGCAAGCGGTGCAACACCCGGTATCAGGGTCTGCATGCCCAAGGGTGTTACCTCGGCCTCAAACTCTGTCTCGTGGCATCCGCCACCCGCCTGTCCGGTGTTACGCGCCATAGGTCCCGTCCTTCGTCGTTCCTAATCCGCACATGGCCCCGGGAGGCGGGGTGGGCGGCAAGAAGCGACCGCAGAGGGCTGGCAAGGGGTGGACGCACCCGAAGGGCTGGAACGTGAGTGGAAGACCCCGTAAGGGGTTGCGATCCGGCGCTTGTCAGCCCTAGCAGGGAGCGCCGCCCACCCCGCTTCCCGGGGCCTCAACACCGGGCGCCGCCGTGCACGAGCACGGCGTCATTCAGGCAAGGCGAAGCCGCGCCAGGTGCCAGCGATCAAAACCGGCACGGCCAAGACCGCTCTGCGGGCTTGGTGGCGCAGCCATGCGAGCGCGGTCGCGCGGTAGGCGCGAGGCGTCTATTCAATTGGGGAACACGCCAATAGCAGATGGCGAAATTCCATCGTAAATTATGAGAATACATAATATAAACAGACTCGTATATCCGATAAGAGCCCTTCACGGACAATAGAAATTGTGCCAATAATCACCCCGGAAACGGGCGGGAAGTGGGGAAGATGGTCGCGGCTTGAACGTGACGTGTTCCCCGCCTTGGGGAGCAAGTCGATGTATGAGATCGCTCCGCCAGACGTGCTTGAGATGATCCGCACGTCAAGCATATGAGCCGACTGCCGCTGACCGAGTTGCCTCCGGGCGCGCATTCTCTCACCCCGATCCAATTAGTCGTGGGAACTGGCGCCCGAAACATAGGGCAAGCCTTCCTCAATGGGTAATGAGGGGTCTCTCGACCATTCATTCCAGGAACCAAAGTAGATTTTGACGTTTTTCACGCCGGCTTCCAATCGTGTCCCCATGTGGGGATCGGCCACTGGCGCAATCGGCGATCGCAGCAACCGGGATGGTAATTGCCTCGGAGGCGGGGCGGCGTTTGGCCACTTTCTTGTTTCGGGCGGAGACCTGAACCGGCGATTAGGCTAATACCGACCCCGAGAGTCGCCAAGACTAAAAGGCAAAGGGTAAAGAACCTCAGCTCTGTTATATGGGCCATGAGTTCATATAGCCGTTGAGCGACTGGCCGGCACTCCCGAAGCCGATGTGTCTGCGTAAACTGGGGACATGGCTCACACTTCGACGGTTATGATGCGCTCTGGGCAGGCGCGCGCGCCGCGCCTCGCGACTTGCTCCAAGCCGGGCGGCACCTCGAACCCCTCGATCGCGATATAGCCTTCATCATCCAGCGGATAGAGCGTCTCGGCAATGGCGAAGCACCGTGCATTGCCGACGCACGCGGATTTCTCGATCTTGATTTTCATATTGCCTCTCCAGTCTTTCCGGCTGTTTCCATCGCCAAGCGGATACGTCATCGACGTGCGGTCGGTTCGGACGCGAAGATCATCGTCTTAGCCTCCAGGAATGGGCGGAGACCTTCCGTTCCGCCTTCACGGCCGAGGCCGGACTGCTTGAAGCCGCCAAATGCGATGTCGAAATCGGTGAACCAGCCGTTATGGCCGACCGTGCCGGCCCGAAGTTCGCGTCCGACGGCATAGGCGCGATCCGGGTCATTAGTGAAGACCGAGCTGTTCAAGCCGAAAATCGTGTCGTTGGCGATGGTTATGGCGTGTTCTTCGCTATCTGCGGGAATGACGCAGACTACGGGCCCGAAGATCTCCTCCCGCGCGATCGTCGAATTGTTGTCGACATTGGCGAAAACCGTGGGCTCGATGTAATAGCCACGGTTGAGATGGGTGGGGCGCCCACCTCCTGTTGCGAGCCGGGCGCCTTCCGCGCATCCTTGGCGGATGAAGCCTTCCACACGGTCGCGTTGCCGCTCCATAGCGAGCGGGCCCATCTGCGTCGCCATGTCGAAAGGATCGCCGACCCTCACCTTGCGAAATTCGTCCACCAAAGCGTCAACAAAATCGTCCTGCCGGTCCTTCGAGACGATGATCCGTGTCAGCGAGGAACAGACCTGCCCGGTCAAGAATCGCGCGCCATTTGCAAGTGCTTGTGCGGCGAGGCCGAGATCATAGTCGTCAAGGATCAGGGCTGGTGACTTTCCCCCGAGTTCCAGCGTGCAGCGTGCGATACGTTCGCCGCACAGCGAGGCGATCCGGCGCCCAGCCGCTGTCGAGCCGGTGAAGCTTACCTTATCGACGCCGGGATGCCGAACCAGAAGTTCGGACACTTCCCGGTCTGCGGTTAGAATGTTGACGACGCCGGGCGGCAAGCCGATCTCCTCGCAAATTTCGCCCAAGAGATAGATTGCACCTGGCGCTTCGGGCGACGCCTTAACGATGCAAGTGCAGCCTGCGATCAACGCTGGCGCCGTCTTGTAAGCCATCAGGCTATTGGGGCTGTTCCAGGGGACTATCGCGGCGACGACGCCCACCGGCTCACGAATCAACAACGCCGATAGGCCGGCGCGGGTGCTATGCTTTTCCTGCCATTCGAAGGTCTCAGCATAACCGGCGTGGACACGGTAAATATTGGCGAGGCTTCCGCTTATCGCGCCAGAGACCGAATGCAGCACACCCGACTCTTTCGTCCAGAGTCCCGCGAAATCCTGCCCGCGACGCTCCCATTCGTCAGCCAGCTTTAACAGCCATTCCGCCCGCTCGGCGTGGCTCATTCGTGGCCAGGGGCCATTGTCGAAGGCGTCCCGCGCTGCAGCGACAGCACTCTCGACATCGTCCGCCTGCGCTTCGGCGACGCGAAGGAATACGTCCTCGTTCGCCGAGTCGCGGACGTCGATCATTGTCGACGCGGCCGGACTTCGCCATTCTCCTCCGATGAATAGGAGATCGGGATGGCGGATAGGGTGATCCAGGGTGCTCACAGGTCTCTTCTGGGCAGGCCTCGTCCCTTATGGCGGGCCTGCAATCATCTCGCGCTACAACAGGCGTCGGAAACCGGTATTGATCGCGCGCGCCATTCCACGGGTGCCCAGTCGATCGACCCTGAAGGTAGCGTCTTCGATTGCCTGAATATATACCGCAAGCACAATGTGATGGATCGGATGAGTGAGGGCCCGCGTCGCCAACAATCACGTGTGGGCCTGCGTCCAGGTCACACGACCAGCCATAGGTCCTGCCATGGTGATGCAGTAAGGAATGAAGCTGCTGGCGGGCTTTCTTGAGCGCATCGTTGACCCCTTCGCGCGCTCGCACCAGGCCGCGCACCGCCTCATGCACTGCGGTTGGTCTTGAGACGGTCACCCGGACGCTTGGGAATAAGCGCAGCTACTAGCTTGCACTGCGCAGATCTAATACCAAGTCTCATTGATTAGAACCCATGTGCCCATTGACGGAGGCCGATGGACATGATGCGCCACGGCTGATCGACGAGCTTGTTCCATGCGAAGCAGCAGTGATCGACGATATCGTCGTATGATGTGAAGATGCGGT
>JANPOS010000084.1:0-13792 GCA_031428115.1 Novosphingobium sp. | reverse complement strand
ACGCCGCGCGCAAGACACGCTTAAGGACAGTGCACAGCGCGCCCGTAGTTCAACTGGATAGAGCACGAGCCTTCTAAGCTTGGAGTTGCAGGTTCGAGTCCTGCCGGGCGCGCCAGTTTTCAAGAGCACGTTGCTCAAAATCTGGATTGCCCCCAACCTCGTCTACCCTGAGCTTGTCGAAGGGCTGTCCGTTTCTTCGAGCCGCAAACCCGGCCTCACGAAGAAAAACAGTCCTTCGACAAGCTCAGGGTAGACGGAATTTTTGGGTCACATTTTACGCAAGTCGAACTAGCCCCGCTTGGCCGAAGCCAGCGGCTCGCCTTCGACCGGATAGCCGCGTGCCTGATAATCCGGGATCACCAGCCATTTTTCGCCGCCGCGCACTTCCATGTTGGGCGAGACTGTGACGACCGGGGTTTGCTCGCAGTGGGCCTGCGCTTCGGCATAAGTGCCAAACAGCGCCAGCCGGTCGAGGTTGCGGCGGGTGGGGAAAATCACGCTGATCTCGCCTGCATCGGCCAGTTCGAGCGCGCGGCGGGCGCTGGCCCAGAACAGGCGGGTGTTTTCGGTCGCATCGACCGTGATGTCGACTGCGCCAGTGCCGAGGTCAGCGAGGAAAAAGCGCGTGTCAAAGGTACCTTGGGCTTTGGGGCACCAGCGCGCGAAAGGGACGAGGGTTTGCGGCGCGAGTGTCCAGCCGAAGCGTTCGGCCACTGGCGCGAGCGCGCCCTGTTCGAGCAGCATGGCGCGCGCATCGGCGGCCTCGCTGCCCGAAACCTGCTTTGTCAGCCCGATCGCGAGGCCGGTTTCTTCCAGTGTTTCGCGGATGCCGCCAATCCGCGCGGCGAGCACTTCGATATCGGCTGATGGATCAAGCCGGGCGGCGAGATCGCCGTCTGCGGGATCGATCCGCCCGCCGGGAAACACCGCTGCGCCGCCAGCAAAGCGCATTTCCTTGGCGCGCTGCACCATCAGCAGCTCGGGCGGGCCGCCGGCGCGGCAATGGCGAAAGATGACGACGGTTGCGGCGGGGATGTGGCCTGCGACGTCGGGGAAAGGATAGGTCATGGGTAATGTCACTCGCGCGGCGCAATGCTGCTGGCAAGCAAAAACTGGCGAATCTTGCCGGAGCGGCAAAAAGTGTCGGCCTGGCTTACAAATGCGAGGTTGGCACGGCGTGCGTAGTTTGCAGAAATCGCGCAATTCTGCGGGTTTTGGCAAATTGGCACGCTGTCTGCATAGTAGGGGTCACCCCCAAGCAGTCTCGAATAGAGGCGGGGCTGAACCAGTCTCCTCAGCCCCGCCTCCCCGAGATTCTCTTGCCCGAAAATCCCAACACAGACAGAGCAGATCGCCCGCAATCAGCTTGCGGCGGAAACCTGCGCATCGGCCATCAGCTGCTCCAGCTCGCCGGCCTCATACATTTCCATCATGATGTCGCTGCCGCCGACGAATTCGCCCTTCACATAAAGCTGGGGGATGGTTGGCCAGTCCGAATAGCTTTTGATGCTGGAGCGGATTTCCATGTCCTGGAGGACATCGACGGTTTCATAGGCGACGCCAAGATGATCGAGGATGGTAATCGCCTTGCTGGAAAAGCCGCATTGCGGAAACAGCGGCGTGCCCTTCATGAACAGGACGACGTCGTTCTTGCTGACCAGATCGGCGATGCGGCTGTGGGGGTCGGACATGTGCGGCAATTTCCTTGGGTTGATTGGCTTCAATTGGGGATGGCGGTGGTGAGTTGCAAGGCGTGGAGCTCGCCGCCCATGCGCCCGCCCAGCGCCTGATAGACCAGCTTGTGCTGCGCAATGCGCGGCTTGCCGGTAAAAGCGGCGGAGACAACGTGCGCCGCATAATGATCGCCGTCGCCTGCCAGATCGGTGATGGTCACCTCGGCATCGGGCAGCGCGGCCTTGATCATCGCCTCAATCTGCGAGGCGGCCATGGCCATCAGCCTTCGCCCATCAGCATGCGCTTGGCTTCGATGGCCTTGGCTTCGAGCGCGGCGCGCACTTCGGCGTCGCCGGTTTCGACCCCGGCCGAAGTCAGGTCGCCGATCAGCTTGCGGATCACGTCTTCATCGCCTGCTTCCTCGAAATCGGCCTGGACCACGCTTTTGGCATAGGCGTCGGTTTCGGCTGCCGACAGCCCCATCAGCGTCGCCGCCCATTGGCCGAGCAGCTTGTTGCGCCGCGCGGTAACGCGGAACAGCATTTCCTCGCCAAGGGCAAAGTGGGCTTCGTCGGCGCGTTCGCGGTCGTTGAAAGTTGTCATGGTCATTTCCTCAAGGGCACAGGCTGGGGATAGGGCGCGCATGGCCCCGTTTCAATCCCGAAATCGGCAGGTCACGGCTCGACCACGACCTTGCCGATCGACAAGCGGCTGGCAAGCGAGGCAATTGCCTCGCCGCCGCGCGCCAGCGGGAAGGCGGTGGGCTCGCCGGCTGCGACCTTGCCGGCAGCGGCTAGATCGAGCAATTCGGCGCAGAGCGCGGCATTGCGGGCCGGATCACGCATTGTGAAAGCGCCATAGAACACGCCGCGGATGTCGATTGACTTGAGCAATGTCAGGTTGAGCGGGATCGATGGGATGCCGGCGGCGAAACCGATAGTGAGATAGCGTCCGCCCCAGGCAAGGCTGCGGATCGCGGGTTCGGCAAACGGCCCGCCGATGCAATCGTAGACGATGTTGGCGCCATCGCCGCCAGTTGCCGCCTTGAAAGCCGAAGCCAGCGCGCGGGCAGCATCGCGGTCCAGCTCACCGCGCGGATAGATCACGACATCTTCGGCACCTGCCTTGCGGACCGCCTCGGCCTTTTCCTCGGAAGATACCGCGCCGATCACGCGCAGCCCCAGCGCGGTGCCAAGCTCGACCGCCGCGAGACCCGTGCCGCCGCTCGCGCCCAGCACCAGCAGCGTCTCGCCGGCCTGCATTTCCGCGCGGTCCCTGAGGGCATAGATCGCGGTGCCATAGGCAATCGGCAGCGCCGCGCCGCGTGCGAAGGAAATAGCTTCGGGCAGCGCGAATATCCGCGCCTGATCGGCCGCCACAGCTTCGGCCATGCCGCCCACTTCGGGCAGGCCGATCACCCGCTGGCCAAGCGACCAGCCGGTGACGCCCGCGCCCAGCGCAGTGATCACTCCTGCAACTTCAACGCCCGGCGCGAACGGGCGCGGCGGTTTCATCTGATAGAGATCGCGGATGATCAGCGTGTCGAGAAAGTTGATCCCGCAGGCGCGCACCGCGATGACCACTTCGCCCGGTCCGGCGACGGGATCCGCCACCTCATCGAGGACCAACGTCTCGGGGCCGCCAGGCAGGTGGCTGCGCAGCGCTCTCATCGGGTCTGAAGTTCCGCGAGCGCCAGGAACGACAAGTCGCCGCGCGCCCGCGCTTCGTGCGCCGAGATCTCGGCGTCCTGCGCCATGGTCAGCCCCACTTCGTCGAGACCGTTCAGCAGGCAATACTTGCGGAACGGATCGATCTCGAAAGTGAAGCGGTCCTGGAATTTCGTGGTCACCGTCTGGCTTTCCAGGTCGATCTCGATTGCGTCAGTCTTGGCGACTTCCATCAGCCGGTCGACCGCTTGCTGTGGCAGGACAACGCCGAGGATGCCGTTCTTGAAGGCATTGCTGGAAAAAATGTCCGAGAAACTCGGCGCGATGACGCAGGTCACGCCCATATCGAGCAAGGCCCAGGCGGCATGTTCGCGGCTTGATCCGCAGCCGAAATTGTCGCCCGCGATGAGGATCGGCGCACCGGCATAGAGGGGATCGTCAAACACATTGCCCGGCTCCTGCCGCACCGCCTCGAACGCGCCTTTGCCAAGCCCCTCGCGGGTAATGGTCTTGAGCCACTGCGCCGGGATGACCACGTCGGTATCAACGTTCTTGCGCCCAAACGGGATCGCGCGGCCAGAAATGTGCTTGATCGGGTCCATCAGTCGGTCTCATCGGGCTTGGGCGGGCTGAGGGCAGGGGGCGGCTTGCTGCCCGGCTGCTTGCGGCGCCCGGCATAGAGCAATGCGGCGGCGATCGCGGCGGAACCGACGGCAATCCCGGCGACAGCGGCCTTGGCGGCCCAGGCGGGCACTTCCTTCTTCTTGGTCATGCCCTCCCTATGTCCATCGCGGCGGCGGGTTTCAAGGGTGGGCGGGGAAAAATCAGCTGAATGCGGCGCTGACTATTCCGTCGCCGACTTCGCCGCGCGGTTCGCACGCAGCCCGTTCTCGATCATGCCGAGGACGTGCTTGTCGTTGTCCTTCGAGATGAATCTATGGACCGGGCGCTCGATCAGCCAGGCCAGCCAGCGGTTTTCCATCCGGTATTCCTCGTGGAAGTGGAACCGGGTGCGGCCGCCGCCGATATCCTCAAGGCGAAACCAGCCCACGGCGCTGGACCGCGGCGGCAGGCCAACCGCATCGTATCGGTGGAATTCCGGCGGACGGCATTCAGTGATCATTTCCCAGCTGCGTGCCTTGCCGCCCACATACCAGGGAACCTGAAAATATGCCCGCCTGACCAGCCCCAGTCCGTTCTCGTCGCCCTCGTTGATGATCTCGATCCGCACGGTCCCGTGTTCAATCACACGCGGATTGAACAGGCTGGTCGCGCGCGGATCGTATTTGCGTTCGGGGTGGAAGGTTGCCCAGATCTCCTCGCGGGTAGCATCGATCTCCCAGCTGACGTCGTGCACAATCATGGCTGCCATCTCCCCTCGGCAATGCGCGCTATCAATCGGCTATACCTTCGCCGTCTCCGGCGCGGAGGTGCCGCAGGCCATGCAGAAGCGGAAGAAGGCCATCTTGCGGGTGTCGCAGGCTGTGCAGCGGTTGAACAGGGTCATGCCGCAGTGGACGCAGAAATTGCTCTCGCTGCCTTCCATCGCCGCGATTGGCCGATCGCAGCCGGGGCAGACCTTGGCGGCCATTTTCTTGAACGCCTCGTCATGGCTGACCAGCTTGCGGCGTTCGACCTCGGCCTGCTGTTCGGTTTCCTGCCGCCGCGCGAGGTAGGTGCGCATGTTCTTGATCAGATAATGCCCGGCGATCAGCGTCAGGCCGATGCCGACGGCATAGCGGATATAGCCGCCGTAGCTGGGCAGGTAGGGCACCAGTTCGACGAAGAAGACGAACACCGCCGCCAGCACGAAGCCGCGCAGCAGCGGCCAGTGATCGCTCTTGCGCTTCTTGATCACCATCCAGCCGGCGAGCAGCAGCATCGGCAGGGTGATGGCGAGGCGCAGGCCGAAAATGCGCAGTTCCTGCCAGAACATCGCCTGTTCGAATGCCGGATAGGCTTCGGCCTGGAGCCGGTTCTGCTGCTCGTTCAGTTCGCCCTCGCGCTGGCTGATTGGCACCAGTTCGCTTTCGAGCGCATCGATGCCCGACTGCACCGTGCGTTCGTTAGCTTTCAGCTGCTCAAGCTCGCGGGTGCGGGCGAGGACTTCGGGATCCTGCGCCGGATTGGTCGTCGCGGTGCGCGCCTGGATCCAGGCCTGGAAAGTCTCGGTGCCGGTGGTCGAGGCCTTCTGCGCCTGTTCGAGCTGGAGCCGGGCGACCTCGAGCTTGTCGTCGATCACACCGCGTCGCTCGCGGATGCTCCGCAGTTCGCCAGCTATCCGTTCAGTCGTCGCCTTGTCGGCGAACTGGTCCTGCGAAATCGAACTTTCGACCTGCGGCAGATCGCCGATGACGAGGTTGCCGAGGCCGACGATGAACGCCGCGAGGATGACCGAGACCACCCACATGGCGACCCCGAAGGCCTTTTCCGGAACGCGAACACCTTTGGCCATGGCGAGTCTCCTTGCTTTTGCAGCATGTAGCAAATTGATCAGGAATCGAAATCATTCGTCATTGCGAGCGCAGCGAAGCAATCCAGTACGGTTTGCGCTGCCCTGGATTGCTTCGCTGCGCTCGCAATGACGAGGAGTGATGATGACAGATCATTCAGTTCGCTAGCCGAACGGAACCCCGAGGAACAGCGACCATAAGTCGCCCGCCAGCAGCACCAGCAGGCACATCGCGGCGGCCTCGGTGGCGATGCGTCCAAGGCTCCACTGCCGCCTGTCGGCGCGTTCATCCAGCCAATAGACATTGGCGAAAGTGAACAGGAAGCCCATCGCATAAAACAGCGTGCCGATGCCCAGCTGGCGCTCGAGATCCTCATACCAGGCATAGCTGCCCTTGGGCTGGCTGACGAACAGCATGGTTTCGAGCCATGCCCAGAACAGCGCCGTGGCGACAACGCCCGCGGCAAAGGCGATGCGCCCTGCGGTTAGCCCCAGCCCCACACCGATGCGGTAAATCCGCCTGATCAGAACAATTGCGCCGATGTGATAGACCGTGAAAAAACCCACCGAAATAGGATACATACCGATGGGCACGCGCTTGTGCTCGGCCAAGGCAGTCACCTGATCGGAGCCGAGCAGAACGGAATCGAAATACCAGCTGACCGCATCGTATTTGTAACGCATGCCCAGCGTGTCGAAGAAATACTCGGTGCCAAAATAGGTCAGGAAAAAGATCACGACTGCAAGATAAAGCTGGAACTTGAACCACCACTGCTGGGTGATCGGCAGCGGGTTTTTACGGCGCAGATAGAGCGGCAGAAGCACGCAGAACGGCAGCCAGACGAGCACGCCGGCGATAAGGTTCTGCCAGTTGCCGGCAATGCTGAAGCCGGTACGCGAGGTGATCGCGCTGATGATGAAGAACACCGGGATATACCACAGGTAGAGCTTCTCGGCCCAGGCGCGGTCGTCGTTGTCGGACAGCCATGTGCGCGGGGTGAATGTGCGCGGATCAGGCGCGTCGTCGGTGTAAGGTGTCACTTCGGCATTCTCCCCCTGCCAATTGCGGAGGAGACTAGCGGGGGTGGGGGGTATGTCCAGTCCTCGCAGCGCAGGCCATCGATAGGCTCAAGGCTTTCGGAGATTGGGGTTGGCCCACATCTTGACGATCTTGAGGTAATTTTCCGAGGTCAGTTCGTCGCAATCGGGAAAGTCGGGGCATCCTGGCTGAGCGAAGAAACTGTCCCAATCGGGCTTTGGTTGGCGTTCAACAGGCGTGAGGATGAGTGCTTCGCCGGACTTGGTGACAATGAGCGACTTCACATGTTCAGGAAATGCGACTTCTGCAGGCAAGAGGACTGCCTGCGAGCCTTCTGATTTGAAGATAATGGTCTGGGCGACCATGCCCGAGACTATGCTTTCATTGGATATTTGACAATGGGTTGGCTCGGAAATGGATGTAGAAATCTGACTTGTTTCCCCCCTCCCCGGCGGGGAGGGGCCGGGGGTGGGGGAGCGTGGCCGACAGGCCACGCGTCCACCCCGGCGCGGGAGCCCCCACCCCAACCCCTCCTCGACGGGGAGGGGCTATCAGCGGAATTGGCTGGTCAAGCTTTGTACATGATCGCAATCGCCAAAATGGCGAGAGCAATACCAATGCCATCGCGGGATCGAAAACCTTCATCGAATAGAAAGTAGCCCATGCCTGCCAACACAATGGTGGTCATGGCAGTGAAAATGACAGCGACCATTGCGAGCGAGTGGCTGCGCATCAGGAAGAACCAGCCGATTGCGGTGATGCCATAGATGATTGCGCCTACTGCCAGGCGAGGGCTTTGGATGCCTGCCGGTGAAAGGGAGGCGGTCTTGATAAAGTAGTCGCCGACCCAGGTTGCGCTAGCCACGAGGATGAGGATCGGCAGGGTGCTGGGCAGCGTCATCCTGTTTGACCGACCTGCAACGTATGGCGCTGGCGAGTGTTAGGGTTGAAGCTGAGCATAAGGACCAGTCTGTAGTCGCATGTTAGTTCATCCCCGGGATTGATAGCCCGGCCGGAAAACAACATTCCATCGCGGCTTACAAGGTTCGGGTCATCCGAGTGGTTGGTGAATTGATCGCCATCAAGAGAGGTCAGAAATGCGTCCTGATCTTTCAGGTATTCCGCGCGGGATTCGATCCACACCCGCGTATGCCGGGGCAATTCTGCAAATTCACCAGATGGAATGATTCGATCTATGGCTGGGTGGAATTCCCAGACCTTTTGACCAACGGGAACATACTCTGAGGAAAATACGCCTAGACCATGAATTGCGCTCTTTCCGACGTAATGGTCGATCAGCAGCATTAGCCCTACATACCTCCTCCAAGAAATACATACTATAGTTGATAAACCTCGCTTTGTTCGGGTGTCAATGCAAGCCGCATGGATATGCGGGCTCTCGTCGGGATAAATATCAGGAATGCCCGAATTTCGGCGGGCATGACGCAAGAGGAATTGGCCGAGCGCTCGGGCTTCAGCCAGCAATACATCAGCGGGCTGGAGCGCGGTAAGCGCAACCCCACTATTGTCTCAGTCTATGAATTGTCGCTGGCATTGGGCGTCAGCCACGAGCAACTTGTTGATGCGAGCGGCTTGGGTTGAACCGGGCTTCGGCGATCAAAACACCCAACACAACCCATCTACCCTGAGCTTGTCGAAGGGCAGCTTGTGCTTCGTGCCAATGAGCGCAATCTCAAGAACAAGAACAGTGCTTCGACAAGCTCAGCATGGCCGGGTTTGGGGGTGGTTCAGAACCGTTTACCCCACCAATTCCCTAACATCCGTCAGCCTTCCCGTCACCGCCGCCGCCGCCGCCATCGCCGGGCTCACCAGATGCGTCCGCGCGCCCGGGCCTTGCCGCCCGGTGAAGTTCCGGTTGCTGGTCGAGGCGCAGCGTTCGCCGGGGGGGACTTTGTCGGGGTTCATGCCGAGGCACGCCGAGCAGCCCGGTTCGCGCCATTCGAGGCCGGCGGCGATGAACACCTTGTCGAGCCCTTCGGCTTCGGCCTGGGCCTTCACCAGCCCTGAGCCGGGGACGACGATGGCCCATTTTACGCCCGCCGCCTTGTGCCGCCCGCGCAGCACTGCGGCGGCAGCGCGCAGGTCTTCGATGCGGCTGTTGGTGCAGCTGCCGATGAACACGTTCTGGACTTCGATGTCCTGCATCCGCGTGCCCGGCTGGAGCCCCATGTATTCGAGGCTGACGCGCACTGCGTCCTGTTTGCCCGCATCCGCAAAGCTTTCGGGCGAGGGGACTACGCCGCCTATCGCAACCGTGTCTTCGGGGCTGGTGCCCCAGGTTACGGTGGGCTGGACGTCGCTGGCCTGGATGACAATCGACTTGTCGAACTTTGCGCCGGGATCGGTCGCGAGGCTCTTCCACCAGGCGAGGGCCTTGTCCCATTCCGCACCCTTAGGGGCATAAGGACGGCCCTTGAGGTAGGCGAATGTCGTCGCGTCCGGCGCGATCAGGCCTGAGCGCGCGCCTGCCTCGATGCTCATGTTGCACACTGTCAGGCGGCCCTCGATGGACATGTCCTCGAACACCTTGCCGCGATATTCGATGACATGGCCGGTGCCACCTGCGGTGCCGACCGCGCCGGTGATGTGGAGCGCAAGGTCCTTGGGGCTGACGCCGGGGGGCAGATCGCCCTCGACGCGCACTTCCATGGTTTTCGACTGCTTGAGCAGCAAGGTTTGCGTCGCCAGCACATGCTCGACCTCGCTCGTGCCGATGCCGAAAGCCAGTGCGCCAAGCCCGCCGTGGCAACTGGTGTGGCTGTCGCCGCAGACGATGGTCGCGCCGGGCAGCGAGAAGCCCTGTTCCGGCCCGACGACGTGGACAATCCCCTGCTCGGCGTCGGCATCGCCGATGTAGCGTATGCCGAAAGCGGGGGCGTTGGCCTCCAGTGCGGCCAATTGTGCGGCGCTTTCGGCGTCGGCAATCGGAATGCGCGCACCCGCGCCGTCGCGCCGGGCCGTGGTCGGCAGGTTGTGATCGGGCACGGCCAGCGTCAGGTCCGGGCGGCGCACCTTGCGGCCCGAGACGCGCAGCGCCTCGAAAGCCTGCGGGCTGGTGACCTCGTGGACCAGGTGACGGTCGATATAGATCAGCGAGGTGCCCCCAGTGTCGTTGGCATCGCGGCGCGAGACGACGTGGGCGTCCCAGATCTTTTCGTAGAGCGTGCGGGGTGTGCTGGTCATGATGCCTTGCGGACTAGTCAGGCCGAGCGCGCATGGCAAGTGCGCGACTACTCAGCCCGGGTCCAGATCCAGCTGCCGCAGATCGTCAGCACGGCGACGGAGACCAGCACCCAGGGAAAGCCAATGGTCAGTCCGGTGAACACCACGCCTGCCGACATCGCGCCCAGCGCGGCGACTTTGGCCGGGCGGCGGATGGCCTGCCGCTCGCGCCAGTCGCGCAAGGCCGCGCCATAGCGTGGATGATCGAGCAGGCGCTGCTCCCAGGCCGGCTGGCTGCGCGCGAAACAGAAGGCGGCAAGCACCAGGAACGGCACGGTTGGCAGGATCGGCAAGGCAATGCCGATCAGGCCCATCCCCAGCGCCAGCAGGCCGCAGACAAGATAGATCGGCCGGGCCATACCGCGCTCAATCCCCTGCAAAGCGCGCGGCGGTCTCGCGGATCAGCGCGATCATGTTGGGCACGCCTTGCGTCCGGTTGGAACTCAGCTGGTTCTTGAGGTCGAAGGGCGCCAGCGCGGCGGCAATATCGCAGGCAGCGACTTCGCTCGCCGGTCGGTCCTGCACCGCGGCGATGACCAGCGCGACGATGCCCTTGGTGATCGCGGCATTGCTGTCGGCAAGGAAATGCAGGGTGCCATCGGCGCGCGCCATCGGATAGACCCAGACGCTCGCCGAACAGCCGCGCACCAGTGTGGCGTCGGTCTTGAGCGCGGCGGGCATGTCGTCGAGCTCGCGGCCGAGCTCGATCAGCAGGCGATAGCGTTCGTCACCATCGAGGAAGAGGTATTCTTCGGCGATGTCTTCAAGGGTTCTGGGTGCACCGGACATGGCGCGCGGCTTAGCAGCTTTGCGCGCACCGTCCAGACCGGAAGCCAGAGCGTCGAAATGCACAAAATGGCTTGCGGTTAATGATGTTTTTACCATGCATTGTTACCTAGTCGGTGAACTTGGAATGTGGAGGCCTGGATGTTCACGATTGCCCGCTCGCTTGTGAAGAACAAGATCGTTATCCTTGCGTTGCTCCTCGCGGGCTATTTCCTGTTCGCCGGGAACAAGGAAGCGCCCAAGCCGAAAAGTGCGTGGGATACGGTTTCCGTGACTCAGCCCGGTGCCGTCGCGGCGCATGAATCGAGCCTTACCACCAAGGCGCTCAAGCTGCTCAATGCCGGGGCCAAAATGGCCGGGGTCGAGGAATACATGCCCGAGGCGCTGCAGGAAAAGGCAATCGGCGGCTTCAATACAGCCAGTACCGCGCTGGATAATGTGGGCAAGCAGCAGGACTGATCGTCCGCATAGCCGGGAGGCTGCCTTGCAGATCTTCAAGGCAGTCCTCGCAACCCTGGCTTGTCTGGCGCTGCTGATCATTCTTGCGATCTATGGCGGCAGCCGCTGGATCTCGAACAACCAGGAAGAGATCGTCCGCCAGGTCGATCAGACCGTCGGCATCGGCAAGCAGCTGAAACAGCACTGCGCGGCGCTGGAAACGCGCTTCCAGCGCGAATGGGACGATGCTGTCAACAACGACACCATCGACCGGCGCGACGCCGAACTCTCCGCGATGCGCCGGGAAATCGATCAGCTCTGCAACGCGAAATAGACTTGCGCTTCGCCGACCTTGCGCCTATGCGCCTCTCATCCCGACATTGACATCAACGTTTGGGCTGGCGCCGGAAGGGGCCGGCGCGAAACTCCGTTGTGGCAATTGCCGGATAACGGAGCAAGCATGGCGAATATCGCGCGGATTATCGAGATTGTTGAGCCGGAGGCGCAGGCCCTCGGGTTCGATCTCGTGCGCGTCAAGATTTTCGGCAAGAGCGAGGCCGGCGGCGGCATCAGCGAGGCGGGCGATGATGAGCGCGCGCTGCAGATCATGGCCGAGCGGCCCGACACCGGCCAGCTGGTGATCGACGATTGCGCTGCGCTTTCGCGCCGCATTTCCGACCGCATCGACGAGTTTGAACTGCGCGGGATCGAGCTGATCGAGGGGGCCTATCGCCTTGAGGTGAGCTCGCCCGGCATCGACCGTCCGCTGACCCGCCACAAGGACTTTGTAAATTGGGCCGGGCACGAGGCTCGCGTGCATCTGGCGACACCGGTTGAGGGCAATCGCAAGACCGTTCAGGGCGATCTTGTCGGCATTGCGGGTGATCCCGGCGCCGAGACAGTCACGCTTTCCGACAAGAAATCCGGTCCGGTGCAGTTCGCCTTTGCCGATATCATTTCCGCCAAGCTGGTCTTGACCGACCGGCTTATTGCCGCCACGCGCCCGCTCGATACCAGCGGTGCCGACGAAATTATCGAAGATCACGAATCACAAGGAACCTAAACAAACCCGCTCATCCTGAGCTTGTCGAAGGATCGTTCTTGTTCTTGAGGCTGTGCGCACCGCGCGAAGAAAAAACAGCCCTTCGACAAGCTCAGGGTGAGCGGGTTTGGGTCTAGTTGGAAGAAGGTAGTTACAATGGCCAGTCCGATTTCCGCCAATCGCGCCGAACTGCTCGCAATCGCCACCTCAGTTGCGACCGAGAAGATGATCGACAAGGCGATCGTCATCGAGGCGATGGAAGAAGCGATCCAGAAGTCGGCGCGCAGCCGCTATGGCGCGGAAAACGATATCCGCGCCAAGCTCGATCCGCGCACCGGCGACTTGCGCCTGTGGCGCGTGGTCGAAGTGGTCGAGGAAGTTGAGGACTACTTCAAGCAGGTCGATATCAAGCAGGCCGACAAGCTCCAGCCGGGCGCCAAGCTGGGCGATTTCATCGTCGATCCGCTGCCGGCGGTGGAGCTCGGCCGCATCGATGCGCAGTCGGCCAAGCAGGTGATCTTCCAGAAGGTCCGCGATGCCGAGCGCGAGCGCCAGTTCGAGGAATTCAAGGACCGCGCCGGTGAGATCATCACCGGGGTGATCAAGTCGGTCGAATTCGGCCATGTCATCGTCAATCTCGGCCGCGCCGAGGGCGTCATCCGCCGCGATCAGCAGATCCCGCGCGAGGCCGCCCGCGTTGGCGAGCGGGTGCGTGCCTACATTATGAAGGTGGAGCGCAACAATCGCGGCCCCCAGATTTTCCTGTCCCGCGCGCATCCTGAATTCATGAAGCTGCTGTTCGCGCAGGAAGTGCCCGAGATCTATGACAACATCATCGAGATCAAGGCGGCTGCGCGCGATCCGGGCAGCCGCGCCAAGATCGGCGTGATCAGCCGCGACAGCTCGATCGACCCGGTCGGCGCCTGCGTCGGCATGAAGGGCAGCCGGGTTCAGGCTGTCGTGCAGGAATTGCAGGGCGAGAAGATCGACATCATCCCCTGGAGCGAGGACACCGCGACGTTCGTGGTCAACGCGCTTCAGCCGGCGACGGTCAGCCGCGTCGTCATCGACGAAGAAGAAAACCGCATCGAGGTGGTCGTGCCCGACGATCAGCTCAGCCTCGCCATCGGCCGACGCGGCCAGAACGTGCGGCTCGCCAGCCAGCTGACCGGCAGCCAGATCGACATCCTCACCGATGCCGAAGCCAGCGAAAAGCGCCAGCGCGAATTTGCCGAGCGTTCGAAGATGTTCGAAGAAGAGCTCGACGTCGACGAGACTCTCTCGCAGTTGCTGGTGGCCGAAGGCTTCAGCGAGCTGGAGGAAGTCGCCTATATCGAGCTCTCCGAAATCGCCAACATCGAAGGCTTTGACGAAGAACTGGGTGCCGAGCTCCAGAGCCGCGCCGTTGAAGCACTCGAACGCCGCGAGGAGGCCAATCGCGAGACCCGCCG
>JANPOS010000083.1:0-10904 GCA_031428115.1 Novosphingobium sp. | reverse complement strand
TGTTCGGCGCTTCGACCGGGCGGCCGGTAGCGGGATCGATGCGCTCGGCCCAGGTCACCTTGACGATCTTGCCGGCGGAGATGAACTGCCCGCTCGTGCGGTCGATGACATAGAGGAAGCCATTTTTAGGCGCCTGCATCAACACCTTGCGGGGTTTGCCGCCAATCATTAGATCCGCCAGCGTGATCTGGGTGTTCGCGCCGTAATCCCAGGCATCGCGCGGGTTGACCTGATAGTGCCACTTGTAGGCCCCGCTGTCGGCATCGAGCGCGATGATCGAGGAGGCATAGAGCTGGTCGCCGCTCTCCTTGCCGACGCGCGTGGTATCAACCTGGCCGGGATTGGCGCTGCCGATATAGACCAGGTTCAGCGCCGGATCGAAAGCGATCGAGCCCCACGGACCGCCGCCGGTCTTGCCTTTCCAGAATTCGCCCCACCAGGTCTGCTCGGCGCGCTCCATCAGCGGATCGCCCTTGTTCTCCGCGGGCGAGCCGGGCACCGGATAGAACCGCCAGGCCTGCTTGCCGGTGGCCTGATCATAGGCCGTGACATAGCCGCGCTCGCCATTGTCCGCGCCCGCCTGCCCGACGATGACCTTGTCCTTGAACACCTGCGGCGCGCCGGTGATCCATTGGCGCGAAGTGGGCGACAGGGTCTGCGCGGTCCACAGCGCCTTGCCGCTTCTCGCGTCGAGCGCAACCAGCCGGCCATCGAACACCGCGACGAAGACCTTGCCGTTCGCATAGGCAATGCCGCGGCTCGCCGCGAAATTGAGCGTTAGCTTGAAGGGATTGACCTTCCAGATTTCGGGATCGTAGGTCCACAGCAGCTTCCCGCTGGCACCGTCCATAGCATAAACCGCCGAATGCGCGCCGGGGAAAAAGATCGTCCCGTCCACCGCGATGGGGGTCGCCTCCAGCGTCGTCTCGCCCGGCAGGTCGAGCGACCAGGCAAGGCCAAGCCGCGAGACGTTGCCGCTCTTGATCTCGGCCAGCCGGCTAAAGGCGGTCTCGTCTGGCCCGCCGCCGCGCCCATGCCAATCGTCGCCCGAACCGGCGGCGGGATCGGCAACAACATTGCCGCTGCGATCCGGCGCACAGGAAACGATGGCCAAAGCAGCCAGTACGGCCAGGCCGAACCTCGATAGTGCCATGGCCGTTCCATCCCCATTCAGTTTGCCGACCGCAGCATTGCCTTTGCGCGGGACGCAGCGCAAGAGTGAGGCCCAAGAGTGAGGCGCATGACTGAGGTTGCGGACGATCATCCCGCAGAAGCGAAAGCGCCGCGCCGTCGGCGGTTCTGGCCGCTCGCGTTTGCCGGGCTGGCGCTGTTGCTGGCTGCCTTGCTGGCCTTTGCCTGGCTGACCCGCGAGCGGATCGCCGACAACATCATTGCCGGCCAGATTGCCCAGCTCGGCCTGCCGGCAAGCTACGAAATCGAATCGATCGGCACCGATGCCCAGGTTCTGCGCAAAGTGGTGATTGGCGACCCCGCGCGGCCTGACCTGACCATCGAGCGCGTGACGGTGGCCATTAAACCCCGCTGGGGCGTGCCCGGCATTGGACGGATCACGCTGGAGCGGCCCCGGCTTTATGGCCGCCTGAGAGATGGCCGGGTCAGCTTCGGCAGCCTCGATCCGCTGATCTACACCGATAGCACAGCGCCCTTCCGCCTGCCCGATCTTGACCTCGCGATCCGCGATGGGCGCGGGCGGATCAGCAGCGAAATGGGCGATATCGGCGTCAAGCTGGACGGCGAAGGGCGCTTGCGTGATGGCTATTCCGGGATTGTCGCCGCCGTGCTGCCGCAAGGCACGGCGCGGGGCTGCACGCTTACCGGGGCCAGTCTTTACGGCAAGCTGAGCGTCGCCAAAGAACAGCCGCGCTTTGCCGGCCCGCTGCGGCTCGGCGAACTCGCCTGTCCGCTGGACGGCGTGCGGCTCGGCCAGAGCGCAGTGGCGATCAATGCCACAATCGACAAGGCGCTGGACGGGGCGGAAGGCACGGCAAATCTTGCCGCCGGCCCGCTCGGGCTGGGCACCACCACTCTGGCAGGGGCGGGCGGCGAGACGCGCTTTGCCTGGCGGGGGCAGGCGCTCACCGCGCACTATGATTTGACGGCGCAGCAGCTGGCTTCGGGCGGCGTCGCGCTGGGCGAACTGTCTGCCAAAGGCGCACTGCGCACGCAGCAAAACTTTGCGCGGGCGGAGACCGAAGGCGATCTGGCGGCGCGCGATCTGCGTCCCGGGCCGGGCCTGGCAAACCTCCTCGCCGCGCTGGAGCGCAGCGGCGCTGGCAGCATGGCCGCGCCACTCGCTGCGCAATTGCGCGGCGCGCTGGCGCGTGAGACGCCGGGCAGCCGGCTCAGCGCAAACTATCTGCTGCGCCTGGGCGAGGGCACCATGAGCCTCGTTGTGCCGCAAGGAAACTTGCGCGGCGGCTCTGGCCAGAGCCTGCTCGCGCGGTCGCGGCTCTCGTTCAGCGCGGATGGCAAAGCCGCCCCGCGCCTCACCGCGAATTTCACCACCGGCGGGCGCGGCCTGCCGCAGATTGCCGGGCGCATGGAGCGCGGCGCAGGCGGCGGCATCGCCATGCGCCTGGTGATGGCGGACTACGCTGCGGGCACTTCGCGGTTTGCGCTGCCGCGTCTGACCCTGGTGCAGGCTGAAAGCGGCGCGCTGGGCTTTTCGGGCTCGGTCCGGCTATCGGGGCCCTTGCCCGGCGGCGCGGCGCGCAATCTGGAGGTGCCGCTGGAAGGGGGCTGGTCGCAGCGCACGGGGCTTGCCATTGGGCGCAAATGCACGCCGCTGCGCTTTGACAGTCTGGCGTTTGCCGACCTCACGCTCTCAGGCCGCACGGTGACGCTGTGCCCGCAGCCGGGCGGGGCGATCGTGCGCTCGGGGGCGGGCGGCGTGCGGATTGCCGCCGGCGCGCCGCGGCTCGATCTTGCCGGCAAGCTCGGCACCACGCCGATCCGCATTGCCAGCGGGCCAGTGGGCTTTGCCGTGCCCGGCTCGCTCGCCGCGCGCAGTCTCGATATCGCACTGGGTCCGGCGGACCGCCCCTCGCGCTTCCGCCTCGCCAATCTCAACGCGCGGATCGGCCGCGAGGTCGCGGGCAGCTTCGCCGGAACGCAGGTGCTGCTTGCCGCCGTGCCGCTCGATCTGCTCGATGCCAGCGGCACCTGGCGCTTTGCAAATGGCCGGCTGGCGATCGCCGGTGGCAGTTTCCGGCTGGAGGACCGCGAGCTCGACGACCGCTTCCAGCCGTTGATCGCCCGCGAAGGTACGCTCACGCTTGAGGGCAATCGCATTCTCGCCGACGCCGTGCTGCGCGAACCCAGGAGCGACCGCGAGGTTGTGCGCACGGCGCTGCGCCACGACCTGTCGTCCGGCACCGGCAGCGCCGATCTGGCGGTTGATGGTATCGTGCTCGATGGCAAGCTCCAGCCCGACCAGATCTCGCGGCTGGCGCTGGGCGTGATTGCCAATGCGCAAGGCACAGTGCGGGGCACTGGCCGGATCGACTGGAACGCGGCGCGCGTCACCAGCACCGGCAGTTTCACCACCGACCGCTTCGATTTCGCCGCCGCCTTCGGCCCGGTGCAGGGACTGTCGGGCACGGTCAATTTCACCGACCTGTTGAGCCTGATCACCGCGCCCGATCAGCGGCTGAAGATCGCCGCGATCAATCCGGGCATCGAGGTCAATGATGGCGAGCTGGTTTTCGCCATCCGGCCCGGCAATCTGCTGGAAATCGATGGCGCGCGCTGGCCGTTTCTCGACGGCGTGCTGACCCTGGAGCCGACCCGCATGGTGCTGGGCGGTGCTGAAACCCGGCGCTTCACTCTGCGCATCGACGGGCTGGATGCGGCCAAATTCGTCTCGCGGGTGGAGATGGGCAATGTCAATGCGACCGGCACTTTCGACGGGGTGCTGCCACTGGTATTCGACGAGAACGGCGGGCGCATCGAAGGCGGCGTGCTGGCATCACGGCCGCCGGGCGGCAATGTCTCCTATGTCGGCGCGCTGACCTACAAGGACCTGTCCGCCATGGCCAATTTTGCCTTCGATGCGCTGCGTTCGATCGACTACCGGCAGATGCGGATCGGCATGGACGGGCCGCTGGAAGGCGAGATCGTCACCCGCGTCAGCTTTGACGGCATCCGCCAGGGAGCGACTGCACGGCGCAATTTCATCACCAACCAGATCGCCAAGCTGCCGATCAAGTTCAATGTCAACTTGCGTGCGCCGTTCTTCAAGCTCGTCTCCTCGTTCAAGTCGCTTTACGATCCGACCTATGTGCTCGATCCGCGCACGCTTGGCCTGATGGGCGCCGACGGGAAGCCCCTGCCTGTGGTGCCCCGCCCGCCGGCCCTGCCGCCCGTTCAGCCCCCAGTCAGCGGAACAACCCCATGATTGCCGACGAATTGACCCGAAGCCTTTCGCCTGCGACAAGCCGCGTCATGCGCGTTTGGCAAGCAAGAGAGCAACGGTCCGGCTGGCGCGCCGTTCGCGCCGCGATGATGTTGGTTTTTGGGTTGGCGGCAGTTCCGCTGATGCTGTCGGGTTGTATTTCGGTGACCGCGCCGGACAAGCCGATCGTCATCGAGCTGAACATCAACATCAAGCAGGAGATTGTCTATCGCCTGTCCGCCGATGCGGCGAACACGATTGACAAGAACCCGGAGATTTTCTGATGCGTGCCTTTGCCGACTACAACCCCCGCAAGCTGATGTTTGCTGCCGCCGCGGTGCTTACCCTCGCTGTCGCGGGCACTGCGCTGGCGCAACGCGATCCGGCCTATGCCGCCGCGCGCGCAGCGGGCCAGGTGGGCGAGAAGATGGACGGCTATCTCGGTTATGTGACGCCTCCTGGCGGCGATATCCGCGCGCTGGTGGAAGATCTCAACATCAAGCGCCGCGCGCTCTATTCGGAAAAAGCCCAGGCCGCCGGCGCGACAGTCGAGGAATATGCCTTCACCACCGGCTGCCGCCTGATCGCGCAGACCTCGCCCGGCGAGAAATACGAGGGCCCCGGCGGCGGCTGGCTGACCCGCACCTCTGCCCCGCCCCAGCGCGACAGCCGCTGTCCGTAACCTCGCCGCCCCTCCCTGTTGACTCGGCTGCCCCGCCAACCTAAGGGGCCGGTGCCCTCGGCGGGGTGCCGTTGAGCGTGCCGTTTCTTTCTTCCGAAGGACCATGGCATGAACGACGAGCAGCCGGCACGAGACCCTATCGGCGAAGACGCGCGAATTGACGCGCTCGACCAGCGGCTCAAGGCCGCGCGCGAGCGTGAAGATGAGCGCACCAAGCCGGCCCTGGGCGCGGAGGCTGATGCGAATTATCGCATGGGCAACCGGGTTCTGGCCGAATTGATCGGGGGGATCGGCGGCGGTGCGTTTATCGGCTGGGTCATTGACCATTTCGCCGGAACCACCCCCTGGGGTCTGTTGGTGGTGATGGCCCTCGGGATCTTCGTCGCTTTCAGGAGCATCATCCGGATTTCCAACCGGCGCCCCGAGTGATCCCGTTGCGGGATCACGCGCGGGCGCTGATTTAGCAGGCAAAGAGGCAGGACGTGGCAGCCGAACAGGGCAAAGTCGATCCGATGCACCAGTTCATGATCGAGCCGATGTTCGGCACCGATCACTGGCAGATCGCCGGCTACAACGTGGCCTTCACCAATTCCGCGCTGTGGATGGCTATCGCCACCGTGGCGCTGCTCGCCTTCATGTGGGGCGGAATGAAGCGCCAGGTGGTCCCCAGCCGCTGGCAGATGGCGGTCGAAAGCATGACCGGCTTCATCGACAACCTCTTGGCCGCGAACATCGGCCCCGCCGGCAAGAAGTATGTGCCCTACATCTTCTCACTGTTCATGTTCATCCTGTTTGCCAACGTGCTTGGCCTGCTGCCGATCGGCCTGATTGGCCTGCATCCATTCACTTTCACCAGCCACTTTAGCGTCACAGGCGTGCTCGCGGTGTTGACGTTCGCCATCGTGCTGGTGGTCGGCTTCTGGCGGCATGGCTTTCACTTCTTCTCGCTGTTTGTGCCGCATGGCACGCCGCTGTGGCTGATGTGGCTGATCCCGGCGATCGAGCTGATCTCGTTCCTGGTGCGCCCGTTCAGCCTCGCGCTGCGCCTGTTCGTGGCGATGATGGCCGGCCACGTGCTGCTCAAGGTGCTTTCGGGATTTGTCATCACGGGGACCAATTCGGGCCTGCTGTGGGGCACGGTCGTTGGCATTCCCAGCTTCGCCCTGATGGTGGCGATTTCGGCGCTCGAAATCCTCGTCGCCGGCATCCAAGCCTATGTCTTCGCTCTGCTCACGTCGCTCTATCTCAACGACGCCGAAAACCTTCACTGATTTTTCGTCCAATCCGCTGATTTTAATAGGGAGTTTTTACAATGGATCCTCAAGCCGCCAAGCTGCTCGGTGCAGGTCTCGCCGCAATCGGTGCCGGTATGGCCGCCATCGGCGTCGGCAACGTCTTTGGTTCGTTCCTGCAGGGCGCGCTGCGCAATCCGGCTGCTGCCGATGGCCAGCAGGGCCGACTGTTCATCGGCTTCGCGGCTGCCGAGCTTCTCGGCCTGCTCTCGTTCGTCGTCTCGATGATCCTGATCTTCGTCGCCTGACAAATACCTGAATGCCCGACCGGCGGGGGCACACCCTCGCCGGTCAATTTCCGGATACCCCGATGCCTCAGATCGCGCAGCTAGCCGAGACCTTTGCCGGCCAGATTTTCTGGTCGCTGTTGTTCTTCGGCTTCATCTTCTTCGTCATTGGCCGGGGCATGGTGCCACGCGTCATGGCGACCGTGGAATCGCGTGACCGGCAGATCGCCAGCGATCTTGCCGCCGCGCAGGCTGCCCGTAGTTCGGCTGAGGCCGAGGAAGAGGCCTGGCGTGTCCAGGAAAATGCCCAGCGCGCCGAGGCCCAGGGCCTGCTCGCGAAGGCCAAGGCGGATGCTGCCAAGGCAACCGAAATCCGGCTGGCCAAAGCCAATGCCGCGCTTGACGCCAAGCTGGGCGAGGCTGAGGCGCGGATCGCCAAGGCGCGGGCGGGCGCGCTTGGCGAAATCGAAACCGTTGCGGTCGAAGCTGCCGGCGACATTGTCCAGCGCGTCGCCGGGCTCAAGGCCGACCTTGGCGCGACGCGCGCCGCAGTGAAAGTTGCGCTCAATGGCTGATGCATCCGCAATCTGGCTGCTCGCCGCCGAAGCCGCTGAACACGGCGCCGTGCATGTCGAACCGACTGCGCTCGGCATGTCGCCCACCGCCTGGGTGGCGCTGTCGATGCTGGTGCTGATCGGCATTGCGGTCTGGGCCAAGGTTCCCGCGGTGCTCACCGGGATGCTCGATAGCGGCATTGCCGATATCAGGAAGCAGCTGGACGAGGCCAAGGCGCTGCGCGCCGAGGCCGAGGCACTGCGCAAGGAATATGCCGACAAGATCGCCAATGCCGAGAAAGACGCCGCAGCGATGAAGGCTGCCGCCGCTGCCGAGGCCAAACATATCATCGAACGCGCGCAGAGCGACGCCGAAGCGTTGATCGCACGGCGCGGCAAGTCGGCCGAGGACAAGATCGCCTCTGCCGAACGCGCAGTCGTCACCGAACTGCGCGGCATCGCCGCCGATGCCGCTGCCACGGCGGCGCGCGGCCTGATCGCGAGCGGCCACAATGCCGCCGCCGACAAGCAGCTGGTCGATCAGGCGATTGCCGGTATCTGATCCAGCCTCTTGCGCTTTGCCGCAGTTTCAACAAAACCCCGCCCGCCGGCGGGGTTTTTTGTTGCGCCCCGGGGGGAGGAATGCCGATGAACCCATACGATCACTTGCGCGGTGCCGAGATCGCCAATGGCACCGCCTCGTGGGGCGAGGACCGCGTGATGCTCTATGCCGTCGGCGTCGGCGCTGGCCTTCAGGATCCGGCTGATGAGCTCCAGTTCACCACTGAAAACACACCTGGCCAGCCGCTGCAGGTGATCCCGGGCTTCCTCACCACGCTGAATGTGCCGGGCAAGGACTGGGCCCGGATGCTTGGCTGGGACGGGCCGGGAGGCTTCCCCGTCGGCCTGGTCCACGGCGAGCAGAGTGTCACGCTCGTCCGCCCGATCCCGGCTAGCGGCTCGGTGCGGCTGCGCAGCATGCTTGAGGGGGTTTACGACAAGACTTCGGGCGCACTGGTGGTGATGGATGCCGAACTGCGGCTGGAAGGCAGCGACGAACCGCTTGGCATGTTGCGCACACGGCTTTTCGCGCAAGGCAAGGGCGGCTTTGGCGGACCGCGCAGGCCCGCCGCTGATGGCGCGGACTGGGCACTGCCGGATCGCGCGCCCGATCTGGTCGTCTCGCTGCCGGTCGGGCTCAACCAGTCGCTCATCTACCGCCATCTGGGCGATCACCGCGAGCACGGCACGCTGATGGCAGACGCGCTCGCGGACGGCTTTGAGCGCCCGATTTTCTATGGCCTTGGCTCTTTCGGGCTGGCCTGCCGCGCACTGATCAAGGGGCTGTGCGGCGGCGATGCCAACCGGCTGGGCCATATCGAGCTGCGCATGGCCAAGCCAGTCTATCCCGGTGACCGGCTGGATACGCAGATCTGGCACACCGATGACGGCGCGCTGTTTCGCGTCCTCGCCAATGGCGAGCGGGTTTCGCTGGACCGGGGCCGCGTCCGCTTTCGCGGGCCAATTCAGGTCCGATAGACTCTAACTCAAAACGTGTTCTTGGCCTCGCGCAGTGCGGCAAAAGTCGCCACGGCATTCCCCCCGCCCCAGCGCGCCTGCATGTCCGGGGCATCTGCGCGCAGGAAGGGGTTGGTCGCCAGCTCGCGTTCAAGCGTTGACGGCACGGTCCATTCCCCGCGCGAGCGCTTGTCGGCGATCTCGTCGGCATAGGCTGCCAGCGCCGCATTGCCGGGATCGGCATGGAGCGCGAAGCGGGCGTTGCTCTGGGTATATTCGTGCGCGCAGTAGAGCACGGTGGCTGGCGGCAGCGCCTTGATGCGGGTGAGGCTGGCCCAGAACTGCGGCGCGGTGCCCTCGAACATCCGCCCGCAGCCCAGCGCGAAGACCGCATCGCCGACGAAGGCGATGCCAGCCTTGGCCAGGTAATAGGCGATGTGGCCATTGGTGTGGCCGCCAACATCGATGACATCGGCGGCAAAGGCGCCAAGCGAAACCGTGTGGCCGTGGGCCACCGTGCGGTCGATCCCGGCGATCTTGTCGGCCTCGGCGGCAGGGGCGGTGACTTTGCAGCCGGTTGCCGCCTTGATCGCCTCGTTGCCGCCGGCATGGTCGGGGTGCCAATGCGTGTTCCAGATCTGGGTGATCGTCCAGCCTTTGCCAGCGGCCTCGCGCAGATAGGCTGCGGCATCGGGCGTATCGATGCAGGTCGTCTCGCCGCTGGCCGGATCGTGGAGCAGATAGCCGTAATTGTCGTCGAGGCAGGCGAATTGATGGACTTGCAGCATGGGGGACTCCTTACCGCCCTACTTAGGCGCAAGTGCCCCAAAGCAAAAGCCCGCCCGGATCGCTCCGGACGGGCTTTTGCTAGCATTCAGCCCGTCATCCCCGCGAAGGCGGGGACCCATCTCCCAACTTTGCGTCAACCGCCAGCGCTGGAGATGGTTTCCCGCCTTCGCGGGAATGACGAGGTTCGTTCGATCACTGCTTCGCCTTGAGCGCCGCGCCGAGGATGTCGCCCAGCGACGCGCCCGAATCGGACGAGCCGTACTGCTCGACAGCCTGCTTCTCTTCGGCCAGCTGATGCGCCTTGACCGAGAAGTTCGGCTTTTTCGAACGGTCGAAGCCGGTGACCATGGCGTCGAGCTTCTGGCCGACCTGGAAGCGGTCGGGGCGTTGCTCGTCGCGGTCGCGGCCAAGGTCGCTGCGCTTGATGAAGCCGGTGGCGCCATCGTCGCCAGCCTGCACTTCGAGGCCGCCGTCGCGCACTTCGAGCACGGTAACGGTGACAATCTCGCCCTTGTGCAGGGCGCCAGACGCCGCGGCAATGCCGCCAGCCGCCGGTGCGCCCTTTTCAAGCTGCTTCATGCCGAGGCTGATGCGCTCTTTCTCGACATCGATATCGAGCACCACGGCCTTGACCATCTCGCCCTTGCGATGCAGCGCCAGCGCGTCCTCGCCCGAAATGCCCCAGGCAATGTCGGACATGTGGACCATGCCGTCGACATCGCCATCGAGACCGATGAACAGGCCGAATTCGGTGGCGTTCTTGACTTCGCCCTCGACCTGCGCGCCGACCGGATACTGATCGGCAAAGGCATGCCAGGGGTTCTGCTGGACCTGCTTGAGACCGAGCGAAATCCGGCGCTTGTCGCTATCGACTTCCAGCACCATGACATCGACTTCCTGGCTGGTCGAAATGATCTTGCCGGGATGGACGTTCTTCTTGGTCCAGCTCATCTCCGAAACGTGGACCAGGCCTTCGATGCCAGCTTCCAGTTCGACGAAAGCGCCGTATTCGGTGATGTTGGTGACGACGCCGTGCAGCTTCGCGCCGACCGGATACTTGGCGGCAACGCCTTCCCACGGATCGCTCTCCAGCTGCTTCATGCCGAGGCTGATGCGCTGGGTATCCTGGTTGATGCGAACGATCTGGACACGGACGGTATCGCCGATGTTGATCACTTCGTTGGGGTGGTTGACCCGCTTGTAGCTCATGTCCGTCACGTGGAGCAGGCCATCGATGCCGCCGAGATCGACGAATGCACCGTAATCGGTGATGTTCTTGACCACGCCTTCGATGATCTGGCCCTCGGCGAGGTTCTGGATCAGGCCCGAACGCTGTTCGGCGCGGGTTTCTTCGAGCACGGCACGGCGCGAGACGACGATATTGCCGCGGCGACGATCCATCTTGAGGATCTGGAAGGGCTGCGGGAT
>JANPOS010000082.1:0-10878 GCA_031428115.1 Novosphingobium sp. | reverse complement strand
TGCGCATGCTGTCGAACACCGATCACAGCAAAGTCGATGGCGCGGCACTGACCTACAAGATCCAGTGGGCCAGCTGGCGTCGCTCGCTTGGCGAACTGGCGATGGACGTGCTGGGGCAGGCGGGCGAAGTCACCGACAGCTTTGGCTACGAATGGGACACGCTGCCCAATCTGTTCCTCTATTCGCGCGCCGACACGATCTACGGCGGCACCAACCAGATCCAGCGCAACCTGATCGCCGAACGCGGTCTCGGCATGCCGCGCGAACCACGAGGTGACGTATGAGCACTCCCGTCTATCCTGAGCCGCGAGGCCTGCTGACCGGCAAGACGGTGGTCGTCACGGCGGCTGCCGGGACCGGCATCGGCTTCTCCGCCGCAAAACGGGCGAGTGAAGAGGGCGCGACCGTTCTGATCAGCGATTTCCACGAGCGGCGACTGGGCGACGCGGCAGACCGGATTGCGGCAGAAGTGGGCACCCGCCCCTTCACCTGCATCTGCGATGTGACCAACCAGAGCCAGGTCGATGCCTTGCATATCGCCGCGCAGCGGGACTTGGGCCATGTCGATGTGCTGATCAACAATGCCGGGCTGGGCGGCGAAGTTCCGGTCGTCGATATGACCGACGAACAATGGAGCCGGGTGCTCGACGTCACGCTGAACAGCGTGTTTCGCATGACCCGTGCTTTCCTGCCCGCAATGTATGTCCGCAAGAGCGGCATCATCGTCAACAACGCTTCAGTGCTTGGCTGGCGCGCCCAGAAGGGACAGGCACACTATGCCGCCGCCAAGGCTGGCGTGATGGCTTTCACGCGCTGTTCGGCCATGGAAGCGGCAGAACATGGCGTGCGGATCAATGCTGTTGCGCCGTCAATCGCCATGCACCCGTTCCTGGCCAAAGTGACGACTGACGAACTGCTTGCCAAGCTTGAGGGCCAGGAAGCCTTCGGCCGTGCTGCCGAAGTGTGGGAAGTGGCCAATGTCATGATGTTCCTGGCCTCCGACCTGTCGAGCTACATGACCGGCGAGATCGTCGCCGTATCCAGCCAGAGGGCGTGAGCATGGTTGTTGTTATCGACAAACCAGCCGATTTGCTTGGCATGGTGGGCACGAAGATGGGGCCGACCGGCTGGATCAAGGTCGAGCAGAACCGGGTCGATGGCTTCGCCGAGGTCACAGGTGACCATCAGTGGATCCACGTCGATGCCGAACGCGCGAAGAGTGGTCCCTTCGGCGGTACCATCGCGCACGGCTATTTGACGATGAGCATGATAAACCTGTTCCTCCCCGAACTGATGGAAGTGCGCGGATTTGCCCATGCGGTAAACGTCGGACTCGACAGACTGCGTTTCCTTGCACCTGTAGTCACCGGGTCGCGCATCCGCGCGGTGAGCGAGATTGTTTTGGCCGAAGAAATCAAGGGTGCGATCCAGGCGATCGTGCGTGTGACAATCGAGATCGAAGGCAGCGAGAAGCCCGCGCTTATCGCTGATACGATCAGCCGTTATTATCCGGAGTAATTCCTATGCCCAGTGCCGAACAGATGATTGCCGTTGTCCATGCCTACATCGATGGCTTTGCCATGGGCGATCCCGAAGCAATCGCATCGCTGTTCGCCGAAAATGCCACCGTAGAAGACCCCGTCGGCACACCGCAGAAGCGCGGCCTCGCCGAGATCGGCGAATTTTATGCTGGCTCAATGGCGACGGGTGCGAAGCTCGAACTGCTGGGCGATCCGCGCTGCGCTGGCGACTGCGTTGCCTTTCCTTTCGCTGTTAAGCTGGAATTCGGCGGGCAGAAAACGGTCATCGAGGTGATCGACACCTTCCGCATCGACGAGAGCGGCAAGATCGCCGAAATGCGGGCCTTCTTCGGCCCGGCCAATATGAAGAGCGCCTGAGGAGCAAACCATGCGAGAAGCCGCAATCGTCGCAACCGCCCGAACCGCCATCGGAAGGGCCTATCGCGGCGCGTTCAACGATACCGAAGCCCCGGTGATGAGCGCCCATGTGGTGAATGCAGTGCTGGAGCGATCCGGCATCGATCCGGCGCGGGTGGACGATGTCTACCTGGGCGTTGGCACTCAGGCTGGCACGCAGAGCTACAACCCTGGCAGACTGACGGTGCATGCCTCGCGCCTGCCAAACAGTGTCGGCGGCTTTTCGCTCGACCGCAAATGTTCGTCCGGGCTGAATGCTCTCGCCCTGGCGGCGCGCGGCATTCGTTGCGATGAATTCGATTTGGCGATTGCCGGCGGAATGGAATCCATCTCGTTAACGCTCAACAAGCATGCCATGACCTGGCGCAGCCGTTCTGCGGCAGTTATCGCCGCCGATCCCCATGCCTACATGGCGATGATCGAAACCGCCGAAGTGGTGGCCGAACGCTACGGCGTTGCCCGCGAAGCGCAAGATGCCTTCGCCGCGCAAAGCCACCAGCGTGCTGCCGCAGCCCAGGCCGCCGGGCGCTTCGCCCGGGAAATCGCGCCGATCACCGTCGAAAAGTCGCTGAAGGACAAGGAAGGCAACGAGACCGGCCGCGAAACCGTGACGCTGGCCGCTGACGAAGGCGTGCGCGGCGAAACCACGGCGGAAGGCCTGTCTCAGCTCAAGCCGGTCTTCAAGGATGGCGCAGTCATCGCGCAAGGCCGCCACATCACGGCGGGCAATGCCTCGCAGCTTTCGGACGGCGCTTCGGCCCAGCTGCTGATGGATCTGGCCACTGCGCAGTCCGAAGGCCTGCCGGTGCTGGGTATTTACCGCGGCTTCCAGGTGGCGGGCTGCGAGCCTGACGAAATGGGCATTGGCCCGGTTTTCGCCATTCCCAAACTGCTCCGGCGCGCGGGGCTCAAGATTGACGACATCGGCCTGTGGGAGATCAACGAGGCCTTCGCCAGCCAGGCGGTCTATTGCCAGCAGAGGCTGGGCATCGATCCGGAAAAGCTGAACGTCGATGGCGGTGCCATCGCACTGGGCCATCCGTTCGGGATGAGCGGCAGCCGGCTGGTCGGCCATGCCCTCATCGAGGGCAAACGGCGGGGCGCGCGCTACGTTGTCATTTCGATGTGCGTCGCCGGCGGGATGGGCGCGGCAGGGCTGTTCGAAGTCGCCTGATGGACCTCGCGCTGCTGCCTCCCACGATCCCGCACGCCGCCGCGCTCGCGGCCGAGCGCTGGGGCGATGCCCCGGCGGTGCTCGAACGGGGGGAGACATGGAGTTTCAACCAGCTCTGGAGCGAATGCCGCAAGGCGGCTGCGGCTTTCCTGTCGCACGGGATAGGGGATGGCGACCGCATAGCGATCTGGGCGCCCAATTGCCGCGAATGGGTCGTCGCTGCGGTCGGTGCGATGACCTGCGGGGCGACAGTCGTACCGCTCAACACCCGCCTCAAGGGCATCGAGGCAGGCGACATCCTGCGCCGCACCCGGGCGCGGATGCTGTTCACCGTCGATCGCTTCCTCGGGATCGACTATCCGGCCCTGATCCACGACGAGGCACTGCCCGACCTGGAAAAGACCGTGCGGTTCGACCATAACTGGCATGATTTTCAGTCGTGCGGCAATGCGGTTGCCGGCAGCAGCGTAGACGCCGCACTGGCGCGGCTCACCGGCGACCATGTCTCCGATATCATCTTCACCTCAGGCACGACCGGCGCACCCAAAGGGGTGATGATGACCTACCGCCAGGTCATCCCCCAATGCGGCGTCTGGATCCACAACACCGGCCTTGCAGCGGGCGAGCGCTACCTGATCGTCAACCCGTTCTTTCATTCCTTCGGCTTCAAGGTCGGCTGGGTCGCCTGCCTGCTGAGCGGCGCGGTCATGCTGCCGATGCCGCAGTTCGAGGTTCGCGCGGTGATTGAGGCGATCGAGCGTGACAAGGTCAATTTCATGCCCGGGCCGCCAACGATCTTCCAGATGCTGCTGGCCGAACGCGACAAGACGCCCTTCAACTCATCCTCGCTGCGCGGCGGCACGACCGGAGCGGCGACAGTGCCGCCGGTGCTGGTCGAGCGCATCCGGAGTGAACTGGGAATGAAAGACATCATCACCGCTTACGGCATGACCGAATGCGTCAACATCACCTCTTGCCTTCCGGGCGATCCCACCGAGTTGATCGCGGAGACATGCGGCCGCGCCATGCCGGGCAACGAAGTGATCGTCGCCGGGCCTGACGGCACCGAGTTGCCGCGCGGCGAGACCGGCGAGATCCGGGTGCGCGGGCAGGGGGTCATGCTCGGTTATCTCGACGATCCCGAAGCCACCGCAGAGGCCATCGATCCGCAAGGCTGGCTGCACACCGGCGACATCGGCACCATGGACAAGCGCGGCTATGTGCGGATCACCGACCGGCTCAAGGATATGTACATTTCCGGCGGCTTCAACGTCTATCCTGCTGAAGTGGAGAAGCTGCTTGCCAGCCATCCCGCGATTGCCATGTCGGCGGTGATCGGCGTACCCGACGAGCGCATGGGCGAGGTTGGCAAGGCCTTTGTCGTGCTGCGTCCAGGAGCTGCGGCAAGCGAGCCGGACCTTGTCGCCTGGAGCCGCGACAACATGGCCAACTACAAAGTTCCTCGCAGTTTCTTCATCGTCGCGGATCTGCCGCGCAATGCCGCAGGCAAGGTGCTCAAGACCGCATTGCGCGGCTGACAGGCACCCCGATGTCAGCCGGCGATTGCCCGTGCTGCCTCGAACGCCTCGCGCATTGCGCCTTCGATGTAGCCAACTCCGTTGGCATCGCCGATCGCGATAACGGCGAAACCGGCTGCACGCAGGCTTTCGGCGAGCGACAGATCGCCCACAGCGCCCTGGGCGACGATGACGCTATCGGCGGGAACCAAGCGCGCTTCGCCGTCCTTGCCGGTAAAGCTGACGGCATCCTTGTCGATGGCAATCCCGCTCACCCCGCCGCAGAGTTCGACTCCGTGCTCGGCCAGTTCTGAAAGAATGCGCATCCGGCGGACCAGCGTCAGCCCCTTGCCGAGACGGGGGGCCTCTTCGATCACTGTCACCTTGCGGCCGCGCTCGTGCAGGAATTCGGCCAGCTCGATGCCGACCAGTTCGCCGCCAATAATGACCACGCGGTCACCCAGCGGCATCCAGGCATAGGTTGCCTTGCGCACGAGATCGAGGTTGGCGGTCACGCCGGTCGCAGCGCCGACCCTTGTCGCGACCCGGGCGAACAGGCTGGTCTTGCGCTTGAGTGTATCCGACATTTCGCCGAACATCAGCTTGCGCATGTCGTCGCCCGAGAACACGTGCGGCAAGTCGTTGCCGGGGATGTTTGGCAGGCCGCGCAACGCGCCGGTCGCGACGATCACCGCGTCGGGGGCAAGGCTGGCGAGAAGTTCGGGCGTGGCCTCGGTTCCCAGCCGCAAGTCGGCACCGGACTCCTCCACCTCGCTCACCAGCCAATTGAGCAGCCGCTCGTTTGGTTCATAGGCAAGCCCGGCGAAGCGCACTGTGCCGCCCAGCCGCTGCGCCTTTTCTATCAGCGTCACCCGGTGGCCGGCGGCGCGCAGACGGCGGGTGCTTTCCATGCCGCCCGGGCCGCCGCCAATGACCACCACGTGGCGCGGCTGTGCCGTCTGGTCGCGGCGTTCGAATTCGCGGCCGAGCTCGGGATTGACCGCGCAGCGCGCCTGTTCGCCCATGTAGATCGCGCTGATGCACGTGTAGCAGTAGATGCACGGGCGCACCTTGTCGCTCTCGCCGCGCATCAGCTTGTTCGGCAGGTGCGGATCGGCCAGGAGCTTGCGGCCCATGGTGATGAAGTCGGCCTCGCCTTTGCCGATCACCGCGTCGCCGAGTTCGGGTTCGACACGGCCCGAGGCGAGCACAGGAATTGCCACTGCCTTGCGGATCTGTGCGGCGAAGGGAAGGTTGAAACCGTCGATATGGGGGGTGTGCGATTCCGAGTGGAGCTTGCCCTGGCCAGTCTCGTGATAGGTGGTGACGGTGATGGCATCGGCGCCGGCGACCTCGACCATTTGGGCAGAGAGCTTGGCGTCTTCGATGGTGATGCCGCCCTGCTTACCCACTTCGCGCGAATCGATTTTCACCCAGACAGGATAATCCGGCCCGACTTCGGTGCGCACGGCAGCGACGACTTCGAGCAGCAGGCGCATGCGGTTTTCGAGGCTGCCGCCATAGCCGTCGGTGCGTGTGTTGGTGATCGCCGAAACGAAGGAAGACAAGAGGTAGCCGTGGCCGCCGTGGATCTCGACGCCATCAAAGCCTGCCTGCTTCGCGCGCCTGGCCCCCTGGCGGAACTGTTCGACCGCAAGATCGATGTCCGCCTGTTCCAGCACCTTGATTTCGGGCGGCTTCATCCCGGCCATGCCGGCGAGTTCCTCCATCAGAAAGTATTCGGTGAAATTGCCCTTGGGCTGCGGCGGGATCGCCGGAGCCCACAGCGGATGGCCCCAGCGCTGAGCGCTGTAACCGGCAACCAGCCCGCCGTGGTGCAATTGCGCGGCGATTTTGGCACCGTGCGCGTGGACACGCTCGCAGAGGCGCGCAAGGCCGGGGATGAAGCGGTCTTCGGAGATTGCCGTCTGCTGCCAGGCGACGCAGCCGACCGGCCAGGCGACCCCGGTCACCCCCGAGACGATCAGCCCGACACCGCCTTTTGCCTGCTCCTCGTGGTAGGCGATCAGCTTCTCGCCGACCGTGCCGTCATCTTCGGCAAGGCTCACCCCCATTGCGGTGACGACGATCCGGTTCTTAAGTTCCAAGGTGCCGATGCGCCCCGGGGAGAGCAGGTGGGGGAAGCGGTTCGAGGTCATGATGAGGATTCCCGGGGGTAGATCAGAGCTTGGCGATGACGGCGTCGGCGAAGCGCTTCAGGTCGTCGATCTTGTCCTGCAGCGGCTGGCTGTCTTCCTCGACGGCATAGAGGTTGCGGAAAGCGACCGGCATGTCTGTGACGCCGAGGTCCTGCATGGCCTTGACCGTATCGAGCGTGACCGGGCCCATTGCCGTGGCGAACAGGCGGAAGCTCTTGGCGCTGGTGCCGAAATCGGCGCGGTAGCCTTCGACTGCGGCGACCATGCCCTTGAGCATTTCGGGCGGGCCGCCGGCGAACATGAAGCCGTCGTGCCGCGCCGCGCGGCGCAAGGCGGCGTCGGAATGGCCACCGATGAGGATTGGCAATGGCTTGCCCGGCACCGGGTTCAGTTTGACCGGGGCGATATCGTAGAATTCGCCGTGGAACTCGAAATAACCTCCAGCGCACAAGCCCTGGACGATGGCGATGCACTCGTCGAACCGCTTGCCGCGCTTTTCGTAGGGCACGCCCATGGCGGCATAGTCCTCCGGCCAGACCGACAGGCCGACGCCGAAGTTGAAACGATCGCCCGTGATCGCCGCGACCGAGGCGGCGAGCTTGGCGGCGTAAAGCGGTGGGCGCACCGGCAGCTTGACGACATTGGTGGTCAACTCGAGCGTGGTGGTCGCCGCACCGATGGCCGCGGCAAGGATGAAGCTCTCGACAAATGGCTTGTTCTCGAGGAACTCACGCCCGCCGTCGTCGGTGTACGAATATTGCGTGGCCGAGGCCTTGGGGTAGATCAGGCTGTCGGGAATGGCGAAGCCAGCGTAACCGTGTGTTTCGGCCGCGCGCGCCAGCGGCAGCATATTGGCTACAGCCGTCATCGATTCGGCATAATGAAACCGCATTATAGCTCTCCAAAACGCTTTGCTCTTGCCATTGCGTAGATAATTGTAGACATATCTACGCGATTCACAAGCGGAATGACAGAGCCCTTGCGCATGTGTTTTATCAACTAACTCGCTCCAGAGGCACAGATCGATGAACAATACGGGTTGGAAAGGCACCGGCGGCGGACTGCGCTATGCCATCATCGGCGGCGGCATGGCCGGCATCCTCGCCGCCATCAAGCTCAAGCAGGGCGGGGAAACCCAGTTCACTCTGTTCGAAAAAGCCGAAAGCCTGGGCGGCACATGGCGGGAGAACCGTTATCCTGGTCTGACCTGCGATGTGCCGGCCCATGCCTACACCTACAGCTTCGCGCCCTATGCCGAATGGAGCGCCTATTACGCAGGTGGTCCGGAGATCAAGGCTTACTTCGACAAGGTTGCTGCCGACCACGGCATCATGCCTTTCGTCAGCTTCAACGCCGAAGTGAGCGATTGCAGCTACGATGACGCGCGTTCGGTCTGGACTGTCGTGCTGGTCAGCGGCGAATCGTTCGAGGTCGATGTGGTGATTGCCGCATCTGGCGTGCTGCACCATCCAAAAATCCCGGCAATCCCGGGGCTTGAAACCTTCGGCGGCAAGGCCTTCCACTCAGCGCGCTGGGACGACACTGCGGTACTCGACGGGACGAGGGTCGGGATCGTCGGCTGCGGATCGACGGGCGTCCAGTTGCTGACCGCGCTGTGTGACCGCTCCGCCAAAGTGGTCGCCTTTCAGCGTTCGCCTCAGTGGATCATGCCTGTGCCCCAATTCGCCTATAGCGAAGAGGAGCGCGAGGCTTTTCGCAAGGATGTCACCCTGATCGACGCGATCCGCAATGATCCGGTCTACTGGGAGAACATCGTTCGTTTCACCGATGGCGTTACCCACATCGATGGTCCCAATATGACGGCGATCGAGGATGTTTGCCGCCAGCACTTTGACGAGAGCGTCCAGGACCCGGAACTGCGCGAAAGGCTGCGCCCAAACTACCGGGCTGCCTGCAAACGCCTGATCTACAGCTGGCAGTATTACGACTGCATGCAGCGGCCATCTGTCTATGTTGAAACCGCTGCAATCGAGCGGGTCGAACTCGAAGGTGTGCGCATGAAAGACGACACTTTCCATCCGCTCGATGTTCTGGTCCTGGCCACCGGCTTCGATGCCGACAAATTTATCCGGCCGACCACGGTGACTGGTCGCGGAGGCCGATCGCTCGACGAATTCTGGTCGATCCGCCCGACAGCGCACTATGCGGTTGCCATGCCCGATTTTCCCAACTTCTTTATGCTCAATGGCCCGACCGGCCCGGTGGGTAACTTCTCGCTGATCGATATTGCCGAGCGCCAGTGGGACTACATCGCCCAGTTGCTGGCACCGATCAGGGAAGGGAATGCCCGCGTGGTCGAGCCAACCCGTGAGGCGTTTGAGGATTATGAGGCGCGCCGGATCGTAGCGGCAAAGACGACGATCTTCGGATCGGGCTGCAACAGCTGGTACCTCGACAAGACCGGTATTCCGGCAACCTGGCCGTGGGGCTATCAGGACTTTGCTGACGCGATGGCCAAGCCGGTGATGTCCGAATTCAGCTACGCCGCGTGAACGGCGGGCCAAATGACCGATGTCGACTGCCTGACCGGCACATGGCAGCTGACTGCCTGCATCCTGACGCTCGCCGACGGGTCAGTGCATCGCCCATATGGATCTGAACCGCCCCGGGATTGCCGGAGGCCGTTTGGTTTAAGTTACGCGGCCATGGGGACGTCGTCCAGCGTGGCGTAATATCGTTGCTCGGCTTCGGCGGGCGGGATGCTGCCGTTCTTCTCGAAGCTGCCGCCTTGCCTGATCGGTGTGGAAGCCTGCGGAACGGCGCACTATTGGGCACGCACGCTCGCCGAGATGGGGCGCGAGGTGCGGCTGATCCCGCCATCCTACGTGAAAGCCTATGTAAAGCGCGGCAAAAGCGACGCGCTTGATGCCGAAGCGATCTGCGAGGCGGTGCTCAGGCCCACCATGCGGTTCGTGCCGGTCAAGACGGTGGAGCAACAGGGCATTCTCATGACCCATCGTGCACGGTCCTTGCTCGTACGCCAGCGCACGATGCTCGCCAACGCCCTACGTGCGCATCTCGCAGAACTGGGCTTCGTTGCCAACCCAGGTATCGCCAACCTCGCCAAGCTGGTCGAACAGGCGATGGCCGACAAGGATGCCTTGCCAGTCTATGCCCGGTCGGCGCTGGAGATACTGATCCGCCAGATCATGACAGTCAGCAATGAGGTTACTGCCCTCGATCAGCAACTCATGGCCTGGCATACCGAGAGCGAGGCCAGTCGCAGGCTCGCAGCGATACCCGGCCTCGGGATCATCACGGCAACGGCCATGGCCGACTGGATCAGAAAACTCTCGGAGAAGAAGCCCTTCCGGCTCGTCTCCGTTGCGCTTGCTAACAAACTAGCGCGCATCGCATAGGTCGTCCTGACCCGAAAAGAGGCTTATCACCCCTACGCACATTTGACCTGAGCGAACCCAGATCACCCGAATTGGTAATGGCAGTCGATGATGAGTAATGATCGAGCCAATGGTGAAACCAACCCGTCTGATTCAATGCGCTTCAACCGCGCGCGAGCTTGATTGGGGACCTCACCGGCGGATTTCCATCAGGGCCAGCGGCAATCAAAATGCCGCACAAACAGGCCGGACATATGAAAGCAACCGATCAAAATCATCCTGGCAAAAAAGCCCTTGCCAAGGGGGCGTCCACATATGAATCAGGGCAATCGGGTGGATGAGTTCGTGACGAGCGGCTGAAGTACTGAATCAGTGCTGGTCCTCTTTTGTGCAGGGGATTGCAGCGATGGACGGCATGGATTTGGAGATCGGCGCGCTTGGCGAGGCGGGGGTTGTTCTGGAGCATTTGCGGGATTTGCCGGACGTTCGGCAGTCCGCCAAAGTGATGTATCCGCTTGATGGGGTGCTGCTGCTGAGCCTGCTTGCGGTTCTGGCGGGGGCTGAGACGTTCGTTGACATTGCCCGCTTTGGGGACAGGAAGCAGGATTTTCTGCGCAGATTCCGGCCATTGCTCGCCGGAACGCCGTCGCATGATCATCTTGGCGACATCTTCGCGACGCTCGACGCGGAGCAATTTCAGCGTTGCTTCGTGGCGTGGGTGTCGTCGCTCAC
>JANPOS010000081.1:0-36156 GCA_031428115.1 Novosphingobium sp. | reverse complement strand
GTGAGCGACGACACCCACGCCACGAAGCAACGCTGAAATTGCTCCGCGTCGAGCGTCGCGAAGATGTCGCCAAGATGATCATGCGACGGCGTTCCGGCGAGCAATGGCCGGAATCTGCGCAGAAAATCCTGCTTCCTGTCCGCAAAGCGGGCAATGTCAACGAACGTCTCAGCCCCCGCCAGAACCGCAAGCAGGCTCAGCAGCAGGATGGTGTCCCCGGACGTGGTGTAGCTTGGGGGGCTGCAGTCTAAACTTCAGCGAGGAACAGATTGATCATGGTTGCCACTTCCTTCGGCGCTGCATCGAACAGTCCATAGCGCCAATCGGGCCGTTCGATCAGCCGGGCCTTCATCAGCCGCGCGGCTTCGGCACTGGGCCCCTGCAACCCGTCATGCGGGGCAATCACCAGCGCGCGAACTTTGATCCGGTCGGCCAGCGGGACGAGATCGGCTTCCATCGCCGAGCGCAGCGCCCATTCGTAATGCCGTCCGCCGCGTTGCTTTTCCGCCACCAGCCGCGCGACATCTTCAATCGACTGGTCCGGTGGGCGAGCAGCGACCGAGCCGCTCCATTGCTGGAGCAGCGCCGAACCATCGGCCGGGAAAGGGTCTTTGTCCGCCGCCAGCTGGGTCAGCAGGGGCTGGCGCCGTGCCGCATCGAGCAATGGCACAGCGATGAGCACGAGCCGCCGCGCTGCGCGTCGCCGGGCCGCAAGGTCGAGCGCAATGGCTGCCCCGGTATGGTAGCCCAGGAGGTCGATCCGGTTGCCGAATTGCCCGGCCAGTGCATCGAGGATCGCGTCGCCGTATCCCGCAAGTGTCGGGCGTTCGACCGGACGATCGCTTTCGCCATAACCGGGCGTATCGACCGCAATGGCGAACCGGCCATCGGCCAGATGCGGCAAGATGTGCTCGAACATCCGCCCGGAAAGCGGGGTCTGGTGGAACAGCACCAGCGGCGGCCGCCCCCGGACTGCGCGGGCCGGGCGGGCAATCCGCAAGTGGAGTTGCCCGAAGCGGCAGGAAATGTAGCGACGCTCCAGTCCTGGAACCGGGGGGTCCGGCAGGGCGAAGGCGGGAATGGACCAGATGGCAGCGACAGTCGCGCCCAGTTGCATCAGCGCACGCCGGTCGATCACCGTCAATTGAGCCGCTCGGTCAGCTCAAGCATATGCCCGTCGGGATCGATGACGAACATGAATTTCGCATCCCATTCGTCCGTTACGCTCTTGATGTGGCTGG
The DNA here is from genome assembly GCA_031428115.1 of Novosphingobium sp. GTDB lineage: Bacteria > Pseudomonadota > Alphaproteobacteria > Sphingomonadales > Sphingomonadaceae > Novosphingobium. The sequence continues at coordinate 34,915 of JANPOS010000081.1, read as the reverse complement.
TTTCAGGGCCCTTTTGGATAATGAAGCCTGCGGCGCGCAGTCTGGTTTCGACCCCGGTCATATCGGCGATCTCGATCATCAGGATGGGGTCGCCCCGGCGCAGCGCGAAGCGCGGAGCCCGGCGCACCGGCCCCTGCTGCAGCAGTCCCACCATTCCCAGATAGGGATCTTTGCCCTTCATGATCACCAGCCGGTTGGGATCTCCCGGCCGCACCCCTGCCACCGGCAGTCCGCCCGGGCTCACAGTGCCCCAGGGACCATTCAGCCAGAGCGTATATCCCAGGATTTCATAGAACCGGATCGAGCGCTCGATATCGAAAACCAGCAATGTGGTGCGGCGCATTACCGTGCCGTCGCTGGCCTTGGCGGCAAGCGGCACCGGCACGGCGAGCGCCGTCAGGGCCAGCAGCAGCCCGGTCAGCGCGCGCTTCATTCGGCCTTCGCCGGCGGCGCCTTTTCCGCTGCCCGTTTGGCATCGATATGGTCCTTGAAGACGGTCCAGCTGGTTTCATTGGGCCGCGCATCGTCAGTCGGCGGCGGGACGGTATAGGCCGGATAGTTGGTGCGGATTTCGGTCTTCATCCAGGTGGGCAGCTCTTCAAAGCTATTGATCCTGAGGCCGCCCATGAAATGCACCAGCAAGCCATCACGGCCGCCCATCTTCATCCACGGCATCCAGCGCGAAATGCGGCCCCAGCTGAAGACATTGTCCTGCACCCGCGTCGCGCGGGGATCGGTCAGATCGGCCATCGGCGCCACGGCCATCAGGAACTCGCTGGCCTGATACTTGTTGCCGACATAGTCCTGATAATTGCCGGCCAGCGGGTTATCATAAAACAACAGCGCCGCGCCGCCGCCGCTATAGGCGTAGCCATTGACCACCTGTGCGTTGAATTTCGCGCGCGGGCTGCTGTCTTTATCGCGCGCATAGCCGGGTTCGCGCGCGTTGACCGGGTCATTATGGACGTGGACGATCTCCACTTCCTCGCCGGTGAAAGGGTTCTTCCAGCTTCGCAACAGCGCATTGGTCCTGGGATCGAGGTAGAACACGATTTCGCGATTGACGCTGCGCGAGCCAGGCCCGCGCACCGGATCGGTGAATGGCTTGCACTGGCGCATCGACATCGCCGCGACATTGAACAGATGGCGGTCACGTTCGCCCCTGATCCGCGAATAGACCGTGCCTTCCCAGTAATGCACCCCATATTCGCCCTCTTTCAGCGAGCAGAATTGCTTGGTGTTCATCAGGAACGCGCCTTCCGGCGTCGCCGGATCGAGCGGCTTGTCTGCGGCCAGTGCCGGGCAGGCGGCGAGCGCAAGGCTGGCGAGAGCAATCTTGGTCAGGTTTCGCATCACTTGCCCTCCGCTTGCTTGCGCTTCTTGAAAACTTCCCAACTGGTCTCGTTCGGCCGGGTATCGTCGAGCGGCGGCGGACTGGCATAGACCGGATAGCGCGTGCGGATCACACTGCGCAGCGGCTCGGGCAGATCGTCGATCGACCCGATGCGCCCGCCGACTGTTGCCGTGTAGACCACGCCATTGCGATCCCCCATCTTCATCCAGGGCAGCCAGCCGGAAATGCGCGACCAGCTGAGCGAGTGGTGCCGGGGGGTTTTCACCGTGCTGTCGAACAGATCAGCGGCGTAGAAAAAGTCCGTGCCCATTTCCATCGCCTGATAGGTGCCGCCCACCCAATCCTGATATTCGCCCTGCAGAGGATTTTTGTAGAACAGCGGCGCATTGCCGGAGTGGAAGGCTCGGCCGTTCATCACCGTGAATTCGGCCTTGATCGGCTTGCCGTCCGTGCCGCGCGCGAACATCGGGTTGCGCATGTTGACCGGATCGTTGGCGACATGGAACACATCGAGCACTTCGCCCGTCCACGGGTTGGTCCATTTGTCGATGATCTCGCCGGTCCCGGGATCGAGATGGATCATTACCTCGCGGCTGACCGAGCGAAAGCCGGGGCCGCGCGAGGGATCGGTCAGATTGGCGCATTGCCGGATATTGAAGCCCTGCAGCTTGAACAGCTCGCGGTCCTTCTCCCCCTCAACGCGGGAGAACATCGCGCCTTTCCACCAGTAGATGACGGTCTCGCCCTGGTTGAGCGAGCAGATAGATTTCTGCATGATCTGCAGCGCATCTTCCGCCTTTGCCGGATCGAGCGTGCGCGCGGCAAGCGGCGGAGCTGTGCCCAGCGCCAGGGTTGCAAGCAACAACAGTCTCATGCTTCTTTCTCCTCGGATCGTCCGCCCGGCAGCATGGCGCGCAGCACCGCATCGCGCCGGATGAAATGATGATACAGCGCCATTCCGGCGTGGCCTGTCACCAGCACCAGCAAGCTCCAGGCGAGCGTGAAATGGGTCCAATAAAAGATCGCCACTCCGGTCTTCGATTTTGGCAGGGGCGAGGGGATTTCGAACAGCCCCCAGAATTTGGTGCCGCTACCAAAGAAGCTGGACGACAACCAGCCGGTCAGCGGCACGATCAGCATCAAGGCGTAAAGCGCCATATGGACGCGGTGGCTCCAGCTTTGCTCGGCCGGGGTCAGCGGCGCGGTTTTCGGCACGGGCTGGCTGCGCCGCCACGCCAACCTGACCAGTATCAATGCCAGCGCGATCAGTCCCGCGGCCTTATGCCAGTGGATATAGGTGATGAAAATCACCGGGCTCGATTTGAACCACCAGGTCGAATCATTGACATGGAGGATGAATATCGAAGTGCCGATGATCAGCAGCGCGATTATCCAGTGGAGCGCCTTGGCCAAGGCGCCCCATCGGGTGTCGCTGTTGCCGATCATGGCTGCGCTCAGAACCTGTAGGCGGCCGAAAAGCCGAACTGGCGCCGCCGCGGCGAGGAGACCAGGAAGCCGCGATAGAAAGTCAGTGTCACCGGCTGGCCGGCGAACGTGCGGACCGGATCGGGCACCAGGAGCGTTTTGCTGAAGTCGAACAGCCTGGTAATCACCAGCGGCGAGCGGTCGTCGGTCACATTGTTGACCCAGGCGGTAAGCGTGATGTTCTCGCCAATCTCCACGCCGGTGCGCAGGTTCATGTTGAAGCTGTCACCGGTGTGGGCGAGATTATGGACCTGGTCGAACCGCTTCGATTCCCAGCTCGCGTCCGAACGCAAGAAGAAGTTCAGTCGCTCCGACAGCGGGAACTTGAAATTGGTGGTCACCGCCAGCTGATGGACCGGCGTTTGCGGCAGGCGATTGCCGGCCACTTGCCCGTTTGGTCCATCGACATCGGCCGGATTACGCTGGGTCAGCGCCGTGTCGAGGAAGCTTGGGCGGCCGTCGGTATCATACAGCTGCTCGGTGATCTCATCATAGAAATTGGTGAATTTGGCGTCGTTGTAGGCATAGGCAATGCGGAAATCGAACCAGTCGGTGACCTTGCCGAACAGCTCCGCTTCGAAGCCCCTGATTTCCGACTTGCCGGCGTTGACGATGAATGGAACGGTCGTGAAGGTGCCGACTATGCGCTGATAAGGCTGCGATTGCGTCAGCTGTTGCTTCGACCAATCGACGTAGAAGCCCGCCACATTGAAGTTCAGCCCGCCGATCTGGCCTTTCGTTCCCAGCTCGTAAGACCAGACGCTTTCCTCGGTGAAGGCCTCATAGCCCTTGGCGATGAAATCAGCGAGAAAGCTGGCGTTGGCATCGGTGGGCAGATCGTTGAAGCCACCCGGCTTGTTGCCTTTGGCAACCGACCCATAGAGGTTCCAGTTCGGACCGAGTTCGAAGCGGGCGGTCACCCGCGGCAGGAAGCTCTTGTAAGTCCGGTCCCGGATGTTGGTTGGCGGACCTTCGCCATTCAGCACCGCGACTTCGGTGGATCCGATAATCTTGTCTTCCTGATAGCGCGCTTCGGCAGTGACCGTGAAGCGATCGGAAATATCCGCTTCGACCATCCCGAAGGCGGCAATGTTCTGCACGCCGTCTGCCGAGGTGAAGCCTGAGCGGAGCCTGTAGTTCGCATTGGTCCTGAGGGTTTGCACGGTATAGCCGCGGTCATCGTCGGCGCGGAAGTAATAGACGCCGAGCAGCCCCCGGATGGCGGCCGTTGCAGGGCTCTGGACCCGGCCTTCAAGGCTGTAATCGTGGTTCGAGCGATATTCGATTGTCAGGCTGGGATCGGCCGATGGCAGATAGGTGTTGTCGAACCCGTTCTGGTTTTCCTGCCAGTTATATGCCCCCACCAGGGTGAAGGTCCAATCGTTGGCGGTGGTGACATGCAGGGTCGCATCGCCGCGAAAGTAGCTGCGCTCCAACGGGTGATAGCCGAGCGCCTCAATCTCGGCATTGTTGTAGGCGAAGCTGCTCGGCGAGACGACCTCACCGCAATAATAGCCGCGCCGGCGATTGGACGAGCGCGGAATTCCCGCCACGGTGCCGATGATGGTCGGCTGCAGACAATTGAGGCCCGCCTGGGGGATGAAAAACGAGGAATAGCCCTTGTCGCGGTCATGACCGTAAGCGCCGTTGACGATCAGCTCGACATTGTTGGACGGTGTCCAACGTATCTTGCCGCCAAAGTTCTGGCTGCTTTGCGCATTGATGTCGCGTTCGCCGCTGTCGCCGTTCACATAGTCACCGCCGAAATTGTAGACGCGGGCGTTGAATTCCACCGCCAGCCGGTCCTTGACCACCGGGATCTGGATATAGCCCGACGCCTCCGCATGATCCCATTGCCCCCCAGTGACATTGATCGCGCCGCGGAAATCATTGCCCGGCTTGCGCGTGACAAAATTGATCGCACCCGAAAACGTCTGGCGGCCGAACAGCGCAGATTGGGGGCCGCGAATCACTTCGACTCGCTCGAGGTTGTCGAGCTGATAGGAGGTGATGTTCTGCGAAACGAACACGCCATCAACAAAGAAGCCGGCATTCGGTGTGCCCAGAATGTTCGACATGCCGCGGATCGAAGGCCGTACGCTGGGTCCGCCGTCGCCCGATCCGGTGCGGCCGAAGCCCTGCTTGAAATTGAAGCCGGGGACCTGGCGCGAGAGATCGGATACGTTCTCGATGCCGGATTCCTGAATGTCCTTGGCGGTCACGGCGGTGATCGAAAGCGGCACGTCGATCAGATTCTCCTCGCGCTTGCGCGCAGTCACGACGATCGTTTCGGCTTCGGCCCTGGCGCCGCCGCCACTTTCCTGCGCCTGAGCTGGCATGGCGAGCACCAGCCCGCCGAACAGCGCAGCCGAAACACAATAGACCGATTTGCGCATCACTAATCCCCCCATGGATTGATCAGGTGGCGAGCCTACCGCCAGTCGGAATATCGTCCAGTTTATATTATTTAGGGTTCGATTTATTGCTTTTATGAGGAGCCGCGACGCCGAACTGCGCGGCCAGCCTTTCGACGAACATTGCGGTCGCCGCCGGCACCGGTCGGCCGCGCCGCACCATGATCGACAGCGGGATTGTCCAATACAGCCGCTCGGGCATCAGCGCCACCAGCATGCCGTGGGCCAGCTCGCCCGCCACCATCGCGCGCGGCAGCGCGGTAACGAAATGCCCCTGCCCCAGCAGGCTGTGAACCAGCGCCAGGTTGCGCACGTTTATCGCCGGCACCGGCGGCTCGGTGCCGAGCGCCCTGAACACGCCATGCCAATCCGGCAGGTTGGTTTCGACGTTGCCGATTTCGATCCACGGCGCCTGCGCGATATCGGCAGCTTCGATACGGCTCTGCCCGGCGAGCGGATGCTGGGCCGAGGCCACTACCACCACGTCCAGATCTGCCATCCGCAGGGCTTCGAAGCGCGGGTCGCTGAACGCTTCGGGCAGCGCGCCGACATAGGCGGTGAACTCGCCGTCCTCAAGCCGGTTGAGCACGGCGGGCACCACCCCGGTGCCGATCGCAATCTCCAGCCCCGGGTAGTCGACCGACAGCGCATTGAGCACGGCTCCCACTTGCGGCGTCGCGGCGCTGGGGCCCATGCACAGCTCGAGTCGCCCCAGCGCACCGCGCCCATGGGCTGCCAGCTCGTCGCGGGCTTCGGCCAGGTCGTGCTGGACCCGCCGCGCATAGCGCAGGAAGATCTCGCCCGCTTCGGTCAGGGCAAGCGGGCTGGCCTGACGATCAACCAGTCGCGCTTCCAGGGCGCGTTCGAGCTGACCGACGGCGATGCTCATCGCCGGTTGCGTAATGCCCAGCGATTCCGCCGCTGCCGTGAACGAACCCTTTTCGATCAACCGCACCAGATAGCTGATCTGACGCAGGCTCACTTCCATCCGCATTGCCCGGCTCCCTGGCTGAACCTCTAAATTTTTTCAATCCAGCGGTAAAAACTATAAATTGGACACATTGGCAAGCAAGCCGCCACCATGAGCGCCGGGAGCGAGGGGAACCGTTTTTGATGGCCATTGCTGCGACCGAACAAGGCAAGGCCGAAAGTCACACTGCGGGTGCGAATGCCATCCCCGCGACCAGACGCCAATGGTGTATGGCTGCGCGCCCCAACGGCCCGGTCAAGCGCAGCGATTTCTCCCTCGTCAGCGTGCCCATGCCCGAACCGGGCCCGGGCGAATTCCTTGTCCGCACGCTTTACTTGTCACTAGCACCGGTGATGCGCCAATACATGATCGACGGTGCCGGGATCGAGGCCCCGCTGCTCCCGGGCGATGTAATCCATGGCCGCGGCGTGGGTCAGGTCGTAGATTCGCGCAATCCCGATTTTCCAGTCGGGCTGCTGGTGCACGGCAAGCTTGGCTGGCAGGAATATGCCCTCAGCGATGGCGCGCCCAACAAGCTGATGTTCCCGGTCCGCGCCACCGACCTCCCACCTTCGACCGCGCTGGGCGTGCTTGGCATGACCGGCTATTCGGCCTGGGTCGGCCTGTTCGCGATTGGCGAACCCCGAGCCGGCGATACGGTGCTGGTCAGTGGCGGCGCCGGCGGCGTTGGTTCGATCGCCGGGCAACTGGCGAAGATCGCCGGTTGCCGCACGATCGGCATTGCAGGAACGGCCGAGAAGTGTGCGCTGCTGACCGGGCGGCTCGGCTTCGATGCCGCGCTGAACTATCGCGAGCCGGACATGGCGAAACGCCTGGCCGAACTGACGCCAGATGGAATCGACGTGGTGTTCGATAATGTCGGCGGTCCGATCCTTGATGCCGCGCTCGCCAGAATAAACCGCTTTGCCCGGGTGGTGAACTGCGGTCGCATCTCGCAATATATCGACGGTCCCAACTACGCCCTGGCCAACTGGTGGAAGATCGGCGAATGTTCGGCAAGGATGCAGGGTTTCTTTGTCTACGATCACCGTGACCGCTTTGCCCTGGCCGAAGCGGAAATGGCGCAATGGATCCGTGATGGACGGCTGACATGGCTTGAAGACATAATGGAGGGGTTCGAAGCCATGCCCGACGCCTTGGCACGGCTGTTCTCGGGGGAGAATGTCGGCAAGCAGATTGTCCATGTCGCCGATCCGCTCCCGCCTGAAGCCCTCGTGCGTGACTGAGCCAGTCCGCTTCAAGCGCGCTGCGCTGATCGTTGCCGATCTCGATCGGGCGCTCGCGCTTTACCGCGATGCGCTGGGCTTCATCTTGCAATCGATCAAGAACTCGCCATGCACCAGCTATAGTTACGAAATCTTCGGAATCGATCCTGCCGCGCGGCTGCGGATGGCCGCGCTCGACGGGCCGCCTGGGCAAGAGCGCACCCTCGCCCTGCTCGAGGTTGCCCCGGCTCGCGCCGCGCCGGACATGCCGGTCTGCTCGACCGTGGTCTGGGTGGCGGATATGAACACCGCGCTCGCCGCCGTCCGTGCCGCGCCCGGGGTGAAGATTTTTCCGGAACGCCCGCTCCACACCCACGACGGCAAGCTGGGACGTGAAATAGGGCTGGTCGATGCCGATGGACATGCGGTGGTGATCTATCATGTCTGAACAGGGCTACCCTGCGCCGCGCGCGGCCTGGGGCATGGTGGCGCTGCTGACCGTCGCCTATCTGTTCAGCTATATCGACCGCACCGTGCTGGGCTTGCTGGTTCAGCCGATCAAGGCCGACTTCGCGCTGAGCGACGCGCAGATCGGCTTGCTGCTCGGCCCGGCTTTCGCAGTCTTCTATGCGACGATGGGGCTGCCGCTGGGCTGGCTGGTCGATCGCAAGTCCCGCACCCGGCTGATTGCCGCAGGGGTGGTGATCTGGTCGCTGGCGACGGCGGCTTCGGGGCTCGCGCGCAGCTTCACCCAGCTGTTCCTCGTGCGGATGACCGTGGGAGTGGGCGAGGCCGTGCTCAGTCCCGCAGCATTCTCGATCATCGGCGATTCCTTCCCGCCCGAACGCCGCGCCCGGCCCATCGCCGCCTATTCGATGGCGATCACGCTGGGCTCGGGGCTGGCTTCGCTCATCGGCGGATCGGTGCTGGCCTGGGCAAGCGGCGCGCAGCGGATCGTGCTGCCGCTGGTGGGCGCGGTCTCGCCATGGCAGGCAACCTTCTTTGCCGTCGGCCTACCCGGCCTGCTGGTGGCGCTGGCCTTTCTGGCCGTGCGCGAACCGCCGCGGCAGGCCGAGCCGGCAGTCGGCGCCTCCGACAACAGCCTGCGCAGCGCTTTTGCCCATATCGGCGGGCACTGGCGCGATTATCTGCTGATCGTTGCCATTGTCGGCGCGATGGTGATCACCGCCTATAGTCAAGGCTTCCTGCCGGCCGCATTCGAACGGCGTTGGGGATGGAAGCCGGAATTCTTTGCCCTGCTGAATGGTCTGTCCGCGCTGATCCTGGGGCCAGCGATCTACCTTGTCGCCGGCGCGCAATGCCAGCGGCGCCTGCTGGCGGGCGACAGTCTGGCGCCGCACCGGATCATGACCTTCGGCCTGGCGCTGATCCTGCCCAGCGCCGGCCTCGCCATGCTGATGCCCTCGCCCTGGCTGGCCTTTGCCATGCTTTGCCTGACCGCCGTGGGGATCGGCGCGATTTCCGCCGTGGGCGTCACCGCCTTGCTCCAGATCACGCCAGGCGCAGTGCGCGGACAGATTGTGGCGCTTTACTACATGGCTATCAGCCTTGCCGGTCTGCTGCTTGGCCCGACCAGCGTGGGGATCCTGTCAACGCGGGTCTTCGGGGAGGACCAGCTCCATCTCGCCGTGGCGCTTGTCCCGATTGCCTATGGCACGATTCCGCTGGCCTTTGCCTTAGCGGGGCTGCGGCGGGTCTGACGGTGCAAAATTTCGTATCGGCCGCTACCGGCATTGCGGCTTGAAATCACCATCGGATAGCAGCGGGCACAATCCATCTTCCGGCCAGCGCACTAACCAGCACAGCGAGCCCGTGCCACAGGCCGATATGCGCAATGTCGTTGTACGGGCAATGCAGCCCGAGGGCGAATATGCCCGCGCTGCCCGAGGCGATCCCGGTCAGTAGCCCAGCCCGTTCCGGCGAAGTCGCGGCGCCTCGGCGCAGCCACAGGGTCAGCAGCACTGCCATGATCAGGCCAAGTGCAACGCCCTGCGCCGTGCAGACCCAGCCATTCTCGTCGACCGATGGATGATCTCCGCTTGCCAGCGAGACCACCCAGATGAGCAGGGCGCTCGCTGGAAGCAGTGCTGCCATTGCCGCGGCCCAGAGCCAGCCGGTCTGATGATTGCCCACTTGCGGTCGACTCATCTGGATGATGCTGGACGATGCCGCGCAGGCCAGCAGCAGAAACAGTCCCGAAGACAGCAGGAAGACCGGATCCAGCTTGCCGCCCAGCAGGCCGGGGCGCAGGCCCATGCCAAAGATGGCAACGCCGGTCGCCGCCAGTACCGCGGCAAGCGCGCGGGACATACCGCCAGCCAGCTTCAAGGGCCGGACAGGCTCAAGCTGAGCGACGAGCGTATCGATGAAAGTGTCGGGTCGGGGTGGCATCACATTCAAGCTTTCTCGATCAGGGCGGCGAGACGCTTCAGGCCCCGGTGAATGTTGACTTTGATCAGGGATTCGCTCTGGCCCGAGACCTGAGAGGCCTCGCTCACCGACAGGCCCTCGATCTTGACCATTTCGATAGCGGTTACCTGCGCGCGCGGCAGATGCGTGAGCAGTCGCTCAAGGCTGATCCTGGCGCTGATGCTCGGCTCGTCGGACTCCGCGGCGAAATTGTTGTCGAGTCCGGTTTCGTCCGCCCGGTAGATCTTGCGCAGATGATCGACCCAGCGATAGCGCGCGATCGCCGCCAGCCAGGGCAAGAATGGGCGCGCCGGATCGTAGCTGGCGCGTTTGCGGTGCAGCGAGAGCAGCGTGTCCTGCACGAGATCGTCAAGCTGGCATGGCCCTATCCGCCGCGCGAAATAGCGCCTCAGCCAGCGCTGGCAGCTCTCGAGCAATGTCGCATAGGCAATGCGGTCGCCCGTCTGCGCCATGGCCATCAGCCGGGCCAGAGTGGCCTCGTCGGCGATCATCGTCGGGCTCTGGGTTGTGACGCAGCCATCGGATCAATGCCTCAAAATCTCGTCGTCAGATCAATAAGCCAGTCTGGCGACACCGATACCAGAAGGCCTTCGATCAAGCGATCCGCGCTGCTTAGGATGATGAGCCCGACTATCAGCAGGATCGCGCCGAGTATACGCTTGCCGCGATGCCCCGGATCCATCATCGCGCCGCGCCAGCGCAGCAGCATGGTCCGAGTTGCATAGGCCAAAATAAGCAGGACCGAGGCTATGCCGCAGCCGAAGGCGGCCATGACCAGCGCCACTTGCGCCAGATTCTGCCCCTGCGCTGCAAGCACCGTCGCTGCGCCCAGGGTCGGTCCGACGCAGGGACTCCAGACCAGGCCAAGCAGCACCCCGACCATCGCCTGGCCTGCCAGCCCGAAACGATCGAGTCCGGCCTGACGGCGGCTTGCCCAATTGGCCAGCGGCGAAAATAATAGCGTCAATCTCTCCTGCAAGCGCGGCACCAGCAGCACCAGCCCGGCAAGAGCAAGCAGCACCGCACCGATCATCCGGACCCATTCGCCATCGAATCCGGATGCTGCGCCAAGCGTGGCAATGGCAAAGCCGACCACAGTAAACGAGCCGATCATGCCCGCCGCAAGCGCGATCGGCCCCCACTTGTGGCGCTGGGCAGCGCTGCCGAGAACCACCGGCACGAGCGGCAGCACGCAAGGCGACAGGATGGTCAGCGCCCCGGCGAAGAAAGCCAGCGCCGGGTTGAGGGCACCAGTCACCGGATCAGCGCAATGTCGATGCGAGCAAAGTGCCGATCTGCGCGCGGTCGGTCACGTAATCGAGCCGCCCGGTCTGGCGATTGCCGCGAAAACCGATCAGCGAACCTTGCTTGGTCACCGCGAAGCGGCGCAGCACATCCTTTTGCCTGTCATAATTGACGTTGAAAATGATCAGGTTGTTGTAGTCCGGCGACGCAACAATAGCTTTGATCGAGCGGCCTTGCGAGGCGCAGACTGGGCACCACCAGGCTTTGACATCGACCAGGATCGGCCGACCTTGCGCCTGCGCTGCGGCAAAAGCGACAGTATCGAAATTGCGCTGCTCAGCTGCCTGGGCCGGAGCGACCGAAGCAATGCCGACGGCGAGGGCCAGGGCAAGTGTGCGAAATCTGGTCATGGGTGTGTCCTTAGGGTGTAGCAGTGACTGGTTCGCGCGCGTGATCCGAAAGGTTACATCAATCGAGACGGCGGGCGTGGGCGAGCAGCGCCAGCCCAGTTGCCGCTGCGAGAAATGCGAGGATCGGCGCGCCCTGCGCGAGCACTTCGCCCGCCCCGGCCCCGCGCAGCATTGCGCCTTGCGCGGCCGCGATGAAATGGGTGAGCGGGAAGCAATTGCCGATCACCCGCGCCCAGTGCGGCAGAGTCTCGAACGGGTAGAGGAAGCCCGAGAGCAGCATCGCGGGCAGATAGAACGCCACCGCCCCTTGCAGCGCCGCCAGCTGGGTCGCCGCGCGCGCCGAGATGGCATAGCCGAGCACCAGATGCGCGGCTGCGAACAGCGGCAGGAGCAGCACCAGCGCGGCGACGCTGCCTCGCGCGGGCAAGTCAAACAGGGCGATGCCGATGGCCAGCACCGAGACACCCTGGACAGTGCCGAGCGCGGCGTAAGGCAAGAGCTTGCCCAGCAGCGCCTCGACCGGCCTGACTGGCATTGCCAGCAACGCCTCCCAGGTGCCCCCCTCGCGCTCGCGCGCCAGGCTGATGCTGCCAAGCATGATCATGCCGATCATCACCGTCACGCCGATCAGCGAGGGCAGGAAAGTCCAGTCGGCGCGGCTGTCCGGGTTGTAGAGCCGCTCGATCTTCAGCCCTGGACCATTGCCCTCGACATCTGCGCGCACGACGATCTCATGCCAATAGGCCGCCTCGATTTCCGGCACGGCTGAGGCAGTCAGCGCAGAATTGGCGGCATCGACCACGATGCGCATTTCCTTTTGCACGAAATGCACTTCGCCAAAGCCGCGCGATTCGGGAATCTCAAGCCCGATCAGCGCCTCGCCGGAGCGCACCATGGCTTCGGCCTGGCCCGGTGGCAAATCGCGGGCGACGATCCTCAGGCCGGGCTGCCTGGCAAGTTCGTCCGCGACCGACTTGCCATTCTCCGCACTGGGCGCGGCGATGGCGACGCTTACGCTCGCCGCCGTTGGGCGAATGGCATAGCCGAACAGCAGTACTTGCAGCGCCGGGACAAGCAGCAGCAGAATCAGTGTCATCCGCGAACGCAGCAGGCGGAGCCACTCGACCCGCGCAACCGCACCAATGCGGCGCAGCGCGCTCATGCCGCCAACTCTCTTGCCCGCGCGATCACCGCCCGCTCCAGCGTATTGACCCCCATCGCGCCGATCAGGCTGGCGGGGGTCATCGCCGCAGAAGCCCGGCCCTGGTGATAGAGCAGGATGCTGGGCAGGCGCTCGGCCTCTGTAAGATCGTGGGTGGCCAGCACAATCGCCTGGCCCCCCGCTGCGAGCTGTTCGAGCCAGTTCCAGATGTCCTGCCGCGTTGCCGGATCGAGTCCGGCGGTGGGCTCGTCGAGCAACAGCAACGGCGGCACGTGAAGCAGGGTTGCAGCAAACTGCACCCGCCGCGCCCACCCGCCCGAGAGCGTGCCGAAGCGCTGGCCGAGCACATCGCCGATACTGTATGCCCTGGCGACCTCATCGATCCGCACCTGCGGCTCCGCCACGCCATAGGCTGCGGCTCGGAAACGCAGGTTTTCGAGCACCGTAAGGTCGGGATAGAGCGACAGCCCTTGTGCCATATAGCCAATCTGCGGCCGGCGATCCTGTCTGGCCTTGCGAATGTCGTCGCCCAGCACCTTGCCTTGCCCTGCGTCGGGCCGCAGCAGGCCAGCGATCATTCGCAAGGTCGTCGTCTTGCCGCCGCCATTGGCACCGACCAGTCCGACGATTTCGCCGGGGACGAGGCGCAGGGTGAAATCCTGCACGACCGCCCGCCCAGCATAGGACTTGGCCAGCCCCGCAACATCGATCAGCGGTTCAGCCGTGGTCATAGGCAAAGCCGCCATACATGTATTTTGTCGCCTCCGCTCCCAGAACGACGGCGCGTTTCTCGGGAGTTAGCTCGTGCTTGCGCAGCCTGTCGAGCGCCAGCCAGATTGCCGCCGAACCGGTATTCCCGACCGTGCCGGCGTGCACGAAAAACAGCTCGACCGGAATGCCAAAATGCCCCGCCAATTGTTTGCCGATGGCACCATTCACCTGATGGGGGACAATGAAGTCCGCAACCTCAATCGGACAGTTCTGCGCTTCGGCCGCCGCTTTGCCGGCATCGAACAGCATGCCGCCGCCCGCCAGAATCCCGGCGAAGTCATGATCGAATTCCCGCTTGTCATAATTCAGCTGCAATCCGGGCGCCCGCCCGAGGCCTATCGCGCCAAACCAGGCTGCGCCAATACTGTCCTTAGCGGTATCGGCCGGGCCAATTATTACTGCGGCGGCGGCGTCGCCCATCTGCACCAGATTGACCAGCTGGCCGCTGTCCTGCGCCACCCGCGCCGGATCGAAGAACAGTGATCCGGTTTCCGAACCGACGATCGCAACAGGCCGCGCGCCGGGCATGGCCATCAGCCCGAAGGCGATCATCAGTGCGTTGGCAAAGCCGGTGCAAGCCTGGCGCAGTTCGATATGCGGACCGCCATAGCCCAATTCATCGGCAACCAGCGCAATATTGCCGGGGAGCAGTCGCGCCGGGGTGGTGGTGTGGCCGATGAGATAGCCGAGGTCAGCGGCAGCAAGCCCGGCATCGGCCAGCGCGGCTTGCAGCGCCGCAGCGCAAAGTTCGGGGTTGGACTGGCCGGGGCGCGGCGGCTCGCTGGCGCAATCGAAAGCGCGGCAGATGTGGCGGCTGCGGATCGCCAGCCGCCGCGCCACCGCCCGTGCCTCGCGGCCCCGGGTCAGCCCGAACCGCTCCTCCAGCATCGCGATCAGCGTGTCGGTATCCACCGCCTCTCCGGGCAGCGCCGCGCCGCTGCCCAGCACCGAGACTTTGCCCTGCGACAGCCAGGGGGGATGCGCATTGCCGGCAGTCATGGTGCCGTGAGCAAACCATCGGGTAGGCGCTTGACATCCCGCTCCAGCATGCCGGGATCGACCTGCAGGGCCTCGAAGGCATCGGCTTCCAGCATCAGCACAACCGCCAGCGCGCCGCGCGCTTCTGCACCAGCATCGCGCAATTGCGCCGAGCTGCCACTGGCCAGTACCAAGGCTCGCGACAGAGCGACATGCCGCGCCTCGTCGCGCCGAATCCGGCTGAGTGTTGCCTCGACGAACCCATCATCAGCAAGCGGCAGGCCCGGGCGCAGCAGCCGGCTCAAGATCGTGCAGACTGCCGCATCGAGCGCGGCGATCTTGGCGAGATGCATCGCCGTCCCGCCCGCAGACAGGCGGATATGCAGCCTGCGCGCAGCCCTGATTGCGGCTTCGTCCGATATGTTTGGCAGCGCATTTGCCAGATCATGCATCAGGCCGTCGTGAAGCCGCTCGTCGGCGGCAATCTGGCGCAGCGCAGCGCAGGCTGTTGGATCGGCCTTGCTGGCCCGCGCCAGCCCGTCGAAAGCCAGCGCCGCCGCCTCCTCGCCGCAACCAAGGATCGGAATCAGCCGCGCCAGGGCGGCCGCGTGATCATGCCGCAATCCAATTGGCCCGGCAGGGCGCGGCTGGCCGGACCGGTCCCGCCGCGTCAGGAAGCACCAGCTCTCCGGTCCGATCCCGATCATGCTGCCCGCCCGCTCAGGGTTCGACGCCAGGGACAAGCCCCCGATCCGGCGCCTCCGCCTTCGGCATGGGCGCGTTGCAGTGCCGTGTTCTCTGCGCGCGCCAAAGTGTCGCGCCTGCCGAGCCTGTCCCACAGCGTTTCGGGCCGGGTGATCGCGACCAGCCAATTTCGCATCGCTTATCTCCCGGCGGCATCATCCCCTGGTTCGCCGCAGCGTCGCAGCCGGTTACAGCCGCCAAACATAATTTCACCCGGGCGCGAATTGCCTATGGCGTAGCCAGCACCCATCTGCTTTTCGGAATGCTTGCGCGGATTGCCAGAGTAAGCCCTCAGCTTGTCCGGCGCGCGGAACTCGAGCGGACCGAACTACTCGGCGCTGCGAAGGAACTGCGGAAACCGGACATACATCAGCACCGCCAGCCAGATCACTTCAGGCGAGGAGTGGAAATAGCGGAAGGGGGAAGGGGCCTTGCTCATCCGCGCCGGTTGCAACCGACCAGGCATCGGGCGATCCCGTTGACACCACCCTCCCTGAAAAGAGAGCCGCGTCCACCCGCCGCTGATTGTCCATCCATCTCCGGCACCATTGCCCCTCAAGCTTAGGCGCGATTGGCGGGCGGTTAACCAGCAGGAGATTTTTTGTGCGGGACGGAGCGCGACTTGCATTGCCTTCAACCGCCCCCCCGATACAATGCAGGGCATGTCAGAGGACCCAAAGCCGCGGCTGGGCGCTATCCGCGCCGTCACCTTCGCCGTTCCCGATATTGGCGCAGTCAGCGAAGCCTATGTGTCGGCGCTCGGTTACCAGCTGCTTGATGACGCGCCGCTCGCTGCCGACACCGCAGCCCGCTGGGGCGCGTCCGGCCTTGCCGGTCGCCCAATGCGCACGCTCGGCCCGGTCAGCGGCGAGGCCGTGTTGTTGCGCTTTGTTACGCAGCATGAATTGCCGATGGTGCCGGCGCTGACCAGCCATGGCTGGAACGCCACTGAGATCGTCGTGCAGGATGTCGATGCGCTCGCCGCAAGGCTGGACGCGCACACGGCCTTCACCATCATCGGCCCGCCCAAGGGGCTGACCCGCTTCCCGATGATCCGTGCCATGCAGGTGATCGGACCCGTTGGCGAATGCCTCTATTTCACCGAAGTTGGCCCGGGAAGCGGCTTGAGCCTGGCACCCGCCCTGTCCTTCGTCGGACGGGTGTTCATCGTCGTCGCCGGCGGCGGCGATATTGACGCGATGTTCGCCACCTATGCCGGATTCGACAACGCCGTCGACCCACCGGTGGCGACGCCGGTTGGCGTCATCTCCGCCGCCAACCAGCTGCCGCTCGATACGCCAGTGCTGCACGGTCTGATCAAGCTCAGCGAAGGCACCATGATCGAGCTGGACGGCTATCCGTCCTGCACCAGGCCTCGCCCAAGCCTGCCCGGGCTGCTCCCGCCCGGCATGGCGATGGTCAGCTTCGATTGCCCGGCAGCTCCGCCCGAAGACCGGCTGCTGGTCGGTGCGGCGGGCGAACGCATCGAACTGCTGGAGACCAACGCATGACCCCGACCATCGAACAGCAGGCCGCGCTCGATTTCGTGCTGACGCTGCGCCGCCGCTGGGCCGACACCCTATTTCCAATCCTCGCCGAGCAGGCCGCCGCACTGGGCAGCGACGACCCCGGCTTTGCCGACGCGCTCCATGCCATGCCCGCATGGCCATGGTTTGCCTGGCTAGAACGCGGCAGCCAGAAGATGTTGTGGCGCGCGGTCAGCGACGCCGTCCCCGATGACTGCCGCCCCACCAATGAAGGCGCCGGCCTGCCCGACTGGTACCGGGACTGGGACATCCACCTCCAGCCGCATGGCGTCTGGTCGAGCGCCAGGGCGGCGCGTGTTTATGAGCAGGGTGCGCGCCTGGTGATGCTTGGCGAAAACGACGACTACAGCTTCCACCGGCTGTTTGCGGAAACTGCCGTGCCCAAGCGCGCCTATCGCCGGATCGTCGATCTCGGCTGCGGCTTCGGCAAATCCGCCTGGCCGATGAAGCAGGCCTTTCCGGAAGCCGAAGTGATCGGCGTCGACCTCTCGCGCCCTTGTATCGAGCTCGCCCGCCAGCGCTGCGCCGAGCGCGGGATCGATGTCCTGCTCATCGTCGCCGACGCCCGCGCTACCGGTCTGCCCGATGGCTGCGCCGATCTCGTCACCTCGACGATGCTCATCCATGAAATGCCCGGCGACGCGCTCGCCGCCCTTTACCGCGAGGCCGCCCGCCTGCTGGCGCCGGGCGGCTCGCTTCGCTTCCTCGATTTCCAGTATCGCGGGGACCGGCTGCGCGACCGGATGATCGACGAGCATGGCGACCGCAACAACGAGCCGTTCCTGCCGCCGATGCTGCGGCAGGACCAGACCGAACTCGCCCGCGCCGCCGGCTTCGCATCTGCCCGCTGGCGGGCCTTCGACGAGCGCGGCGGCGGCTTGCAGAGCGATCTCAAGTGGCCCAAGCGCCCCGAATGGCACTTCCCCTGGGCCGTTTTGGAAGCGGAGCGCGCATCATGAGCGAGAATTTCGGCATCCCCGATCCCGAACGGCTGGCGGGGCTGGTCTTCGAGCTGGCCTCGCAGCTTCACGCCGAGCGCGCCCGGCGCATCGCGCTCGAACAGGCTCTGGTCAGCGCCGGCGTCCTCGCAGCAGGCGATGTCGAGGCGGCCGCCCCCGCCGCCCGCTCCGAAACCTCTGCCGCGCTTGACAGGGCCATGCACGGCTTGCTCCGTGTAATGGCCGAAAGCACCGATCCCCGCACCCCGATCCGCCACGAAGGACGCGCCCGATGACCAGACCCTGGATCGAATTCATACAGGCGCAGACCCTCAACTGGCAGGCAGAGGATCTGGCCGCCACTCGCCCCGGCGTGGAGACCAAGCGGCTGAGCGAGGACGATGAGACCGGCGCGCTCAGCCTGCTGATCCGCTATCCGGCCGGCTGGTCGCTGTCTGCCGGAGCACTGGCCTGCGACGAGGAATTCATCGTGCTCGAGGGCAGCCTCGACATCGGCGGCGTCCTTTACGGCCCGTTCGGGTATGCCCATTGGCCGGCCGGCCATGACGCTGGCGCGCGCCGGTCGGACACCGGGGCGGTGGTGCTCAGCTTCTTTTCAGCCACACCGGCCAAGGGCCCGGTCAGCCCGGTCGATCCGGCCCGGCTGGTCGCACATCTCGATGGGTTCGGCGTCACCTATACGGGCAACTTCCACCCCGAATTCCCCGCTGGCGCTGGCCGCAAGCTGCTGTTCGTCGATCCTTATACCGGCGACACCAGCTGGCTGCTCGGCACACTGCCGATGCGCTGGGCCGAACGCGCCGAAGTGCACCCGGTTGTCGAGGAGATGTTCCTTCTGGCGGGCGAAAGCCATGGCAACCGCGGCGTGATGAAGCCCGGCGCCTATTTCTGGCGGCCGCCGCACATCCCGCACGGCCCCTATGGCACGATCACCGGCAACCTCTATTTCTTCCGCACGAATGGCGGCAAGCTCGTCACCAGCTATGTCGACGGCGAGAAGGGCTTCGCCTGGGACCGGCCCTATGACCCGGCGCTGCCAGAAGCGATGAAGGCCCATGCCGCGCCGGTCGATACGGCGGCGCGTTGGTAGGCGACCGCTCCGGGTCATCCAAAAAAGAGGCCCCCGGCATCGCTGCCGGCGGCCTCTTTCAATCAGCAGCGCCCGGCCTTCAGAAGTTGTAGCGGGCGCGGATGAGCCACGATCCCGGCACGTCATAGAAGTTCGCGCCGACAAGGTTGGTCAGAATATAGTTCTTGTTGAAGCAGTTCTGGCACTCGACGGTGAGGGTCAGATTGTCCAGCCCCTGCGGACGCAGCGCCAGCGAGGCGTTGATATAGGTCTGCGAGGGCTGCCATGTGCCGTTGGCCGCTGGCTGGTTGGGGCTGCCGGCCGTCGCCACCGCATAGGGTCCGGTGTAGTTGAGATTGGCGGTGGGCGTCAGCACGCCAAGGCCGCCGATCTTGGCATCGTAGCTAACAATCAGGTTGCCGGTCACTGCCGGCGCGCGCACCGGCCGCGCCAGTTCGCCGAGATTGTCGACGAAGTTGGCATTGCACCCCGGCGCCACCGTACTGCCCGACGTGCAGCGCTGCTGCTGGGCGATGACGAGCGCGCTGGGGTTGATGAAACGCGCACGTTGGATGCCGAGCGAGCCCGAGATGTTCAGCCCCTCGGCCGGAAGCCAGGTCGCTTCAATTTCCAGGCCATAATTGCGCAGGTCGGCCGGGTTGGTGGTGGTGGACACCGGCACGTTGTTGACCAGCGCTTGCGCCGGGATCTGGACATCAAAGGTCGTCGCATAGAAACCGGTGGCGTTGAAGCGCAGCGTGTTGTCGAAGGCGTCGAGACGCAAGCCGCCTTCAAACGACCAGACGGTCTCGGGCTGGAACGGGATGAAAGCGGCGTTACTGGTGGCGCGGCCCGGCCAGCCGCCGGACTTGAAGCCGCGCGTGGCGGAGGCAAACAGCATCACATCGTCGGTGGCCTCGTAGCGCACCGCGAAGCGCGGGGTCCAGGCCTTGTAGATCTGCTCGGTCGGCTGACCGGCGGCTCTTATGCCGGCGGTGGAGAGTTGCACGCCGAGCGCGCCGGGGTTGGTGAACACCCCGATTGTGCGCTTCTCATAGGTGTAGCGCAGGCCGGCGGTCAGCACGAGCTTCTCGGCAATCCGATAATCGCCCTGCCCATAGATGGCCCAGGTCCTGGTGTCGTTCAGGAGCGTGCGGTCGGCGGTCACCGTCTGCACGAAGGTCGCGGTGTTCGTCGCCAGCTGGGCGAAGTCGGTGACATTGTCCTCCTGCATGTAGAAGGCGCCAAAGACATAGTTGAGATTGCCGGCTTCGCCGTTGAGCTTCAGTTCCTGGGTGAATTGCTCATGGTCGCTGTCGTTGAGGATCGGGTTGAAGCCAGTGGTCCGCGTCGGGCGAGGCAGAAAACCGCCGCTGTCGATGATGAACTCCTGGTTGATCTTGCGGTAACCTGTGATCGAGGTCAGCGTCGCCGCACCCAGATCGAGCGCGACGGTGCCGGTCAGCGCGGTCGAGCGCGCCACGTTGTCGAGCGGGAATGTGGCCTTGCGTCCCGTCACCAGCCCGGTGAACGAGCCTTGCAGGATGTTGTTGTCGACAAGCCGGTCGCCGTTCGGTCCGACGCGGTTGAGGAAGTTGGTGTTCTGGTCGTTGACATGGTCGGCAGTGATGTCGATGGTCAGCGTGTCGGACGGTCGCAGCCGTAGCATGCCGCGGATGCCGGTGGTGTCGCGGGCGTTGAACTTGCGCCCGGTCGAAACCTGGGTCGCATAGCCATTGTCGCGGATCCAGAAAGTGCTGATCTTGGTCATGACTGTGCTGCTGAGCGGCAAGTCGACCGAGGCGCGCAGGATTGACTGGTCAAACCTGCCATAGCCGCCCTCGATATATCCCTTCAACTCGTCGCCGGGCTTGCGCATGACGATGTTGATGGCGCCGCCGGTGGTGTTACGGCCGAACAGCGTGCCCTGCGGCCCGCGCAGCACTTCGATGCGCTCGACGTCGAACAGCGCGAAATTGTTGGCGTTCTGGCGGGCGACGAACACGTCGTCGACATAGGTGCCGACCGGGACGTCAAAGGTGGCGATCGATTCGCCGTTGCCGACTGCGCGCAAGAAGTAGCTCGACGAGGTGCCGACGCCGACATTCTGGTTGCCCGCCATATTCGGGATGTTGCGCAGGATGTCATAAGTATCGATGACCTGGCGGCGGTTCAGTTCGTTGGCGCTGAATGCCGAGACCGCGATCGGCACGTCCTGCAGATTTTCCTCACGGCGCTGCGCGGTGACGACGATGTCCTCCATCACGCCGCTGTTCGCAGCCCCCGCGCCGGGCGCGCTCTGGGCATGACCCGCGCCGGCCCACAAAGTGGCGACCAGCGCGACGCTGGTCATCAATATCGTTCCCTTCATGTCAACTTTCCTTCCTGTTGTGGTCATATTCGCCCCGACTGACTGGCCTGCGCCCGTCAAAGAATACCCGCAGGGCACAGGCAATGAGGGCCGTTTGTCCGGCCTCACGTTCGGCGTCTGCTTGCGGCCCCAGCGGGGTCTCGCGCAGTTGTTCGGTCGTCTGGCCGGCAAGTTCGGCCACTTTGCGCTCTAGCCGGTCGATCCGGTCAAGCGCCACCCCAAGTTCCACCAGCAGCGCCACCGTGACGGTCAGCACATCCTCGGTTTCCTGGCTTTCGAGGCTGGCCGGTCGCAATCCCTGCCCGAGGCGCACGATCTCCAGTATCTCATCGGCTCGGGTCATGATCCGTCTTGCTCCCTGATCGCGTCCAGCGCCGGCACGCGGTTGACGATATGCACGCCGATCAGCCCCGGCCGGTGAGCGAACATGTCGACCTGCTCGACGAGGAACAGCGTCGGCGCCATGTCATGAAATTGCTGCGCCAGCCCGGCCATTGCAGTCGCCCGCGCGGCCTCGTCGGCCAGCTGGCTGGCCCGGGTCAAGGCAGCGGTCAGCGGCTTGTCGCAAAAAAATGCATTGGGCCGCTTGCACGAGAAGCTCTCCATCGCCCGCGTAACGTCGTTATGCGGGGCACCGTTCCACGACGCGCCAAAGGCATCGCCCTCCCAGCCGTTCTTCGCCAGCTTGCGCAGATAATCGGCAAAGGTCATTGTCCGCAGCACTGGCCGCACCCCCACCTGGCGCAAATCATGCGCCACGCTCTGATAGATCAGCGAATCAGCCGGAAACGCATTGATCTGGATCTCGATCTCGAGGTCGAAGCCGCTCGGATAGCCGGCGTCCGCCAGCATCCGCCGCGCCCGCGCCGGGTCATGCGGATAGGCCTTAACCGCCGGATTATACCCGGCCGTCACATACGCCGCCGGCTGCCCCGAAGCGCGCCCGAGCCCGCGCAACAAAATTGCCGCCAGCGCCTGCTTGTCGACGGCGTAGTTGAGCGCGCGCCGCACCCGCACGTCCATCACCGGGTGCGGGGTCTTGCGCTGGTTGACGAACGCCACCGACATCACCGACATCGAGGGCGCCGTCACCACCGGGAAGCGCCGGTCGATCAGCCGGTCCATCTCCTCAATCTCGATCGGCGTCAGATCGACATCACCCGAGAGCAGCGCCTGTGTCCGCACGGCGGCGTCGGGCAGCTCGATCCAGTGCACCGTCTTGAAGCCGACCGGCCGCCAGCTATAGCGGTTGGCCACCGCCTCGGCCCGCCGCCGGCGCTGGTCCCAGCCGGTCATCACATAAGGCCCGGTGCCAACCGGCTGCAGCGCAAAGCCCTCCGGTCCCAGTCGCTCCCAGAGATCGGGTTCGACCATCATCGCCGCCACCAGCCGCTTGGGCAAGATCGGGTCGGGCTCGGACGTCGTCATCTCCAGCGTCAGCGGTCCCGACGCCCGCACCGCCTTCACCAGCCGCAGCTCATTACCGATCACCGTCCGCCGCCCGGCCGGCGATATCAGCCAGTCGAGCACCCGCACCGCGGCCGCCGCATCAAAAGCCCGGCCGTTGGCGAAGCGCACGCCAGGTCGCAGCTCAAAGCGCCAGGACGTCGGCGAAGTTGGGTTCCAGCGCAGCGCCAGCGCCGGCACCAGCCGGCCATCGGGAGCGATCTGCGTCAGCCCGTCGAACAGCGAATTCCAGACAAGCGTGCTGGGCCGGCCATTGCCGCGAAACGGATTGCCAAGGCTGACCGGCAGCGTGTTCACTCCGACTCGCAATGTCTCGGGCTTGCGCGCCTCAGGGGCACAGGCGCCGAGTGCCGGGAGCAGCAGCGCTGCCAGCACCAGAAAGCCAAGGCGCCCCCAGTGGTTCAAGCCGGCTTCTCGCCCGCCAGCAGGTACCAGCCCGCGGCGCCGTCGATCTGGCTCAGCCGGTGTTCGGCCACCGCGCTTTCGGGAAAGCCGACCGACCGCAGTTCGGACACGAGGTCGTCGCCAGCATAGTTGTTCCAGAAATTCTCGCCGTTGTAGGTGGTGTCCCAGCCGCGCTCGACCTGCACCACCGAATTCGGCAGCGCCCGGATCGGCACGTCCTGATGCAGCAACAGCCCACCCGGTCGCAGCACGCGCAGCGCCTCGGCAAACATCGCCCGCCGGTTCTCCCGGCCGATCTCGTGAAGCAGATTGTGCGACACCACCAGGTCGAGGCGATTGTCCGGGAACATCGAAAGCTTCGCCGCGCTTGCCTGATGGAAATGCACCGACACGCCCAAAGACCGCGCCCGGCCATGGGCATAGCGCAGCATCGCCGCGCCGACATCGACGCCGTGGACTTGCGCCTCCGGATAGTGATGCGCCCAGGCGCAGGTCGCTGCCCCCGCCGAACAACCAAGATCGACCATTCGCTCGACCCGGAAGCCCGGATGCGCGGCTTCCAGGTGCCGGATCACGGCCCCCGCCTTGCTGTCACCCTTCCCGATCCCCTGACCAAATGCATAGATGTTGCCGCCCGCCTCGTAAAAGGCCCCGGCCAGCATGTCATCCTCGCCGCGGTCGAGCGCATAACCGCCGGGCTGGAGGTGGATATCGAGGGTAGCGATCTCGGCCGGTGGCACGAAATCCGGGTCGAGGTTTAGCGAGCCCAGCATCGGCAGCGTCTTGACCGCAGCCTTGGCGCGCGTCTCGTCGCGCAGCAGCGCCGTGCCGGCGGCGATCCAGATCATCTCCTGCGACGCCCGGCTCAGCCCGCTCCACAACCGGTAGCGCTGCGACATGAACATCGCGTCGGTCATCTCATCGGGCGACTGCGGTGCCCGGCCATGGGCGGCGGCGAATGCCGGTGCCCCCTCGGTCTCATAAAGCTCGACGTTTCGCGGCCGCAGCCGACCGTTGATCATTTTGCGGAGGGATACCACCATCTTCTGGCGGCTCCGGTCCTCTTCGGTCAGGGGGGGCAGCAACGCATGCTGTAAATCGCGCACCTTCATCCCATCACTCCTTCGCTGTCCACAAGCGCCTCTTCGGCCTCGAGATCGATTCCCCCTCGCGCCAGGTCAGGCGTCGCGTCGAGAAGCAGCCGCGTGTAGCGGTGCGCCGGGGCATCGAGAACGGCCCTGCAGTCGCCCTGCTCCAATATCTGCCCGCCGCGCATGATCGCCACCCGGTCGGCCAGATGCCGGACCATCAGCAGGTCGTGCGAGATGAACAGGATCGCCAGCGACAGCCGGTCGCAAAGCTCGCGCAGCAGCGCGCCCACGGCCGCCTGGGTCGAGACATCGAGCGCCGACAGCGCCTCGTCGGCAATCAGCAGGTCGGGTTCCATCGCCAGGGCCCGGGCGATCGCCACCCGCTGCTTCTGACCCCCCGATAGCGCGCGCGGGCGCCGGTCGAGCAGCGCCGGGTCGATCCGCACCATCGCCAGAAGCTCGGCCACCCGCGCCGCAATCGCCGGCTCGTCGCGCATGCCCCTGACGCGGAGCGGCTCGGCAAGGCTGGTCCCGATCCGGTGATAGGGGTTGAGGCTGGCCTCGGGGTCCTGGAACACCATCTGGATGCGCCTCCGCGCGGTCCTCGCCGCCTGGCCTCGCAGCCCCTCGAGGGCTGTGCCGTCAAGCGCGATCCGACCATGCGACGGGCGCACCAGCCCGGCCACCGCGCGCGCAAGCGTCGACTTGCCCGAACCCGATTCACCAACCAGCGCAAACACCTCGCCGCGCCCGATTTCAATCGAGCAGTCGGCCACTGCCGTCACTGGCCGCGGGCCTGGATAGACGACGCTGAGGCGCTCGACCGAGAGCAGCGGCCCGCTCATGACGCGGCTCCGGCAAGCGCCAGCCGCGCCGCAATCAGCCCCTTGGTGTAAGCCATCGCCGGGGCCGACAACAGTGCCCGCGCCGGCCCGCTTTCCACCAGCCGGCCCTCGTGCATGACCATGATCCGATCACACAGCGACACCGCCACGCCGAGATCATGGGTGATGAGGATCGTCCCCCGTCCGGCCGAATGGCGGCGCAGCAGCGCCAGGATCGAGCGCTGGACGGTCGCATCGAGCGCCGTCGTCGGCTCGTCGGCGATCAGGAGCGGTGGGTCGTTGATCAGCGCCAGCGCGATCATCACCCGCTGCCGCTGGCCGCCCGAAAGCTGGTGCGGATAGCGGTCGACCAGCCGTTCGGGTTCGCGCAGCTGCATGTCGGCAAGCCGCGCAATCGCCAGCGCCTGCGCCTCGGCCCGGCCCATACCCCGGTGGCGCATCGCCGATTCGATCAGCGCGGTTCCGACCCGCCGCACCGGGTTGAGGGAGGACAGCGGATCCTGAAAGACGAAGCCGATGCCGCTGCCCCCCAGCCGCCGCCGAGCATCCGGCGCCAGGCTCAGCACGTCCACACCCGCCACGCTGATCTGCCCGCCGGTCACGGTCACGCCCTCGGGCAGCAAGCCCGCCACGGCAAGCGCGCTCAGCGACTTGCCCGAGCCCGACTCCCCGACGATCCCCAGCACTTCGCCCGCCGCCACCGAAAACGACAGGCCGTGGACCAGCCCCCTCGCCGATTCTGGGCCCGACGCTGTGCCGATCGACAGGCCTTCGACCCGAAGGGCGGGCGCGGCCGACATCAAGCAAAGCGCCGACGCAGCGCGTCGCCGACCAGGTTGAAGGCAATCACCACCGTCACCACCGCTCCGGCCGGCACCAGCAGTGTCCAGGGCGCGGTCAGGAGATAGGCCCGGCTCTCGCTGAGCATCGCCCCCCAGGTCGAGGCCCCCAGCGGCGCGCCGATGCCGAGAAAGGACAGTGCGCTTTCGGCAATCAGCATATCGGCGAAATGAAAGGCACCGAGCACGGCCAGGCTCGGCACCAGCCCCGGCATGACATGCCAGACGAGCAGCCGGGTTCTGGACATCTGCATCATGCCGGCGGCCAGCACATACTCGCGGGAAAACAGGCTGGCGGCCTCGGCGGCCACGACGCGCGCGAATACCGGCCAGGTCACCAAGCCCAGGGTCGTCACCACCGCCCAATAGCCATTGCCGACGATGGCGATGATCGCGGCGGCCAGCACGAACACCGGCAGGGCCTGCGCCAGCGCCGTTACCTGCCGCACCAGCCCTGCCACCGGCCAGCGGCCCGAGGCCGCCACCAGCCCGAAGCCGGTGCCGATCAGAAAGGCGATCAAGGTCGCCAGTCCGGCCGTCGCCATCGACCAGCGCAGGCCGATCAGTAGCCGCACCGCAATATCGCGGCCCAGATGGTCGGTGCCGAACGGATAGCCGGGGCTCAGCGGCGGCAGCAGCCGGGCGCGCAACCTGATGAAGTCAGGATCGAAGCCGATAAGCGGCCCGGCCAGCGCCAGCAGAGCCAGCGTCGCGATCAGCCCGAGCCCGAGCCGCATCCAGGGGTCACGGGCGGCGCTCATGCCGGCATCACGCCAAGCCGGGGATCCAGCCGGCGCTGCAACAGGTCGGTCAGCGTGTTCACCAGGAACACGGCGATAACGATGATGAATGTGATTGCCTGCACCACCGGAAAATCGAGGTTGACAGTCGACTGGACGAGCAGCCAGCCGATCCCCGGCCAGGCGAAGATCGACTCGATGATCACCAGCCCGGTCACCAGATTGGCAAATTGTGCGCCGATCAGCGCCACCGCGCCCAGCAGCGCATTGGGCGCGGCATGGCGATAGAGGATTTCGCGCTCGGGCACGCCGTTCGCCCGCGCTGTGCGGATGAAGTCGGCCGGCATCACGGCCGCTGTGTTCGCCTCCACCAGCCGGATCAGCTTGGGCGCCAGGAACGAGGCCACCGACACCGCAGGCAGCACCCAGCTCGACGGCCCGCTCGCGCCGAGCGCCGGCAGCCAGACCAGCTGGATTGCGAACAGCTGCACCAGCAGCAGCGCCGTTACGAAGCCTGGAAAGCCCTGCAACAGGAACAGCCCGGCGCGCGCCGCCCGTGCCACACCCCGCCGCTGCGTGGCGCCGAGCCAAAGCCCCGCTGGCAGTGCCACCAGCAGCGTCAGCCCCATTGCCAGCGCGCCAAGCAGCAGCGTCGCCGGCAGCGCATCGAGCACCTTCACCAGCGCCGGTGTGCCATCGACCAGCGACTCGCCGAAATCGAGGCTAAGCAGATTGCCGACATAGCGGGCATATTGGACGATGAGGCTCTGGTCGAAGCCATATTCGGCGCGGATCGCATCAATCTGATCGGGCGCCGCATCCGGCCCGGCAATGACGATCGCCGGGTCCCCGGTCAGCCGCAGCAGGAAGAACAGCAGCGTAACAGTGCCGAGCAGAAGCAAGCCGAGGTCGAGCGTCAGGCGCAGTCCCGACTTCAGATAGCCCTGCATGGCCCGGCCTTCATCCCTGTCCCCACTCCCTGTTTCGTCGATGCATGCAATTGTGCCTGATCTGGAAAAAAGTGAAAAGCGTCGAGTCGATGCTATTGTAACCTGTATCTTTATTGCTACAAGTAAGCAAGTCCACGAAACGAAAGCGGATATGGACAAAGATCAGCAACAGGTGGTCATCGTCGGTGCCGGTCCGGTTGGCCTCATGGCGGCCCTGCGGCTGGCGACTATCGGCATCCGCGCCACCATTCTCGAAGCCGAGACCGGGTTTGCCGATGATCTGCGCGCTTCCACCTTCCACCCGCCCACGCTCGACATGCTCGACGGCTATGGCCTCGCGACCCCGCTGATCGAACAGGGCCTGATCTCGCGCCAGTGGCAGATCCGCATGCACGAGAGCCAGGAGCGGGCGGTCTTCGACCTCGACATCCTCGCCAACGACACCGCGCATCCCTATCGGCTCCAGTGCGAACAGTCGCGCCTCGTCAGGCTGCTCGTCGCCCGGCTGAAGGCCATGCCCGGCGTCACGCTGCGCCGCGGCTGCCGCGTCACCGCCGTCAGCCAGACCGCCGGCACCGTCACAGCCCAGGCGGTCACCGTGGACGGCGAAAGCCTCGCCGTCACCGGCCGCCTGCTGATCGCCGCCGATGGCGCCCGCAGCCAGGTGCGCGAGCATTTCGGCCTCGCCATGCACGGCGAAACCTACCCCGAGACCACCATCCTCGCCACCACCCGCTTCCGCTTCGAGGACCATCTCGAAGGCCTGTCCAACGTCAATTACTGCTGGACCCGCGCCGGCACCTTCAGCCTGCTGCGCCTGCCCGAACTCTGGCGGTGCAGCCTCTATCCCGATGCCGGCGAAAGCATCGAGGCGGCGCTCCAGCCCGAGGCCATCGAGCGCAAGTTCCAGCGCATCGTGCCGCAGGACCGGCCCTATGAGGTCATGGAAACCCGCCCCTACCGCGTCCACCGCCGGATCGTCGATAATTTCCGCCATGGCCGCGTGCTGCTCGCCGGCGATGCTGCGCACATCAATTCTCCGTCCGGCGGCATGGGCATGAACGGCGGCATCCATGACGCCTTTGCCTTGACGAACGCCATCAAGGCGATGTGGGCGTCGGACGAGCTTCACCGGCTTGATGTCTACAACCGCAGCCGCCGACCGATCGCCGCCGAGGAGATTCTCGGCCAGGCGCATGAAAACCGCAGCCGGATGCAGGAGCGCGACGCTGATCGCCGCCGCCAGGCCTTCACGGCACTTCAGGCCGTGGTCGCCGACCCTGAAAAGCGCCGCGCGCACCTGCTGCGCTCGTCGATGATCACCGGGCTGCGCCGCGCCGAGGAACTGGCTGCCGCATGAGCCGCGATTATGGCAGCGCCGGCCGCATCGCGGTCGCCACCCCGCAGGCCAACCCCACGGTCGAGGCCGAGTTCGGCGTGTTGCTGCCGCGCCGCGCCACGCTTCATATCACGCGCCTGCAAAGCCGCGCCGCCGATAGTCGCGGCCGGCTGATCGACTATCTCGAAAGCCTGGACGCCAGCGCCCTCAGCTTTGACAGCTTCCGCCCCGATGCCTTCGGCTTTGCTTGCACCGGCTCCTCATATTTCGTCGGCGCCGAGCGCGAGGCCGAGATCCTCGCCGATGTCCAGTCCCGCACCGGCCACAGCATCGACACCGCCACCGCCGCGATTCTCTGGCGGCTGGAACAGCTTGGCGCGCGCCGCATCGCTCTGCTCTCCCCCTATCCCCCGCCGCTCGCCGAGGCCGCCACCCGCTTCTGGCAGCAGGCTGGCCTCAGCATCGTCCGCACCGCCAATGTCGCCATCGCGTCCGCCGACACGCGCGGCATCTACGAGCTGCGCGCCGCCGACGCCGCCCCGGTGCTCGCCGGGCTCGATCTTTCGGGTCTCGACGCCGTCCTCATCAGCGGCACCGGCATGCCCTCGCTCCAGCTCATCGCCCAATGGCCGCACGCGCTGCCGCTGCTCAGCTCCAACCTCTGTCTCGCCGCCCGGTTGCTGGACCGCATCGGCAGGCCCGACGCGCTTGCCGGCTGGCCGTCCCGCCTCGCCGAAGCGCTTTAGGCGCTAGCCGACATGCCGCCACGTCGGCCGCCCGGCGGTCTGCTCCCGGGTAAGCTGCATATAATACTCATAGCGGTCGGGCCGGTACAGGCTCTGCTGAAACAGCAGCGGGGCATGGGTGGCATCGCGCACCGTGCGGCGCAGCAGCACCAGCGCCGAGCCGAGCGGCACGTCGAGCAGCGCCCCCACCTCATGATCGGCGAGCGTCGCGCTGATCGTCTGCTCCGCCGTTTGGGAGCGCACGCCTGCGGCTTCGAGCATGCCGATGGTGGTGCCGTTGCCAAGCCGTTCCGGGTCGATCAGCGCAGCGCGCGCCTTGGAAAGCCAGATCGTCGACAGCGAAAAGGGCGAGCCCTTGTGCAGCCTGAGGCGGCTGATCCTGACCGGAACCTCCCCGGCGCCCAGTTCGAGCGAGCCGCGCACCAGCGCCGGCGGATTGGGGTCGCCTCCGACGCCGAGCAGTCGCGCCTCGGTCTCCAACCCCAGCGTGATCAGATTCTCGATCACGCCGCTGATCGTCTCCGCCGGCGCGCCGCGTTCCTCGGCGACGAAGGTGCCCAAGCCGCGACGCCGCACGATCAGCCCGTCGCGCTCAAGCAGCGCCAGCGTGCGCCTGACTGTCACCCGCGAAAGCCCGAACTGCTCGGCCAGCGCCAATTCGGACGGCAGCAGCGCGCCAGGCAGATAAACCCGGTCGCGGATGCGTTGGCCGATGATCAGGTGAAGCTGGTGGTAGACGGGGAGGCTGCCGGGAGCGTCGGAGCCGATCTGCCGCCGCCCGATCCCGGCCAGCAGGGTCGTGTTGCGTTCAGCCATGCCCACCCATTGTTTGCGCCATCGGCCAGACGTGGCGCAACGACGCGCAAGTTGCAAGTCGCCAAGGCCACCTCTATCCGGACCACAGGCAATTTTCAGACCGTCTCAAGGGAGCATTGAATGGCCGAACGGACCGCCCCCCAACGCATCGACAGCCGCATCGCCGGTCGGACGCGGCAGGGCGACGGCACCCGCCTGCCGGTGCTCGACCCCGCCACCGAAGCCCAGGTTTCCGAGCTGACCGAGGCTACTCCCGGGATTGTCGACGAAGCGGTGATGGCCGCGCGCCGCGCGTTCGAGACCGGGCTGTGGCGCCGGATGGGCACCGATGCGCGCGGCACCGTGCTGCGCCGCGCCCAACAACTGATCAGCGATCATGCCGATGAGCTGGCCTGGCTCGAATGCCTGAACACCGGTCTTCCCATGGCGCGGCTCCATGAAATGCACATACCGCGCGCCGCCCAGAACTTCGGCATGTTCGCCGAGGTCGCCAGCCAGGCCGGCGGCCAGACCTTCACCCAGGACCCGCGCTACCTCACCAACGTGATCCGGGAGCCAGTCGGCGTCGCCGCCCTGATGACGCCGTGGAACGCGCCGGTGCCGCTCACCAGCATGAAGATCGCAGCCGCCATCGCGTTCGGCAACAGCTGCGTCGTCAAGCCGTCCGAACTGACGCCCCTGGCTGTCCACCGCCTTGTCGAACTGATCGAGGAGGCCGGCGTCCCCGAAGGCGTCGTCAACCTGGTCAACGGGCGCGGCGCCGTCACGGGCCAGGCGTTGGTCAATCACGAACAGGTCGACCTGATTTCCTTCACCGGCGGCACCGCCACCGGACGCGCGATTGCGTCTGCCGCCGGCAGCCGGCTGGTGCCGGTCACCATGGAGCTCGGCGGCAAGTCGGCCAACATCATCTTCGAAACTGCCGATCTCGACCGGGCACTCGACGGGGCGCTGCTCGGCATTTTCTCCAACAACGGCCAGCAGTGCCTTGCTGGCTCCCGCATCCTGCTCCAGCGCAGCATCGCCGACGCCTTTGTCGAGCGCTTCCTCGCCCGCGTCGCCACCATCCGCGTCGGCGACCCGATGGACCCCAAAACCGAGATCGGCCCGCTGATCTCGGCCCAGCACCGCGCCCATGTCCTGTCTTTCGCCGAGAACCTCGGCGAAGACCGGCTGCTCGCCGGCGGCCATGCGCTGCCCGGCCCCGGCTATTACATCGCTCCCACTGCTGTCATGGCCGCATCGAACGCCAGCCACCGCGCCCAGACCGAAATGTTCGGCCCCTTCGCCACCTTCATCCTGTTCGATACGGTCGACGAGGCCATCCAGATCGCCAACGACAGCCGCTACGGCCTCGCTGGCTATCTGTGGACCGAACATCTGCCGACCGCGCTGCGTTGCACGCGCGAAATCCGCACCGGCGTCATCTGGGTGAACACCCCGATGATGCGCGAGCTTCGCGCGCCCTTCGGCGGCTTCAAGGACAGTGGCATGGGCCGCGAAGGCGCGCAGGACTGCCTGATTTTCTACACCGAACCGAAGACTGTCACTTTCGCCGTCGATCCGATCCCGATGCAGCAGATGGGGCTTTAGAGCGGCAGCCGGGAGCTGTCAGCCTGAAGCGAACCGGTCAGCAGGCTGCAATAAACCAACCGCCCGACCAGCGGGATGCTGATCGGGCCGCGCACTCGCCCGCAAGGGCAGTTTGATCAGAACTTCTTGGAAATGCCGACCTGTCTGTACCGATGCGCATTAGCCTCTGTTTTTCTGCGATCAGCGCGAACCGAAGGCGATCTTGAGATTGACGCCAAACTCGCGCGGCGAGCTGGTATCGACCCTCGAATAGGTGCTGGTGGCGGACTTGCCGACGGTGGTCTGGAAGGTCGGCGGGGCCAGTTCCTGATAGGAGGTGCTCGCCGGTGTGCCGAAGCTCGTATAGGAGGCATTGTTGGCCAGGTTCTTGGCGAACAGCGTGACTTCCCAGGCCCCATCGGGCGCGCGCAGCCCGGCATAGAGATTGAGCAGGCCATAAGCACCGATGCTGTCGAATGGCAGCGTCTGGTTATTTTCCGAGGCGCCATAATAGCTGAACAGCCCGCGACCGAATATCTCCATCTTGTCGCCAATCGGGTGGTTATATTCGGTCTGGAAGCTCGCGCTGAACGGGGACTGATTGGTCCCCCGCAGGCTGACGTTGCAGCTGCCGATTTGCTTGCTGCCATAGGCAGTGATCAATTGCGCGGCAGTGACATTGGCCGGAACGCTTGCATCGGGAACGCCATCGCCATTGAGATCGTTACAGGGAATTAGGCCGTTCTTGATCTTGCTGTCCGAATAGGAAGCCACCGCGCTGATCGAAAAATTGCGGTTGGGCTTGTAGCTCAGTTCGGCCTCCACCCCGGTAATACCGACGGGAACGGCAGCGCCCCACTGGTCCGAGTTGCCGACCTTCGGCACGAAAGCCCCACCGATAAAGTCGTAGTCGACGAAAAGGACGCCACTGGCCAGCTTGTAGGGATAGTTCTTGAAGGTCTGGCGGAACAGGGAAAGGTTGAAGATCAACTTCCTGTCGAGCCAGGCACTCTTCAGGCCAATTTCGTAGGATTTGGAATCTTCTGACGCCAGATTGGTGAAGCTGCGCTGTAGGGCTGATTGCAACAGCGCGGACTGGAATATCGAGGGGCCGCGGCGATGCGAAGTGCCGGTGCTGACATAGACCATTGCATCGGGAGTAAAATTGTACTGGGCCGAAGCGGTGTAAATCCAGTTTTTCTCATTGGTCCCGGAGCCATTTGGGATCAAATTCGCGCCAATCTTGAGGAAGCGCGCGCCCTCGGTGAGCTTTAGGTGACGCACGCCGGCCGATATTTGCAGCTTGTCGCCGACATGTGCGGTCAAATTGGCAAAAATCGAATTTTCCTTGGTCGGATCGGGCTGCGCCTGGCCATTGGGGCCTTGGGAATCAATCGGCGTCACCGCCACGGCAGCGATCCCGCCGCCCAGGAATGGCGGCAGCAGCACCGGCGTCTCGATATCAAGGTGGATTTTTGACGTTCCCGAGCTGTAGAAATAGCCGACCACGTAGTCGAACATGCCTGCAACGCGCTCTTCATTTTGCAGGCGAATTTCATGCGAAGTCGCTAGCGCGGTAGTCTGGGTGACCTGAAAGATATCGCGATTTTGCAGGAAGTTGGCAGCATCCTGATTGGACTTGATATCGGTCACGCCGTCGACTTTCGAACCCTGATAAATCAGCTTCTGGCCGGCAAAGCTGAATTCGCCGCGCCAGTTGAAGATATCGAAAGTCTGCTTCTGAACATTCTGGCTTTCCTGGATCGACAGCCGGTCTCCCGGCCGGATCAGCACAGGGCTGGCAGGGGCCGAAGGAACGACAAGGTTGAAGGAGGCATATTCGTTGAAGAAGCTCGTGGAATAATCGATCTTCTGATAGACGCCTTCGATGCGAATGGAATTGGTTGGGGTGAACAGGATCGAGGCCCGGCCGCCTATTTCCTCTGCAAACGGCTCAGCCTTGTTGGCCAGCGCTGTTGTGGCAACGGTATGCACCCGGTTGCTGCGGTTCTTGTCATAAACCCCGGCCACGCGAATGGCCAGAATGTCCTTGATCACCGGAATGTTGATCGCGCCATTGATGTTGTAGCCGTGGGCGTTGGTCACCGTGCCGTTAAGCGCGGCGCCGAATTCGGTCAGGTCGGGCTTGCGGGTGGTGAAAGTCACCGCGCCTGACGGCGCGGCCTGGCCTTGCAGAGTGCCCTGCGGGCCATGTAGCACTTCAACCTGGCCGATGTCATACAGCTGCGAAAACAGCGCGCGGGCGTTGATCGGTGCATCGTTGAGATAGGTCGCGACTGACGACAGCGTGCCGGCGTTGATATCGAAAGTCAGGCCGCGCAGCTGCATGCTGGAAGCATAGCCATAGCTCTTGAAATCGAGGCCAGGGACCAATCCGACAAGTTCTTTCGCTTCGCGCAGATTGAGCTTTTCAACAGTCTCTGATGTTACTGCGGTGACCACCACGGGAACATCCTGGATGCTCTCCTCGCGGCGGCGGGCGGAAACAATGATGTCGCTCGAATCAACCCCGGATTCGTCCGATCTAGCGGCGTCTTGCGCAAATGCCGGCGAGGCCAGAGTGACGAGACTGATGCTGGCCAACGCGGCAAATTTGAAGCTCGAACGCATGGTATTACCCTCCCGATGGAATTTCTTTGCCGTGCTTTGGTTCATACCAATTGATCCCGGCCCTGCCAATTGGCTAGACCAGTTCGTCAGGCTATGGTATCCCCATTTGGTAAGGGTCAACCCGGCTGGAGATACTATCCGCAAATGCGTGGTATATTAGCAACATTGACCGAGGCTTTGCTCGATGGTGCCTTCGAGGAGCCGCTGTGGAGCACATTCCTTGAGCGCCTGCGCCTTGCCACCGGGGCTGACTTCGCCACCCTGCTGATCCAGTCGCCCAACGTACAAGCCGAACAGGGCATCTGGTTGCTGGCGGGC
>JANPOS010000080.1:0-34605 GCA_031428115.1 Novosphingobium sp. | reverse complement strand
TATCGCAAGATGTGGGGGTTCGAGTCCCTTCGCCCGCACCAATTTCCGCCCATGCGCCAGGCGGCGGAGCGCCCCAGCCAAACTAAGAAGGCGTTGATTGGTCATGCAAATTGTCGAAACCACCAATGATGGTCTGAAGCGTGCCTATTCGTTGAAGATCCCTGCGAGCACGATCGAGGCGCTGCTCGATGGCGAAGTGAAGCGCATGGCACCGCAAGTGCGCATGCCCGGCTTCCGCCCGGGCAAGGTGCCCGCCAATCTGGTGCGCAAGATGCACGGACCTGCGCTCCATCAGGATGCGCTTAACAGTTCGATTCGTGATGCCATGGACCAGCTGGTTGCCGAGCAGAAGCTGCGCCCCGCGATGCAGCCCGAAGTGACGCTTGGCGAAGGCTATGAGCAGGGCAAGGATGTCGAGCTGTCCGTCAGCCTTGAAGTGCTGCCCCAGGTCACTGCGCCTTCGCTCGATGGCCTGGCGCTTGAGAAGCTGACCGTCGCGGTTACCGATGCCGAAGTCGATGAAGCCATCGCCCGGCTCGCCGCTGGCCAGAAGAGCTTCACCGATGCCAAGAAGGGCAAGAAGGCGGCAGACGGCGACCAGGTGGTCTGCGATTTCCTCGGCAAGCTCGATGGCACCGAATTCGAAGGCGGCAAGGCCGAGGACCAGGCGATCGAACTGGGCGCCGGCCGCTTGATCCCGGGCTTCGAGGACCAGCTCGTCGGGGTGAAAGCCGGCGACGAGACCGTCATCACGGTGACTTTCCCTGACGACTATCCCGCTGCCGAACTCAAGGGCAAGGCCGCGACCTTCGACATCAAGGTCCATGCCGTCAAAGTCCCCGGCGAGGCCAAGATCGACGACGATTTCGCCAAGAACCTGGGCCTGACCGACCTTGCACAGCTCACCGGCCTGCTGCGCGGCCAGCTCGAACAGGAACTTGCCGGGCTGACCCGCACCCAGATGAAGCGCGCGCTGCTCGATCAGCTCGCCGCCGGTCACAACTTCGACGTGCCGCCCTCGATGGTCGAGGCCGAATTTGCCCAGATCTGGCAGCAGCTCACCCAGGAAGCGCGTCAGGAAGAAGACCCCGAAGCCGCGCTCAAGGAAATCGAGGCCGAGAAGGACGATTACCACGCCATTGCCGTGCGCCGCGTGCGGCTGGGGCTGTTGCTCTCGGAAATCGGCCAGACCAACGGGGTCGAAGTGACCAATCAGGAAATGTCGATGCTGGTGCAACAGGCTGCCCAGCAGTATCGCGCAGAAGACCGTCAGCGCTTCATGGAATATGTCCAGCAGGACGCGATGGCCGCCGCCCAGCTGCGTGCGCCGCTCTATGAGGACAAAGTCGTCGATTTCCTGTTCGACAAGGCCGAAGTCACCGAACGCACCGTTACCCGCGACGAATTGCAGGCCGCGATCGAGGCCGAAGAAAGCGCGCCGGCCCCGGCGAAGCCCGCGAAGAAGGCTCCGGCCAAGAAGGCAGCAGCCAAGGACGCAAAGCCCGCTGAGGAAGCGACAGCAACACCTGCAAAGGCAGCGTCGCCAAAGGAAGCCAAGAAGCCAGCCGAGAAAGCGGCTGCTCCGGCCAAGAAGGCTCCGGCCGCCAAGAAGGCACCGGCCAAGAAGGACTGAGTTCAGCCTCGCGGAAATTGCGCGGGACAGCCAGGCGGCTGTCCCTGTTCGCCAGCCCGCCTCAAACCTTCCCAGGCCCGCCCATCGCGGTCAGCGGCGTGGACATCGCTCCGTCCAGCCGGATAGTCTGGCCGTTGAGAAATGGCGTGCGCAGGAATGCTTCGACTAGCGAGGCGTATTCGTCCGCCTCACCGAAGCGCTTTGGGAAAGCGACGTTGGCGATCAGCGCGGCTTTCAGCGTATCAGGCGCCCGGGCGAGGCGCGGGGTCCAGATCGGGCCCGGCGCTATGGCCATGGCGCGCACGCCGATATCGGCAAGATCACGGGCCATGGCCAGCGTCATGCTGGCGATCCCACCTTTCCCTGCCGCATAGGCCACTTGCCGCGCCTGGCCGTCATAGGCGGCGGTGGACGCAGTGTTGACGATCAATCCGCGCGCTCCATCGCTGTCCGGCGCGTTCGCGGCGAAAGCAGCGGCAGCAAGGCGCGCAACGTTGAACGGGCCGATCAGGTGCAGGTCGATCATCTCGCGGAAGAGTGCCATATCATGCGGTATGCCATCGGCATCGGCAGTGGCAGGCGTTATCAGCGAGACCCCCGCCGCATTGACCGCGATGGAAAAGCGGCCGAGCCGCTGCGCGGCGGCAATCGCGCGCAGCACGGCCTCATCATTGCACTGGCCACCCGCCACGCCAACGGCACCCGGCCCGATTTCCGCCGCCGCTGCCGTCACGCGCGCTTCGTCAGGCTCGAACACAACCACGGCCATGCCCAGCGCCGCCAGCCGACGTGCGGTGGCGCCGCCCAGCCCGCCCGCGCCGCCGCTGACCAGCGCAGAGAGGCCGACAAAGTCCCCGCTCAAGGCAGGAAGCCAGAAGCCGGCGTGAACTTCACCTGCAATTCCGACAGGCCGCGGATGATGAAGCTGGGTTCGAAATCGAACCGGCGGTTACCTGCCGGACCATGCTTCGCTTCATCGAGATCGATGCGTGAGGTCATCTCGAGGAATTTCTCTAGAATCACGCGCACTTCCACCCGAGCCAGCGGCGCACCGGCGCAGACATGCTTGCCGCGCCCGAAGCCGATGTGTTCCTTGATTTTCGGGCGGTTCAGGATGAAGTCGTTCGGCCTCTCCCAGCGATCGGGATCACGGTTCGCCGCGCCGATCAGCATCAGCACCTTGGTGCCAGCCTTCACCGGCAGCTCGCCGATTTTCGTATCGCGCCGCGCGAGACGCGAAAGCTGCTTGGTGGAGCCTTCCAGCCGCAGCACTTCCTCCAGCATCGCCGGAATCAAGGATGGATCGGCGCGCAGTTGGTCCTGCAGGCCGGGGACATCGACGATATAGCGCATCGAATTGCCCAGCAGCTTGGCGCTGGTATCCTGCCCGGCACCGAACATGAAGACGCCCAGCGTCATCAGATCCATCATCGAAGGGCGGGTTCCGTCCGAATATTCGGCCTGGGCCAGTTCGGTAAGGATGTCCTCGCGCGGGGCGGCCTGGCGTTCGGAAATATAGCGATAGAAATGCCCGGTCATCGCGACCATCGGGTGGGTTTCGCCCTCATGGGTGTTGAGCGCGGGATCGAGATTGCCCGGCGCGGGCGAGGCATCGATCAGGTCCATGAAATTCTGCCGGTCTTCCTCAGGAACACCAAGCAGGTCGGCAATCACCAGCGTGACGAACGGCGTGGCGACTTCGCTGATAAGATCGCAGTGTCCCTTGGCCACGACGCGGCGGACGAATTCATCCGAAACGCGCGCGATATATTCCTCATTGGCCTTGAGTCGCGAGGGGATGAACAGGCGGTTCATCAGCGAGCGCAGCTTGGTGTGCGGCTCGTCGTCCAGCATCACCACCTGATCGCCGCCCAGAATATTGGGCCGCGCGGCCTCGATCTGGGCCGTGATGTCCGAGCCCTGAGGCTCGAACGGCAGCGGCGCGCCTGCGCCCGCAAGGCCGATGATCGCCGAGAAATCCTGATGGTTGTTCGATATTTCAACGAATTCATCGAACCCGGTGACGATCAGATAGTCCTTGCCCGGCGGCTGCCACACCGGCCCGTGCGCGCGCACCGCCTCGCAGAATTCATAGGGGTTCTTGGCAATATCATAGTCAGTGAAATAATCGCGTTCTGCGAGATCGGGCACGCCATGTTCTCCTGGAGTTGGAATTATCAGGAGTTTTTATGCGACAACATGGCTCATAATGCAAAGGCGGGATGTTCACCTGCTTCAGCGCAGCCTGCAAGTGCTGACACCCAGCAGCGAATAGATCGGGCAGACCCCGACCAGCCCGGTCAGCAACGGCACAACGCCGATCCAGGTCCAGGGCGTGTACATTCCCCGGACTGCCATCACGATGAGAACCAGACCGAGGATCACGCGCAGCGCGCGGTCGATTGTTCCTTCATTGCGACTCATCTGCGTTTTCCTTTTCTGTTGCGAATGTCCCTGCAAACCACGGGGCGGGCTGCGGGTCATTGATCAAGATCAGAAAATGGCGGAATTCCTCGGCGAGACCAATGGTCCGGCCCCGAAGGGTGGGCAGGAGCGCATAGCATGAATGTGGCATGTCTATGCCGCAGCGTTCCTTTAAGTCGGCAGGCCTCAGATGCCTGGAAGGAACACGCAATGCAGATTAGCAAGCTCTTGCCGATTGGCGTATACGCTGCGGCGCTCGCCGGAGCGGCGCTCCTGGCCGGATGCGGCGGCGGCGGCGAAAAACCGCCCGCGCTGAAGGAGGGCAAGTGGTCGATCAGCACGTCCGTCTCGCACGTCGAAGGCGTCAGCGAGGAACAGGCGCGCGCCATGACCAGCATGAATGGTCAGTACAGCCTCTGTGTCGATGCGCAGAAGGCGGCCGATGGCTTGCGGCTGGTGGCAGGCAAGGCACTCGACGGCGACTGCACTGTCGGCGGGTTCAAGGCCGGCAGTGGCTCGTCTGAGGTGAATCTCAGCTGCACCGGCAAGAATGGCGCGACCGAAGTGGCCGCCAAGGGCAAAGTGACGCCCGAAGGACTGCTCCTTGCTGCCAAGAACACGTCAACCGATCCGGCGAGCGGCGCAAAAGTTGTCAGCGACATGAAAATCATGGCCAGCACCAGCAAGGCCTGCACTTGAAGTCTGATGAGGCTGAGCCGACCGGATGCCAGCGAACCCGCGCCCCAAAAGGTGCGGGTTTTGCCGATTCGGGCCATGTCGCGGGCAACCGCCCTGCCGATAAAGCGGTTAACGCCCTTGAACATCGCGTTGCCCCGCGCGACATAGGCGTTCCACGCAAATTGAGGACTCCCATGATCGATCTGTTCGGCAGCAACGGCGCCCAGGGCAAATTTTCGCAAGACCCCGTGACCGGCGCGCTGGTTCCCATGGTTGTCGAGCAGACCAGCCGGGGTGAGCGCAGCTTTGATATTTTCAGCCGGATGCTGCGCGAACGCATCATCTTTCTCACCGGCGAGGTTGAGGACAATATGGCCTCGCTGGTCGTCGCCCAGCTGCTGTTCCTCGAATCGGAGAACCCGTCGAAGGACATTTCGATGTATATCAACTCGCCCGGCGGCGCAGTGACGGCGGGCATGGCGATCCACGATACCATGCAATATATCCGCCCAAAGGTCTCCACCGTCTGCATCGGCCAGGCCGCATCGATGGGCGCTTTCCTGCTGGCGGCGGGCGAGCCAGGCATGCGGATCGCGCTGCCCAATGCACGGATCATGGTGCACCAGCCTTCGGGCGGGGCGCGCGGCATGGCCTCCGATATCGAGATTCAGGCCCGCGAGATCCTGCGTATTCGGGCGCGGATGAATGACCTGTTCGTCAAATACACCGGCCAGAGTCTGACCGACATCGAGAAGTCGATGGACCGCGACACTTTCCTCGAGGCCGAAGAGGCACTGAAGTTCGGCATCGTCGACAAGGTTTTCGAGAGCCGGCCCGATGCGGAAAAAGCTGGCGAGGGCGGCGGCGGCAAGGCCTGAGAGGGCATTGGGGAATAATCAACCTTGCCGCTTCAGCTCGCTGCAACACTGCCGTGATATGAGCCAGAGTTGAAAAACGCGCCCGTCCAGCTAAAGTTGGCGAGTCGGCCCCGCGCGGGCGCAATAGGATAGAGCATGACGAAATTGAGTGGTTCCGACGCGAAAAGCACGCTTTACTGCAGTTTCTGCGGCAAATCGCAGCATGAAGTGCGCAAGCTCATCGCCGGCCCCACCGTGTTCATTTGCGATGAATGCGTCGAGCTGTGCAACGATATCATCCGCGAAGAGACCAAGGCCGGCATCGCCGGCAAGAAAGATGGCGGCGTACCCAGCCCGCGAGACATCTTCGCGACACTCAACGATTATGTGATCGGACAGGACCGCGCCAAGCGCGTGCTTTCGGTCGCGGTACACAACCACTACAAGCGCCTGAAGCACAGCGGCAAGGGCGGCGATATCGAGCTGCAGAAGTCGAACATCTTGCTCGTCGGCCCCACCGGTTGCGGCAAGACCCTGCTGGCGCAGACGCTCGCCAAGACCTTCGACGTGCCCTTCACAATGGCCGACGCCACCACGCTGACCGAGGCGGGCTATGTCGGCGAGGATGTCGAGAACATCATCCTCAAGCTGCTCCAGGCCAGCGACTACAACGTCGAGAAGGCGCAGCACGGGATCGTCTATATCGACGAGATCGACAAGATCAGCCGCAAGGCGGAAAACCCCTCGATCACCCGCGACGTTTCGGGCGAGGGTGTGCAGCAGGCACTGCTCAAGCTGATGGAAGGCACCACGGCTTCGGTTCCCCCGCAGGGCGGCCGCAAGCATCCGCAGCAGGAATTCCTCCAGGTCGACACGACCAACATCCTGTTCATCTGCGGCGGGGCCTTTGCGGGCCTCGACAAGATCATCGCCGACCGCCTGCAGAAGCGCTCGATCGGCTTCGGCGCGCATGTCGCCGATCCGGACAAGCGCCGGGTGGGTGAGCTGCTCCAGAAGGCGGAACCCGAAGACCTGCTGAAATTCGGCCTGATCCCCGAATTCGTCGGCCGTCTGCCGGTGATCGCGACGCTGGAAGACCTCGACATCGAGGCGCTGGTCAAGATCCTCAGCGAGCCGAAGAACGCGCTGGTCAAGCAGTTCCAGAAGCTGTTCGACCTCGAAGACGTGGTGCTGACGTTTACCCCCGACGCGCTGGAAACCATCGCCAAGAAGGCCATCGAACGCAAGACCGGCGCGCGCGGCCTTCGCTCCATTGTCGAAGGCATTCTGCTCGATACGATGTTCGACCTGCCGACCGAGACGGACATTGCCGAGGTCGTGGTCGATGGCGATGTCATCGAAGGCCGCAAGGACCCGATCCGCGTGCTCAAGGGCGACAAGGCGGAAGAGGCGGCTTAGGCGCCACCTCGCCTCCGCAGTTTCGTCACCCTGAACTTGTTTCAGGGCCCGTTTTCCGGCTTGTCCGGCGAAGGCAGGATTGGCGCGAACCTCGCGGTTGGCGCGTTTCCGCCAAACACGGGGCATGCGGCACGATGGGCCTTGAAACAAGTTCAGGGTGACGAAACCGGCAAGAATTGGTCCTAAGCGATTGGCCCACCCTTGAAGGGGGCACTCAGGGAGAGAACACCATGCCCGCCCCCATCCCCGTATCCCGCATCATCCACACCATCCACGCCACCACCGACATCTACGGCATGCGCCTGCGCTATCAGGATGCCATGGGAGGCCTCGTCTTCGCCGAAAACTATTTCCCCGCAGAGGACCGCGATTGTGCGCTGCTCTATGTCGCGAACCACATGGTCGAGCCGATGGCGCCGCGCAATCCGGAG
This sequence comes from Novosphingobium sp., assembly GCA_031428115.1. Classification (GTDB taxonomy): domain Bacteria; phylum Pseudomonadota; class Alphaproteobacteria; order Sphingomonadales; family Sphingomonadaceae; genus Novosphingobium. The sequence goes on along the minus strand of JANPOS010000080.1, from coordinate 27,163 downwards.
GACATGACCAAGCCCTATGCGCGCATGGCGGCGAAAATCGGCCAGGCGTTCCATTCGTTCGAGCTGAAAGTCGATGACGGCAAGGCCGCGAGCCAGGCGTTTCGCGATGCCGGCGCGGTGATTGCCAGCGACTATGGCGTGTTCTTCTTCGTCAAGCCTGAATCAACCGGCGGCGTGCTGGTCGAGGTCTGCGAGACGCCGATGCCCAACGATCCGTGGGACCGTCCGGGCGGCTGGGGGCCGAAGGTGGGCACCGGCCATGCCTCGGGCGTGCTGGCGCTCGATCACATCGCCTGCGTGACCGGTGATATCGAGCAAGCGCGCCGCTTCTTCACCGAGAGCGTCGATGGCGCTGTGCTGTCGGACGAAGCCGTCAGCCTGCCCCAGCCGGCGCGGCGGCTGCTGCTCCAGATCGGCGATACCCGGGTCGCGTTTTTTCAGCCCGGCGATGCGGCTGATGGCCCGCTCGGCGCATTCCTGGCCAAGAAGCAGAACGGCATCTATGCGCTGGTCTGGCAAGTGGCAGACGCCGAGCGCGCGAAAGCGCATTTCACCGGCGGCCAGCTCAAGCTGCGGCTGACCGAAGAAGACTGCGTGTCGCCGGGCTTTGCCATTGATCCAGAGGACTTCTTCGGCGGGCGGCACGAATTCGTCACTTCTTAAATTCTCTCCGAGCTTGCTCGGGGAGGTGGCGCTCGCGAAGCGAGTGACGGAGGGGCATTCACCCTGCCCCCCTCCACCATCGCCTTCGGCGACGGTCCCCCTCCCCGAGCAAGCTCGGGGCGGATTTACACCACCGCTTCGCTCTCCAGCACACAGTCATCGCCGCTCGCCATCTCGATCTGCACGGTCGCATGGCCGATGCCGAACTGGTGCTCCAGCTCATGCGCCAGCGCGTGGAGGAAGCGGTCGCCCGGATGGCCAGCCGGGATTACCAGATGCGCCGTCAGCGCGGTCTCGGTGGTGCTCATCGGCCAGATGTGGAGATCGTGGACCGCGCTCACGCCCGCCTGCGCCGCCAGGAAGCCGCGCACTGCGGCCTCGTCGATCCCGTCGGGCACGGCAAGCAGCCCCATGCGCCCGGCATCGCGCAGCAGGCCCCAGCTGCCCCAGGCGATAATTGCGACGATCCCCAGCGAGGTAACCGGATCGATCCAACTCTGCCCCGTCAGCATCACCGCCAGCCCCGCCATGACCACGCCCGCCGAAACCGCCGCATCGGCCATCAGGTGCTGGAATGCGGCGCGCAGATTGAGATCGCCCTTGCGGCCCTTGGCGAACAGCATCGCGCTTGCCCCGTTGACCAGGATGCCCAGCCCCGCGACCAGCATCATCGTCGCCCCCGCGACCGGCGCGGGATCGGCAAGGCGCCGCAGCGTTTCCACCAGGATCGCCCCCAGCGCCAACCAGATCAGCGCCGCATTGGCGATTGCCGCAAGGATCGATGAGCTCTTGAGGCCATAGGTGAACCGCGCGGAAGGCGGGCGCTGGGCAAGGCGGCTGGCGCCCCAGGCGAGCAGCAGGCTGAGAACATCGGACAAGTTGTGCCCGGCATCCGCCAGCAGCGCCAGCGAGCCGCTGAACAGCCCCGCCGCCACTTCGGCGATAACGAAGGCCCCGTTGAGCCCGATCGCGAGGGCAAAGGCACGGCCATGGCTGTGAGCGTGGCCGTGACCATGGTCGTGGCCATGGTCGTGATGATGATGTCCCGCACTCATATGCGGGCTGTTGCACAATTGCCGCAATGCAGCAAGAATCGCACGTCGCCTTTGCCCCTCACCACCGAAACCGCATTTCGTTGTCTTGCTCCTGTCATATTTGTCAGTAGGCTGCTGCGCAGAACTGCAGCGAGTCCGGCCATCGGGCAGCAGCAGTGTCAACACACTGTAACCTAAATCGATCACCGACACCGACCATGCGGGCACGGACCCGTCAGGCCCATCGCGGCCGGTTCGCAATGCCAAAAAGCAATGAGGGAAATCACCATGCAGTTCCGCTTCTTTCTCGCCGCTTCCGCCGCCAGCCTGTCGCTGGCATGCGCCCTCGCCACCCCGGCCATGGCGCAGGAGACGGCCTCGGCTGTGCGCGGCACGGTCGAAAGCGGCGGAGCCCCCGTTGCCGACGCCACCGTGACGATTGTTCACGAACCATCGGGTACCACTGCCACTGCGACTACGGGCGGCGATGGCAGCTTTGCCGCCAACGGCCTGCGCATCGGCGGGCCGTTCACCGTGACCATCGAGGCGAACGGTTTCCAGCCCGCCAAAGTTAGCGACTTGTTCCTCACCGCCGGCCAGCCCGCGCGTCTGCCGATCAACATGGAAGCCCAACAGGAAATCGTGGTCACAGCTTCCGCGCTCCAGCCCGCCGTGGCGCTTAGCGATGGACCGACCACTGTGCTCGGCCGCGTCGAGATCGAGAACGCCGCCTCGATCAACCGCGACATCCGCGACCTTGCCCGCCGTGATCCGCTGGTCACCATCGATCTGACCAATGCCCGCACCATCGAAATCGCCGGCAACAATGGCCGACTCAACCGCTTCTCGGTCGACGGCATGCAGATGTCGGACGATTTCGGGCTGAACAACGGCGGCCTGCCGACCAATCGCGGCCCGGTGCCCTATGATGCGATCGAGCAGTTTACCGTCAAGGTCGCCCCCTTCGATGTCGCCGAAGGCGACATGCAAGGCGGCGCAATCAACGTGAACCTGAAGTCGGGCGGCAACCGCTTCCACGGCGGCGCGTTCTACAGCTACACCGGCGACGGGCTGAACGGCAAGACCGCGCGCGGCACCACGGTGGCGCTCGACTTTTCCTCGAAGCAGTATGGCGGCTGGCTTTCCGGCCCGATCATCAAGGACCGGCTGTTCTTCATGCTCGCCTATGAGCGCACCAAGGAAGGTCGCCCGGTCGAGGACGGCGTGGGCGCGGGCTTTGCCAACCAGATCCCCAACATCACCCAAGGCCTGATCGACCAGGTCAGCTCGATTGCCAAGAGCCGCTATTCCTACGATACGCTGGGCCAGGTGCAGACCTTCCAGGAAGCCGACGAGAAGCTGGTCGGCAAGATCGACTGGAACATAACCGATGGCCACCGCGCTTCGATGACCTATATCCGCAATGTCGGCACCAACCAGTTCCAGAACAACAATTTCCTCACGCCGATCTTTGCCCTGGGTCTCTATTCAAACAGCTATCAGCTGCGTGAGGAAGTCAATTCGGGTACAATCGAACTGAACTCGACCTGGTCGGACAAGTTCTCGACGACGCTGCGCGGCTCTTATCGTGATTACAACCGCAGTCAGGACCCGTTCGGCGGGCTCGCCTTCCCGCAGATGGAAGTCTGCCTCGATCCCACCGCAATCGTCAGCGGCACCAATTCGGCGACCAGCTGCGGCAGCGCGCGCCTGTTCTTCGGACCCGACGTCAGCCGCCACTCGAACAAGCTCAACACCGACAATCTCTCGCTCGATTTCTCGGCACGCTATGACAGCGGCGATCACTCGCTGCGCTTCACCGCCGGCTATACCCGCATCCGCACTTTCAACCTGTTTCTGCAGCGCTCGCTCGGCGATTTCTACTTCGATTCGCTCGCCGACTTCCAGACCGGCACGGCGGCCCGCCTGCGCTATGGCAATGCGGTGCCCTCGAACAATCCCAGCGACGCCGCCGCAAGCTTTTCGACCGGAAACTGGACATTCGGCCTGCAGGACGACTGGCAGATCACCGACACGCTCGGGGTGACTGTCGGCATTCGCTATGACCGTTTCAGCAACAATGTCGTGCCCCCGCTCAACCAGAATTTCGTCAGCCGCGCCGGCTTCTCGAACCAGGCGACTTTCGATGGCCGCGATGTCTGGCAGCCGCGCGCCGCGTTCAATTGGGAAGCCAATGACCGGCTGATCGTGCGCGGCGGCATCGGCGTTTTCGCCGGTGGCACGCCCGACGTGTTCCTCTCGAACGTCTTTTCGAACACCGGCCTGCTCACCAACGCGGTCGACATCAGCCGGGCAAACTGCGTCGCCTCGGGCAACAATTGTGGCGCGCTCGACAATGTGCTGACTGGCGCGATTCCGGCCGCAGTGGTCAGCTTCCTCACCACCAATGTTGCCTCGCTCACCACCGCGCCGACCGACGTGGTCGATCCCAACCTGCGCATCGCCAACAAACTCAAGGTCTCGCTTTCGGCCGACTACAAAGCCAATCTCGGCGGCCTGGGCGATGACTGGATGTTCGGCGTGCAGTTCCTCTATGACAAGACGCTCGACGGCTACATGTGGCGCGATCTGCGCTCGGTTCCGGTCGGCGTGCTGCCCGACGGGCGCACCCGCTATGGCCCGATCGGCGGCATCGCCACCACCAACCGCGATCTGATGCTGACCAACACCAGCGACGGGCGCGGCATCTTTGCCACCTTCCGCTTCGAAAAGAGCTGGGACATGGGTCTAAGCATCGAGGGCAGCTATACCCGCTCCGACGTCAAGGACCGCGCAGCGCTGACCTCGTCGACCTCAGCGTCAAATTATAACAACAACGCCTTCACCGATCCGAACCTGCCCGAATTCGGTCGTTCGATCTATGAATACCGTGACCAGTACAAGTTCGGCATCAACTATCGCCACGCCTTCTTTGGCGACAACAAAACCAGCTTCGGCCTCTTCGGCGAGCTGCGTTCGGGCCGGCCCTACAGCGTGACCATGCTCGACAACACCGGCACGCGCGGCACGGTCGTCGGCACGGTTGGCAATCTTGGCGCGCAGCTGCTCTATCTGCCGACCACCAGCGATGCCAAGGTCAGCTTCGACACCACCGCCAGCGAGGCAGCGTTCAACGCGCTGGTCGATCAGCTCGGCCTTGGCGGCTTCCGCGGCACGATCTTGCCCAAGAATGCACTGACTTCGCCCGACTTCTTCAAGGTAGATTTCCACTTCGGCCAGGAACTGCCGGTGCCGGGACTCAAGGACGGCAAGTTTGAACTGTTCATGGACATCGAAAACGTGCTCAACCTGATCGACAGTGATTGGGGTGCGCTGCGTCAGGTGCCGTTCCCCTACAATGCGGCGCTGGTACGGGTGACCTGCCTCAGCGCGCCGACCCCCACAGGCACTGCGGGCACGGTCAATACGGCATCAACCCAGACTTGCGCACAATACCGCTACAGCAACGTCGTTTCACCCAACGTCAACCTGCAGACGCGCCAGTCACTTTATGGCGTGCGCGTAGGGGTGCGGGTCAAGTTCTGATCCTTGCCGAACGCACCGAATGACAAGAGGGGGGAGGGCGCGGCGCCTTCTCCCCTTTTTTCATGCCGCGTTCATGGGACTTGGCTTTAGCTGTATTCAGGGCCATCTTGGCCCGGCACGAATTTTGGGGGACCACCGCAATGTCTGATCTTCGCTTCCGCCGGGCCCTGCCCTTGCTGGCTTCCACTGGGCTCGCCGCCGCTGCACTCGCGCCGCTCGCTCAGGCTCAGGCCGCGACTTGCCCGGCGCCGGGCGGGGCCTCGGTCACAGTCGGCACGGTCAGCGATGTCGCCCCCGGCGCGGCGCGCAGCTTTGCGGTGAACCTGGCGGCAAACGAAGGCGTGATCGTCGATCTGGTCAGCCTCAAGCCCGCACCGCGCGCTGCCGCAAGCAGCAGCGAAGACGATCATGATCATGGCGAGCGCGCCAGCGAGGCCGCGCCGCGTTCGCTCAAGCTGTGCGATGCCAGCGGGGCCGTGCTCGCGCCGCAGCCGGGCGAAGTGTTCGAGAAGGGTGGCAGCGTCAGCGCGACCGACGAAGGCGAGCGGTTGCGCTTCGTTGCCACCAGCGCCGGGCGCTATACCATCGCTGTCGGCGCCAGCGATGAACCGCGCGAAGTGCTGGTGCGCCGCCGCCCGGTGGGCGCGAGCGCGCCGGTCGTCTCGGCCCAGCTGCCCGGCAATCAGAAGGGCATCACCTCGTCAGGCGCGCCGATGGTGTTCTCGTTCACCAGCACGGCGGGGCAGTGGGTGTTGCTCAAGGCGAAGTCCGAAAAGGACACTGTGCTGCGGCTTGCCGGGCCGGACAAGGCTGGCGACTATTCCAAGATCGCCGAGAACGATGACACCGACGGGCTCAACCCGGTGATCCGGCGCAAGCTGCCGGTGGCGGGAACCTATTATATCCAGGTCGATTCGCTGTCGGACGAGCCGGGCGAATTCGAGCTGACATTGGCGCAAAGCGCGCCGCCGCCGCCGCCGCCGCCGCCGGTCAGGTTGAACGTCGGCGCGCAGGTTACCGGGCGCCTTTCCGGGACCGACGACATCAAGCTCTATTTGCTTAACGTCGTCGCCGGGCGCAGCTATCGGCTCGATCTGACCGCGCCCTATGACGGCGTGGTGAGCATCGGCCTGCCCAATCCGGTCGAGCCGGAAGATGGGGCTGAGAAGCCCGATGCCGGCTATGCCGACATCAAGAGCCAGGATTCGGGCACCACCGGCACCGAAAAGCTGAGCTTCACCGCGCGCAGCTCGGGCCCGCTGCTGGTCAGGATCAAGAGCTTCGGCATCGGCGAGACCGACGGCGGCTATACCCTGAAGGCAACCGATCTGGGGAATTGATTTTCCGATTCGCGCAGAGCCGCAGAGAACGCAGCGAGGCCGCATCGCGCTTCAGTTTGGTGCGTATGGCGGCGAAGCCGCAGGAACAGCTTCTCTGCGAACTCTGCGTCTCTGCGCGCAAAAAGCCGCCCAGAGAAATTTCATAAAAGGGCCTAATCGTAAACGCAGCCATCGAGCGCAGAGTTGCGGACGACGCCGCTGCGCGCGGCGATCACATTGCCGTGGCGGCGGGTGAAGCCTTTGGCGCCAACCACCGCGCGCTTCTTCGGACTGGGCAGCGCAGCGGCAATGCGCGCGGCCTCGACCCGGCTCAATTGCGCGGCGGAATGCTTGAAATAGCGCTGCGAAGCGGCCTCCACGCCATAAGTGCCGATACCGGTTTCGGCGACATTGAGATAGACTTCCATGATCCGCCGCTTGTTCCACAGCGTCTCGATCAGGAAAGTGAACCAGGTCTCCAGCCCCTTGCGCAGATAGCGCGTCCAGCCAGTGCCCTGCCACAGGAACACGTTCTTGGCGGTCTGCTGGCTGATGGTTGATCCGCCGCGCAATTTGCCGCCTCCCCGCTGCCTGACCTGGGCATTGCGCTCCATCGCCTCTTCAATTGCCTCGGTGTCAAAGCCGCTATGCTCGCAGAACTTGGCATCCTCGCCGGCGATGACGGCGGCGACCATGTCGCGGTCGATGCGGGAGAGCGAAGTCCAGTCTTTCTGGAAGCCATTAGGATCGAGCAGCATGGTCAACGTCAATGGCGGCGGCACCACGCGGTAGACCGCAGTCATGGCGATGCTGGCGACGAAGAAGATCACCACCGCGCGCACCAGCAGCCGGCCGGTGCGGCGGATCAGGCCGGGCCTGCCAGAGCGCAGCGGCGGGGGAAGGAAGCAGGCCATGCGCTTTCCTTCCTACAACAAGCGATCGCGCCTGGGAATCCGCTTATGAAAGCGCCGGCAGCAGGCGGCGCTCGTTGGCGATGTTCAGCATGGCCTTCTGCAGCTTTTCGAAAGCGCGCACTTCGATCTGGCGGACGCGTTCGCGGCTGACATTGTAGATCTGGCTGAGCTCCTCGAGCGTTTTGGGCTCGTCGATCAGGCGGCGTTCGACCAGAATATGGCGCTCGCGGTCATTGAGCCCGGCCATCGCCTCGGCGAGCAGGGCATGGCGCAGGCCGGCTTCCTCGGCCTCGGCGACGGTTTCGTCCTGCAAGGGATTATCATCGGCCAGGATATCCTGCCACTGGCCCTCGCCGTCTTCGCGCAAGCTGACATTGAGGCTGGCATCGCCGCCCAGCATCATCCGCCGGTTCATGTTGACCACTTCGTGCTCGGACACGCCGAGCTTGGTGGCGATGGTCGTCACGTCGTCGGGATGGAGATCGGAATCCTCATAGGCATCGAGGTTCTTCTTCATCCGCCGCAGGTTGAAGAACAGCTTCTTCTGCGCCGCCGTGGTGCCCATCTTGACGAGGCTCCAGCTGCGCAGGATGAATTCCTGGATCGAGGCCTTGATCCACCACATGGCATAGGTCGCGAGGCGAAAGCCGCGATCGGGCTCGAATTTCTTGACGCCTTGCATCAGGCCAATGTTGCCTTCCGAAATCAGCTCGCTCACCGGCAGGCCATAGCCGCGATAGCCCATCGCGATCTTGGCGACGAGGCGCAGGTGGCTGGTCACCAGTTGGCGCGCGGCATCAGGATCCTGATGCTCGGCATAGCGCTTGGCGAGCATATATTCCTGCTCGGGCGCCAGAATCGGGAATTTCTTGATCTGCGCCAGATAAGCATTCAGCCCGGCCTCGCCGCCGAGGGTCGGCGCGAGCATGGCGGTGCTCCGATCGCGTTTCGCAGGCAAGTTTGACTTCACTCGTGGCATTTCGACTCGACCGTCCTTTCATTGTCAGCTGGCCGTTAAGGAACCCTTACCAGGCATCCCCCGGTGGCCCCCACACCGGGATGATTATAACACAAAAATTCAGTTGTTGTTCCGCAAATCGACGATCAGACGCTCCATGTCGGCAGGCAGTTTGCTGGCGAGGGCGATGGGGGCGCCCGACACGGGGTGAACGAAGCCGAGCCGCGCCGCGTGGAGCGCCTGGCGGCGGAATGATAGTGCGGCAAGCAGGGGCCGCAATCTGGCCGGCGTTTTTCCATAAACCGGATCGCCCAATAGCGCATGGCCAATGGATGCAAGATGAACGCGCACCTGATGCGTGCGCCCGGTTTCCAGCCGGCATTCGATCAGCGATGCGCCCTCGAACAGCTCCAGGCTGCGGTAATGGGTGACGGCGTGCTTGCCGCGCCCTTCGGAAACCAGCGCCATCTTCTTGCGGTCGGCATTCGATCGCGCGATGTTCCCGCGCACCGTGCCGGCGAGCGGCGTTGGCCGGCCGGCGGCAATCGCCAGATAAGCGCGCTCGATCGAATGATCGGCGAACTGCCGCGCCAGCCCTTCATGCGCCGCGTCGTGCTTGGCGACCACCAGCAGCCCGGAGGTGTCCTTGTCGATGCGGTGGACGATGCCCGGCCGGGCGACCCCGCCGATGCCCGACAATTGCCCCCGGCAATGGTGCAGCAGCGCGTTGACCAGCGTGCCGTCGAGATTGCCGGCGGCCGGATGAACCACGAGCCCCGCCGGCTTGTCGACGACGATCAGATCATCATCTTCATAGGCGATGGTAAGCGCGATATCCTGCGGCTCGGCCTCGGCAGCGATAACTTCGGGGATGGAAATGCGGAAGTGCATGCCTGCAGCGGGCTTCAGCGATGCCTGATGCGCCGGTATTCCGCCGAGCGCGATCCGCCCTTCGCCAAGCAAAGCCTTGATCCGCTCACGCGACATGCCGCTGGCCAGGGCGAGCGCCTTGTCCAGCCGCTCGCCGCCGTGCGCAATCACGCCTTCGATGATGCTTTCCCCCCGGATCATGGGCTATGAGATGGGCATGACCATCGAAGTGACAAGTGGCACGATTGCAACACTGCTCGAAGAAGCGGCAAGGGCTGCGCCGCTGGAATGCTGCGGGCTGTTGCTGGGCGAGGCAGGCCGCGTGCTGGCGGTGCGGCCCACCGCCAATCTGGCCGCCGATCCCGCAAGGCATTTCGAGATCGATCCCGCCGCCCTCATCGCCGCACACCGCGCCGAGCGCAGCGGCGGGCAGCAGTTGCTGGGTTATTATCACTCACATCCCGACGGACACCCGGTGCCTTCTGCCACCGATTGCCACCATGCCAGCGGCGATGGCCGCGCCTGGGCAATCATCGCGGGCGGAGAGGTGCGGTTCTATCGCGATGGGCCGGGGGGCTTCGCGGCGCTTTCCTCTGCCGTGGTTGCGCAGTAAGGACAGCACATCACGCAATCCGAGAAAGACCGCCCGCCATGTCCGCCGCCTCACTCGACCTTGCCAGCCTGCTCTGTTCGCGGCTGTGCCATGACTTGCTGAGCCCGGTGGGCGCGATGTCGAACGGCATCGAGCTGATCGCCGAGGAAAAAGACCCGGAAATGCGCAAACGCTGCTTCGAGCTACTCGAGCAGAGCGCGAAGATCAGCGCCGACAAGCTCAAATTCTTCCGCCTCGCCTTCGGTGCGGCGGGCGGATACGGCGATATGGTGCCGGTCGAAGAAGCGCGCAGCGTGGTCGATGCCCTGGCGGGCAATAACGGGCGCATCGAAGTGACCTGGGCGCTGGGCGCGGATGCGCTGCCCAAGCCGGCGGTCAAGACGCTGCTCAACCTTGCGCTGATCGGCATCGAGGCGCTGATCCGCGGCGGCACGCTGGAATTGGGCGCGGAGCTGAAGGACGGCACCAGCGAGATCGTTGTCCGCGCCTCGGGCACTCGGGTGGTGTTCGACGAGACCATCGGCCTTGCGCTCGAAGGCCGGCTCGATCCGCGCGAGCTTTCCAGCCGCACTGCCCCTGCTGCGATGCTCCACCAGCTGGCTGAAGGCCTGGGCGGCGGGCTGCAATTCGCGCTCAGCGACGATGCGCTGGTGCTGGGCGCGGTGCTGCCGGGCGGCTGACCGGTGAGTGAACTGGTCCACCGCGAGCAACCCTCGCCCAATTGGGACGAGCGCGAGCTGCCGATCTCGATGGTGGTGCTCCATTATACCGGAATGCCCGATGCGGCGGGCGCGCTGGCGCGAATGTGCGATGCCGAGGCCAAGGTTTCCGCGCATTACATGATCGACGAGGACGGCACCGTCACCCGGATGGTCCCCGAAGCCAAACGCGCCTGGCATGCCGGAAAAAGCTATTGGCGCGGGGCGACCGACATCAATTCGGCCAGCGTCGGCATCGAACTGGTCAATCCTGGGCACGAATGGGGCTATCGGCCTTTCCCCGAAGCCCAGATGGAAGCGCTGATCCCGCTGCTGCACGACATCGTCCAGCGCCATGACATTCCGCGCGCCAATGTCGTTGGCCATTCGGATGTTGCCCCGGCACGCAAGGACGATCCGGGCGAGCTGTTCGCGTGGGACTTGCTCGCGCGCTACCGGCTCGCGCTGGCGCGCCCTGAACTGCGCATTGCCTCGCCGTTTGCCAACGACGGCGCCTTCTATCTGGCGCTCGAACGCTTCGGCTATGACATCTCCGGGGGTCTTGCCACCGTGCGGGCGTTCCAGCGGCGCTGGCGGCCCGAGACGATCGACGGGGTGATCGACGGCGAGACATCGGCGATCCTGTTCGCTTTATTGCTGGACCGCGATCAGGGAAAGACTAGGTAAGGGGGGTGCCGGGGAGCCGGGCAGCCGCGTCAGGAGTGATCCTGCCGAGGAAAGTCCGGGCTCCACGAAACATGGGTGGCGGGTAACGCCCGCCGACCGGAAGCGATTCCGGCAAGGGAAAGTGCCACAGAGAGCAGACCGCCGACTGGGGGAAACCCCAAGGCAAGGGTGAAAGGGTGCGGCAAGAGCGCACCGCGCTGGCGGCAACGTCAGCGGCATGGCAAACCCCACCCGGAGCAAGACCGAATAGGGGCGGCGCGTTCCTGCGCAAGCAGGAGCTGGTGGGTTTCGCACCGATCGCCCGGGTTGGTCGCTGGAGCCTTGTGGCAACACAAGGCCGAGAGGAATGGCTGCCAGCGCCGCCGCGTCCCTTTGGGATACGGGCGGCGTTACAGAACCCGGCTTACAGGCTCCCCGGCATATTGAGTGAGGGACAGTCCAAGCGACTGCCCCTCCTCATTTCCTATGCGTCTGCAGTTTCTTCGTGCTTCATGAACATCTGCGCGATGTCGCCTGAAACCACCGCCCGGCGCTTTTCGCCTGGCGCCAGTGGTGCAGCACCGCCGCCGCCAGAATGCGACGAAACATCGACGCCCTTGGCCTTGGCCTTGGCCCGCAACGCGGCCACCGTCAGTTCCTCGCGCGGCTGGCGCTCGAACATCGGGAACTTGTAGTCGCGCATGGCATTGAGGTGGGTGATTTTGTCGATCTGCACATCGGTCAGATGCTTGATCGAGGGCCACAGCACTTCGGGCGAATTGGGCCACGGTGTGTCTGAATGGGGATAATCGACTTCGAAGCAGATGTTGTCCTCACCGATCAGATCGACATTGCGCAGGCCATAGGCGTCATCGATGAAGCATGAGGTGAAGTGCTGGCGGAAGACATCGCTGGGCTTCTTCGTGCCGAGATAGGTCTCCGAATGGGTCCAGGCCTTGTGCTGCTGGTTGGTATAGTCGGCGCGTTCGAGCAGATAGGGGATCCAGCCGATCCCGCTTTCCGAAAGGCCGATGCGCAGCGTCGGATAGCGATTGAACGCTTCGAGATGCAGCCAGTCGGAGGTGCCGAAGCCGACTGCCATCGGCATGGTCGTGATCCAGGCCTCGATCGGTGATTTCATCGAGGCGTGCGGTGAAACGTGGCCGCAGCCGATGTGCAGGTTGATCGTCGTCTCATTTTCGGTCGCCGCTTTCCACAGCGGTTCCCAGTGCTCATCGTGGATCGAAGGCAGGCCGCGCGCGGGCGGATTGTCGTTGAACACCACCGAATGGCAGCCCTTGGCGGCCAGCCGTTTGATTTCGGCAGCCATCAGCTGCGGATCCCACAGCGGAATCATCCCCATCGGAATGAAGCGCGAGGGATAGGCGCCGCACCATTCGTCGATGTGCCAATCGTTGTAGGCCTGCATGTGGATAAGCGAGAGCTTCTTGTCCTCAGCCCGGAAAAACGGGCCACCGTCCATCCCGCCAAGGCTCGAGAAATTCATCGAGGCGGCAATGCCGTTGACGTCCATGTCATCGATGCGCTTGTGGACATCGTAACAACCGGGGCGCAGCTGATCGAGCGAGGTTGGCTCCATGCCATATTCCTCACGCGGACGGCCAACCACGGCATTGAGCGCGACCGAGGCGAGCTGCATGCCCTGGTATTCCCAATAGTTCTTGCCATTGGGGCCGGTCATCAGCTTGGGCGCGGTTGCCAGCGCCTCGCCCGAGAGCTGGTTGTCGAACACGGTGGCCGGTTCGGTGATGTGGTCGTCGACACTGACGAGGACCATGTCTTCCATTTTCATGTCGCATTACTCCCGCGGGATTCGGTGGTTTTCCCCTTGCATCCTAGATCGAAGCTATTGGCCCGCAAATCAACCGGGAAACGCTGCGCCCCAGCGATAATTTTGGCGCGATTATCTGGCGCGATCAACCAAGCGTGAAGCGCGCGGGCTGGATCAGCACACCCGGCGTTTCGCTACGGCCGCGATAGAGCGTGGAGGCCCCGGCGAGCGGCTTGCCCTCTTTCAGGCTGTCGCCGCCATCGGCGGGCACCACGTTGATGTAGGTATCGCGCCCGTCGCCGCCAAAGCGGACCTGGGTGGTCGAGCCCGGGGGCGTCGGCACATCGGCGAGCGGGCTGCCATCGGGTGCAAGGCGGCGCAGGATGCCGGGCGAGCGGAAGCCGGTGATCCAGACGTTGCCTTCCATGTCGAGCGCCAGCCCGTCGCAATCGTCGCGGTCGAGCAGGATCTGCTGGCCCGACAGCGTCAGGTCGTCCGCCACATCGAAGGCCCAGCCCATGCGGAAGGTATCGCTGCAATAGAAGCGGTGGCGGGCGGGATCGTGGGCAATGCCGTTGGAAAAATAGATGTCGGCGTCCAGGCGGATCACCTCGCGCTCCACCGTCAGCCGATAGAGCGCCGAGCCGCGGGTGTCCTGCGCCGCGATGATGTTTTCGATGTCGTTGGTGCCAAACCAGATGCCGCCGGCGCCGTCTGGCCACATCTCGTTGATCCCGTTGATCGGCTGGCCTTCGAGCTCATCGAGCAGCCAGCCTGACTTGCCGGTGTCGGGGTTGTTCCACATGATCCCGCCCTGGCCGGTGGAAAACACCGCGCCGTCGTGGTTCAGCATCACCCCGCCGGTCCACATCCGGTTTTCGTTGAACGAGGCCACCTTGGTGCCATCGGGCTTAACCCCGTGGATGCCGCCGGCGATGACATCGGAATACCAGATGACATCGCGCGCATGATCCACGGCGAGACCTTCGAGATAGATGCCCTCGGCAAGCGCGACATATTCACCGACTGCCAGCTCCGCCATACCATCCTCCATTGTCGTCCCGGTCGGTTCTTGCGCCGGACCGGCCGTGTTCGTCAAGCTGGTAGCAATCAGCCGGCAGCGTCGCTCGCGCCGATCAGCTTGCCGCCGTCGACCACGATCGTCTGCCCGGTGACGAAGCTGCCCGCGCGCGACGCAAGATAGATCGCCGCGCCGGCGATCTCGTCAGGCTCGGCAATGCGCCCAAGCGCGCTGGAGCGGGTTATCCGGTCGAGGTTCGCCGGATTTTCCCATAGCGTACGGGCGAAATCCGTGCGTACGAGGCCCGGCGCGATGCAATTCACCCGCACACCCTGCCGGCCCCATTCCACCGCCAGGCTGCGCGCCAGCGACTGTTCGGCCGCTTTGGACATGTTGTAGAAACCCAGCACGTCCGAGCCAATGAAACCGCCCACCGAGGAGATGATCAGGATCGCGCCCTCGCCGCGCGCTGCCATCTGCGGGGCAACCAGACCCGCAAACCAGACGATGCTTTTGACGTTTGCGGCGAAAATCTTGTCCATCGCGCCGTCATCGATAGCGGCGAGCGGGCCGTAGGCGGGATTGGCGGCGGCATTGCACACCAGAATGTCGATCCGCCCCCACTCGGCGATGACTGCTGCGACCAGCGCCTCGACATCCTCGCGCCGGGTGATATTGCAGGCGCGGGCGATGGCCTCGCCGCCCGCCGCGCGGATTGCCGCAGCAACCCCGTCGCAGGCATCCTGCTTGCGCGAGGATATGACCACTTTCGCGCCGTGCTCGGCCATGCGCTCGGCAATCGCCCGGCCGATGCCCTTGCTCGAACCGGTGATGACCGCGACTTTGCCGGTCAAATCGAACAGGGGCGAAGTGGCTGGCATCGGCTCAGTGCGGCGTTTCGGCATTGCCGTCTTCGCCGCCGCCCGCTGTCCCCATCGCGGCATCGATCAAACCGGTCCGGCTCATCCACCAGAACAGCACAATCCCGGGCACCGCGAGCAGCGTGGTCAGGAGGTAAAAGTTCACATAACCCATGCCCTCAATCAGGCCGCCCGCTGTGGTGCCAGTAACAAAGCGGCCAACGATGCTCGCGCCGGCCGAAATCAGCGCATATTGCGAGGCAGTGAAGCGCAAGTCGCACAGCGCCGAGAAATAGGCGACCACGACCACCCCGCCATAGCCCGAAGCGATGTTTTCAAAGCCGATCGCCGCCGCCATGCCGAGGTTGGAATGTCCCGCCGCCGCCAGCGCGGCAAAGCTGAGGTTGGAGACCGCCATCAGCACCAGCGCCAGCAGCACAGAACGCTTGAGGCCCAATCTGGCATAGGCCACCCCGCCAATGAACACGCCGATGAGGTAGGCCCAGAAGCCCACGCCGACATCCCACAACGCCACTTCGTCGTTGCTGAAACCCAGATCGTCGAACAGCAGCCGGAAGGTGAGGTTGGCCAGCGTATCGCCGATCTTGTGGACGAGGATGAACAGCAGCACCAATAGCGCACCGTTGCGCCGGAAAAACTCGGCGAACGGCCCGGCAATCGACGACCAGACCTCGCCCAGCCCCTTCTTGCCCAGCGGCTCGCGGTGGCGCGGTGGCTCGCCCAGCACCAGCGCGGTGAGCATGGCAGGCAGGGCGAAAGCCGCGCAGGCGATATAGGCCGCGCTCCAGCCCCAGCGCGCGGACAGCACCAGCGCCAGTGCGCCTGCGCCCGCCGAGCCAATCCGCCAGCCATACTGGCTCATGCCTGAGCCGGTGCCGAGCTGATAAGGTTTCAGCGTCTCGATCCGGTAGGCATCGATGACGATATCGAAAGTCGCGCCTGCTGCGCCGACAAGGATTGCGCAAGTCGCGGTCCAGGCAATGTCGGCAGCGGGATCGACCAGCGCCAGATTGACCACGGCGGCGATCACCAGCACGCCCGAGACCAGCATCCACGACACCCGCTGCCCCAGCCCGCCGATCACCGGCAGTCGCACCCCATCGACGATCCAGGCCCACAGGAACTTGAGGTTATAGACGAGGAAAGCCAGCGTGAAGGCCGTCACGGTCTTCTTCGAAATCCCGTCCTGCGCCAGCCGCGTGGTCAGCGTCGCGCCGATCATCGCATAAGGAAAGCCCGAGGACATGCCGAGAAAGAAAGCGGCGAGCGATTCCTTTTCGAGATAGGGCTTGAGCGAGGCCAGCAGGCTGCGTGACTCCCCGGCTGTGGTCTCGTTCATCGGCCGTCCCTCATTTTTCCTGCGTGACAGGCATTTTCCCAGCGAGGCAACGAGACTAGCGGCTTATGGCGGCAAGGCCAGTTTTTTGACCTCGCTTCTCCACAAGGCTAAGGCCGCCCACATGCCCCCATCAGATGAACCAAAAGGCGAACGAATCGCCAAGCTCCTTGCCCGCGCCGGTGTCGCCAGCCGCCGCGAGGTGGAGCGCATGATCGCCGAGGGGCGGATCAAGCTGAACGATGTGGTGCTGACCACGCCCGCGACCGTGCTGGCGAACCTCAAGGGCGTCACGGTGGATGACAAGCCGGTTGCCGCCGCTGAGGCCGCGCGGCTGTTCCGCTTCCACAAGCCATCAGGGCTGATCACTGCGACAAGCGATCCCGCCGGCCGCCCGACGATCTACGCCGCGCTGCGCAATGCCCTGCCGCCCGGAACCCCCCGGCTGATGCCGGTGGGGCGGCTCGATTTCAACACCGAGGGGCTGTTGTTGATGACCAACGACGGCGAGCTCAAGCGGGCGATGGAACTGCCCTCCTCCGGTATCCCGCGCACTTACCGCGCACGGACCTATGGCAATATCAGCCAAGCGCAGCTGGAAGAACTGATCGACGGGATAACCATCGAGGGCATCCACTACGGCAAGATCGACGCCAACATGGAGCGCAAGACCGGGCGCAACCAGTGGATCGAGCTGACGCTTACCGAAGGCAAGAACCGCGAAGTGCGCAGGGTGCTCGAGCATCTCGGGCTCGAGGTCTCGCGGCTGCTGCGCACCGCCTATGGCCCGTTCAGCCTCGGCGATATTCCGCGCGGCAGCGCCAACGAGGTGCTGCCCAAGGAAGTCGAGCGCTTCATCGAGGCGATGCCCAGCTTTGCCCGGCACGAGGCGCGCGATCCGGCCTCGAAAAAGCCCACCACAGCGCCGCCTCCGCGCGGCAGCTATCGTCCCGAAGGCCCGGAAGGCAAGCGTCGGGCCTCGCCATCGCGGCCCGACGACGGCCCGCTCAGCCGCCGCACCGCTCCGGCCGCCGGGGGACCACAGCGGGGACCGCGCCGCAAATGAGGATAATTGCCGGGGAATGGCGCGGGCGCAGGCTGGTCACGCCAAAGGGCGAAACCACTCGCCCGACCGCAGACCGCACGCGCGAAACGCTGTTTTCCATGCTGGTCAGCCGGCTGGGCGCGTTCGCGGGGCTAAGCGTCGCCGATCTGTTTGCCGGGTCAGGCGCGCTGGGGCTGGAGGCGCTGTCACGCGGCGCGGCGACGTGCGTATTCGCCGAGCAGGATGCTGCTGCCGTGCGCGCGCTGCGGGCCAATATTGCCCATCTGGGGGCCGAGGCGCAGAGCGATGTCCGCGCCGGATCGGTGCTGACCCTGCCCATCGCCAAGACCCCGCTCGATCTGATCCTGCTCGATCCGCCTTACGCGAGCGGCGCGGGGGCAGTAGCGCTGGAGCGGCTCGCGCGGCTGGGCTGGATCAGCGCGGGCACCTGGATAAGCCTTGAGACGGCGGCGGGCGAAGAGGCGAAACTGAAGGGTTTTACCATTGATGCCGAGCGCAAGGTCGGCAAGGCGCAGATCACGCTGGCGCGGCTTGTGGCCTAGCCGTCAGCACGCCAATCAAAGTCAGCAACCCGGCGATACTGATCAGCCCGCCGACGAAAATCAGGTTGCCCGATGCCGCCATGCCCTGGGCAACGAACGGCGTCAGCGCCCCGCCGACAATCCCGCCGGCATTGAACGCCACCGAAACGCCGCTGTAGCGCACCAGCGGCGGGTAAAGCGTCGGCAGCCAGGCCCCCAGCGGGCCATAAACATAGCCCATGACGAACAGCGCCGCCGATAGCGTGGCGAAGACCATGACCAGCGATCCCGACTGCAGGCCCGGCCCGAAGACGAAGCCCAGCAGCACCGTCGCCGCCGCGCCGAGTGCGAGGGTCGAGCGGCTGCCGCGCCGGTCCGCGCGCCATGCCGCCAGCGCAATTCCCAAGGCAAGAAAGCAGTTCGCTGCCAGCTGCACCGAGAGGAAGCTCGTACGGCTGTAGCCCAGCGCACCCGTGCCCACCGCCAGCGCGAAGGCCGTGGCGAGGTAGAATATCGCGAAACAGGCTACCGCGCCGGCAGTCCCCGCCAGCACCGCCCAGCCGTGGCGCGCGAACAGACGCACCAGCGGCACGGCGGGCGGCCTCTCCTGCGCCAGTGCCGCGCTGAATTGCGGCGTTTCGCTGATGCTGAGGCGCACCCACAGCCCCAGCCAAACCAGCACTGCGCTGAGCAGGAACGGCACGCGCCAGCCCCAGGCCTTGAACTCGGCCTCTGGCAGCCACAATCCGAGCGCCAGAAACAGGCCATTGGCCGCCAGAAAGCCGACCGGCGCGCCGAACTGCGGCGCGGCGCCAAAGCGCGCTTCCCAGCCCTTTGGCGCATTCTCCACCGCGAGCAGCGCCGCCCCGCCCCATTCGCCGCCAAGCCCGAAGCCCTGACCGAAGCGCAGCACACACAGCAGCGCCGGGGCGAGCCAGCCCGCACCCCAGCCTTCCGCCATGGCATAAGTCGGCAGGAAAGCGATCAGCAGCGTCGATCCGCCCATCAGCAGCAGCGAGGCCACGAGCGTCGACTTGCGGCCCACCCGGTCGCCAAAGTGCCCGAAAGCGATCGCGCCGACCGGCCGCGCGAAAAAGGCGATACCGAACGTGAGGAACGAGAGCGCCAGCGCCGCCGCAGGCGATTGCTCAGGGAAAAACAGCGGCCCGAAGACCAGCGCGGCAGCGGTCGCATAGATATAGAAATCGTAGAATTCGACCGCCGTGCCGGCGAGCGCGGCAGTGAGCACGCGGGCATGCTGGCGGATCGGATGCATCGACTTCCCCTTTGGCTGGTGGCTCGAGGATCACAGGGGGATTGTCAACCGGCCGAGCGAACTTGCTCTTGGTTTGTTCTCGAGGCTGTGTTAGCTTCCCGGCATGGGAAAGCTCGATCCGATTGTCTCCGAATTCGCCACTGAGGAAGAAGCGGAGGCCTATGATGTGTGGTTCCGCGCGCAGGTGGAAGAAGGCTTGCGCTCAAAGGGGCCGTGGATTCCCCATGATGAAGTGATGCGCGAAGCGCGCGAGATAATTGAAAACGCGAAGAATGCGCAAGCTTCGCTGGGAAGCTGAAGCCCGCCGCCAATATCGCGACACGCTGACCTATATCGCATCCCACGATGCCGCGGCGGCCGGGCGGTTGGGCATGGCCGTCGAAGAAAGGCTCACATTGCTTGAGCGATTCGCCGAAATCGGGCGACCTGGCCGCGTTCCCAGGACTCGCGAACTGATTGTCCATCCAAACTATATCGTGATCTACGCAATCAGACGAAGCACTATCGATATCATCCGTTTCCTTCATGCGCGCCAGCTTTACCCATGACAGGCCATACCAGCATCACCCGCGACAACGACCCCTTCCTCGCCGGGCTCAACGCGCCGCAGCGCGAGGCTGTGCTGACCACCGAAGGCCCGGTGCTGATGCTGGCCGGCGCGGGCACGGGTAAAACCTCGGCGCTGACTGCGCGGCTGGCCCATCTGGTGCGTTCGCGGCTCGCCTCGCCGAGCGAAATCCTGTGCGTGACTTTCACTAACAAGGCCGCGCGCGAGATGAAGCACCGTGTCGGCCAGCTGATCGGCGATGCGGTCGAAGGCATGCCGTGGCTCGGCACGTTCCACGCCATCGGCGCCAAGCTGCTGCGCCGCCATGCCGAAGTGATGGGCCTGCAAGCGAATTTCACGATCATCGACACCGATGACCAGCTGCGCCTGCTGAAACAGCTGATCCAGGCCGAAGGTGTCGATGACAAGCGCTTCCCGCCGCGCCTGCTTGCCTCGCTGATCGACCGCTGGAAGAACAAGGGGCTGGGACCGGGTGATCTCGATGCGGGCGAAAACGAAGCCTATGCGAACGGCAAGGGCCAGCATTTCTACCGGCTCTATCAGGACCGGCTTAAGGCGCTCAACGCCTGCGATTTCGGCGACCTGCTGCTCCACGGCCTCAACCTGCTCCGCAGCCATCCGGAAATTCTGGCGCAATACCAGAACCGCTTCAAATATATCCTCGTCGACGAATATCAGGACACCAACCAGGTCCAGTATCTCTGGCTGCGACTGCTGGCCCAGACCCGCAAGAACATCTGCGTGGTCGGCGATGACGACCAGTCGATCTATTCGTGGCGCGGCGCGGAAGTCGCCAACATCCTGCGCTTCGAGAAGGATTTTCCCGGCGCCAAGGTGATCCGGCTGGAGCAGAACTATCGCTCGACCCCCCACATCCTCGCCGCCGCATCAGGGCTGATCGCCGCCAATGGCGACCGGCTGGGCAAGACCCTTTGGACGACACGCAACGGCGGCGACAAGTTGCGCGTGATCGGCGTTTGGGACGGGCCGGAAGAAGCACGCCGGGTGGGCGAGGAGCTCGAGCGGCTGATGCGCGAGGGCGCTTCGCTGGATAGTTGCGCGATCCTGGTGCGCGCGCAGTTCCAGACCCGCGAGCTGGAAGACCGCTTCATCGCCATCGGCATGGCCTATCGCATCGTCGGCGGCTTCCGCTTCTATGAGCGCGCAGAAATCCGCGATGCGCTGGCTTATTTGCGCATCATCGGCCAGCCGGCGGACGACCTCGCCTTCGAGCGCATCTACAACACCCCAAAGCGCGGGCTGGGCGACAAGACGCTGGAGAAGATGCACCGCCATGCCCGCGCACGCGGCATCCCGCTGGCCGCCGCTTCGCTCGAGCTTGTCGATACCGACGAGCTGCCCGCCCGCGCCCGCGCCACGCTGCTGGCATTGATGCGCGACCTGGCCCGCTGGCGCGACATGGCCGCCAGCCTCTCGCCGGCGGAGCTGGTGCGCACGGTGCTCGACGAATGTGGCTACACCGCCGCCTTGCAGGCCGAGCGCAGTGCTGAAAGCGCCGGACGGCTCGAAAACCTGACCGAACTTTCCCGCGCGATGGAGGAGTATGAGACACTGGGCGACTTCCTCGAGCATGTCAGCCTGGTGATGGACAACGAAGCGGCTTCAGACGAGGAAAAGGTCACGATCATGACCATCCATGCCGCCAAGGGCCTCGAGTTCGACCAGCTGTTCCTCGTCGGCTGGGAAGAGGGCGTGTTCCCCTCGCAGCGCGCACTCGACGAAGGCGGACTTGCCAGCCTCGAGGAAGAGCGCCGCCTGGCTTATGTGGCGATTACCCGCGCCAAGAAACGCTGCACCATCCTGCACGCCGCCAACCGGCGCATCTATGGCCAGTGGACCAGCTCGATCCCCAGCCGCTTCATCGCCGAACTGCCCGAAGCTCACGTCGAGCAGGAAACCACGCTGACCGGCGGGGCTTCGCTGTGGAAAGCCAACTGGTCCGAGCGCGCCGACCCTTTCGGCGACGTCGCCCGCGAGCGCCCGGGCCGGGCCGAAGCACGCGGCCCCGGCTGGCAGCGCGCCGCCGCGCAAAGCTATGACCCTGCTCCGCGCCGCATTGCCGAGCCAGGCCGCAGCGCCGCCAGCTTCGCCGCCAAGCCGCGCGGCGATATCGCCGTGGGCGTGCGCGTCTTCCACGACAAGTTCGGCTATGGCGCGGTCGCGGCGCAAGAGGGCAACAAGCTGGAGATCGATTTCGAGATCGCCGGGCGCAAGCGGGTGATCGACAGTTTTGTGAAGCTGGCGGATTAGGGCGAGTTTCGAACAACCAGATTTGCCGCCAAAGCCCGCTCACCCTGAGCTTGTCGAAGGGCCGCTTTGTCCTTCAGGCCGCCTGCCCTGACGCATCAAGACAAGGACAGCCCTTCGACAAGCTCAGGGCAAGCGGGTCTTCTTGGGTTCGGCCTTGGTGCTTGCCCCCCGCCTTCAGCCCTGCCTATCCCGCAGGCTCCTGCCCTTTAGCCGGGGCGGCGCGTCGAGTTCGCCCTCTTCCATGATCTGCTGGCGCATCTCGTCGCGTTTTTCGTGGATCGAGGCGATCACCGGGCCCATCGCCACCCCCAGATCGATCAGCACCGCCTCGGACAGTTGCAGCGCGGCCTCGAGCGTCTCGGGGACCGCATCGCTTGCCCCGGCCCGGTAAAGCTCGGCGGCGTGGTGGGCATCGCGCGCGCGGGCGATGATCGGCAGCCCGGGATGCTGCGTCGCGATCCGTTTCACCAGCCGCTGAATACCATGCGGATCGTCCATCGTGAGAATCACTGCGCTGGCCCGGTCGAGTTCGAGATGGTCAAGCGTGCTGCCCCTTGCGGCATTGCCATAGATCGCCGGATAGCCATCGCGCTGTGCGGTGGCGACAGCATCAGGATCGGTTTCGACGACAACAAAGCGCTTGCCATGCTCGCGCAGCATGTCGGCGACCAGTCGCCCGACCCGGCCGAAGCCGATGATGATCGCGCGCGGGCCATCTCCCGCCTCGGCCGCAACCGGCGGCGCGGCCCGGTCGATCCGGCGCCCCAGCCGTTTGCCGAGCAGCGCCAGCAGCGGGGTGACGGTCATGCCGATGGCCGTTACGATCTGCCAGAACTGCGCCGCGTCCGGATTGATCAGTTTGACGCCAACCGCGGTGGTCAAGACGATCAGCGTGGTCTCCGACGGACTGGCCATCAGGATCCCGGCCTCGGTTGCCGTGCCCGGTCGTGCGCCCATCGCGCGCAGCAGCGCGCCGGTCACCGCCGCCTTGATCACCAGCACCGCGACAACCGCCAGCACCACTTGCCACAGCTGTTCCCAGATCAGCGAGAGATCGAGGCTCATGCCGATGGTGATCAGGAAAATGCCCAGCGCCAGGCCCTTGAACGGCGCAATCATCGTCTCGACTTCAGTGTGATAGTCGGTTTCGGCGATCAGGAGCCCCGCGACCAGCGCGCCGACAATCGGCGAGAGCCCGGTTGCATTGGTCACCAGCGCGGCGGCGATGACCACCAGCAGGCTGATCGCCAGAAACAGCTCCGGGCTTTTGGTCCGCGCCGCCTGGGCGAACAGCAGCGGCAGCACCAGGCGGCCGATGACCAGCAGCAAGGCAACTGTCGCCCCGCCGAAAACCAGCGTCCGGACGAGCTCGGCGCCGCTTTGCGCCTCGGCACCGCGCCCCATCGCGCCCAGCAGGAAGATGATCGGCACCAGCGCGAGATCTTCGAACAGCAGCATCGAAAGCGCCGCCTTGCCCACCGCCGAGCGCGTGCCAGTGATCCGCATCACCAGCGCGGTGGACGACAGCGCCAGCGCCAGCCCCAGCGCCAGCGCGGTTGCCGGCGAATTGCCCAGCGCCAGCAACCCCGCGCCAATCAGCGCAGCGCAGACCAGCAATTCCAGAGAGCCCAGCCCGAACACCTGCCGGCGCATCTTCCACAGGCGTGCGAACGACAGCTCTAGCCCGACTGAAAACAGCAGCAGGATGATCCCCAGCTCGGCAAAAATATCCAGCGCGCCGGGATCGGTTATGGTGAAATAGTAGAGCCAGGGATGATCCGGCACCAGCCCGCCCAGCCCGTGCGGACCGGCGAGCACCCCAACAATGATGAAGCCGATGATCGGAGTGATCCGCAGCCGCGCGAACAGCGGAATGACAATCCCCGCCGCCCCCAGGATCACCAGGGCATCGGACATGGTATCGGACATGAGTTCGCTGGCGGCCATAGGCTTGATGCTATTGCAGATCAGGCGCAAATGTCACCTCATGAACGAGGCAGACGTAGTCATCGTTGGCGGCGGCCCGGCAGGCATGATGGCCGGACTGCTGTTTGCCCGCGCCGGGGTGAGCGCACTGGTGCTTGAAAAGCACGCCGATTTCTTCCGCGATTTCCGCGGCGACACGGTGCACCCCTCGACGATGGAGATCCTTCACGATTTGGGGATGCTCGAGCGGTTCCTGCAAAGGCCGCACCACCGGATCACCGGCGCGCAAATCGACTTCAACGGCCGGCTGCTGTCCATCGGCGATCTCAGCCATCTGGCCATGGCCGCGCCGTTCATCGCGATGATGCCGCAGTGGGAGTTTCTCGATTTCCTGCGCGATGAGGCGGCGGCCTTCCCGGGTTTTGGCTTGCGGATGGAGGCGGAAGCCAGCGGGTTCATCGAGGCGCAGGGGCGGGTCTGCGGGGTGAAACTGGCATGCGGCGAGCAGATCGCCGCCGGCAAGCTGGTGCTGATGTGCGACGGGCGAACTTCGCTGGCCCGGGAGATATTCCCGCTCAAGGATCTCGGCGCGCCGATTGACGTGTTCTGGTTTGCCGTGCCCAAACACGGCAAGACCGACCGCTTGCGCGGGGTGGTGCAAGGTTCGCGCCTGCTCGTGCTGATCGACCGGGGCGGCTATTACCAATGCGCCTTCGTCATCGCCAAAGGCCGCGCCGAAGCGATCATGGCGCGCGGCATTGCCGCCTTCCGCGCGGATATCGCCGCCGCCGCGCCCGATCTTCCCGCGCTGGATGAAGCGCTGCCAGATTGGGGCGCGGTTCGCCTGCTCACCGTATCGCTCGACCGGCTGACCCAGTGGTCGCGCCCGGGCCTGCTGGCGATCGGCGATGCGGCCCATGCGATGAGCCCGGTCGGCGGGATCGGCATCAATCTGGCGATTGCCGATGCGGTGGCCACCGCCAACATTCTTGCGGGGCCGATGGCGCGCGGGCAGGCTGGCGACGCCCTGCTGGAGCGGGTCCAGCAACGGCGGATGCTGCCGACCCGCCTGGTCCAGGCCGCCCAGCGCGCCGCGCACGAACGCGTGCTGCAACCCTTGATCGATGGCCGCGCGGGCGTCCCCGGCAAGCCGCCGCTGGCGCTGCGCCTGCTTGACCGCTTCCCGCTGCTGAGGCGCATTCCTGGCCGGTTGATCGGGCGCGGGGTGCGTCAGGAACATGTCCGCTCGCCGCTGGCCGGGCGCTAGAATTCGAGCAACAGTTCGACCACGGCACCCTCCTCCAAGCCCTCCGCCTTGCGCACCGCAGCCTTGACCGGCAGCATCCAGCCCGCCTCGCGCGAAAGGAAGACCGAGGTTTTCCAGCGGCTCATCCCGATTGTCACGGTAACGTTGAGCGAGCCGAAGCCGCGCCCGCCGCCTTCCAGCTTGCGCATCAGCGCGGTGGCGGAAAGCGCCTCCCCCGCTGCGCCGGAGATGCTGACGAAGTGCCATGCCGTCGGCGCCTTCGGGCTGGTCCAGCGCCACAGCGGCGCGGCGCAAGCCACCCGCTCGTTCACGCCGAATCCTCCAGCGCAGCGATATCGTCATCGCTCAGCCCGAAGTGGTGTCCCACTTCGTGGATCAGCACATGCGCAACCAGATGCTCGAGCGTCTCGTCGCCGCGCGCGATCCATTCATCGAGAATGGGGCCGCGAAACAGGCGGATGCAATCCGGCATGGCGCCGCTTTCGGCGATGCTTTTCTCGCCCAGCGGCACGCCTTCATAGAGCCCGGTGAGCTCGAACGGATCATCGATGCCCAGCGCGGCGAGCGTCTCCTCGTCGGCGAATTCCTCGATCCTGAGCAGGACATCCCCCAGATGCGCGCGAAACTGCTGCGGCAACCGTGCCAGCGCGGCCCGCGCCAACGCTTCGATTTCCCGCGCATCCGGGGCATGGCCGATCAGTCGCTGCATGGGCTCCCCTTAGGCGTTTTGCCAGGCAGGTGCCAATGCTTGCGCTTCAGCCCGCCCGAGGCTAGGGCGCTGGCCTTCCAGTGCATGCGGAGCGGTGGCCGAGTGGTCGAAGGCGCTCGCCTGGAAAGTGAGTATACGCCAAAAGCGTATCCAGGGTTCGAATCCCTGCCGCTCCGCCAAGCTCTCTTCCTCAGTCGTCCTGAGATGTCCGAAAGCCTAGATATTTTGGCATATTGCAGTCCGAGCGTATCCCGCGCCATTCCCATAAATCCTTGCTACGGGTTGGGGATACAGGTAGGGAGTGCTAATCCTTCCCCACATTGGGAGCTTTCGTGGCTCGACAGATCAACCGGCTCGTTGCCCGGACACTACCCGGGCTCAACAAGCCGGGCCGTCACAATGACGGCGGCGGGCTGTACCTGAACGTCAGCAAGCTCGGCGCGAAGTCGTGGGTTTTCATGTTCAAGCAGGACGGGAATCCACGCCGGGAGCTGGGACTTGGCTCGCTGACCACTGTCTCTCTCGCCGATGCCCGCGAGAAGGCGCGGGTCTTGCGCAACACCATTGCTGACGGGATTGACCCCAAACGGCCTAAGGATTGTGCTTCAACGACTTTCAGCGTCGTCGCCACCGATCTTGTCGAGAGCCTGCAGCCCGGCTGGCGCAACGCGAAACACGGCGCACAGTGGACTAGCACGCTCAAGACTCACGCGGCCACGCTTTGGGACAAGCCGGTCGATGCGATTACGACGCAGCAGGTCCTCGATGTGCTCACGCCGATCTGGTCGACCGTGCCAGAGACCGCAACTCGCGTCCGAGCTCGCATTGAACGAGTTCTGGATGCCGCCAAGGTGAAGGGACTGCGTCAAGGTGACAACCCGGCCCGGTGGCGCGGCCACCTGCAGATCATGTTGCCGAAACGGAAGATTGAAAGCCGCAAGCACCACCCGGCCATGCCGTATGCCGCACTGCCCACATTCATGGTCACACTGCGGAAGCGCCCAGCACTCTCAGCGCGGGCCTTAGAGTTTCTGATTCTGACCGCAGCGCGAACGAGCGAGGTTCTCAAGGCTGAGTGGAGCGAATTCGATTTCGCCGCCAAGCTCTGGACGGTGCCGGCCAAGCGCATGAAGGCGGCAGAGGAACACCGAGTGCCGCTGACCGACCGGGCAGTGGAAATCCTCGAGCACGTCAAGTTCCTGGACGGCGATATGCCGTTTAAGCTCTCGAACATGAGTATGGACATGT